>NZ_JBFREP010000012.1:0-208924 GCF_052114365.1 Agrobacterium sp. MCAB5
CCTGTCCTGATCCTCATCGAGTACAAGGTCGAGAAACAGCATCGTTCAGCCTTCCTGCGTGCTCTCGACCACCTGTCTCAAGAACGCCGCCGCGATGGTGCCTATGGGTGGGGTGTGACGGAAGATTCCGCCGATCCGGAAAAGATCGTAGAGTGGTTCATGGTGGAATCCTGGGCTGAGCACCTCCGCCAGCACAAGCGGGTTTCCAACGCCGATGCAGACGTGCAGGGAAAGGTTCTGACCTACCATGTTGGTCCGGACAAACCCGTCGTTCGTCACTTCCTGACGATCAATCGGCCAGGGGCGGCGTAAATATTCCATAAAAAGGGCGGCTCTGGCCGCCCTTTTTATGCCATTTGACGCAGGAAACTTGGAGCCGACTAAACTTTTCTCATTCATCCGTTGTCGTGAAAAGGTACCAGATGGATGTCGGCCATCATGCAAGCTACATCTCAAAACACGAGCGCTATCGCGCCAATCGTTTTGGTTTTCTCGCCCATCCTCCCCGCCAGAAAAGCCTGACCAAACGGCGCATATACGGATCGATTAACCGGCTCCTGCTGCGTTCGAAGCGAAAAAGCCGCAATCCAGCTTTACAACTGTCTGAAAGACGTGGAGGAGCGTGGCGCCGTGAAACATCCTATCCCAGCGCTGTTTGTATGTATGGCGTCGCTCGTCGCCTCGACCGCCCCCGTTTTCGCAAATTGCTTTTCTCTGGTTGGGCGGCCTGAATGGCCGCTCATTGCAGGGGCAGTTTCCTCAGCACAGGTTTGTGAGCAGCTCCCAGCTGGGCCCAACCAAACTCGTAGTTTCCGCGTGCAATCCGCAGAACTTTGCCGTGGCGTGGATCAAAACTCCACTCTCAGAGCTACGGCCATAGTTACTTGCGAAAGCCCTCCCGACGCGCTTTTCGAGATGCCACCGATGCAGTCGGAGATTGCGGTGATCGTTTCAGTCAACGAAAGAGCATGCAAAATCACCTATGCTCAAATTCAGATCGGCGGTGAGCTGGGAAGCCTCCTGCCCGGCACGGTGGATGCCAGCGAACTCGCGAGGCGCTGGACGGGGTCGCAATTGTCGCAACTTTGCCAGATGCGTTAGTTTTATGAGCGCGTGGTCTACTCTCTCTCTCTCGAGAGAGAGCTTGGGTGACAGTTGGCTGCTGACGGTGGCTGCCCCATGGATCGCGCATGCCGATTTATGAGCCTCGCTAATAAGTGTTAGCGAAAAGGCGCATCTAATCATCTTCTTTTGCTTCCCTATGTTGAGATATGGCGTTTCTCCGAATGCGCCAGGCCATCAACAACGAATGGAGCTGGAGATGAGAGATCACTCACATTTGGAACTTTCGCGGCGGGACTTACTTGTTTCCTCGGCGGCGGCAATTGCTGTCACGGGAGTTGCGGCAAAAGGAGCCGCAGCACAGTCCTCGGGGGAAGAAATGAATTTCAAGACAAGTGTTTCCTTCAAAGTGAACGGCGAGATGCATGATCTCGAACTCGACAATCGCACGAGCTTGCTCGACGCCTTGCGCGAGCACCTTCATCTAACCGGCACAAAGAAAGGCTGCGATCACGGCCAGTGCGGCGCTTGTACCGTGATGGTGGATGGACGCCGGATCAATTCGTGCCTGACGTTGGCTGTGATGCACGACGGTGACGAGGTCACCACCATCGAGGGCCTCGGACAGCCTGGAAACCTGCATCCCATGCAAGCCGCATTCATCAAACACGACGGTTTTCAGTGTGGTTACTGTACTCCCGGACAAATCTGTTCCTCCGTGGCGGTCTTGGAGGAAATCAAGTCGAATATCCCAAGCCACGCCACTGCAGACATTTCCGCAAAGGTGGAAGTCACCGCGGCAGAAGTTCGGGAACGAATGAGCGGAAACATCTGTCGATGCGGCGCCTACTCGAACATTCTCGATGCAATTGCCGAAGTCGGGGGGATCGAAGCATGAGAGCCTTCACATACGAGCGAGCCACAACGGCTCAGGCGGCAGCGAAAGCGGCAGCAGCCAATCCGGAATCCAAATTCATCGCCGGCGGGACAAATATCCTGGACTTGATGAAGCTGGAGATCGAGCACCCGGCGCATCTCATCGACATCAACGGAGTTGGTCTCGACAAGATCGAAACCACCCCTGATGGCGGTCTGCGCATAGGGGCTCTGGTACGCAATACCGATCTGGCAAGCGACGAGACTGTCCGTCGCGACTATGGTTTGCTTACCCGCGCCCTGGTCGCCGGGGCGTCTGGTCAACTGCGAAACAAGGCCACCACCGCGGGCAATCTCCTCCAGCGCACGCGCTGTCCGTATTTCTATGACACCAACCAACCGTGCAACAAGCGGCAGCCGGGAAGCGGATGTTCGGCCCTTGGCGGTTTTTCGCGACAGCATGCAGTCGTCGGAAGCAGCGAATCCTGTATCGCCACCCATCCCAGCGACATGGCTGTTGCGATGAGGGCGCTCGACGCAACCGTCGAAACGGTCAATGGCGACGGTCGTAGCCGCGCAATCCCGATCGCAGACTTTCACAGGCTTCCCGGCGATACCCCACACATCGAGACGGTCCTGGAGCCGGGCGAGTTCATAACTGCGGTCACGCTGCCGAAGCCAATTGGGGGCAAGCATATCTATCGCAAGGTGCGCGATCGGGCCTCCTACGCGTTTGCGCTCGTATCCGTCGCTGCGGTGATCCAGCCGGATGGCACCGGCCGCGTGGCTGTAGGTGGCGTCGCTCACAAGCCCTGGCGAACAGGCTCAGGTGACCAGGAGCTGAAGAGCGGTGCAAAAGCCGCAAGTGCGGCACTTCTCGGCGACGCTCGCCCGACGGAGCAAAATCGCTTCAAGATAACCCTCGTGGAACGAACGATCGGTGCGGTGATCGCAGAGGCAAGGGGATAACGACCATGAAATTCGACACACCTGCAATCAACAATCCCATCGACCGGATGAAAGTCGTCGGTCAGCCTATCCCCCGCATTGACGGCCAAGAGAAAACGACGGGCCGAGCAATGTATGCCTACGAATGGCATGATCCGAATATTCCTTACGCCTACGGGTATCCGGTCGGTGCCGCGATTGCGAAGGGCCGTATCCGGTCGATATCGACCGACGCCGCAAAGCGGTCCCCCGGCGTTTTGACGGTTGTCACCACCTTGGACGTCGGCAAGCGCGAGAAGGGTAAATTCAACACAGCCAATCTTTTTGGTGGCGATGAAGTCCAGCACTATCACCAGGCGGTGGCAGTGGTCGTCGCAGAAACCTTCGAGCAGGCGCGCGCCGCAGCTTCGCTTGTGACAGTAGAATATGAAACCGCGCTCGGGAGCTTCGATCTCAAGAAGGCCAAGGACAGTGCGGTCAAGCCCGACGAGAAGCAGCAGCCCGACACGGCAGTCGGTGACTTCGAGGGAGCCTTCAAGAGCGCACCGGTCACTCTCGACGAAAGTTATACCACTCCAGATCAGTCACATTCCATGATGGAGCCCCATGCGTCCATCGCTGCGTGGCATGGCGATAAACTGACCGTTTGGACGTCCAGCCAGATGATTGATTGGTGGCGATCCGATCTGGCGACTACACTTGGTATCGACAAGGACAATATCCATTTGATGTCGCCATTCATAGGTGGGGGTTTCGGGGGTAAGCTTTTCTTGCGGGCCGACGCGGTGCTCGCTGCCTTTGCAGCAAAGGCTACTGGACGTCCGGTCAAGGTCGCGCTTCCCCGTCCGTTCATAGCCAACAACACGACGCATCGGCCGGCGACGATCCAGCGTATTCGCATTGGAGCGACACAGGACGGCAAAATCACCGCGATTGCTCACGAAAGCTGGTCGGGTGACCAGCCTGGGGGCCAGCTGGAAACGGCTGTCAATCAGACACGACTGCTCTACGCGGGTGAGAACCGGATGACTGCCATGAGACTGGCCACGCTTCACTTGCCAGAAGGCAATGCGATGCGGGCGCCCGGCGAAGCGCCGGGGTTGATGGCCCTCGAGATCGCCATAGACGAGATAGCCGAAAAGGTGGGCGTCGATCCGGTCGAGTTTCGGATACTCAACGACACTCAGGTCGACCCTGAGAAGCCCGAGCGCGCTTTTACCCAAAGGAACCTGGTCGGCTGTCTCAAACTCGGCGCGGAACGGTTTGGCTGGAACCAGCGCGGCAAGCCGGGTTCCCGACGAGAAGGAAACTGGCTGATCGGATCTGGTGTCGCAGCCGCTTTGCGCAACAATCTTCTCCTCCCATCCGCAGCAAGGGTTCGGCTCGGCGTGGACGGCATTGCAACGGTTGAAACAGATATGACCGATATCGGGACCGGCAGCTATACCATCATCGCACAAACAGCAGCTGAGATGCTGGGCCTGCCGGTCGATCGAGTAGCCGTCCAGCTGGGCGATTCCCGCTTTCCGGTTTCGGCGGGGTCGGGCGGGCAGTTCGGCGCGAACTGTTCTACCTCCGGCGTCTACGCAGCCTGCGTGAAGCTTCGTGAGGCGGTGGCGCAGAAACTCGGCTTTAACACTGATGACGTCGTGTTCGAGAACGGACAGGTTCGATCTGGAAACCGTTCGGTAGCGCTTACGGACGCGGCTGCGCCAAACGGCCTTGTTGGCGAGGATGGAATGGAATGGGGCGATCTTTCCGAAGCCCATCAACAGTCAACGTTCGGTGCCCACTTCGTGGAAGTCGGCGTTGACGTGGCAACTGGTGAAACGCGCATTCGACGCATGCTGGCCGTCTGTGCGGCCGGACGGATCCTGAACCCGATAACAGCGCGCAGCCAGGTCATTGGTGCCATGACAATGGGTGTGGGTGGAGCGCTATCAGAGGAGTTGGCGGTCGATACGAAGCAAGGCTTCTTCGTCAACCACGATCTGGCTGGCTACGAAGTTCCGGTGCATGCCGACATTCCTCATCAGGAAGTGATTTTCATGGACGAAGCAGACCCCATGTCGTCGCCGATGAAGGCCAAGGGCGTTGGCGAGCTTGGTCTCTGCGGGGTTTCTGCAGCTGTCGCCAACGCAATCTACAATGCCACCGGGGTGAGGGTGCGTCACTATCCTGTGACGCTCGACAAGATCATAGGCGGGCTGCCGGATGTTGCATGACGACATCGCCGCCCTCACGGATATCTGTCCTCAGGAGGATATCCAAGCTGCGACAAAGCCGACGCCGGTCAGGTCGTTGCTCACCGATGATACGGAAGAAATATTTGGCTTTGCGATAAGGGAGCTTGCAAAGGGCAGGGTGGCACTTGCCACCCTTGTCGAAATTCGCGGGGGAGCGGCGCGCGCGCTTGGCTCCCATGTCGCCATTGCGGCCGATGGTCGTTTTTGTGGTTATGTGTCTGGGGGCTGCATCGAGGCAGCGGTCGCTTCCGAGGCGCTCGACGCAATGGGCGAGAACAGAGATAGGGAGGTGAAGTTCGGATTAGGCTCCCCCTTTTTCGATATTGCCCTGCCGTGCGGCGGTGGGATTACCGTGTCGATCCACGTGCTGCAAAATACCGAGATGTTGAGCGGCGTTCTTGAACAGCTTCATCAGCGCCGGACCACGGGCCTGTGCTACACGAGGCAGACCCAACAGCTCGAGATCGTCGAGCCGCCATCGCGGGCCGGTTACGCCGACGACCGCTTTTTCACGGTCTATCGGCCGCGCACGCGTATCGTGATTTCCGGTCAAAGTATAGAGGCCGAGAGGGCCGCTGATATAGCCCAATCCTCCGGCTACGACGTGGTGGCCTGCACAGCGAACGAAAAAGTTGTGCCCGATATCGATCAGTACACCGCTGTTGTTCTTCTCCACCACGACCTTGATGCGGAGCAGGCCGTTCTGCAAGCCGCGTTACGGTCACCCGCATTCTACATCGGCGCCTTGGGGAGCACCCGTACACACCGTAGACGGGTCGATTTCCTTGTCAGCTCCGGTTTCTCCCGGGCAGATACTGATCGGATAAGGGCACCGATCGGGCTTTTCGGGCCAACCCGCGATGCGAACTCCCTTGCCCTGTCCATCCTTGCCGACATCGCGGCGAGCCGCTTGTCCCTCTATGCGTGAGGTTCGGTGTGGAAGCGGCAGGAGATAGACGAGTTTCAGTTGCCGTGGTTGTCCTGGCCGCTGGACGATCGAGCAGGATGGCGGGTGCCGGGCACAAGCTTCTTGCGCGTTTTCGGGAAACCAGCCTCGTTCGTCGGGCCGCATTGGCAGCGCTTGGGGCCGGCAGTCGTTCTGTGGTTGTTGTGACCGGATACCGAAGCTCGGACGTCGAGGCCGAAATTGCAGGGCTCGACCTGATCATCGCGAGAAACTCCAACTTCAGTGACGGAATGGCAAGCTCGATCGTGCTCGGCGTCCAGCGCGCCGCGTTGCAAGCTCCCGACGGGATTATGATCATGCTTGCGGATATGCCGTTGCTTGAACCTGCGGATATTGACGCACTAATCGGCGCTTTTGCGGAGAGAAACGGAAAGGCGATTATCCGCGCGGTGTGCGAAGGAAATCCGGGAAACCCGGTTGTCTTTCCTCGCGCCGCATTCCCGCAGCTCATGGAGCTTATAGGCGACAGCGGCGCGCGCAAGATAATCACCCAATCTGGTCTCGACGTCATCGACATAGAGATCGGCGAAAGCGCCAAGGTGGACATAGACAACACAGAGCAGCTCGTTGCTTTAGGTGGCCATCCAGAAATCGACTGATCATCGAAACCTCATGTGTGCAGAGGCGTGGATCGCTTTTTTTACATCGACACCCCTTTTTATTGTCCATCACCGAACATTTGTCGTGCTTAACGCGTTACTTCAGTTGCGGCACAATGATGTGCCCATGGAGGTGGTCATGACCAAATTCGCGCTTTACGTTCCGCTCGAGGCAATGCCCGGCAAGGAACAGGAGGTCGCCGAGTTTCTGCGATCAGCCATACCGCTGGTCAATGCAGAGCCCGGCACGATTTCCTGGTACGCGATACAGGGAGGCCCAAGTTCGTTTGCAATCTTCGATACGTTCGACGATGAGGACGGTAGGTATGCGCACTTAAATGGCCAAGTCGCTGCAGCCTTGATGGCGAAGGCAGAGGCAGGGGACCTGTTCGCCAAGCCGCCGCAGATACACATGCTGTCTATCCTCGCCGAAAAGCGTTCATAGCCCAGACTATTCGGCCCTCACAATGTCGAACAGATGGGCTCAGATCGGCAACAAAATGAGATAATATCTCGTTGACCAATAGCGGGCGGCTGGGGTTGCGGTAGCAATCATAAAAGCCTCCGTTAGTGGTCGGCAGTTCGAACAAAGTCAGCGCGTGCAGAGTTCTTCCGCCGCTTCGAGCTAATACCTTTGACTTTGACGGACCTTCAGCATTTTGCAACCGTCGCCACATAGACCGGCGTCGGCGCTTAGATCCTCGTTGAGAGCTTTGAGTCCTTTGTGCAGGGAAAGATACTCTCATGCGGATCGTGATCTTCGTTCCAAAGGACGTGCATTCTCTCGAGCTTGCAGGGCTAATGGACGTGTTTGCCGAAGCAAATGCCCGTGTTGAAAAGTTATTCTACGAAGTTGCTGTCTTGGCAGGGCACGAGGGTACGATCCGCTGTGCATCGGGGCTAAAAATCCTGACCGACTTCGCTTTCGATGCGTACCTTGGGAGCCCCGATACATTGCTTGTGGCCGGGAGCGTCGGAGTTCCGCAAAGTCCGGGCGGGCGTGTTGTCGACTGGATTGTTAAAATCGCGGCTCAGGCGCGACGCTATGGCTCCGTCTGCACAGGGGCATTCGTGCTTGGCGAGGCAGGTCTACTAAAAGACCGGCGTGTCACGACGCACTGGCAGTTCGCGTCACTGTTGGCCGAGCGCTTCCCCGAGACGCGGGTGGAAAGCGACCGGGTTTTTGTGCGTGATGGCGCGATGATCACGTCGGCCGGTTCCAGCGCGGCTATAGATCTCGGCCTTTCCCTCGTCGAGGAGGACTTGGGCCGGGAGATTGCGCTCTACGTTGCTCGCCGGCTCGTCGTGTTTCTGAAGCGACCAGGCGATCAGTCGCAGTTCAGCGTGCATCTGGCGGCACAGGCTATCGACCGCAGCCGTCTACACAACGTCCAGCAATATGTTCTGAACCATCCGGCGGCGGACCTCTCTGTCAGCGCCTTGGCGAAGATCGCGGCCATGAGTGTGCGGAACTTTACGCGTGTTTTTTCGCAGGAGGTCGGTATATCGCCATCAGACTATGTCGACCGGACCCGTATCGACGTTGCGCGCTTCCTTTTGGAGGGGAGCCGCCTGCCAATCGCATTGGTGGCAGCGAGAAGTGGTTTTGGATCGACACGCGCGATGCGCCGTGCCTTTGTTTCGCGCGCTGGAGTGACGCCGTCCGACTACCGTGATCGCTTTCGGACGTCTGGCGATGGCGCGAGAATCAGTTTGTCCGAAAACGGCTGACGCTTGTCCTGGAACCGCCTCTGCTGCGGGTTGCCCCGTCTGTGTTCGCCGTCCATGGTTCGTGTCATGGAAGAATTCGAAAAACGCATGCAGTCGCACCCCATGCAGCCCGCGCCGGTCATGTCGAACAACGCGCTTCTCAGCTCCGACGCTATCAGGCCAATTATTGCGACGCTGGTCGAAGAACTAACCGATGGGATCGCGATCGCACAGCGTTTGGGCGCCAATTCGCCTTTGCTCTATGTCAATAAGGCCTTCGAGCATCTGACTGGCTACGCTCGGAACGAGGTCGTCGGGAAAGATTGCCGCTATTTGCAGGGCAACGAGCGCGACCAACAAGAGGTCGTCCACATTCGCGCTGCGATCGAGGCGGCGGAGCCTCTGGACTCAACGCTGCGTAACTATCGAAAGGACGGGTCGGCGTTCTGGAACAGTCTCAGTCTCCGGCCTGCCTGGGTGGGCGAAGAACTATTTTACGTCGGCATACTGCGCGACGTCTCGGCGATTCGCCAGGCGCACACCGCGCTGGATCGTGTCGCGAACCTCGACGCGACCACGGGTTGCCTGAACCGTCAAGCATTTATCCTGGCTACCGAGGAGCGTTTCGCAACCAATGCCAAAGCGACGCCCTTGGTCGTGAAGCTGGATGTGATCGGTTTTCACGATTTCAACACGGGATACGGTTTCGAAGTCGGGGATGCCCTGCTTTATGGAACCGGGCGGCGGCTGCGGGACGTGGGAGCTGCCCAGGTGGGACGCATGGGCGCCAATGAGTTCGCTTTGGCTTTTGAGCTCACGGATGGATCAAGTGCGGATACTATCGTGGCAGCGGTATCCGCTTCGCTTGCCGCAGACTTCGTCGTGCCAGGTGCAAGTGTCTCACTGCGTTTCGCCATCGGCTATGCGGTGGGCCAGCCTCGGGCGAGACCCATTTCGCTGATCCGCAATGCCGGCATCGCCCTGTGGGCCGCCAAGTCCGCCCCTCTGGGTGGTCCGCGACGGTTTCGAGACTCGGATCACGAACAGGCAAGCCGACGCGTGCGAATGACTCGCGAATTGAAGGTCGCGGTCGCGAATGACGAATTTGTGTATCACTTCCAACCCCAGGTAGACCTTGCAACCGGCGAGTGGGTGGGTGCGGAAGCTCTGATACGCTGGAATCATCCTCTGTTTGGCAGCCAGCTCCCCGGAAGTTTCGTTGAGACTGCCGAGCGATCAGGTCTGCTGCTTGATCTGACCGAACGAAGTCTGACGACCGTCGCGGCTTATGCACGGGGCATTAACGCGCATCGCGGCAAGGCTTTGCGCTTTGCGGTGAATGTATCCGCCGGGGAGTTCCTGCAGCATGACATGGCCGAAATGCTGTATCGGGTCCTGTGTCTGACCAAGGCCGACCCGGCATGGTTGACGCTTGAGATCACCGAAAGTATGTTCCTCAGCGATACACCCGGCGTGATGGACGCCTTTCAGCGGCTGCGACAGAGCGGCGTCGGCCTTTCCGTCGATGACTTCGGCACGGGCTATTCGAACCTGCGATCGCTCGAAACCTTTCCGGTTACCGAGATCAAGATAGACCGCACCTTTATCAGCGAACTCGCAACGAGGCCGTCCAGAAGGGTGATCGTCCAGGCCGTTATCGATCTTGGACGCGCCCTTGGGTTAACTGTGGTTGCAGAAGGCGTGGAGACCGAGGCCCAGCGCAAAATGCTTCGCGAAATGGGCTGTCCGGTCGGCCAAGGCTACCTTTTCGGCCGTCCCATCGACGCCGAAGTTTTTGCAGCCGACTTGGCACGGATTGGGAGCGACGGGATGGAGACAGCCTAACGTCAGCGGGAGTAAGGACCGATTTGGCCCCGCGAGTAATCGCGGAGCCAAGAGACGCTGATCAGATGAGGCTGACGTTCTCGGCCTTGGACTTTCCAGTCTTGCGGTCCTGTCCCACATCGTAGCTGACCTTCTGGCCATCCTGAAGAGAACCACCAAACCCTACGGCGGAGATGTGGACGAAGACGTCCGGGCCGCCGTTGTCCGGTGTGATGAAGCCGAAGCCCTTGTCCTGTGCGAAAAATTTGACGGTACCTGTTGCCATGTTATCCTCGTTAATTGAATACGACGCGGTAATACTATTGTTCGATGGCGGTGGCCACAAGGCTTTATGGCCTTCTCGAGACAAGTCGCCGTGGATGAGTGGCTTTCAAAAACGCCTGTTTTGCGGTCTCAGTCACGATCAGCACGCGATCTGTTGAATTTCAGCACGAATTAATTCGTATTTCCATTCTGCTCCCGCGCACAAAAATTGAAGCAACGAGTTGCTTATGGACAAATTTGTCGCGTTGAGCGGGCCTGATCTTGATCGGCAAAGCAGCGCAGTTTGAAGGCGCAGAGAGTTGCGGCCGCCGAGATCGCTTGCTCTATGTGCATATAGCGTCTCTATAGCGGTCAAAATGCTTAAAGTTTAGTCATTTGCAGGGTTGCGGATATTTTCATCGATCTATCTTGCGGATACGCTATTTGCGTGCTTGTATAGACAACCTAGGCAGTCATCACAGTTGCCGAGCCTGAAGGCGCAGACAGAGCGCAGGAGAGATTTGCATGATCGTCTTCGACAACGTCACCAAGCAATATGCGGGCGCGGCTACTGCCGTAAACGGTTTGTCCCTGACGGCGCCAAACGGCAAACTGACCGTGTTCGTCGGCCCTTCGGGTTGCGGCAAAACCACATCCTTGCGGATGATCAACAGGTTGATCGTACAATCGTCCGGGTCGATCCTTCTTGACGGCGAACCGACAGATGGCATGGACGTGGCACTGCTGCGTCGTCGTATCGGTTATGTCATCCAGCATGCCGGGCTTTTCCCCCATCGCACCGTTGTTCAGAACATAGCGACCACTGCGCGGCTAAACGGAGCGCCGAAGGAAAAAGCACTGCGCACGGCGCATGAGTTGCTTGAGCGTGTAGGGCTGACCGCCGCCTTTGCCGATCGCTATCCGTGGCAGCTTTCGGGTGGCCAGCAGCAACGCGTCGGTGTTGCACGTGCACTCGCTTCCGATCCCAAATTCATGCTGATGGACGAACCCTTCAGTGCTGTCGATCCCGTCGTTCGTACACAGTTGCAGGACGAATTTCTTCGCTTGCAGCGTGAGATTGGCAAGACCATCATCATGGTGACGCATGATATTGACGAAGCGTTGAAGCTTGGCGATCAGGTTGCTGTTTTGCGTGCTGGCGGAACGCTTGCGCAGATCGCCACTCCAGAGGAATTGCTGGCGCGCCCGGCAGATGCCTTCGTGGCGGACTTTATCGGCCGGGACAGAGGGTATCGCTTCCTGAGTTTTGCCGAATTTGACGGAGCAGTCCCTCTCGGTGCGGAGCCGACAGCCTTGCTCGGCGCAACACCGGACAGCCTTCGTGGCGTTGCAACGGATCGCTGGGTTCTGGTGACTGACGCCGAACATCGTCCCATCGGATGGGCCGATGCGCAGGGTCTCAGGCAGCCACTGCGTGAGGGAGATCTCAATCTCAGCGGTACGCTGGCGCCGGAAGGCAGCAGTTTGCGCCATGTGCTCGATGCAGCGTTGAGTTCGCCCTCCGGCCGCGGGGTCATCGTAGGGTCAACGGGCCAGCTTGTCGGCACCGTCACACTCTCTGATGTCGCCAAAGCCATCGAAGCCGCGCGGGTCGGTCGCTTCGGAGGTCAGCCATGAGGTTTGATTGGCTCTACCGGGAATCCGGGCGGATTTTCGAGCTTTTCATCTGGCATCTCGGCCTTTCGGTCATCCCGGTGGTGATCGGCCTGCTTCTTGCCCTGCCGCTCGGTTGGATTGCGCAGCGGGCCGGTTTATTCCGGTCGACCCTGCTGGGGGTTGCCGGACTTCTTTACACAATTCCGTCGCTTGCGCTGTTCGTCCTGCTGCCGCTGGTGCTCGGCACCCGTATACTCGATCCGCTAAACGTCGTCGTCGCGCTGACGATCTACGCGTTGGCGCTTCTGGTGCGAACAGTGAACGATGGTTTGGAATCGGTTTCGCCAGACGTCCTCCAGGCGGCGAATGCCATGGGCTACAGACAGGTTGCGCGTCTGGTGATGGTGGAGCTACCGCTCGCCGTTCCTGTGATTGCCGCCGGATTGCGTGTGGCCGTGGTTTCCAATGTCAGCATCGTTTCCGTAGCGGCACTGGTTGGAACGCCGCAACTTGGTCTGCTCTTCACGCAGGGGCTTCAGCTGCGGTTCCTGACGCCGATCATAGCAGGCATCGTACTCTGCGTGCTGCTCGCAGCCTTGCTGGACGGGCTTGTTCTGTTCATTTCACGCCGCCTGACGCCGTGGCAGCCTGGGAGTGCGGCGCGATGATCGAATGGTTTAGCGATCCAGCTCACTGGACAGGGAGTGATGGTGTCATCGTTCTCGTCGGTCAGCATCTGGCTTATAGCTTTGCGGCCCTTTTCCTCGCCTGTCTGATTGGCTTGCCGGTTGGGCTTTATGTGGGACACACGGGACGCGGTGTCGTCTTCATCGCGGGTCTTGCAAATGCGCTGCGCTCCCTTCCAAGCCTCGGCCTGATCGCACTTCTTGTGATTGTTTTTGGCCCCGTTTTCGCATCCGATATGGCTTTTATCGTACCCAGCCTTATCGTGCTCGTGCTTCTGGCCGTGCCGCCGATCATGACTGGCAGTTACGCCGGTATCGCGGCGGTGGATCCCGCTGCGGTGGACGCTGCAAGAGGCATGGGGAAACGTCCGCTCGATATTCTGTTCGATGTGGAACTGCCCTGCGCTCTGCCATTGATCTTTTCCGGTCTGCGCAGCGCCACGCTTCAGATCATCTCGACCGCAACCATCGCCGCTTATGTTTCTCTTGGTGGTCTCGGTCGCCTGATCATCGATGGGCGGGCGCAGAACGATTATTATCAGATGGCCGCAGGTGCCGTTCTCGTCGGTGCGTTGGCCCTGACCGTGGATCTGATCATCGGCGTCATATCGAGGGTCACCGTATCACCAGGGCTGACGCGTCGAGCGAAGCGTTAGAGGTTCTAAAATAACCGGGTTTTCTATTCCACGACTGTTTCAACATAAAGGAGAAGCTCGCATGGCATTCAGGATCATCACTGCCGCCAGCGCATTTGCGCTCATGGCACTTTCCGCTGCTTCGGCATTGGCGCAAAGCAATCCGCTGGCCGCGCCAGCCACTCCGCGAACCGATACGACGACAATCATCGTCGGTTCCGCCGACTTCCCCGAAAGCCAGCTTCTGGCGACGATCTACGCCAAGGCCCTTGCCGCCAAGGGTGTTGCCGTCGAAACGAAGTTGAGCATCGGTAGCCGCGAAGTCTATATCCCTGCGTTGCTCGACGGATCAATCGATCTGTTGCCGGAGTATGCTGGTGCGACGCTGAGCTATCTCGACAAGAACGCCACGGCCCATTCGCCAAGCGATGTGGCCGCAGCGCTCAAGGCGGCTCTGCCGAAAGGCGTCTCGATGCTGACACCCTCCGCAGCACAGGATTCCGATAGCGTGGCTGTGACGCGCGCGACCGCTGACAAATACAAGCTGAAGACGATTGCCGATCTCGCACCCGTAGCCTCGCAGCTCGTACTTGGCGGTCCACCGGAATGGAAAACGCGCAAGGAAGGCATTATCGGTCTGAAGGAACTTTATGGCCTCGAGTTCCAGTCGTTCAAATCGCTTGACGTCGGTGGCCCGCTGACCCTTTCGGCACTCATCAACGGTCAGGTCCATGCTGCAAACCTGTTCTCGACCGATCCGGCCATCGCTGCAAACGATCTCATCGTGCTTGAAGACGTCAAGAACCTCTTTCCCGCCCAGAACATCGTACCAGTGATTGCCACACCGAAAGTTAGCGACGTTGTGACAAGCACTCTCGATGCTGTTTCTGCCGCCCTGACGACGAAAGATCTCGTCGTTATGAACGGTCGTCTGGCCAATCACGACAGTTTCGATGTCGTGGCGGGCGACTGGCTGGCCGAACACAAATTGAACTGAATCCATCGGCAAAGGGCGTGGCATTGCCCCGCCCTTTGCCGACAACCCTGCGTATTGGTGACGTCATAGCTATGGATCACGACAGAAAGATTTTCCGGGAAGTGATGCCGCCGATATCTGAGGACGCTCGTGACGCGCAGGGCACCGAAGACCAGAGTTCACCGCTCTATGTAAAGCTCAAGGACTATGTCCGCAGTCGCGTCGAGGCGGGTGAGTGGAAGATCGGTCAACGTGTTCCATCGGAAAACGAACTGGTCGATATTCTCGGTGTCAGCCGTATGACGGCCAACCGCGCTTTGCGTGAGCTGGCCGACGAAGGGCTTGTGGTGCGTGTACGCGGCAAAGGTTCGTTCGTTGCGTCCAAGAAGCGCACATCGCAGTTCCAGAGCGTACCCAACATTGCCGAAGAAATAACACGCAACGGCGGTGTTCACAGCGCGCGGGTCATACTTCTTCAAATCGAAACCTGCGATCCAGATCTTGCCGAAGCTCTCTCTGTTCCGGCTGGCAGCCTTGCTGCGCACTCGATCATTGTGCATGCGGAAGACGGCGTGCCGATGCAAATCGAGGATCGTTTCGTCAATTCGGAATGCGCGCCCGATTACATCAAACAGGATTTCAACCTCGTAACACCCAACGGTTATCTCACGCGAGTGGCACCGATCGTGAAGGCCGAGCAGCATATCGAGGCGGTCAGCGCACAGCCCTGGGAATGCAAGCTGCTGGCGATTTCCAAGACGGAACCATGCCTGCTCGTGCGTCGTCGCACATGGTCGACAAAGGGGATCGTGTCTTCTGTCCGCCTCCTTTATCCCGGCAGCCGCTATCGTCTTTACAGCAGTAATTGAGACACGGGCCAACGCCGGCAGTATTCAAGATGGAAAATTCCCGCTCCTCGTAGCCGTTTCTGCATCATAGGAAAACGTCATGACTGTTCTACTGGATGATGGATTGAGTTGGCGCGATGTGGCCCATATCGGCAAGGGCGAGGCACTGCGTGTGTCAGACGCGGCCTATCTGCGGATTGACCGGGCGAGCCAGATCGTTGACAGCATCGTCGAAAGCGGTGTGCGTGCCTATGGCATCAATACCGGGGTCGGTGCACTGTCGGACACTGTGGTGGATCGCACCGCGCAGGGTCGGCTTTCGCGCTCCATTATTCTCAGCCATGCCTGCGGTGTCGGCCCGTTGTTGGATCCTCGCGAAGTTCGGGCAATCATGGCGGCGCAGATCGCCAATTTCGCCCATGGGCACTCCGGTGTCCGACGCGAGATCGTCTCGCATCTGTCGACGTTTCTGGAACAGGATTGTATTCCCGACGTGCCGTCCCGCGGATCGGCGGGCTATCTGGTGCACAACGCGCATGTTGCGCTTGTTCTGATCGGAGAAGGCCAGGCCCGGCTCGGCGGGCGCGTTATGAGTGGACGGGATGCCCTGGCGGCAATGGGACTTCAACCCATCGTGCTGGGTGCCAAGGAAGGGCTGAGCCTCGTCAATGGTACAGCCTGTGCGACCGGTCTTTCCTGCATGGCACTCGCGCGGGCCAATCACCTGCTAGATTGGGCCGATGCCATAGCGGCGCTGACGCTTGAAGCAGCAGGCTGCCAGATCGACGCTTTTGACGAGACGGTTCTCGCGCTGCGTCCCTCGACGGGAATCGCGGCCGTCGGGGCTGCTCTGCGATCCCGGCTTGAAGGCAGTGGGCTGGTTGCCGCCGCTCATGGCAGGCGGACACAGGACGCGCTAAGCCTGCGTGCCGTGCCGCATGCGCATGGTGCTGCACGCGACATCTTCGATGCCTGCGCCTCCATAGTTGACCGAGAGCTCGCCTCCGTCACCGACAATCCCGCGATCCTTGGCACGCCCAAGCAGCCCATCGTCTCGTCGGAGGCCCATGCCGTTGCCCCGGCATTGGGGCAGGCGGCAGACAGTCTCGCCATCGCCATTGCACAGATTGCCTCCATGAGCGAGCGCCGTATCGACAGGCTGGTCAATCCTCTGGTGAGTGGTCTGCCGCCATTTCTGGCGACCGATGCCGGAAGCCATTCAGGTTTCATGATCGCGCAATATACGGCCGCAGCTCTTGTCGGCGATAGCAGACGTCTTTCCGCGCCTGCCTCCACAGATGGAGGGCTGACATCGGGATTACAGGAGGATTTCCTCTCTCATCCCACGGCTGCCGCCAACAAGCTGCTCGCGGTTCTCGACAATGCCGAATATATTCTGGCCATCGAATGGATGGCCGGGGTGCAGGCCCATGATTTCCTGGAAAGTGTTGCCGGGCGGGCAGCCGGAACAAATGCGGTCTACAATCTGCTTCGCGAGCACCTCCAGCCCTATTCGGATGACCGGCCTCTGTCTGCGGACATGGAAAAGGCAAGGCTGCTCCTGCGTGATTTCTCGCCACCGGATATGTGATTGAAAGCCGTAAGGCTCGTGCCTTACGTGGTGAAAGGCAGGTCGATACCCTTGGCGCGGATGAAGGGCAGGCCTTTGCGCCGTGCAGTCCAGCCGATAACGTGAAGGCTCCGGGCGGCCGGTTCATGCCGTTGCGCAAGCATCCAGGATTTGCAGTCGATCGCGGCAATGTCCGCCCGGCCCTCGGCCACTGCGATGACGGAAGCGCGGTGCGCACCGGTTTCGAGACAATTTTCAAACAGATCGAGGCCCGCGCCTTCTGCTTCCAGATCGCGTTTCAAGCTGAGATAGCCGGATAATGACTTGTGCTCGTTGAATGCCAGTATTTTCCCGCTAAGAAATCCTTTCGGCAAAGCGGCCTCACCGGTTTTCGAAGGTTCAGCACCCTCTCCACCGTCTGCTATGCGGGCAATGATGGCGCTGGAATAGAACTCGCCTGCACCACCCTTGATGCCATTATAATCGCTCTGTCCAATCACCTGCACATGATCCTGCAGGCCAAACTCCATTGGGCCCCAGCAGGTGCCGGATATCAGCAGAGCCGGATGCCGCCAGAGCACCGCAAGATCCAATGCATCGGGATCGAGCGTGGCAGGGTCTGCGGCAATGATGGCGCCGTCCTTTCCACGAATACCTCCCGGAACCGCCGGCATATCGCCGTTGCGTCTGGTGAGGCCTTTGGGAGCGTCGATACCCTCTGCTAAAAAACGGTTGCGCATATCGGCCCACAGCCTGTCCGTCTCATTGCGCAGTTCGGGCCAGTCATACATTGGCAGTGCCGCGATCCATGTCACGATGGAATTTCCAGTCTCACGTCTTGTTCCTGCATCGCATGGTCAGAAAAAATCAGAGCGGCAGGCACGACGGGTGACGCGATTAAAACTTGCTCGTCCCGTCTCAAGACAGGATGCGCTACCGGTTCCTTGGCCTTGAAGGCGAAAGCACGGAACACCTCGAAATAATTGCTGAACACATATCCTTCATTCATCTTCTGCCACTCCGCCCGCCTCTCGCTGTAGAGGGAGGGCAATTTATACCAGGCGGCTGTCGGCATTTTGTGATGCACGAAATGCAGGTTGTTATAGAGAAACAGTGGAGCCAGGATGGAGTTTTCAACAATGATCGTTCTCCCATCCGGCTGTTCGGACCATTGATGTTCGCAGTAGGAGCGAATGGCAATGATGGATATGCCCAGATAGGCCGCCACACTGACATAGAGCCAGATTGGAACGCCGAAAATCAGGGATATGACCAGCAGTGTCGGAACAAGTCCGGCCAGATGCAAGGTCCAGGCATAGATCACCCGCCGATCACCCTGCGCGATCTTGCGCCATTCGGATATCGTGAAACCAACAACCATCAGCGGAGGGCCGATGACCAGACGCCCGATGAACGTATTGTTCCATCCCAGCAGGACCTTGAGGAACGACGGCATCTTTTGCCAGTCGCCCATAGCCCGGTAATAGCTTTCCGGATCGTCGAATGGGTCGGTCAGACGCTCGTCTGCATGGTGTTGCAGATGCGTGCGCTTGTAACTGCGATAGGGGTAGAAAATCCCGAGCGGCAGAAAGACCAAAGCTTCGTTCAGTCGTGCATTGCGCGTGGGGTGCCCATGCAGAACCTCGTGCTGGAGCGAGGAGTGCAGGGCAACTGCAATGCCCATGAGCACCAGAGAAACGATTGGAAACATCGGATACAGAAAATATCCCGCCAAAATCCATAGACCGTAACAGACCGCCAACAGCGAGACTGTTGGCCATTCAATTCGGTCACGCGTTCTTCTGCGGCGCATGCCAGTCAGCCGCGCCGTCTTCTTTGCCAATATGTCTGTCATTTCATACTCTTGATGCCCCTGTCATCGCAGGGTCGCACCAGTCTCAGTCAGCCACAACGGGTTTATGGTGACCAACTGTTGATTTTGATAACAGTTTAAGCATTATGATGATAATTATAAACAAACGGGTGAATTGTGGACAAACGCACGCTCGCAGAATTGTTTCGTGCCCGCCTGATCCAGCTGGTGAACAGGTCAGAAGACAGCCAGGCGTCTTTTGCCGCCGCCATTGGCATCGATCGATCAGCACTTTCGCAATTGCTTTCCGGTGATTCGGCGCGGCTTCCGCGTGTGGAGACGCTGCTGAATATCGCCGAGCGACATTCCGTCTCGCTCGACTGGCTACTCGGTCTTTCCCATGATCAGGGGTTGATGGGGGAATTGCGGCCAAGTTTCGAGATCGAGGAGGGCGGTGCGGACTATACGGATACGCTGTTGATGAAGTGGCATGCGGAAGCGGCAGGCACCAAAATCCGTTATGTTCCGGCACGCATTCCCGATCTGCTTCGCACACCCGAGATCATCGCTTTCGAGGCCATGGGCGCGCATCAGAGTGTGATGGCGCAGGCCAGCGAAACGGCGTTTCGACTCGATTATAATCGCCAACCTGGTACCGACATGGAAGTTTGCATGCCGCTCGAAACGCTGGAAGCTTTTGCGCAGGGGCGCGGTATGTGGAGCGGTTTGGACCGCGAGACACGTGCCGAACAACTCAAACATATGTCGGGACTTATCAGCGAGCTATACCCATCATTCCGGCTGTTTCTGTTCAATGAAAAAGAACGCTTTTCCGTGCCCTATACGATCTTCGGTTCGCAACGGGCAGCACTTTTCGTCGGCGCCATGTATCTTGTGCTCAATAACGCTGAAGCCATCCGTAAGATGCAACGTCACTTCGACGAGCTGATACGTTTTACCCGCATTCATGCCCATGAAACCGCGGATTTTGTTATGAATTTGGACGTCGCTTAGTCCTGTGGCGGGTACCAGCTTTCGCACATCATCGAACCTGTTTGCTACGTGACGATATGGTCGGGATTGAACAGGAGAGGAAGGCCGCCATGGCCGCGAAATAACGACCTCCTCCACAAACCGGATCTTTTGTAACGGGGCCAGAAAAGGCCCGGCAGTGCCGGGCTGTAATCTATGATGTTACTTCGGCCGAAAACGCGGATTTGATCAGTGTTTTGGTATATTCAGCCGCCGGCCGCTCGAATATCGCGTCCGTTTCTCCCTCTTCGACAATCTTCCCGTTTCTCATCACGATGACATAATCCGAAATGGCCTTTATGACTGAGAGGTCGTGGCTGATGAAGATGTAGGAAAGGTTGTGCGTTTTCTGCAAATTACGCAAGAGGTCGATAACTTGTCCTTGAATGGATCGGTCCAGCGCCGATGTAGGTTCATCGAGAATGACGACATCTGGCTTGAGGATGATCGCGCGGGCAATTGCGATACGCTGACGTTGCCCGCCTGAAAACTCGTGCGGGTAGCGGTTGCGGGCGGCGGGATCGAGGCCGACTTCTTTCAGCGCTTCTATCGCTCGCTCGTCGCGCTGCGCGCGGCTGAGCTGTGGGTCGTGCACAAAGAGACCCTCAGTGATGATCTCTCCAACAGTCTGCCTTGGCGAAAGAGATCCATACGGATCCTGGAACACGAGCTGCAGCTGCCGCCGCAATGGCCTCATTGCCGTTCGGCCAAGTCCGGTGATTTCCGTCTTGCCGAAGAAAATGCGGCCTTCTGCAGTGACAAGGCGCAGAAGCGCGCGACCGAGCGTGGACTTGCCTGATCCGGATTCACCGACGATGCCGATGGTCTGCCCTTGATGAAGGCTGACATTAACGCTGTCCACGGCCCTGAAAGCCCGTGACTTCGACAGGAAGCCGCCCGGGATCACATAATCGATCGTGACGTTCTGGCCAGAGAGAACGACCGGCGCTTCTTTGCCGACCGGCGGCTTGTGGCCGCTGGGTTCGGCATCGAGAAGCATCCTCGTATAGTCCGCCTGCGGGCGCTCGAAGACCTCTTCCGTCGGACCGGTTTCAACGATCTCGCCTCGGCGCATAACCGCAACACGATCGGCAAAATGCCTGACGACACCGAGATCGTGCGTTATCAACACCACGGCCATGCCGAAGCGCTGCTGCAACGACTTCAGAAGATCAAGGATCTGCGCCTGGATTGTCACGTCGAGCGCGGTGGTTGGCTCATCCGCGATCAGAATATCCGGCTCGTTTGCCAGCGCCATGGCGATCATGACGCGTTGGCGCTGGCCGCCTGAAAGTTCATGCGGGTAACTGTCGATGCGCCGCTCCGGGTCTGGAATACCGACAAGTTTCAGAAGCTCGAGAACGCGTGCCCTCGCTTCCTTCTTGCTGCCGCCCCGGTGATGGACGATTGGCTCGGCGATCTGCGCGCCGATCCTGTAAAGCGGATCGAGCGAGGTCATCGGCTCCTGGAAAATCATGGTGATTTTCGCGCCACGGATTTTGTTCAGCTCGTTGACCGGCAAGCCTACCAACTCGCGTCCACGATATTGCGCCGAGCCTTGAATGACGCCGTTGGAAGCCAAGAGGCCCATGATGCCCATCATGGTCTGGCTTTTGCCGGAGCCGGATTCCCCGACGACAGCGAGCGTTTCACCCTGCTTTACGTGGAGATCGACACCTTTGACGGCGTTGACCGTGCCGTCTGGCGTGGCAAAATCGACCTTGAGATTGCGGACGGTGAGAATGTTTTCAGATGTCGTATTCATGTCAACGATCCTTGGGATCGAGTGCATCACGCAATCCGTCGCCTACGAAGTTCAGCGAAAAAAGCGTCAGCACGAAGAAGATTGCCGGGAATATCAGCAGCCACGGGGCCGACTGAATATTGTTGGCGCCTTCGGAAATGAGCGCACCCCAGCTCGTGAGTGGCGCCTGAACGCCAAGGCCGAGAAAGGAGAGGAAGCTTTCAAGAAGTATGACTTTCGGGACAACGACCGTCACGAACACGACCACGGGACCGATGGTGTTGGGGATGATGTGACGGCGGATGATCTGCCAGTCGCTCAAACCCAAGGCCTGAGCTGCTGCCACAAATTCCCGCCGTTTCAAGGCAAGCGTCTGGCCACGCACGATACGCGCCATATCCAGCCACTCCACTGCGCCAATGACAAGGAAGATCAGGATGAAGCTACGCCCGAAGAAAACCACGAGAACCACGACCAGGAAGACGAAGGGCAGCGAATAGAGGATCTCGACGAAACGCATCATTACATTGTCGACGCGCCCGCCGATGTAACCCGCCGTAGCGCCGTAAAGCACGCCGATGCCGAGCGAAACGAGGCTGGCGAGAACGCCGACGGCAATGGAGATCTGGCCGCCCAGCATTACGCGAGCCAGCATGTCGCGACCGTTTGAATCTGTACCGAAGAAGAAGTATTCGCGATTGACATCGCCTTCCAACTTCAGCGTTCGACCATCATCTTCCGTAGCAACGACTTTCGTGTTTTCGAATTCGTTGGCGCGGTCGAAATAACGTGTCGTGCGCGGGTCAATCGGGCTGCTGGAGGTAACCGTTGCCGTGAAGGTCTGCCCTTCGACGGCAAACTCCTTCAGTTCGACGCGCGCACGGCCTGCCACACCTTCCATGACGCTCTGGAGGTTGTTCACGTCCGGGCGCGGCTCGAGGCTTGGCGCGACGGAGACGTAGGACGAAAACACCTGATCATAGGTGTGTGAAAGGAAATGCGGGCCGATAAACGAGAAAAGTGTGATCAGCACAAGCATGATGGAGCCAGCCATGGCGGCCTTGTTTCGTCTGAAACGCAGGGCTGCAAGCTGGAACAGGCTTCGGCTTTTCACCGATGGCTGAGGGGCGATATTGCCGGAGATATCAGTCATGTCTGACCCTCGGATCGAGCAGGCCGTAGAGAATATCGACCACGAGATTGAACAGGATGACGAAAATGGCGATGAGAACGACCGTTCCCATGACCAGCGTGTAGTCACGATTGATGGCGCCAAGAACGAAGTAGCGGCCGACACCGGGAATGGTGAAGATCGTCTCGATGACCGCCGAGCCCGTCAGCAGCGCTGCGGCGCAAGGCGCAAGATATGAAACGACCGGCAGCATCGCCGCGCGCATGGCGTGAACCACCACGACGCTGCGAGCCGGGAGGCCATAGGCTCTGGCGGTGCGGATATGGTCCATGCGCAGAGCCTCGATCATTGCACCGCGCGTCAGACGCGCGATGACCGCAAGCTGCGGCAAGGCGAGCGCGATCATCGGAAGAATGAGATAGCGTAGCGACCCATCACCCCAGCTACCTGCGGGCAGAAGCCCCAGCAAGACGGCGAAGATAAGCGTGAGGACAGGTGCGACGACGAAGTTCGGCACGGTGATGCCGATGGTCGAGATGGACATGATGGAGAAATCGAAGGTGCTATTCTGTCTGAGTGCGGCAAAGGTGCCGGCAAGAATGCCGCCGACCAACGCCAGCAAAAGAGCATAGCAACCGAGCTCCAGCGAATAGGGCAGGCCTTTGCCGATCAACTGGGCGACGGTGTTGTCCTTGTAGATGTAGCTCGGACCGAAATCGCCGGTGGCGGCGTTGCCGAGATAGATGAGATACTGGCGCCACAATGGTTCATCCAGATGATAGGTTCTCATCAGGTTTTCCATGGTTTGCGGGGGCAGGGGCCGCTCGAGGTTGAACGGACCGCCCGGTGCGAAACGCATCAGGAAAAACGAAATCGTGACGACGATGAACAATGTCGGCACGGCGCTCGCCAAACGGCGCAGGATAAATGAAATCATGATTTTCAGGCTCCGACATGGCACGGTGGTTTCGGCCACCGTGCCAGCACTGCTTATTCGGAAACGCTCAGGAAGCGGCTGAGGTGTTCGTTAGCAGCATTGTCTTCCCAACCCTTCACGCGATTGGAAACCAGCCACAGGTCCGCCTGTGTGAGAAGCGGAGCAACCGGCTGTTCCTTCATGAGGATGGTTTCTGCCTCGTGCAACAGTTTGGAGCGAGCAGCAGGATCCTTTTCGTCATATGACTTCTGCATCAGCGCATCATATTCGGCATTATTGAACTTCGAGTAGTTGAAGGTCTTGTTGGAGGATACCGAAAGGGCGAGGAAGTTTTCCGCATCCGCATAGTCGGCAACCCAGCCTGCACGCGCAACGTTGTACTTGCCGCCTTCCTGCAGGTAGCCGTAATGCGAGGCGACGTCGAGGTTCACCAGTGACACTTTCGCGCCAAAGGTATTTTTCCACATGTCCGCAATAGCGGTGGCAACGCGCTCATGGTTCGGGTTGGTGTTGTAGCGAATTTCGACGGAAAGCGGCTTGCCGCCCTCGCCGTAACCGGCTTCCTTCATGAGTTTGACGGCTTCGTCTTCACGATCGAGTTGCGACAGCGTCGCAAACTCTGCTTTCGCAGGCTCACCGTAGGAGTCCATGCCCGGAGGAACCATGGAGTAGGCGGGAACCTGCGAACCGCTGTAGATTTCCTTGGCGAGAAAATCGCGGTCGACTGCCATGGACAGGGCTTGACGGACGCGGACATCGTTATACGGCGCTTCACGCGTGTCGAAGGTATAGTAATAGGTCGCAAGCGTCGGCGAAACGTGAACCTGTTCGCCATAGGCCTTGCGCAGACGGTCGATCTGGTCCGCGGAAAAGTTGTAGGCGAGGTCCATTTCCTTGGCTTCGAAACGACGAACGGATGCGGCCTGGTCGTCGATCGGGTAGAAGATGACCTTGTCGATCTTGGTGTTCGATGCGTCCCAGAAGTTGGTGTTCTTGACCACCGTCAAGCTGTCATTGGGAACATGCGCTTCAAGCTTGTAAGCACCGTTCGAGACCATGACGCCCGGCTTTACGAAGTTGGTTCCGTTCTTGTCAAAGCTTGCCTTCGAGATCGGCAGAGCTGTCTGGTGGGCAAGGAGTTCAAGGAAGAACGGTGTTGAGCGCTCGAGTGTGATCTCAAGGGTCTTGTCATCCACGGCCTTGACGCCAAGCTGGTCAACCGAAGTTTCGCCCTTGTTTATCTTCTCGGCGTTCTTGATCGGATAAAGAATACTCGCATATTTTGCTGCGGTCTTCGGGTCTTCGACGCGCTGATAGGAGAAAACAAAATCTCCAGCCGTTACCGGAGTGCCATCCGACCACTTCGCATCTGCACGCAGTTTGAACGTGTAGACGGTACCATCCTCAGACAGCGTCCAGCTTTCCGCCGTACCGGGAACGATCTTGCCGGCAGCATCGTAAATGGTGAGACCTTCATAAAGGTCTTTAAGGATAAAGGCTTCGATATTGATCGAGGTCTGTGCCTGATCGAGCGTCTGAGGCTCCCCGGAATTGCCGCGGTGAAGAACTGTTTCTGCAAGTGCGGAACTTGCGCCAATCAGAAGCGATCCTACCAGCAGCGTGGCGCGAGTTGTTGTTTTTATCGACATAATTTCCCTCCCGTGAAGAGTGTAAGTCTACAAACAAGGCCAAATTGCTCCGAAGGGCAACCACAATAAATTGTGAGTTTATGCATACACCGTGACTGCTGATCGAAAAGAATAAGGGCAAAGCCATGGCCCGCACGCTGGACATTGCCTCGCGTGACGCGACCTCCGGGACGGTTAAATCGATGCGGCAAGCCGTCGGCCCCATCGATATCCTCGTGAAAATACCGATGCCGCCAGCATCAAGCAGGTGCTGAAACGGTGAGGATAATCTTCTCTTTCGAGTCCGGCTCGCGAAAGCGCGCAGCCCGTCGAAAATCAAAGCCCGAGTAAGTTTACGGCATCACACATGTCATCGTTTGCATATGCCGGGTAACACTTCATTTAGTAATTTTGTGAAATCTAAAATACGCAGGTTCCAAAGTTTCATCGGCGGGGCTGGTAGAACGAGTGGATCCAACGCGCCCAGCCTTTGGCGGCCCGGAGCGGATATCCGCTTGTCGCCCTATGAGGAGGGGCACAGCTACCCGCGATGTTCCATTGTTTGTTTCCCTGGCTTCCTGCGCGGACAGCTGGAGGAGCGCTTGCCCTGAGGCTATTCATGTCTTTCCTGAAGAATACCAAAATAAAAACAAAGGTCTTATTCGTCATATCGGTGATGAGTTTGATGTCGCTTTCCGGAATCAGCTACGTCAGCTTGCAATATAAAAATACCGACAATGTCTACAGTGATTTCATCGCCAATGAGGCGCTTGCTGCGGTGCTGAACGCCCGAACCAGCGGCAATCTCAATGCACTCGGCATGCAGATGCTTCGCGCCAGCCTCAATGACTCGACCAGCAGTGATTTCGAGGCCGCTGTCAAAACATTCAAGGCCGACCGGAAGCAACTGGAAGAACGGCAGAATAAAATCATGCAGCTGGTGCCGGCCCGGACGGATGCCGCTCGTGATATCCTCAAGGGCGTTGCCGAGGTTGAGGAAATCGGCAATCAGGTCATCGCTCTCATGCAGGCGGGAAAAAATGCTGAAGCTCAGCAGATGGCGCTTAACGTCCTTCGAAAAATAACTGAAGTCTCACCGAAAATCAGCGCGGGGAACGAGCAACTGATCCAGGTGATGAACGATGGGAGAGAGCGCCTCACGGCCAGCACCAACACGACAATCTGGACAGCTCTGGTCAGCATAGCACTTGTTTCCCTGGCATTGATCGCGCTCGGCCTGCTTATTTCTTCGCGTGGCATTACCACTCCGATTGCGCGGCTTCGCGAGCGGATGGGGTCGTTGGCGGCAGGCGATACAGCCAGCGAAATCGAAGGTATGGACCGCAAGGATGAAGTCGGCCAGATGGCCGCTGCTGTTCAGGCATTTCGCGAGAACGCCATCGAGCGCCTCCGGCTTGAGAATGAAACGGAAAACCATCGGTCATCTTCAGAGCAGGACCGGATAGAGCGCGAGAAACAGAAGGCGAAAGAAGCTGCCGACGTGCAATTCGCCGTCGACAACCTTGCTGCTGCCCTTTCGAAGATCGCTCAGGGCGACGTTACTTACCGGATCGCTCAGCCGTTCGTGTCCAGCCTTGACGGTATTCGCGGCGACTTCAACAGGGCAGCGGAACAGCTGCAATCGACTCTGAACCAGGTGGCGCAGAACGCGCGCGGCATCGACTCCGGCGCGAACGAGATCAGGGCCGCAGCTGACGATCTGGCCAAGCGTACGGAACAGCAGGCAGCGGCCGTCGAGGAGACTGCTGCTGCACTGGAAGAGATCACCACGACGGTGAAAGACTCGACCAAACGGGCGCAAGAAGCGGGCCACTTTGTCAGTCGTGCAAAAGTTGGCGCGGAACAGTCGGGAGAAGTGGTGCAGAAAGCTGTCACGGCTATGGAGCAAATTGCTGCATCCGCTGATGAGATTTCCAACATTATCGGCGTGATCGACGAGATTGCTTTCCAGACCAACCTTCTGGCGCTGAATGCAGGCGTGGAAGCTGCCCGTGCCGGTGAGGCGGGCAAGGGATTTGCGGTTGTTGCCCAAGAGGTTCGCGAACTGGCACAGCGTTCCGCAGGTGCCGCCAAGGAGATCAAGAATCTCATTACGACATCGAACAGTCAGGTTCAGCAGGGTGTGCAACTGGTTGGCGAAACGGGCAAAGCACTCGAACTCATCGTCACGGAAGTACAGGAAATCAACCGTCACGTGATGGCGATCGCGGAATCGGCACAGGAGCAATCCTCTGGTCTCCAGCAGATCAATACGGCTGTGAACCAGATGGACCAGGACACCCAGAAGAACGCTGCCATGGTGGAAGAAAGCACGGCGGCAAGCCACGGGCTTGCACGCGAGGCTTCGTCGCTCAACCAACTGCTCGCTCGGTTCAAATTGTCAGAAGGTGGTTACAGCGACATCTCCGCACCGGTTCGCGCAGCCTCGTCCGCCGACAGGCCTGCTGTTTCTCCTGCGCGTGCACTCGGCGGAAAGATTAAAGCTGCGTTCTCCGGCAATGCCGCCCTGAGCACATCGCCAGACAATTGGGAAGAGTTTTGAGAAATGCGAGGTCTTTCGCGCCTGAGGTCAGATGAGAGATTGAAGGCTTTTTCGTAAACACTTGCACCGGTGATTGGACTCTGATTGCCGGTGCCTTGCCGATCGCAAATCGAATCCTCGACGATTTTTGATCGTATTTTTCCACCAAAAAGTCGTCCACTTTTGGGGAAAAGTGTCAATTGATCGTCTTAGGGATTATTGGCGACTGCCCGCACCACCGACAACTTGCAACCGCATGGGTGGTTATAATGGTTGTTCTACGCAGGCGGATCGATATATCTAGCGCCTGGATCGTCACTTTAATCTGCGGGTACATGGAAACTTCACTTTATCTGCCCGTCAAATCTTTCCTTGAGCAAGCGGGTTACACTGTCAAAGGTGAGGTTGGCAGTTGTGACCTCGTCGGATTGAGCGACGCCGATCCGCCTGTTGTCGTCATCTGCGAGCTAAAACTGAGCTTCAATCTGGAGCTTATTTTGCAGGCGGTTGATCGCGCGGCTATCGCAGACGAGGTCTGGATTGCGGCACGGGTCTCAGCCAAGGGCAAGGGCCGCGAGGCTGATAAACGTTATCGCGACCTCTGCCGCAGGCTCGGGATCGGCATGCTCGGCATTTCCGATGTTGGGGACGTCAGCGTTATTGTCAGTTCCATATCACCGATGCCGCGAACCAACCCGAAACGGCGTTCGCGATTGATACGTGAACACGAGAGGCGACGCGGAGATCCGGCGGTGGGTGGAAGCACCCGCGCACCAATCATGACCGCGTACCGGCAGCAGGCACTCGGCTGCGCTTTGGCGTTGACATCGGGGCCGCTGCGCGTGCGTCAAGTCAGATCCAGCGTACCGGATGCCGGGAAGATTTTGCTTGCAAACGTCTATGGCTGGTTTGACCGTCTGGATAGAGGCGTCTACGGCTTGACCGATACCGGACGGGAGGCACTGCGCCGATGGCCGCAGCAGGAGATGACGGCAAAGACCGTCGTTGATGGAGAGCCGCCGAAGGCCCCTTGATCTTTTGAAATTCGGCTCGATCTCTATGGGACGTTGATCGCGTCCCAACCCGCTGCGCAACCTACGCCAATACCGATGGCAACCGCGATGAATAGCCTGTGCCGTCGCCCCTCCCGAGGAGCAATAGCGCCACGGCCTCCAGCGAGATGAGGACCGGACTGTTGCCCGGTCCTGCCTTGATCAGCCCGAGAAATAACCGAAGGTGATGACCGGTTCCGCGGCGGTTTCGACCCAGATGCTTTTTGTCTGGGTATAAGCGAGAAGCGCGTCCCTGCCGCTGGAACGGCCGTAACCGCTTTTGCCGAAACCACCAAAAGGCGACATCACGCTGATGGTCTTGTAGCCGTTGATCCAGAATGTTCCCGCCCGGACCTGCGAGGCGACCCGGTGTGCCCGTGCGACGTTTTGCGTCCAGACAGCTCCGGCAAGTCCGTAAGGATTGTCATTGGCGAGCGAGATTGCCTCCTCCTCCGTATCGAATGGCGTAACGCCGACGACCGGGCCGAAAACCTCTTCTTTCGAGATCGTCGCATCCGAAGCGACATTATCGAGGATGGTTGGCGCAAAATAAAAGCCGCCTGTCTCCTCGAGGTGCTCTGGCTTGCGTCCGCCTGTAGCCAGATGCGCGCCTTCGCTGATGCCCTGCTGGACCATCTCGCTGATCTTGTTCCACTGGCGTAGATTGTTGATCGGACCGATCTGGGTTGTGTCGAGATAGGGGTCGCCGACAGGAATTTTCGCCGTTGCCGCCGCATAGCGCTCGATGAACTGCTTATGAACAGAACGATGAATCAGCAGTCTTGAACCGGCAACACAACTTTGTCCCGCGCCGCCAAAGATCGCCGATTGGGCGCCGAGGATTGCGCGGTCGATATCGGCGTCGTCGAAAACGACGTTGGCAGATTTGCCGCCAAGTTCAAGAATACAGGGGACCACATTTTTGGCTGCCGCCGCTGCAATCAGAGATCCCGCATGCGCCGATCCGACGAACACGACAAGACCCGTCTTGGCGTGGGCCACGGCTGCTTGCCCGGCGGTCACGCCCTGGCCCGCGATGACGTTCACCAGGCCGCGGGGCGCTCCACCCTGCTCGCAGAGAAGACCCAGAATGATGGTGCTGAGCGGCGTCAGTTCGGAGGGCTTGATGACGACCGCGTTGCCAGCACAGATGGCGGGCGCGATCTGCCATCCGCCGGTGTTCAGCGGTGCGTTCCACGGCGTGATCTGTACAACCACGCCGATCGGTTCCTGGCGTGTGTAGTTGAGATGGGAAGTCGGAACGGGAATGACGTCGCCATGCAGCTTGTCGCACCATCCGGCGTAATATTCGAACATCTCTGCGACTTTGACGACTTCGCCACGGATATCGCGGATCGGACGGCCAGCCGAGCGGCTTTCGATTTCAGCGATGTCGGCCGAATGTTCGCGGATCGTGCGTGCGATCTCGTTCATGACCCGTCCGCGGCCGGAGGCGGTGAGTTGCATCCATGCGCGTTGCGCTCTGGCGGCGGCATCCATTGCGCTGTCCACCACCGAACTGTCGGCGTCTTTGTATGTCGCGAAGGATTTGCCGCTGGAGGGATCGGTAAGGGTGAGCTCTTCGCCCGAACCGAAGACAATCTCACCATTAACGAAACTGCCGATCTCTTCGGTGCCGATGAAGGCCTTGAGGATTTCGCGAATGCGCGGACCCGGATCGCGGATGATATCTACGTTGCCCATAATGCTCGTCCTTAGTTTGAAGCGGGCTGGAAAGCGCCCATGCGGGTAAAGTCGTCGGAATCTTTCAGGTCGCTGGAGCCGGACCAAAGTTTTGCAACGATCTCTGCCATAGGCAGGTCTGCACCGGTCCTTGCTGCAAGCTCATGCGCAAGCCGAACGTCCTTTCGCATCAGTCCCATCGAGAAACCGCTGTCGAACTTGTCCGACATGATCCACGTTGGGAAATGCACTTCGCTGATCATAGATCGACCCGACGCTGCGTTGAGAACACGTAGCGCTGCTTCGGGATCGATCCCTGCGGCGAGAGCAAGCTTCAGACCCTCACTGGTCGTTACCATGTGTGCTGCGGCAAGAAGGTTGTTCACCAGCTTGGCGACATTGCCCGCGCCGCTAGGCCCCACATGCAGGGCTTTGGCCGACATGGCTTCGATGGCGGGCCTTGCAAGAGCGACGTCTTCGTCAGTGCCACCAATCATCATCGTCAACTTGCCAGAGGCAGCACCGGCGGGGCCGCCGCTGACCGGTGCATCCAGAAAGCCGTGACCAAGCAAGGCAAGCTTTGCGGCAAGCTCGCGGCTCACGTCTGGTTCCGACGTCGAGGTGTCGATGATGATCACCCGCTGAGCGCTCCGGCTTTTCAGGATTTCGATCTGGTCGTTGACCACGCTGGCAACGTCCTTGGCCGTTGGCAGCGAGAAGACCAGGAAAGTGCTCTCTTCAAAGGCATGCGCGATGGTGTCTACGGCAACGACGCCGGACTGCTGCGCCAGCTCTTTCCTCTCTTCCGACAGATCGAAACCCAATGTCCGGAAACCCTTGCCAGCCAGCGTTTGAGCCATGCCAAGGCCCATGCTTCCAAGGCCAATTATTCCAACAATTGTCTGCTTTGCATCCGACATTTGATCGAACTCCCTTTATCTGCGCCGCCGCGTGGCATCGGCTGACGATCATTCAGGTGGGACGTTCTCATCAAAAGGGGACACTCGATAGTGAGGTGTCCGGGTACAGAGCGTTGCGGGTTCAGCAACGCGCATCAGGCTTTGAACGCCGTCATTTCGGCGGCGAGATATCCTGCGAGACTGTCCACCGACCTGGGCAGCCGGCGCCGTGCTTTGACCATCAGGTGGGCGCTGGCCTCGGACAGAAGCGGATCGCTCAGTTCGACGACGCCGAACGCCGACCTCATAAGTTCGGTTGACACGGCGAATCTGGGGAGGAAGGTCACGCCAAGGCCGGCGGCCACGAAGCGGCGCAGAGCATCGATGGACGGCGTCTCGATCAGCGGTGTAACCGCTGCACCACAATTGGCCGCGACACGGCTGACAAGCTGGGTGACGCCGTGTCCTTTGCTGAGCAAGGCGTATTGCGTGTCAGCCAGGCAGTCTTCGAGCGCCACCCGCGGGTTGCTCAACAGCCGATGTCCGAGTGGGGCGACAAGACAAAGCGGTTGCCGGGAAATGGCGAGGGACCGGACACGAATATCGATGACCGGATTGTAGGCAATGCCAATATCCGTATCGCCGTTGGCGACACTATCGAGAACGCCTTCGGTACTTCCCAACTGGACGTCGTAACGGATCGCCGGATAGACGGTGACGAAGGGCTTTAGCCCGTGTTCGATGAGGTCCCCTAGAAAACCCTCACCACAACAAAGCCGGATGCGTCCCCGTTGCACGCCTCTCAGCTGGTCGAGTTGTTCCGAAAGCAGACCATTGTCTTCGAGGATACGTTTGCCATGTTCAAACACCAGTTCCCCGGCCTCGGTCAGTCCAACGCCCCGGCTTGTTCTGTCGAAAAGCGGAAGACCGATCTTCTTCTCTGTATCGGCGATCTGGCGGCTGACGACTGAAGGGGCGACATTGAGATGTTCGGCCGCACTGCGGATCGAGCCGAAGCGAACGACGGCCATAAACATCCGCAGTGCTTTGGCATCCATGGTCTCCATCAAAGCCATCCTGTGCCGGAACGATTATCAGGTCAATGCGCGTTGCTTTTGAAGCAACGCCCTTACGCTGCCTTCAGCTGGTTGTCGACGAGGGATATCCACATCTGAACCCCCAAGGGGAGAAGCGCGTCGTTGAAGTCGAAATAGGCTGAGTGGAGCCCTGGATTTTTACCGGCCTTTTGCGCGCCAAGCCAGAAATAACATCCTGCCTTTTCGCGGAGCATGAAGGAAAAGTCTTCAGCAGCCATGCTCGGCATGGCGTCGACTACCTCGATCCCCGGCATGGTGGAGGCAATATCCCTGATGATTGCGGCGCATCCTGGATCGTTTATCGTCGCCGGATATCGGAAGAGATGATCGACTGTCGCAGTGCAGTCGAATCCGGTTGCAATAGAGGTTGCCAAGGCGTGAATGCGTTTCTCTATCTTTGCGCCGACATCCTCCTCGAACCAGCGCGTGGTGCCGCGGATGACGACATTCTCCGGGATGACGTTCCAGGCGTCACCTCCGTGTATCTGTGTCACCGAAATGACGGCGGATTCCAGAGGGGAGACGTTGCGGCTGGCAATGGTTTGAAGTCCGGAGACGATTTGAGATGCGGCCACGATCGGGTCAGCACCTTCATGGGGCATGGCTCCGTGAGCGCCACGGCCGGTTATCGTGATCTCGAATGTTCCAAACGCCGCCATCATCTGGTCGTCCCTGGCAACGCATTTGCCAAGCTCCAGCGCCGGCCAGTTGTGCAGACCGTAGATTGCGTCCATGGGGAAATCGCGGAACAGGCCGTCCTCGACCATCGCCCGGCCTCCGCCCTCGTTTTCTTCTGCGGGTTGGAAAATGAAATGCACCGTGCCGTCGAAGTTCAACCGGCTGCAGGCGCGGGCGGCGGCAAGCGCCATCGACACGTGACCGTCGTGGCCGCAGGCATGCATCTTGCCGGGTGTGCGGGAGGCATAGGCAAGCCCTGTTTGCTCCAGGATCGGAAGTGCATCGATGTCTGCGCGGATGCCAATCACCTTTGAAGACGTCCCGCGGCTGAGCGTTCCGACCACTCCGGTCTTACCGTAACCCGTGCGAACTGAGTAACCCCATTCGGAAAGGCGTGCCGCGATGAAAGCTGACGTTTCCTGCTCCTGAAATCCCAATTCAGGGTTTTGGTGGAGATAGTGCCGCCATTGAACGGCTTCATCGATTTCCGTGCTTGGAAAGAATTGCTGCATCTAGGTCTTGCTCCTGAAGGATGCAGCCGTCTTTGCAGGACGGCCGCATCTGGTTCCGGTATTATTGCCCACCGATCCGAAGCGCAATGTCTGCGATAAAGACCGAGCCAATATATGTGCCGAACATCACGCAGACGGCGATGATGACGATCTTCCATCCCGATTTTCGTGCGATGTCGAATTCGCCCTTGGTGAGGGCGAGGCCGCCATAAGCCAGTGCGGGCGTCGCAAGAGCGAGGAAGTTAAGAGCCTCTACCTGCGAAATCACCCATGCCGAACCGGGAATGCCCGGAATTGTCACGAGGATCGCAAGCAGCGACGTCCATGCCACGCCCGGCAAGTAGAACGGCATGAAACGGGCAAACAGAAGACCACCGACCGAAACGAGGTACAATATACTCATGCCCGGCAAGGCGGTGAGCGGGTCTGTGCCGGTGCCTACCCAGTTCGAAACGAGGCCGATGAGAGACGCGACCAACAGAAGTCCGGAGTATCGGACGACGTTGATTTTGCGTTCGTCTTCACCCTCGGATGGCAATGTGTGTTCAGCGGACGCAGTGTGGGTTGAGTTCATGCTCATATCTTCGCTCCTGTCTGAACCTTGTTGGCGGGGTCGTGAGGCCGTGATTTCTTATAAAGCCACTCTGTCAACGGAAGTGCCACGAACAGGCCGACATAAAGACCGGTCGCATAGGTGAGGATGTTGCTCGCCGCTGCCAGAGCCAGAATGATGTCCTTGTTTTCCGGCATGACGGTAGCAAGGCTACCCGTGCAGGCTGCCAGCATGCTGCCCGAGCCGACGCCACAGGACATTGCCAGTGCGCGATAATCGAACCATCCAAGCGCATGGATCAGAGGAGGCATGATTGCGAAGACGAATGTACCGATCAGCGTCCCGGTGGCATAGACGCCCATTGCGCCAGCTCCCTCGGGGCTGTTCAGGCCGTAGCGATCGGCAATCAATGCGATGTTCGGTTCGCGGTCGATCGAGTAGGTGGCTCCGATCGCCTCACGGCCCATACGCAGGAGAAACACGGCGACCGGGAAAGCGATCAGGATCGTTCCGAGATTGCCTATTTCCTGCAAGACAAGCGCCGGGCCTGCCTCGATGATTTTCTCGATCTGAGGCCCAACTGTTGTTCCGAACTTCGCAATGAACGGCATGATCGCGATGGTGATCATAGTGCCGGAAAGTTTCACGGCGCTCGGCGGAATGAGCTTTGCCGTCTTCTTTAGAATATGCGGGTTAAGCGCGATGCCGATGGCAAACGCATACAGGATCGGCAGGAACACGACGGTTCCTATGCCGATCGGAACTTTTCGGATGCCGATTATTTCCGCAATGATGACGATGGCCAGGACGATACCGTGAAGCCACCAGCTTCCTGCTGATGTTGGGGCTCTGCTCATATTTTTCTTCCTCTGGTCGGTCGCGCACCGATTGTTTTTCTTTATGTGCACCATCGACGAATATGAAGTGAGCTATGACACTTTGTAGTCCCGGAAGCGGGAACAATGCGTTGCGCGTGCGGCAACAGACGGGCAGTCCGTGAGAGAATTTTGGAACAGTATTTCTCGGGTCCGATAGACAGCCAGGCTCGGGAAACACGTGAAAAATGCAACAGGCCTGCCGCGTGCAATACATACGTGCCGGACGAAGACGCCAGGAAGCCTCCGTTTACTCAGCGGTAAGGAGACCATGCCGAGCCTACGACGCGGCGAATTTCTGGCGGATTTCCCTGTTGCCGATGATGGGAAATGCACGCGATCCGGTAACACGTTCGATTATCAAGCTGCTCATCGCCAATTTTGAACGATATGAGGCATTTGTGCAAAAACTGGTATAATTGGTATGATCATTGAGTTTGAATGAAATTCATCATACATATTTATCATTCTCTATTTTCCATGCATGGTGACCGACGTGCCAGAACAACAAAAACAGCGCAGCAAGTCTTCCGGGTCTCTGGTGACCAAGGTCAGCTTGAGCCTTAGAAACGCTATTGCGTCCGGCCAATATGGACCCGGCGACCGCCTGCCCAGCGAGATCGAAATGACGGAGGCGCACGGTGTCAGCCGCACTGTCGTGCGTGAGGCGGTTACGGCGTTGCGATGCGACGGGCTGGTGGAGGTTCGCCAGGGGGCTGGCATCTTCGTGCTGAAGCGCGGAAAGGAAGTCTCGTCCGCTCCCGGCGTCGATCGCGCCCGACTGTCTTCCGACCTTGAAGTGTTGGAAATCAGAACGCCGCTTGAAATCGAGGCGGCAGGCCTTGCCGCTCTTCGCCGTTCACCATCGCAGGAAGAGGCGATTTTCGACTGTCACGCCCGGCTTCTCGAATGTATTGAGCAGAACCGCTCCATTCGCGAGGCGGATCTGGCTCTTCACATCGCCGTGGCGACCGCGACCAACAATCCGCTCTTCACACAATTTCTCGAGTTGCACGGCCAGGCCGTCATCCCGCAATCCCGCGTGGTTTCCGAAGCCGCGGAAAACGACCAGACGGCCTACAGACGGCTGATCCACAAGGAACATGAGGCGATCGTCATCGCCATATCGGACAGAAATGAACAGGATGCCAAACTGGCGATGCAGGCGCATCTACGCGGCAGCCAGAACCGCTACCGTGACATGATGCGCGACCTGCGGGGCATCGCGCACAGCTAAAGACTTTCCGGAAGATCGGCGCCCCAGACCTCGATTTGCGTCAGTGCGGGAAATGGCGATGGGTCATCCGCTTTTTTAAGATCGTGCAGACGAATCCATTCCACCTGGCGCGGCGAGACTGAAAAAGTCTGGGCGGCTCCGGTTTTTTGCAAGGCGAAGCTTACGCACTCACCGTCGGAAAAGGTGACACTCGCTTGTTTCCACCATGCATCGTGGGGGAAATCCGCCCGCAGATAGAATGTCAGTTGGTCGATCATCACCGCACGGCCAAAAACAAGCGTCAATGAAGCGTCAGGATCGCGATTGATGCCCCAGCTGGTATAGGGCCAAAAACCGTGACCTGCGCTGGCTTTTTCACCATCAATCACATTGCGTGCCGCAAAGGCGGCCTCTCCGCGCGTCTCGGTACTCGCATAGACGTGTGGAAACAGGGCGGTGTTTTCATGGTCATCAAACGGGTTCAAGGCCAGGTTTCTACGGACCCCAACATCCCCGGCGAGCGCACGGCGCGCCGCGATCCGGTGAATGGCGCCGCTGAACGCCTGCGGCGGATAGGATTTTCGCCTTGAGGCGGAAGGAACGGGCAGGACGAATTCTGTCGTTCGTAAAAAAACCAGTGTCGCCGGCATTCCGGCATCCAGGGCAAGCCAGATGTGTCCGGGCTGTGAAACCTCGACGACAAGCCGATCACCCTCGCAATACTCGGCCCTGTAGACGAGAAAAACCTCGTCTTCCGCACCGGTCTGCGCCAAAATCGCGCCAGCCGCATTAACGACCTTGAGTGTAAGCTTCATCGGCACTTCCTTAAGTGATTTTCAGGCAAAGACGGTTGGCTTTAACAGGGATGAGAATGCGATAGATCACCGGCGGCCAGGACTGGCGAAGGCGGGTATCGTCGATCGATATCGTCTCAATGGCCGGGTCGCCCTCGCCGTCGCAGTCCACCTTTCCTAGGTCTGCAAAATTAAAGCCACCCGGTGTGATTTGCGGTTTTTCTGCAACCATCAGCGACAGGACCGCGTCAATTTCGCCCCGATGGTCATCGATGATTTCCACATGGCTGCCGCGCAGCAACCGGACACGGCGACGATAATGCGCGACAGTTGCTGCGGCTGGATATGCACCGGCTATATCAAAGGAAATTTCCGCCTTTCCCTCCGAGAATTCGGCCACAAAATCGCGTGCTGCAAACTCAGGTCCGGCGGATTGCATGACGCCGCCGAAGGTCGGCAGGTTGTGAAAGGCCGATTGCATCGTCCAGATGTCATAGCGCTGCGGGGAAAAGGTTTTGGCGGTGTAGGCTTCCACCCCCACATCGATGATGAATGGCCGGCCGTGTTTGTAAAGCGTGAAACTGCCGACATCGTTATGGTTATGGCTTTCGCCGTTATTGCCTGCCTTGACGGCAAGATCGAAAACACTGTCACGGGCAATCACCAGTCCGATGCCTGAATAAACTATGTCGGTCTTTGTGGGTGCCACGGGCGTAAGCGCTGACAATTCCGGTGTGGTGAGAACCGCCTGAACGCGATACCAAAGGTTCCATTCCTTCGACATAAGCCGGTCCGGTGAGCGGTTCCAGCAGGCGGCAGCGAAGGCCTGAAGCGGGGGCGAGGAAACGGCTTTGCCCAAGAGATATTCCCGCACCCCTGATGTCTCGACCTTCGCCGGCGCATCGGCGAAGTTGAAAAAACGGTCTTCTGCCACATGCATATTGAGGACGAATTCGGCCATGTTTCGCAGCTTCGGCGCATTGAAGAGCGGGGCAATCGAGCCGGGCGCGCAGCTTTCGACAATAGTCATCGCCCCGAACATGCAAAGTGCTGCATGGCCGTAATAAAGAACGCCCTCTTCGCAGGCCCCGTCTTCGGCATAATCCTTCTGAAACGCGTCGAGACTCTCAAGTGCCTTTTCAACCACCGAACGTCGCGTCGGCTGGTCTGTCGGCAAGAGCAGCGTCGAGAGCAGGACATTCTGGGTGATCCAGGCCGTCCAATTGTTCATCCGTTCTGCGCCGTTCCCCATCCACCAGAAATGTCTGTTCAGATATGGTGTCGTTATACGCCGGTCTATCTCTGCGTGAATTCTCGAAACGAGATTCGTATTTGCCCGCTCCAGCTCCGGTCCAAGCAGATGCAGGCACAACGCCAGATTGGCACCCGTTTCCGCAGCGAACAGGTCAATCACTGGGTTTTCCGGGTCAGGCAGAGGGTCACGCGGGCCGCCGCGAATATGGGAATTATGAGCGGGCAATTGCCAGCCGCTTTCCTCGCATATCAGCCACAGGCCATCGATGGTGGCATCGAGAAAACGGCCTTGCCCCTCCGCGCATTCACCAAGAACCAGTGCGTTCAGCTTCAGCCGGCGGGAAAAATAAAGCCACTCGAAACGATCACGATTGCCACTCCCGCTATATTCCCGGTAGTCGCCCGCCAGAATGGTGGACCAGGACTCGCCAAGAGCCTGCACCGCCGCCTCGATAAGGCTGCCGCGAACCGCAGCCGACGCTGAGGAGTGAATTTTTTTCGCTGTGAGTTCTGCCCCGAAATCGGCGAACCGATCGGGCATAAGCCGCATCATTTCGACAAACACGCCCTGAACCTCCCGCGCGTTCCGCAATCCGATGATTGGCTCCTATCATACGTATTTTTGAAAAACTAGAAAATTTGTCTGACTTAATGTAAAGTTGTTTGACCAATATCGATATTGTGTTATCCAGAGCGCGGGAGGCGGCAGGGTGAGGATCCCGCGCCGTTATGGAAAACGCAGCAGCCGACACCTGAGATGCGGTGAAACGGCAGCAATGGGAGGTAGGCTGTGGCAATCGCAACCGCGACCATGTCCGACAAGCAGGCGGCCCCGTATCGCAGGAAAAAAGTCCGCATCGTCTCCAGCCGGCGACGCCGGATCGAGAATGCGCTGGTGGCCTATTCTTTTATTGCGCCCAATTTTCTCGGTTTCGCGATTTTCACGCTCGGACCGATCCTTTTTGCCTTCGTGCTCGCCTTCATGCATTGGGACGGCTCCAATCCAATGCGTTTTGCAGGCCTGGATAATTTCTGGCGGCTGTTCGAGGACAAGGCCTTCATCGCGGCCTTATGGAACACGGTCATTTACACTGTCGCATCGGTGCCGGCCACGCTTGCCTGCGCCCTGGGGCTCGCGATACTGCTCAACCAGAAAATCTTAGGTCGCAACTTCTTCCGCACGGCGATGTTCTTTCCCTATGTGGCGTCACTGGTTGCCGTGGCCGTCGTCTGGAACATGATTTTCAATCCGGAGATGGGTCCGGTCAACATGTTGCTCTATACGCTCGGTCTCGATCCCGCCGATATGCCGGGATGGGCGGCGGACCGGCATTGGGCAATGGTTACCGTCATCCTCTTTGGCGTGTGGAAGAGCATGGGCTACTACATGGTCATCTATCTCGCCGGGCTACAGGGCATCAATTCCGAGCTTTATGAAGCGGCCGGTCTTGATGGCGCCAATTCCTGGCAGAAATTCATCCACGTCACCCTGCCGCAGCTCGCACCGACGACTTTTTTCGTCACCGTCATGCTGACGATCCAGTCCTTCAAGGTTTTCGATCAGGTCTACATGATCACGCAGGGCGGACCGGGAACCTCGACGCTGGTTCTGGTCTATCACATCTACAACGAAGCCTTCATTTCTTGGGACCTCGGTTACTCCAGCATGATCGCCCTCGTCCTGTTCTTCCTCGTTCTCATCGTCACTATCGTCCAGTTCAAACGGCAGCGGGAGGATTGAGCCATGCGTATCATGGGCCGGAAAATCCCCGCCACCACGATCGGCATCTATTTCACGGTGATTATCGTCACCATCGTCATGCTCCTGCCGTTCGCATGGATGCTGTCGGCGTCGCTGAAGCTCAGCCGCGATGTCTTCGCCTTCCCGATCGAATGGATCCCTTCTCAGCCGCGCTGGGAGAACTATGTCGATATCTGGACGAAAATCCCACTGGCGCTGTTCATCTACAATACATCGAAGCTGACAATCATCGTCACGCTGCTGCAATTGCTGACATCCAGCTTTGCCGCCTATGCCTTCGCCAAGCTGCACTTTCCCTACAAGAACACGCTGTTTCTAGGCTATATCGCCACCATCGCCATGCCCTGGCAGGTCTATATGGTGCCGCAGTTTCTGCTGATGCGCGAATTCGGGCTCAACAACACCCATCTCGCGCTGATTTTCCTGCAGGCCTTCACCGCCTTCGGCGTTTTCCTGATGCGGCAGTTCTACATGTCGGTTCCGAACGAGCTTTGCGAAGCGGCCCGTATCGATGGCATGAACGAATACCAGATCTGGGCAAAGATCATGCTGCCGCTCTCGAAGCCGGCGCTCTCCACATTGACGATCTTCACCTTCGTCACGACGTGGAACGACTTCCTCGGGCCGATGATCTATCTCACCAAGACCGAGCTGAAGACCATCCAGATCGGCCTGCGCATGTTCATTTCGCAATATTCGGCGGAATACGGGTTGATCATGGCCGCCTCGGTTGTGGCGCTTATCCCGGTTCTCATCGTTTTCCTAGCATTGCAGCGCTTCTTCGTCGAAGGCGTCGCTTCCACTGGCCTCAAGGGTTGATTTCATGTTCGACTTGACCACGACCGTTCCGAACCCGATCACCGCTGCGGAAATCGACGCCGCGCTCGTAGCCGCCGTCGCACAGGTCCGGCGCAATCTGCCGCAGTTCACCTACGCGGCGCAGAACCACTCGAGCGTGAAGAATTTTTACCCCGCAGTCGCCAACGATCAATGGACCGCCGGTTTCTGGCCGGGACAGATGTGGCTCGCCTTCGAACATACCGGCGACAGGACCTTTCAGCACGCGGCGCAAATTCAGGTGCAGAGCTTTCTTCATCGGATCGAAAACCGCATAGAGACCGACCATCATGATATGGGTTTCCTCTATTCGCCCTCCTGCATCGCCGCATGGAAACTGGTGGGTGACGAGGATGGCAGACGAGCGGCGCTGATGGCCGCCGATCAGCTGATGGAGCGGTTCCAGCCGATTGGTCAATTCATTCAGGCCTGGGGTCGCCGGGATAATCCCAACGAATTTCGTTACATCATCGACTGCCTGCTGAACCTGCCGCTGCTTTATTGGGCAAGCCGGGAAACGGGCCGGGAAGATTATCGCACCGTCGCCCTTGCCCATGCCCGCACCACGCTCGCTCACTCTGTGCGGCCGGACGATTCCACCTATCATACATTCTATATGGACCCCGAGACCGGCGCACCGGTGCGCGGCGTGACGAAGCAAGGCTACAGCGACGAGAGCTACTGGGCGCGCGGACAGGCCTGGGGCATTGCCGGCATGGCCATTTCGTACCGCTACGAGCGACTTCCCGCCTATCGCGAAACGTTCGAGCGGCTTCTTGCCTTCTATCTGAAGCGCCTGCCTGATGATCTCGTGCCCTATTGGGACCTGGTCTTTGCGGATGGCGATGACGAGCCGCGCGACAGTTCGGCAGCGGCCATCGTCGCCTGCGGTCTGCTGGAAATGGCGGAGCTGGAAACGCGGGAAAAGGCCAAGGAGTATCGCGAGCTGGCGAGACGCATGGTGAAGAGCCTGATGGACAACTATTCGGTCCGCGACCCGGCGATCTCCAACGGCCAGCTTCTGCACGGCACCTATTCCAAGAAAACCGCCCACAATACCTGCCGGGGCGAAGGGGTCGATGAGTGCGTCTCCTGGGGTGATTATTATTATCTGGAAGCGCTGATCCGGCTTTCGCGCAACTGGTCTTCCTATTGGTGAGCGCGAGGAACAGATGGCAAGCATTTCCCTGAAAAAACTCAATAAAAGCTACGGCGCGCTCAAGGTCGTTCACGATATCGATCTGGATATTGCCGACAAGGAATTCATCATTCTGGTTGGCCCTTCCGGATGCGGCAAATCCACCACCCTGCGGATGATTGCCGGGCTGGAGGAAATTTCCGGCGGCGAATTGCGCATCGGCGAAGACGTGATGAACGATGTGCCCTCCAAGGACCGCGACATCGCCATGGTGTTCCAGAACTATGCGCTTTATCCGCACATGACCGTCTACAAGAACATGGCCTTCGGTCTCGAGCTTAGAAAAGCGCCGCGCGACCTCATCGATACGAAGGTGAAGGACGCGGCGAAAATTCTAGACATCACCCACCTGCTGAACCGCAAACCCAAGGCGCTATCCGGTGGCCAGCGCCAGCGTGTCGCGCTCGGCCGGGCGATGGTGCGCAATCCGGAAGTTTTTCTTCTCGATGAGCCGCTTTCCAATCTGGATGCCAAGCTGCGCGGCACCATGCGGTCGGAAATTTCCAAGCTTCACAAGCGGCTGGACGCCACCTTCATTTATGTGACCCACGATCAGGTTGAGGCCATGACCATGGCGGATCGCATCGTGGTGATGAAGGATGGCCATATCCAGCAGGTGGATACGCCCCAAAATCTATATGACCGGCCGATTAACATGTTCGTTGCAGGTTTCATCGGCGCACCGCAGATGAACATGCTTCCGGTGACGCTGCACCGCCAGGGCGACGGCTTTATCGCCATATTCGACGGCAACCCATTGCCGCTGCCGGCAGGTATCGATCCTGGGCGTGTACTTCCCTACGAAGGAAAACAGCTCGTTCTGGGCATTCGCCCTGAAAATTTCCACGAATTTGCTCCGGCGGATATCGATGCCGCCAATGTCTCTCCCTTCAAGGCGACAGTGGAATTGGCGGAGCCGATGGGATCGGAAGTGCATCTCAATCTCATCTCGGGCGGTCAAAACCTCGTCGCACGTGTTTCACCGCGCTTCCGGGCGAAGATCGGCGATCCCGTTGAGCTGGTGGCCGATCTGACGAATGCGCAGCTCTTTGATCCCGCCACCGAGCGATCGATCCTTTATTGAACGGGCCGGGAGAAAAGCGATGCAATGGCTGGAAGGATTATGGACGAAGGAAGGAGCCGGGATCGACAAGAACGCCCCGCCGCCTACCGGTCTCGCCCTGTTCCTCGATATTATCAGACGCGAATGGTGGGAGATGGTGAAGCTAAACCTCCTCTTTATCATCGCCAGCCTGCCGGTCGTAACGATGCCCGCAGCAATGTTGGCCATGGGCCGCGTCTGCGTTTCTTTCTCGAACGACGAAAATACCTATCTGCTGCGCGATTTCCTTGAAGCCTTGCGGACATTCGCCCTGCGCGGCACCGCGCTTGTGCTTCTCGCAGCGCTGGTGGTCGGTGGCGGTGGTTACGCAACTGTCAGCTATGCCGATGCTGCCCGGTCGCAACTCGCCTACAGTGTGCCTTTTGCGATCAGCCTCGCAGTCACACTGTTCCTCACCCTTCTCTGCGCCTATGCCACCGTTGTCCTGGCGAAGGAGGATTTGCCGCTTTTACAGACCCTGCGGCGTGCGGCGTTTCTGGCGCTCACCAGACCATGGCCGATGCTGGCGGCGCTCAGCTTCGTCGCGGCGCTCTGGATCGCGCATATCCTCTTCTATCCGGTGTCCGTGTTTATGCCGGCAACCATCAATTTTTCGCTCGGCATGTTCGCCCTGTGTTTCGCGGCGAGAAACGTCGCCGCGCAAACGCGCCTGCGGATATCAGAACGGGCGGGGAGCGGCGTTTAAGACATACCAAAATCAAACGACATCAGTCAGGGAAGGAGAAACGGGCTATGGAGTTTAAAACAACCAGACGTGCATTTGCTCTGGCAACCGCCGGTCTCGGCATTGCCATGGGTATGGGAGGAACAGCATTCGCCGCGGGCGATGCCCCCGTCACCTTGAAATGGGCCCTATGGGATCTGGATAAGGGCGCTTACTTCAAGCCCTTGATGGAGGCCTATAAGCAGAAGCATCCGAATGTCACGTTCGAGGTGGTGGACCTCGGCTCGCAGGACTATACGCAGATGATATCCACGCAGTTGACTGGCGGCTCGAAGGACATTGACGTCGTTACCATCAAGGACGTTCCCGGATACGCCAATCTGGTCCGCGCCGGCAACATCACCGATCTCAGCGACTTCATCAAGGATCAGAAGATCGAGACGGCACCCTATGGCGGCCTGATCGAGGAACTGACCATTGACGGCAAGGTATACGCCCTGCCGTTCCGCTCCGATTTCTGGGTGGTCTATTACAACAAGGATATTTTCGACAAGGCAGGCGTGCCTTATCCAACCAATGACATGACCTGGGCGCAGTTCGATGAAACAGCCGGCAAGCTGAAGGGCGGCATGGGCGCGAACCGCATTTACGGCGCTCTGTTGCACACTTGGCGTTCGACGGTGCAACTGCCCGGCATTCAGGATGGAAAACACACGATGGTTGATGGAAACTATGAGTTCCTGAAACCCTGGTATGAGCGTGCGCTTGCCCTGCAAAAGACCGGCGCGATACCGTCCTACGCCTCGCTGAAGACATCCAATACCCATTACTCCGCGCTGTTCTTCAACGGAACGATCGGCATGCTGCCGATGGGCACCTGGTTCGTCGGAACCCAGATCGCCAAGGTGAAATCGGGCGAGTCGAAAAGCGCCAACTGGGGTATCGTGAAATTCCCCCATCCCGATGGCGTGGCGGCAGGTGCGACGGCCGCGCAGATTGCCGGACTGTCGGTCAACACTAATTCCGGCCATAAGGAAGCGGCGCTGGATTTCATTCAGTTCGTGACCGGGCCTGAGGGAGCGGCCATCATTGCCTCCACCGGCACTTTCCCTGCACTCCGAACCGACGATGTGGCTGAGAAGATCGCATCGCTGCCGGGCTTCCCGCAGGATCAGGGCAGCAAGGACGCGTTGCAGGCGGGCAAGGCCTATCTGGAAATGGCGGTCAACCCGAATGCAGCCAAGATCGAAGTCGTTCTGAACCGTGTCCATGACGCACTGATGACCGACAATATTTCAATCGATGACGGCATCAAGGACATGAATGACGGCGTCAAGGCCATCAAATAATTGCCATGGGCCGCAGGCGGAAAGCCTGCGGCCTTTTTCCTGACCCAAGAATTCCGGACATTCGTCACCGTGCCCCATGAAACCGCCGCAGCCAATCCGCTCTTTCACAATCCGCTTTCAAGCAGGGACGATCTCGCAAAGGCTGTGATTGATCTCTTCAATCCGCTGCTTGCCTGTTTTTCGGCGGGCGGCGCGCGCGTGCAGTTGGGCGCGACAGGCGCGATATTTGATTACCCGGCTGCCGAACTGGAAGGCTTTGCCCGACCGTTATGGGGCATCGTACCCCTTGCCGCCGGCGGCTATGACTTTCCGCACTGGGATCTCTACCGGCGCGGATTGGCCAATGGCACCAACCCGGCCCACCCCGAATATTGGGGTGACACCGCAGACCGGCACCAACGATTGGTGGAGCTGGCGGCAATAGGCTTTGCACTCGCCATGGTTCCCGAACACATCTGGGAGCCGCTTGCGGAAACGGATAGAAAGACCGTCACGGTCTACCTTCTGGCGGCGCGCGAGCGGGAATTCGTCGATAATAACTGGAAGTTTTTCCGCGTTCTGATCGATCTCGGGCTGGAGCGGGTGGGTGTCGAATTCGACACGGCCAAGACCCATGCATATCTCGACGAAATAGAGGCATTTGATATCGGCAATGGCTGGTATCGTGACGGGCCGGCACGGCGTGTCGACCACTATATTCCCTTCGCCATGCATTTTTATGGGCTGATCTATACCGTGCTTGCGAAAGACGATGAGGCGAGAAAAAAACGGCTCATCGAACGCTCGAGAGTTTTCGCCCGCGACATGCGCCATTGGTTCGGGCCGGACGGGGCCTCGCTCGCCTTCGGGCGCAGCCAGACATACCGGTTTGCGGCGGGTGGTTTCTGGGGTGCACTCGCCTTTTCCGGCTTGCAGGCGCTGCCATGGCCAGAGATCAAAGGTTATTACATGCGGCATATCCGCTGGTGGTCGAAGCGGCCGATCGCGGATCGCGATGGCGTACTTTCCGTGGGATACGGCTATCCGAACCTTTTAATGAGCGAGAGCTACAATTCTCCCTGCTCGCCCTACTGGGCGCTCAAATTCTTCCTGCCGCTGGCGCTGCCCGCCGATCATCCCTTCTGGACGGCGGAAGAGACCAGATCAGAAGAATTCGCCGAACCCGTTTCATTGCCGGAACCGGGCATGGTTGCTTTCCATACGCCCGGCAACGTCGTTGTTCTATCCTCGGGGCAGCAGCACGACAGGATGCGCGGCGCGCAGGAAAAATATTCGAAATTCGTCTATTCCACCCGTTATGCCTTCAATGTCGAGGCGGATGACCGGCATTTTGCCGCCGCAGCTTTTGACGGCATGCTCGGTCTTTCCGACGATGGTGTACACTTCCGTACGCGCGAGACGATGGAAGAGGCATTGATTGCCGGAGACTGCCTCTATTCCCGCTGGAGGCCATGGGCGGGTGTGGAGATAGAGACCTGGCTCGTGCCGCATAATCCGTGGCATATTAGGCTGCACCGCATCCGGACCCCACGCGCGCTGCAAACATCGGAAGGCGGATTTGCCATAGAGCGCGCCGATTTCAACCGTGACCGAACAGAAGCGGGAGAATGCCGCGCTGTATGCTACGGCCAAAGCGACACAAGCGTCATTGTCGATCTTTCGCTCGGGGCTCGTCGTGAAGGACTGTGCCATCAGGCCATTGCCAACACCAATCTCATCCACGCCAGAACCCTCGTGCCGCAATTGCGTGGCACCGTTCCATCAGGCGAAACGCTGCTTGTTACGGCCTGCATGGCGCTACCCGCCGGCAAGGCGGCAGAAGCGGCATTGGTGACCTTACCGGATGCTCCCGATCTCACCGCGCTGGAAGAGATGTTCAGGCTTGAGGGACGTCGCGTTTCCGCCTTTGCACTCGATGAAAGCCGTGCAGGCTTGCCATTATGACAGACGAAACCCAGACTGTTTTCCAACGGCTGGATCGGCTGAATATCCTGACCTGGGAACGAAAACAGGAAGATATCGACCGTCCCGACCATCAGGCGCTGTTGCGCGGTCTTGAGCGCTCGGCCAATGCCAGTTTCGGGCAGGGCGTCTACATCGCCGCAAAAGCCGAGTTGCATACGGACAGGCTGGTGATGGGCGCGCAGTCCTGGATTGCCGGTTACGCAATCGTGCGCGGTGATATCGAACTTGGAGAAAACGTCTCGATCAACCCCTATGCCTGCCTTTCCGGCAGGGTGAAGATCGGTAATGGTGCGCGCATCGCCTCGCATGTCAGCATCGTCGGCTTCAATCACGGTTTTGACGATACCGACACCCCCATCTATCGCCAGCCGTTGACCTCGCTCGGCATAGATATCGGCGACGATGTCTGGATCGGCGCCAACGCAGTCGTGCTGGACGGCGTGAAGATAGGGCGCGGAGCGATTATTGCCGCGGGCGCGGTGGTGGCGAAAGACGTTCCCGCCTTGGCTGTTGCCGGTGGTGTTCCCGCCCGGGTTCTGAAATATCGCGGGGAAAAGGCAGATACGCCCAAGGTGCCTGAAACCGATCGCCTGTTGCGAGAACTCGGCGAGGAAATTGCCGGCGACTGGCTTGCCGCCATTCGCTCCTATGAGGAGGGGGGCTCCTATCGTTCAGCCGATGCATCCGGACATGAGGTCGAAAACGCCAGGCATCTGTGTGATGCTATCGAGATCGCCGCAGCCTTCGGGCAGCAAGAGACCGCCTTCGACGTCGAAAGAACCGTGGCTGGCCTTCATGCTATGCAGGATACCCAAACAGGACTGTTTTTCTCTGCCAACCGCCGCCCTTCATCGCCGCCGCAACAGGACCCAACGGTCCTCTACAATATTCTGGCTGTCGGATATGCGCTCGAATGTCTTGGCGCCGGCCCGAAACAGCAGATTGCTTTCGTGGAGGAGATGCGTGCCGACGCCCTCATTCTTCTTCTGGAAGAACTCCCCTGGCAAAACCGGGCATGGCATTGCGGCGCTACTATCGACGCCATCTCCACCGCGCTTTATTTCAACCGGCGCTACTTCGTATCCGGCGACAATCTCGCCGTACTATTTGGCTGGCTGATGGTGAATGCGGACAGAACTACCGGTCTCTGGGGTGACGCGACGACCGAGCAGGGCCTGCTGCAACCGGTCAACGGCTTTTACCGCCTCACCCGCGGCTCTTACGCCCAGTTCGGCCTGCCCGTTCCCTATCCGGAAGCGGCAGTCGACTCGGTCATCGCCAATTATCGCGCCTATGGCGGTTTTCAGGGTACGGAGTTTAACGCCTGCAACCTGCTCGATACGGTCCATCCCCTGCTTCTCTGCCTGGAACAGACGGATCACAGGCGGGACGAGGCAAAAGAGATCGCCCGTGAAGTTCTGAGACGCAATAGGGGGCGCTGGCAGAAAGGCAGCGGATTTGCCTTCGCGGAAGGGCATCCTGCCGGACTACAGGGCACAGAAATGTGGATGTCTGTTCTCTGGCTTTCGGCGAGGCTCCTCGGTGAACAACAGCTTCTGCCATTCCAACCGAGAGGCATTCATCGCTTTGAACCAGTGGAAATCCTCGGCGGCTGCCGCAGATTATGTACAAATATGAATGCACATCTTGGAGTTGATTTCATTTCCTCTTGATTTACCTTGTGTATTTCCGATGATGTAAGACGGACTTGCTAAACAACCGACTCTGTACTCGATGAGTCGTGCAAATGAACATAACAAACGCCAAACAGAAATTGCTTGATTTTATGTCTGTCCGGTCCGACAATCCGGACTTGGTGAAAGCGCAATATCGCGCCTTCACCCGGCAGATGCCGATGATGTATTTCATACTGATTTCAAGTACATGGGCGCTGGCGACTACACATCTGCAACTGGCGCCGTTTTGGCTCACCATTGGAATTCCGGCTTTTTTTACACTCGGCTGCACCGTCAGGATCGCGTTCTGGTGGAGGACCCGCGGTATCGATCCCGCGCCGAAGGTGGCTCATGCAGCGCTTCAGCGCACAAATCGCCTGGCGGCCGGCATTGCCGTGGTATTTACGCTCTGGTCTTTTCTGCTGGTGCCGTATGGGGACGCCTATACGCAATCCCACGTCGCCTTCTACATGGCGATTACCGTCATATCCTGCATCTTCTGTCTGATGTATGTGCGTTCGGCGGCGTTCATGGTCACGGCCATCGTCAACGGCGCCTTCGTCATCTTTTTTTTGGCCTCACAGCAACCGACATTCATCGCCATTGCCATCAATGTTCTGTTGGTCTGTGCGGGCATGATGTCCATCCTGTTGACCAACTACCGCAATTTCGAGCGCATGATTGTTTCGCAGCAGCGCACGGAAGCGCTGAACAATGAGAACCTGCTGCTTGCCAATATTGACAGCCTGACGGAACTGCCTAACCGCCGCGCCTTTTTCGCCCATCTGGAAGCCGAGATCGAGAAAGCAAGGGTGGCGGGAACGCGGCTGGCGCTGGGCGTTATCGATCTCGATGGGTTCAAGCCGGTTAACGACCTTTACGGCCATTCCGTGGGCGACAGGTTGCTCGTCAGCGTCAGCAAACGTCTCACAGATACTCTGACGACCAGCAGGGCATTTAGACTTGGCGGAGACGAATTTGCGATCGTTGCCCCCATCATACCTGACGATGCACAACTCGTTGCAAATGCGAACGTGATCTCGGAACGGTTGAGGGAGGCCTATCATCTTCCCGAGGGGACTGTGCATGTCGCTGCTTCCATGGGCATCGCCGTATTTCCGTGCCTTGCTCTGACGCTTGAGCAACTTTTCGACCGTGCGGACTATGCGTTGTATCACGCCAAGAAAACCCGGCGCGGCGATGCCGTCCTCTTCGATGCGGAGCACGAAAAGCAGATCAATATCGAAGCTCGTATCGAACATCTGCTCAAGCAGAAAGAGATAGAAAACGAGCTTTCAGTCGTGTTCCAACCGATCGTCGACATACGCGATGGAAGAGCTGCGGGCTTTGAAGCACTGGCGCGCTGGCACAGCCCGGTCCTTGGGCATGTCCCGCCTGCCCAGTTCTTCGCCATTGCCGAGCGGGCCGGTATCGTCAGCTCGCTGACGCGGCCTCTTCTTCGAACCGCTCTCGCTTCCGCATCGGTATGGGAGCCATCCCTTAGACTGTCCTTCAACCTCTCGGCCCATGACCTCAATTCCTGCGAAGGCGTGCTGTCATTGATCGGCATCATCGAAAACAGCGGCTTCGACGCAACACGTATTGACCTTGAAATTACCGAAACGGCCTTTGCGCATGATTTCGAACAGGTCAGGCAGTCGGTCGAAATGCTGCGGCGGCTCGGTTGCGGCATTTCGCTGGACGATTTCGGCACCGGTTATTCCAGCCTGACACGGCTGCACGCTCTCCCCCTCACCAAGATCAAGATTGACCGCAGCTTCGTCACGGATCTGCACGAAAAGCCAGCCAGCTACAAAATCGTTAAATCGCTGCTCACGCTCAGCCGCGACATGGGGTTGGAATGCGTGGTGGAAGGGGTCGAAACACTGGAGGAACTCGCGGCCCTTGAAGGTCTCGGTGCTACGCTGGTGCAGGGTTATATCTATGCGGCACCACTACGAGAACAGGATGTCCGTGAGTTTCTTTCCGGACAGGCAAAAAAGCACATGATCCTGTCAGCCTGAAGTGGCCTGGGTTTTTCGGCCCCGATTTTCCGGCTGCGATGCCTGCCTGCTGATGTTGATCCGGGGAAGGACAGGAAACAGGGCTCGGCTACTTCTATCATGGCGTAGAAATGTCTGCTTTGAATAGACATGTTTGCTTTTTCTGCCCGGCAGGTTTTTAGCGTCCGCCTTGTTTTCCGCGCAATCCAGGCGCAGTATAGGCTTCGTTGTGCTGGCAGCACGGCTCCCCGGTGTCAGAGAGGCACCGCCTCTTCTTCGTTGTCCTTTAGTGAATGTTTGCGCTGACGGTGCCGTATTTCTTTGCGGTAATCACCGAGATGTCACCTATTGCGGCACGAGCATGCTGGTTGACGGGCGATTACGCTGCCACCAGTTGCACAACGCAGACCATCTGCATTTCTCCAGTGCCATTTCATGGCATCTGGTCGTTTCGCTCCTGGATTTTCTTGGTACCACCCGGACACGACACCGCATTTAGTCCTTAGGGATGTCTGGCTCAAGCACCACTCCGATCGATAGGGACTTTCGACCGAGAGACAGGAACGCAGCAGTCGCAATGTAGAATAAAACCGGCTCCACGCGGATCAAAGCCGCGCTGAAGCCTCGGATGAAAGGCAAGACCATGAATAGTTATAACGACCAAAGACGCCAGGCGCTCAGGATCGAAGTTTGGGAGAACGAAGGCGGGACTTCCGTCGCCGATACGGTTGACTCCCAATATGGAAGAAGGATCGAGAGGGACCAAACCTGGACCATATATCATGTATTCACCGGTGTGCCGGTACGGGTGGGTGGCCGCAGGCTGACTGAACTCAGCATATCGGAAGCAACCGATGGCATGCTTTCACTCAATCGTCGTAACGTTTTGCGAAGGGAAGAACGCAGCAGGTGTGAAGCATGACACTGGCTTTCCCCAACTCGGCCCGCAGTTTTGACGATGTGCGTAAAGCTGTGCGGTTTTTCGGCCATGACGGCATGTTCGAAATCCGGTTTTTTGTCGAAGCCGCTGCACTCGCTAAGGGCGGCGTGCATGCAACAGGCATGTCGGAAGCCCAATGCCTTTCGTCTTTTGACGCAATGCGCACGCCGATCTACGAGGCTGCCAAGAAGGTGTATGCCAAGTACCGGCGCAATTTGAACGTCCTGACGACTTCCGACTTCGGCTAGAGCACATCCTGTTTAAACAAAATTTTCTGACGTGCTCTAGCTATTTGTTTTTACGCATTTTCCGGGCGTAAAACTGCTACGCACTTTAGGAAATGCGCGACCATTGCGGGATCATGGAATGGCGCGCGGGCCGGCGGCTACGGTTGCGACGTCGCGAGCCAATGCATCATCGATTTCAGTTGGTGACACCTGAAGGAACTGGCGGCGGTTCATGGCGACAGCGACCGCGGGAATCTCTAGATGGGTTCCCACGCGGCGATACGCCGTGAAGCTGAGGCCCTCTATCAATTCCTCGTCTATGACCAGGCGATAAGTGCCCGCTCCCAAGGGTTCCGAAAGGGCCTCCAGACGGAACGGATGCGTGAATGTGATTTCGGTCTCTGTGGTTCTTTCGATCATGTCCAACACCGCTTTCGGTTGCGTTAAAACCCGCACAGTTACAGCCGGTTATCGCAACTATGCGCCGATCAGGATGTAAACGATCAACGCCACACTTGCCGCAGACAAGACGTAGCCAGCCAGCGTTGCGAGATTCTGTTTTGTCGGTTGGTGGAATATGGAAGACATGGCGTCCTCCTTTGTCGGGGCCAGGGTATTCAACCCTTAAACAGCAGCGCCCGTACTATAGCTGCTGGAACAAACACAGTGGACCCGTTTCATTCGTTTAGCAATGAAACAATCCTGATAATCCGAGGTGCTGATCGAAGACACCTCTATGTGAAGGCGAGGAGCGCCGTCACTCGTCTCGCGATTGCCCTTCTCCGTCGGAAGGCCGCAAAAGTCTCCGATATGCCAAAATTCGAATGCCTCACCAAATGATCTTGACAGGGGGCAAGTTTTGGATTTCCTTGTAAACCGGTTTAGTAAATCGCTTTACAAGCTCTATCAAGAGGCCAAAGGCCCACGGGAACAGGAACGGGAAGAATGATGGCGCCAAATCGCGCGACCAGTCTGAAGGATGTTGCCCGCACGGCGGGTGTTTCCGTCGCTACGGTGTCGCGGCTGCTCAACGGCTCACTGGAATTGCCTGCGGACACGAAGGCCCGCATCGAAGACGCCATTCGCCAGCTCAACTATGTTCCTAACCCGCATGCCCGGCGTCTGAGCCGTGGGCGCTCCGATACGATCGGTCTCGTCGTTCCCGATATCGGCAACCCGTTCTTCGGCATGCTGGTTGCAGCAGTGGAAGAGGAGGCAGACAGGCGCGGTCTTGCCGTATCGCTTTTCGCAACGTTGAACCGGCCGGGACGCGAACTGTCCTATCTGCGGCTTCTTGCCCGCAACCATGTCGACGGGCTGGTCTTCGTTACCAACCACCCCGATACGGACGAGCTTGCCGAGCTTATCAGCGCCACCGGCAAAGTCGTTGTGGTCGATGAAGACGTCAGTGGGGCATCCGTGCCGAAGCTGTTCTGTGACAATGAACAGGGCGGCCGCTTGGCTGGTGAACACCTTGCCGGATATGGCCACGAACGCGTACTTTATGTCGGCGGCCCGGCAGAGATGCTCAGCACGCAGCGGCGTTTCCTTGGGTTGGAGGCGGCGTTGCGGACACATTGCGGCTCCGAGCCGTCGATCATGCGCTATTGCGGCGACTATACCGCGGAGTTCGGTCGCGAGGCGGCCTTGCGTTTTCTTTCCGAAGGCCGTCCCGCCACGGCAATTTTCGCCAGCTCCGACGAAATCGCCATCGGGATGATTGAAGTCTTGCGGGCGCAGGGTGTGCGCATTCCGCAGGACGTATCGATGATCGGCTTCGACGATGTCGGCCCGCTGCATCTGTTCGATCCGCCGCTTACCGCCATTCGCCAGCCGGTCAGGGCCATTGGCCAGCGCGCCCTGTCGTTGCTCGCCGAAACCAATTGGGAACAGGAAACTCCGGCCCATCCGGAAGAGCTGCTTCCCGTAGAAATCGTCGTGCGGAGCTCCGTTGCGCCGCCGTCGAAACAATAATTGCGACGGACAAAACCAACAGAGGAAGAACGCAAATGACAATAATCAAACGCAGATATTTCTCCGCAGCCCTTGCCGCCACCTTTCTGGCCGGGGCGACGCTTTCCGCCGGCATTGCCGGTGCCGCGGAAAAGACGATAGCCCTGGTGCAGATCAACCAGCAGGCCATCTTTTTCAACGACATGAACAAGGGTGCGGAAAAGGCGGCGAAGGAAGCGGGCGTCAAGCTCGTCATCTTCAATGCCAATAACGATCCGGCAGCGCAAAACAGCGCCATCGAGACCTATATCCAGCAGAAGGTCGATGGGATCGCGGTCGTTGCCATTGATGTCAACGGCATCATGCCTGCGGTAAAGCAGGCCGCCGAAGCGAACATCCCAGTGGTCGCTATCGACGCAATATTGCCGGAAGGGCCTCAGAAGGCACAGATTGGCGTCGACAATGCCAAGGCTGGTGCCGACATGGGCAAGTTCTTCGTCGACTATGTGAAGTCAGACATGGGCGGCAAGGCCAAGATCGGCGTCGTCGGGGCCCTCAACTCATTCATACAGAATATCCGCCAGAAGGGCTTTGAGGACACGCTCAAGGATCAGCCCGGCATCACGGCGGCTGGCGTCGTTGACGGACAGAACGTGCAGGATACGGCTCTTTCCGCAGCGGAAAACCTCATAACCGGCAATCCGGATATGACCGCAATCTACGCAACGGGTGAACCGGCCCTTCTCGGCGCCGTCGCTGCCGTCGAAAGCCAGAGCAAGCAGAAGGACATCAAGGTCTTCGGCTGGGATCTGACCAAGCAGGCGATCGCTGGCATCGACGCTGGTTATGTCGCGGGTGTCATTCAGCAGGACCCGGCGGCCATGGGTGCTGCGGCCGTCAAGGCGCTGAAGACTGTTTCTGATGGTGGCAGTGTCGAAAAGACGATTGCCGTGCCCGTGACCATCGTCACCAAGGCCAATGTCGAGCCCTACCGGGCGGTCTTCAAATGATCGCCGGCGGACAGCACCCAACCGCTGTCACCGGCGCTGGGGGAGATATTCTCCCCCAGCATCTCTCCGGTGCGGCGCAAGAACCGCGCGTCTCGCTTCGCGGTATCGTAAAAACCTTCGGTTCACATCAGGCGCTGCGCGGCGTCGATCTCGACATCTATCCCGGTGAATGCCTGGGCCTTGTCGGTGACAACGCGGCTGGAAAATCGACGCTGACGAAGGTTATTTCCGGAACCTACATTCCGGATGAAGGATCCATTACGCTCGAAGGGGAAGAGGTCCGTTTCTCCGGTCCCGCCGATGCGCGCAATCGCAATATCGAGATGGTCTTTCAGGATTTGAGCCTCTGTGACCATATAGACGTGATCGGCAACCTGTTTCTTGGGCGCGAGATCACCAAGGGTCCGTTCCTCGACCGGCAGACGATGTTGGCCGAGGCCCGCAAGATGCTCGACGCGCTGGAAATCCGTATTCCAAGGTTGACGGCCAAGGTGGAAAAACTCTCCGGCGGACAGCGGCAGGCAATCGCAATCGCCCGTGCGGCGTCCTTCAATCCCAAGGTCCTGATCATGGACGAACCCACTTCGGCGCTTGCCGTAGCAGAGGTGGAGGCCGTTCTGGCGTTGATCAACCGGGTCAAGGCCAAGGGCGTGTCCGTCATCCTCATCACTCATCGTCTTCAGGATCTGTTCCGCGTGTGTGATCGCATCGCCGTCATGTACGAGGGAACGAAGGTCGCCGAACGGCAGATCAACGAAACCAGCCTCGAAGACCTCGTCAAACTGATCGTGGGAGGTCGCCATTGACCGTCTACACTGAACGCGCCAAGGGCTCACCCGTCGCCGATTTCATCGCCGAAAACGCGCAGGTCTTGTCCATAACGGCCTTTTTCATCGCCTGCATGCTGTTCTTTGCCGTAAGCACGGATACGTTCCTGACGGCAGGCAACCTGCTGAACGTCGTGCGTCAGGCCGCTCCCATCCTCATCGTTTCCGTCGCCATGACGCTTGTCATCATCACCGGCGGCATCGACCTGTCGGTCGGCTCCATGGTTGCGCTGATCAACGCCGTCGGTGCCATCCTCATGGCGGCGGGCTATCCGTGGCCTCTGGTGCTGGTCGCCATGCTCATGCTCGGAGCCGTGCTTGGTCTCTTGCAGGGCTGGTTCATTGCCTATCAGGGCATTCCGGCCTTCATCGTTACGCTCGCAGGCTTGTCCATCCTTCGAGGGGTCGCACTCTATATCACCCAAGGGTATTCGGTGCCGATTCCGGATGCGCCCGGCTTCTTTTTTCTCGGTCGCGGAGACCTGTTCGGTTTCCCGGTGCCGGCGCTGATCGGTATCCTCATCACTGTCGTGGCCTATGTGGTCATTTCGTCCACCCGCTACGGACGCCGGGTCGTGGCGGTAGGCTCCAATCTGGAGGCTGCCCGTCGTGTGGGTATGCCGGCAAAATGGATCCTTGCATCGGTCTATCTGGTCGCAGGCGTGGCATCCGCAATCGCTGGGCTGCTGATCGCGTCACGCCTTGGCTCGGGTTCCTCCAATGCTGCTGTCGGCTTTGAGCTGCAGGTCGTGGCAGCGGTTGTGCTTGGCGGCACATCTTTGATGGGCGGACGCGGAACCATTCTCGGCTCCGTGCTTGGCACCATGACCATTGCCGTGATCGGCAACGGGCTGATCCTGATGCATATTTCGCCCTTTTTCACACAGATCGTCACGGGCGCGATCATTCTTGCCGCCATCTGGCTGAACACGCGCATCTTCACCACCAACTTCCGCTTGGGTTCCAGAAAAAAGGGTTGAGGCCATGGTGGATGAACTCTCGAAAGGCCATATTCGCTCCGGCAATTTCATGACGGTTGCCGGTCCCGTCCCGGTGGAAAAGCTCGGCGTGACGCTGATGCACGAGCATATTCTCAACGATTGCCGCTGCTGGTGGCACGCACCGAAAACGCCGGAGCGGCAATATCTGGCAGAGGGCTTGGTCTGCCAGGAAATCCTCGGCGAACTTCGCCAGGATCCCTTCGTCAACAAGCACAACATCACGCTGGATGATGAGCCGCTTGCGATTAAAGAACTGCATGAATTCGCCGCTCAGGGCGGCCATACAGTGGTGGAGCCGACCTGCCAGGGTATCGGCAGAAATCCGCTTGCCCTCAGGCGGATATCCGAGGCGACCGGGCTCAACATCGTGATGGGGGCGGGTTATTATCTGGCCTCCTCCCATCCTGAGAAAGTGGCAGCGCTCAGCATCGACGACATCGCCAATGAAATCGTTCACGAGGCGCTTCAGGGCGTCGACGGAACCGGCGTGAAAATCGGTCTGATCGGAGAGATCGGTGTGTCCTCGGACTTCACCCCCGAGGAGCAAAAATCGCTGCGGGGTGCGGCGAGGGCGCAGGCCCGTACAGGTTTGCCCCTCATGGTGCATCTTCCGGGCTGGTTAAGGCTGGGTCACAGGGTTCTCGATGTAGTCGAGCAGGAAGGCGCGGATGTCAGTCACACCGTTCTGTGTCACATGAACCCGTCGCATGATGACCTTGGCTATCAGGGAGAACTTGCCGGCCGCGGTGCCTTCATCGAATACGACATGATCGGCATGGATTTCTTCTATGCCGATCAGCAGGTCCAATGCCCGAGTGACGACGAAGCGGCCAAAGCCATCGTCCAGCTGGTGGAGCGGGGATATCTGGACCGCATCCTGCTTTCCCACGATGTTTTCCTGAAGATGATGCTGACGCGGTATGGCGGCAATGGTTACGCCTATATCCTCAAGCATTTCCTGCCGCGATTGAAGCGGCATGGTCTGGATGACCTCACCTTGCAAATCCTCATGCGGGATAACCCGCGCTCGGTCTTCCAGGCGAAGACGTGACGAACCCATAGAAATGGAACGAAAAATGATAAAGAAAATACTTCTCGTGGGCGAAAGCTGGGTCAGCTCCGCCACTCACTACAAGGGCTTCGACCAGTTCGGCAGCGTCACCTTTCACTTGGGCGCGGAACCTCTGGTAAAGGCGCTCGAAGGTAGTGAATACGAGCTGACCTACCTGACGGCTCATGATGCTGTCGAGAAACTTCCCTTCGATATGGCGGGGCTGGATGCGTATGACGCGATCATCCTCTCTGACATCGGTGCCAATTCGCTGCTTTTGCCGCCTGCGGTTTGGTTGCACTCGAAAACCGTTCCAAACCGTCTGAAGCTTCTCAAGGCATGGGTCGAAAAGGGCGGCGGCCTGCTGATGGTTGGCGGATATTTCTCGTTCCAGGGTATCGATGGCAAGGCCCGGTGGCGTCGCACCCCCGTGGAAGATACGCTTCCCGTGACCTGCCTGCCATGGGATGACCGCGTTGAAATTCCAGAAGGATCGACGGCCGACATTCTGATGCCGGATCATCCCACCGTTGCAGGTCTTTCCGGCGAATGGCCGCTTCTCCTCGGTGTCAATGAGGTAGAGGTGCGCGAGCGCGCGGATGTGGACGTGGTCGCCCGCCTGCCTGCGGAGCAGGGCGGTCATCCGCTTCTGGTCACCGGCGTTTTTGGCCAGGGTCGGACAGCGGCGTGGACGTCCGACATTGGTCCGCACTGGCTCTCTCCCGCCTTCTGCGAATGGCAGGGCTACGGCCGTTTGTGGAAAAACATTCTGGGCTGGCTGACAGAAGCTCGCTGAGCGCGGCGGCATGTATCGGTGGAGAGGATCGTCAGTTGGACAAAATATCCGCGAGCTCAAGGATATCGGGAAAGGCTGAAAGCGTGCCCCGACGACTGACGGTCAGCGCAGATGCCTTTGCGCCATGCCTCAACGCCCGTTCATCCACACTGACGTTTCTCAACGCGGCGGAGGCCAGCGTGACGGCCATGAAGCAATCGCCAGCACCCGTCGTGTCGACAACGCCAGTTTTTTCGGCGGGCACGGTCAGGCATTGGTTTGTCGTGCCAAGCATCGAACCCTCGCCGCCAAGGGTGAGGATGACCTGGCGGACACCGGCTGAAATGAGCAATTTTATCGCTGTCGAGCCGGTATCCCCGGTCAGGGCGGCCGCTTCGCCGCGGTTGAGGAAAGCGATGTCCGTGAGCGGCCAGAGACTTTCAAACCAGGGTTGGAGAGGTGACGGATTGAATGCGGTGATCATTCCCGTTGCCTTTGCCTGCGACAGTGCGAGACGGGTGGTTGTTTCGCCCAGATTGCCTTGCACGACGAGAAGGTCGCCGGGGCTGGCTGTACCAAGGGTTCCGGCCACGTCTTCCGGGGTCAGGGATTGTGCGCAGGCGGTGGTCGTGACGATGCTGTTTTCACCATCGGGCGTGTTGAAGATGATGGAGAGATCGCTGGTCTGCCCATCCATGCCAATGAGGTCGGCGGTCAGAGGTTCGGTTGCAAGGCGGGCGCGGATGGTCGCAGACCTGTCATCTGTACCTACAGCAGCAGTCAATGTGGTATCGAGCCCGCATCGGGCCATGACAATGGCTTGATTGCAGCCTTTTCCGCCAAGATCGCGGAAGGCCTGCCGGCCGAAAATCGAAGCCCCGGCTTCCGGCAGGGCGGAAACGGAATAGGTTTCGTCGAGCGCGATATTGCCGATGACGAAGGCACGCATGAAAAACTTTCGAGAGGACAAGGCATGCAGATCATATCCGACAATAGGGCGAATGCCATCCAGGAAATCTTTGGTCGTGACAAGGCCTTGATCGGCATGGTGCATTGCCCGCCGTTTCCCGGAGCACCAAGGTATCGTGGCGCGGCCATGGATGCCATCTACGACGTCTGCATGCGCGATGCCGAGGCTTTGATCGAAGGCGGTATGCATGGTCTTCTCGTTGAAAACCATGGCGATATTCCCTTTTCCAAGCCGGAGGATATCGGTCATGAGACACCTGCCTTCATGAGCGTGGTGACTGACCGGGTCGCGCGGGCGACTGGCGTTCCGCTCGGTATCAACGTGCTTGCCAATGCGCCGATCCCGGCTTTCGCCACTGCCATGGCAGGCGGGGCGAAATTCATCCGCGTCAACCAGTGGGCCAATGCCTATGTCGCCAACGAGGGTTTCATGGAAGGGCGTGCGGCGGAAGCGATGCGTTATCGATCCCTGCTCAGGGCCGAGCACATAAAGGTTTTCGCCGACAGCCACGTCAAGCATGGCGCGCATGCTATCACGGGTGATCGTAGCATCGATGAGCTGACCCGCGACCTTGCCTTCTTTGATGCGGATGCGGTGATCGCTACTGGCCAGCGAACCGGCAACAGCGCAACGATCGCGGAAATCGAAGAGATCGGGCAGGCCACACATCTTCCGCTTCTGGTCGGTTCTGGTGTTGGGGAAGCCAATATCGTTGAAATCCTGAAGCGCACCAGCGGTGTCATCGTCGCTTCGTCGCTAAAACAGGGCGGTGTCTGGTGGAACCCTGTCGAGCCTGCCCGTGTGCGATCGTTTGTTGAGGCGGCGCAGCCAGGGCTTTCGGGTTGAGGGCAAACGGGAAATGATGATGACGCAAACTCTTTCGATCAACGGGCAGCGACTTATCGATCGACTCGACCGGTTTGCGCAAATAGGCGCGACGGCAAAGGGTGGCGTAAACCGCCAGGCCTTGACCGGCCTCGACCGGCAGGCGCGGCAATTGCTGACGGAGCTGGCGCTGCAGCGCGGCTTCAAGGTCTTTCAGGACCCGATTGCCAATCTGTTCATTCGCCGCGAGGGGCGCAACCCGGATCTGTCGCCGCTGCTTATCGGCAGTCATCTCGACAGTCAGCCTGCAGGCGGTCGTTTTGACGGTGCGCTCGGCACGCTCGCAGCTTTTGAGGTTCTGGAAACACTCGAAGATTGCGGGGTGGAAACCGAGCGGCCGGTGGAGGTCGTGTCGTTCACGAATGAAGAGGGCTGCCGCTTCGCGCCGGGCTGCATGGGCTCCATGGCCTTTGCGGCCGGTTCAATTCCAAGCGCCTGGGAGACCATGCGCGCGACTGACGGGGCGCTTTTCGCAGATGAACTCTCCGCCACGCTGGAAAGTCTCCCGGTTGCCGCGATGCGGCCTCTGGGCACGCCGGTTTTCGCTTATCTCGAGGTCCATATCGAGCAAGGCCCTTCATTGGAAAAAGAGGGCTTACCGATCGGCATCGTCACCGGCATACAGGGAACGCGCTGGCTGGAGGTGATTATCGACGGGCAGACCGCCCACGCTGGAACAACGGCGCTGCAATATCGGCATGACCCCATGCAAGCCACGGTCAACGCGCTGTCTGAACTCTATCGCGACATCATGCCAGCCGATCCGGCCGCGCGTTTCACGATTGGCCGAATGGCCCTTGAACCCGGCGCGGTGAACGCGATCCCGGCAACGGTGCGCTTCACGATCGATTTTAGACACCCTTCGCTGACAACAATCGGCGTCATGGAGCAGACAATCCGCATGGCTATCCAGCAGGCAGCGGCGGACACAGGCTGCTCGGCGACTATTTCGCAGATTTTCGACATGCCGCCGGCAAGTTTTCCGGATGAATTGCTTGCCGTATTGGATCAGGCCGCACAAGAGCGGGACTTTGCAACAAAGAGAATGCTCTCCGGCGCATTCCACGATGCGCTTTTTATGAACCGCGTCGCGCCATCGGCCATGATTTTCGTACCCTGCCGGGATGGTCTCAGTCACAATGAGGCTGAATATGTGGAGCAGGAGCATAGTATTGCGGGTGGCAACATGCTCTTGGCTTCGCTTCTCCAGCTGCTAGCGCCGACGGGAGCGTCGTAAATCGAATGTTTGCTGGGTGCTTTCGCCCCTTCGTAGGGTTGCTCCGTTTGCAGATCACTGCGCGCTGGCCGATCGCGAGTGTAATTCGGTTGAGAAAAAGCCGAAATGAATCAGCGCTGTAGCAAGCGATCGTATGAAACTACGTTTTGCTTGAAACTTTCCTCCTGTCGCTCTCGTCACTTGTGCTGTTCCCCGAGACAGGAACGACAGGCCTTCAGAGGCGCGCTTCCGCGCCGAGGCGATTAGGGAAGAGGAATATTCAATGTTCAAGTCCGCAATCCGTACGCTCGCCCTTGCGACGGCAATCTCGACTCTTGCTTCGGGTGCCTTTGCTGAAAATCCAAAGGTCGGCGGTGCTGCAATGTACGAAAACAAGAACATCATCGAGAATGCCGTCAACTCGAAGGATCACACCACGCTGGTCGCCGCCGTCAAGGCTGCCGGTCTCGTAGAAACCCTTCAGGGCAAGGGACCGTTCACGGTCTTCGCTCCGACCAATGAGGCCTTTGCCAAATTGCCGAAGGGTACAGTCGAAACTCTGCTGAAGCCGGAAAACAAGGCGCAGCTGACCAAGATCCTGACCTGTCATGTCGTGGCGGCCGATGCCATGTCCAGCGCCATCGAGAAGATGATCAAGGATGACAACGGCACCCATGATGTGAAGACGGTCGGCGGCTGCATCCTCAAGGCGAAGGAAAGCATGGGCAAGATCACCCTGACCGACGAAGCGGGTGGTGTTGCGCATGTGACGATCGCCGACGTCAAGCAGTCGAACGGCGTCATTCATGTCATCGACAAGGTTCTGCTTCCGAAGATGTGATTGCTCTTATCTTCTGCATGCCTGATCCGGCCACCTCCTCGGTGGCCGGATTTTTTTGTGCTCGACGTTGCTTCTATCGGTGAGGCAATGGTTTGCCGGCATCGCGTACGGCAGGCCGCGGGGAGGAATGCCGGGCGCATCCCTGAGGGCACGACGGCAGACGGCATGCCTGCCCGCATGTTCTCCTGTTCCGTTATCGAAAACAGAAACAGAGTGCGCTATCTTGCCTTCCGGCCCTGGTTGACGTACTCGAAATCGATAGGACCCTGGGCCGATTAACAATAGTGTTTCGTGGCGCTGCGTTTCGGCGCCATACACCTCATGACGTTGGGATTGCGATGAACCTTTACTTGGATTACCTGGCTGAGATCGAAAGCAGAAAAACTCAAGGGCTCGCTCCCAAGCCGATCGACGATGGCGGATTAACCGGCGAAATCATTGCCTTGATCAGGGATACCGGTAGCGAATATCGCGCGGATGCCCTCAAATTCTTCATTTACAACACCTTGCCAGGCACCACGAGCGCTGCCGGCGTCAAGGCCGCCTTTCTGAAGCAGATCATTCTGGGCGAAACTGTCGTTCCGGAGATCACGCCCACTTTCGCCCTTGAACTGCTGTCGCATATGAAGGGTGGCCCCTCCATCGAAGCGCTGCTCGACATCGCCCTTGGTGATGATGCCGGGCTTGCCCAGCCGGCAGGCGAAGTGCTGAAGACGCAGGTCTTCCTCTATGACGCCGACATGTTCCGGCTGCGCGATGCCTTCAAGGCGGGCAATACCGTCGCGAAGGGCGTTCTTGAGAGCTATGCCAAGGCTGAGTTCTTCACCAAGCTTCCCGATGTCGAGGATGAGATCAAGGTCGTGACCTTCATCGCCGCCGAAGGCGATATCTCTACCGATCTTCTGTCCCCTGGCAACCAGGCGCATTCGCGCTCCGACCGGCAGCTGCACGGCCAGTGTATGATCACGCCGGAAGCGCAGGCGGAAATCGTCGCGCTGCAGAAGCAGCATCCCGACAAGCGGGTGATGATGATCGCCGAAAAGGGCACGATGGGCGTCGGCTCGTCGCGCATGTCGGGCGTCAACAACGTGGCGCTGTGGACCGGCAAGCAGGCCAGCCCCTATGTGCCCTTCGTCAACTTCGCCCCGATCGTTGCCGGCACCAACGGCATTTCGCCGATCTTCGCCACCACTGTCGATGTGACGGGCGGCATCGGCATCAACCTCAAGAACTGGGTGAAGAAACTCGGCGAAGACGGCAAGCCTATCCTCAACAATGACGGCAATCCGGTTCTGGAGCAGAAATATTCGGTTGAGACCGGCACCGTTTTGAAGATCGACGCCAAGAACTACAAGCTTCGTGACGAGAACGGCACGGAACTGGTCGATCTCTCATCCTCCTTCACACCGCAGAAGATGGAATTCATGAAGGCAGGCAGCTCCTATGCCATCGTCTTCGGCAAGAAGCTCCAGACGTTTGCGGCGGAAACGCTTGGCGTCGAGGCCACCCCTGTCTTTGCGCCCAACAAGGAAATCTCCATCGAAGGCCAGGGCCTCACCGCCGTGGAGAAGATCTTCAACCGCAACGCCGTTGGCGTGACGCCTGGCAAGGTGCTGCATGCTGGCTCGGATGTCCGCGTGAAAGTGAACATCGTCGGCTCGCAGGATACGACCGGCCTGATGACCGCGCAGGAACTTGAGGCGATGGCGGCAACCGTCATTTCGCCGCTGGTGGATGGTGCGTACCAGTCGGGTTGCCACACGGCCTCCGTCTGGGACAAGAAGGCGCAGGCGAACATTCCGAAGCTCATGTCCTTCATGAACAACTTCGGCGTCATCACTGCCCGCGACCCCAAGGGCGTCTATCATTCGATGACGGACGTGATCCACAAGGTGCTGAACGACATCACCGTGGACGACTGGGCGATCATCATCGGCGGCGACAGCCACACCCGCATGTCCAAGGGCGTGGCCTTCGGTGCCGACTCGGGCACTGTGGCGCTGGCACTGGCGACGGGCGAGGCGACCATGCCGATCCCGCAATCCGTCAAGGTCACCTTCAAGGGCAAGATGCAGCCGCATATGGATTTCCGCGATGTTGTCCATGCGACGCAGGCGCAGATGCTGAAGCAGCATGGCGACAACGTTTTCCAGGGCCGCATCATTGAAGTCCATATCGGCACGCTGCTCGCCGACCAGGCCTTCACCTTTACCGACTGGACGGCCGAGATGAAGGCCAAGGCGTCGATCTGTATCTCTGAAGACGAGACGCTGATCGAGTCGCTGGAAATCGCCAAGTCGCGTATCCAGATCATGATCGACAAGGGCATGGATAATGCCGCCCAGACACTGAAGGGCCTGATCGCCAAGGCAGATCAGCGTATTGCCGAAATCCGCTCGGGCGAAAAGCCCGCTCTGACCCCTGACGACAATGCGAAATATTTCGCTGAAGTCGTCGTGGATCTGGACGTGATCGACGAACCGATGATCGCCGACCCCGACGTCAACAACACCGATGTCTCCCGGCGCTACACCCATGACACGATCCGTCCGGTGTCCTATTACGGCGGCACCAAGAAGGTCGATCTGGGCTTCGTCGGTTCGTGCATGGTGCATAAGGGCGACATAAAGATCGTCGCCCAGATGCTGAAGAACATCGAGAAGGCCGAAGGCAAGGTCGAGTTCAAGGCGCCGCTCGTGGTCGCGGCACCGACCTATAACATCATCGACGAGCTGAAGGCGGAAGGGGATTGGGAAATCCTGCAGAAGTATTCCGGCTTCGAGTTCGATGATCTCAAGCCGAAGACTGCCAACCGGACGGAATACGAGAACATCCTCTATCTGGAGCGCCCGGGCTGCAACCTTTGCATGGGCAACCAGGAGAAGGCGGAGAAGGGTGATACTGTTCTGGCAACCTCGACCCGTCTCTTCCAGGGCCGCGTTGTTGAGGACACTGCCGAGAAGAAGGGTGAATCGCTGCTGGCCTCGACCCCTGTCGTGGTACTGTCGGCAATCCTTGGCCGCACACCGAGCGCTGAGGAATACAAGGCCGCCGTGGTAGGTATCGATCTGACCAAGTTCGCACCGCCGAAAGCTGCGCCAATCGATTCCCTGTCTGTCCAATACTAAAGTATTTCCGGGCGTAGGACTTTTACGTCCGGAAAAACGTTTGAAACCAAAGATATAGAGCGCGTCCACCGAATTCAGTTGAAACCGGACGCGCTCTAGGGTTGAAATTACCCGTCAAATTCTTTGCAAAACGCCACAATCACGCGAAAAAACGCCGGCACATAACTTCTGATTAATACGCCTGCGGCAGAATAGGAATGATAATTACTTTCGATTAAATATCTATCCGGCAAGAAGCGGCGAGTATGTCTGAAATACGCTCATTTATTGCGGACGATCTCGTGTCCGTGGCTGACATGTTTCACCGTTTTTTGCGGAAGAAAGATGGGGCCGCGACAGATGATCTGACCTCATATTTGCGCGCCGTCTTTCTCGAAAATTCAAACATAAACCCGGATATTCACTCCAAGGTCTATGTGCGCGACGATGGCCGCGTGTCTGGATTTCTGGGCGTTTTGCCCGTGGCAATGGAACTTAATGGCCGGAACATACAGGCCGCTGTCTGCTCTTCCTTTGTCGCTGAAGACCGTGAGACCGATCCCTTTGCCGGAGCGCGTTTGCTGCGCGAAGTTTTGGGTGGACCTCAGGAGCTGACATTCGGGGAGACGATCAACGACGTTTCCGCTGATATGTGGAAGACGATGCGCGGCCAGCTGCTCGCCTCCTACAGTCTCGATTGGCTGCGGATTTTACGCCCGGCTTCATTCGGGCTGGAAATAGCCGCTGATCGTTTCTCCAGCACTTTCCGCGCGCTGACGCCGTTCAGCAAGATCATCGACCGCACCATTTCGGCGCGTGGCCATGGGCGAGCATTATCCTATTACGCATCACATCCGGACAAGGTGGACAGCTTTACCGACGACGACGCGAGCGATACCGAATTCGCGCGCCTGGCACGGGAACTCGTCGGCCACTTTCCGCTCCATCCCGTTTGGACCGAGGAAAGCCTGTTGCACATGCTCCAACACGCCAAACGCAAACGACTGCACGGCGAACCAGTCCAGCGGATTGTGAGGGCCCGCGGCGGCAGAGCGGTGGGGCTTTTTCTTTACCACGGCAATCCAACGGGCATCGGCCGGACGCTGCAGATCATGGCCGTGCCCGGGCAGGAGCAGATCGTGATCGACCGGCTGATCCGCAATGCCTATGATCGTGGTCTCGCGGCCATCAGAGGTCGCACCCAGCCGGCACTGCTGCGGGCGATGCTCGGCAAGAAATGCACGTTTCTGCATGCGTCATCCACCATCGTGCATTCGCGCAATGCGGACCTCCTCAAGGCAGCGACGGATGGAACGGCATTCTTTAACGGCTTTTGCGGTGAAAGCTGGACGCGCCTCATCGGTGACAGCTTTGGTCAGGCGGTCGAGTAATGTGCGGAATTGCCGGATTTTATCGACACGACATGCCGGCCGAGCACGCAAACGAGCGCCTTGCGCTGATGGCGTCGCGTCTTAAGCATCGTGGTCCAGATGCGCATGGAGCCCTGCTGCGCTGCGATGTCGGCCTTGCCCACGCACGGTTGGCGATTGTGGGCATTGCCGATGGCACGCAGCCGATGCGCACCGTCGAAGACGATCTTGCCATTTCCTTCAACGGCGAAATCTTTAATCACGTCGAACTGCGCGAAACGCTGTCCGCACGCGGCCACCATTTCCGCACCCACTCCGACACCGAAGTCATCCTGCATGACTATCGAGACAAGGGGCTGGATTGCCTCAACGAATTCAACGGCGATTTTGCCTTCGCCCTGCACGACGCCCGCAACGACACGCTGGTGCTTGCGCGTGACCGGATGGGTGTCCGGCCGCTTTATTATACGTGGCATGAAGGTACGTTTTATTTCGCATCCGAGATCGGGGCGCTTCTGGCGTTGCCGGGAATGACGGCCGAGATCGATCCGGTGGCGCTGGATCAGATATTCACCTTCTGGTTCCCGTTGCCGCCGCGCACCGCCTTTCGCGGCATTCACGAATTGCCGCCCGGTCATCTGATGATCCTGCGCGATGGCGCGTCCACGGTACGGCGCTGGTGGCAACTTTCCTATCCTGACGGCAAGGACGCAGCACCGCCGGCAAGCCTTGGCGCGCAGGTGGAAGAGCTGACGGCGCTTCTGGCCGACGCAACGCGGATCAGGCTTCGCGCCGATGTGCCTGTCGGCTCCTATCTGTCCGGCGGGCTCGATTCCTCCCTCGTTTCTGCCCTGGCTGCGCAAAGCGTTAGCCGAGGCCTGCGCACATTTTCGCTGGCCTTCGAAAGTGCGGAGCACGACGAAAGTATCTGGCAGAAAACAATGAGCCAGCATCTTGGCGTCGCATCCGAAACCACGGAGTGCTCAACTGCGGACATAGCGCAATACATGCCTGAGGTCATGGAGCACGTGCAGACGCCCATTCTTCGCACAGCACCGGTGCCGCTTTACCTGCTTTCCCGGCATGTGCGCGAACGGGGAATGAAGGTGGTGCTGACCGGTGAAGGTGCTGATGAGCTGTTCGCTGGCTACGATATTTTCCGCGAAGCGCGGGTACGGCGCTTTTGCAGCCGCCAGCCGCAATCGGCTCGCCGGCCGAAACTGTTCCAGCGGCTTTATCCCTACCTTCCGGGGCTGAAACAGCAGACGCCGGATTATCTGGCACGCTTCTTCTCCTTCGGCGCAGAAGCCACCGACGAACCGCTGTTTTCCCATCGGCCGCGCTTGCGCTCTACGGCGGCGGCGAAAATCTTCTTTTCAGCGGAATTGAAAGCGCAGCTTGGCGACTACGACGCTGCGGCCGATCTTGCCGCGCAGTTGCCGGAGGATTTCCGCCGCTGGCATCCGCTTCATCAGGCGCAGTACCTCGAGACAGCATTTCTCTTGCCCGGCTATATTCTGTCCAGTCAGGGAGACCGGGTCATGATGGCAAATGGAGTGGAAGGCCGGTTTCCGTTCCTCGATCCCCGTGTGGTGGACTTTGCCGCAGCGCTCCATCCCGAGGCGAAACTGCGCGGTCTGAAGGAAAAGTATATCCTCAAACAGGCTGCAGCCGAGCTGGTGCCCGATGCGATATTAAACCGACCCAAGCAGCCCTATCGCGCGCCCGACGCAGAAGCCTTCGCGGATGCCGGCTATCTCGAAACCGTACTTTCTACCGGTCAAGTGAGGACCACCGGCCTGTTCAATGCCCAGGCGGTGGAAAAGCTGACAACCAAGGTGCGGCAAAAACAGGCGACCGGCTTTCGCGACAACGCCGCCTTCGTCGGCATACTCTCGACCCAGCTTCTGCATGCTGCCACGACCCAGAATTCCACAATGTCATCGCAAAAAATCGAAGGAAGCTCCAAATGACCAATGAAAGCACCGGCATGAAAGCCGAAATTCGCGGTTTCATCATCGAAAACTTTCTGTTCGGTGACGAAAGCCGGCCGTTTGGCGACGATCTTTCGTTGATCGACAATGACATGGTCGATTCCACGGGAATCCTCGAATTGGTGAGCTTCATCGAGGAACGCTACGGCGTCCGCGTTGCCGACGGCGATATCGTACCGGCCAACCTCGATACGATCGACAACATCGCCGCTTTCATCGGTCGCAAGCAGACCGCCTGAAATTTCGGGAAGCGCCAATTGCGTATCGACCACTACCTGCATCGAAGTGCGGAGCGCCATGCCGGCAAGACGGCGCTGGTGGCCGGTGAGACGCGCCTGAGTTACGGCGAACTCAAGACGATGAGCGAGGCTTTCGCCACTGCTCTGATAGCGCGAGGCGCAAACCCGGGAGACCGTGTCGTCCTTGTGCTGGACAATGGCTGGCGCATGGCGGTTGCGGTTTTCGGTTGCTGGATGGCGGGCGCTGTTGCCTGCCCCATCAACCCATCGTCCAAGGCCGCACGCCTTTCGCAAATTCTGGACAGTTGTACGCCCTTTGCGGTGGTTGCCGAGGCCCGGCTGGAAAAGGTCGTTTCGGATGCGGCCGGTTCTTCTCCGTTGTTGCGCATCGTTTCCGGCGCGCCAAACCCAACGGCCGATGGTGTCGATTTTGACGCGATGCTCGAGGAACCGATAGGCGCGCTGCCGCAAAACCTGCTCGATACCGATCTGGCAGTAATCATCTATACATCTGGCTCCACCGGCGAGCCAAAGGGCGTGATGCTGGCGCATGATAACATGGATGCGGCCGTCCGTTCGATTACCTCGTATCTCGGCAATAGGCCGGAAGATATTCTGCTCGGCGTATTGCCGCTTTCGTTCGGATATGGCCTGAACCAGCTGCTTTCCAGCGTTTTCGTCGGCGGTACGCTGGTGATCGAGAAATCCTTCGCCTATCCGCATCTGATTTTCGAGCGTATCCGCGACGAGCGGATCACGGGCTTCGCGCTGGTGCCGACCATGCTGTCCATCATGATGCAGACGCGCGATCTGTCGCCGGCGCTGTTTGAAAGCCTGCGCTACGTCACCGCTGCCGCTGCACCCCTGTCGCCCACCCATAGCGACTGGCTGCGGACCTTTCTGCCGCATGTGCACCTGTTTTGCATGTATGGCCAGACGGAGTGTACCCGTATCAGCTTTCTGCCGCCGGAAGACCTCGACAGGAAACGCGGTTCTGTCGGCATCGCCATTCCGGGCACTGCCATCGCGGTGGTGAACGAGGACGGAGACAGCCTGTTGCCCGCAGAGGTCGGCGAACTCGTGGTCAGCGGGCCGCACGTCATGCGTGGTTATTGGCGCAACGAGGCTGCCACAGCGCGCGCGCTGCGCGTTGATGCCGCAACGGGCCGGACGCGTCTTCACACCGGCGACCTGTTTACCTGCGATGCCGAGGGTTATCTCACCTTCGTTGCCCGCAAGGACGATATCATCAAGTCGCGTGGCGAAAAGGTTGCGCCGCAGGCGGTCGAGGCCGTTCTGCAAGCCATGCCGGGCGTCTCGGACGCATTGGTCGTCGGCGTTGCGCATGAGGTTTTCGGTCAGGCGGTGAAGGCGATCGTGATCGCATCCGACGAGGCGATCACCGCAAAAGACGTCATGCGCTACTGCGCTCTGCACCTCGAAACCCACATGGTGCCAACACTGGTTGAATTTCGCGATTTCCTGCCGACGACGGATACCGGCAAGGTCAGTCGTCGCCTCGCTGCTCAAGATACGGAGAACAATCGATGACGAACAATGCACAAAGCCTGCCTTTCTCGCCGCTTGAACTTGATGCGGCGGCGGAGGTAGAGCGTATCGCCGAAAAAATCCGCCAGTCGCTTCGTTTCAACCTGCGCAAGCGTGGGCTGGTGCTCGGCATTTCCGGCGGTATCGATTCCAGCGTCTGCGCCGCACTTGCCGTTCACGCGCTCGGGGCAGCAAATGTTATTGGCCTGTTCATGCCGGAAAACGATTCCGACCCGGAAAGCCTGCGCTTGGGGCAGGCTTTGGCGACGAAGCTGGGTATGGACTGCGTGCTGGAAGATATCGGCCCTTCGCTTGCCGCCATGGGTTGTTATGAAAGGCGCGATGGCTTCATCCGCGAGGTTGTCCCTGAATACGGGCCTGGCTGGGCCTCGAAGATCGTCTTCGACAACGCCATGAGCACCGGCGCCTATAATATTTCCTCGCTGGTCGTCCGTTCGCCATCGGGCGAAACGCGCAAGGTTCGCCTCTCCGCAAAAGCCTATCTCGGCATCGTTGCGGCGACGAATATGAAGCAGCGCACGCGCAAGCAGTTCGAATATTATCACGCCGACCGCCTGAACTTCGCGGTGCTCGGAACCCCGAACCGCCTGGAGTATGACCAGGGCTTCTTCGTCAAGAACGGCGACGGCGCTGCCGACATCAAGCCGATCGCCCATCTTTACAAATCACAGGTCTATCAACTCGCGGCCCATCTCGGCGTCCCGCAGGAAATCCGCTCCCGCCCGCCGACAACGGACACCTATTCCATGCCGCAGACGCAGGAAGAGTTCTATTTCGCGCTTCCTTACGACAAGATGGATATCTGCCTCTACGGTCTGGAACACAGCATGCCTGCAACCGAGATCGCCACGGCGACCGGGTTGACGGAGGACAATGTCCGGTTCGTCTGGACCGATATCGCCGCCAAGCGAAAGGTTGCGCACTATCTGCACCACGCCCCTATCCATTTCCATGAGGGCGCTCAGGCGAAATCCTGAAATTGTTCCAAGCGGCGCCGGCCTGGGCGATCAGGCTGGCGTATGAAACAAACCTCGATATGAATATGTAGCCGCGCCCGCCAGCAGGAGAGCTGTGAAAGCGGTATGCGGGCGGCAATTACATTTGTTAGTCAAGGCGTTAGGATTGGCAGTGCTTCGCCACCATTCAGTCCGCTGCGAATTCGCACGCCAACAGGGTCTTGTCGCCAAGTGCCGCACCTTCGCGCGCCACAATGGAGACTTTTCCCGGCCCAGCCAGACCTTCAGGCGGCTGATGGTCCTGCGGAAGCTGCCGGGCATAACCCTTGCTCGATGTACCCATCAGGTCTGAAGTTTCTGGTTTCAAATCATATTTCGCTGCCAGAGCATCGGCACGCTGGCCCTTGATCAAAACACCGACTGCACCATTGGCGAAGAAGACTTCGTCACTCTCAAACCCATCGCGGCCGATCTGGTTCGGAAGCTTATAGATAGCCGCACCCAAAGACGATGTGTCGGCCTTTGCAAGTTTTTCGGCGGCATCATAAATTTCGGTCGCCGATGTCATCGAATAGGGCGGATTGCACAGGGCCGCATCATAGAATGCGGGATCGATTTCGGCAGCCAAAGCGCTACCGGCATGAAGCGCAGTAATGGCTACGGACATTACGACGGTGCCGCGAAGGAAAGGTGTGAATGCAAACATTGGCGTCCCTTAGAATTTGCCTGTCGTCCGTTTGAAGAGATTGCGTCAGGCTTTGCCATTCCTTGGAGCACCATAATTCACGCCCTGTCGATATACGCGAAGCGTTTTCCCCAGCTCGCCAGAACAAAACTCGTCATCCGACCGCAAGGAAAGCGGGGCGGAAGACGGCATTTCCATAGCGGGAATGAAAATGCTCTGTTGTTGCTAGCCCGGCCGATTCAATACAGTTTGGCCGGCTTCGTGTTTGACAATCCGCAGCATGGGCTGCCCGCCCATCTCGGCGGATTCAAACCGGGCAAGAAGGTCGAATGAGGTTACGGCTTCGCCCGCCTTGAAGCACTTTCCGTGGACGGCGAGATGTCCAAGCCCAAATACGGCAAGAAGAGCCTCCGTCGGGTTATCCGACGACGTGTCGAAGAGCAAATTCGTTTGGCCGAAATGCTCGAGACCCGTAGTCCAGGCTCTGGTCGCGCCGTTCTCCCGGATCACGAAGGCGCCATAGGTAAGCATTGTTGCTGTCTGTTGCGGCTGATCCAGGTGACTGTTGGCGTAGCTCAGACAGTCGTCGAGATCGGTGCGGCCGACGATGAGGTCTAGATAATGCAACACAACGGCGCGCATCGGTGCAAGCTTGTGAATGCCGAGCAGGGTCATGGCGATCTCGTTATGTGCCACTGTGGGGTCGTCGTCATCCGCCACGATCATCAGTTTGAATTTCGCCTGATGGGTCGCACGGCACAGGTCATCATGCGCAGCTTTTGCATTGATGCAGAACGTGTTCGTCCAGTCGACTTCGACCCGCGCTACCGCAGGATAGTGAGCAGGAATTGCCAGCGTTCCCACCGCCTCGGGAATGCCAACGAAGACGCGGGTTCCGCCGCGAAAGCCGTCAAAGACGCCTTCGCTCTCCAGTTGCTCACATTCGTACCCTTCAAGGCCCCAGGCTTCGATCAGCGCCTCAGCCGACAGGGTGGGCAAATCGTCAAAATAGAGTGTTGCCGAAAAATATTGAACATTGTCGCTTGTCACTACGATAACCTCATATTTCCGCTGCACTAGTCCGGCCGTTTTCACAGGCGGCGATAGCCCATCTAGTCGATTTTTGCGACAATATGATTTGCGCCGTCGTCAGAGCGATTATTCACTGATGGCTCAGAACGGTAACCGTTCGAGATGATCCCGATGTGCCCATGTCAACACGACACAGTTCGCCCGTACAGGTCGACGATTGGCAAAAAACGGTCTGGTGGCTTTGCAGTCCCGCTTTATGCGGCAGCGCCAAGAAGTTCCGCCTGACGACGGATCGCAGTCTCGATCACATGCCACAGTGTTTCCGCAGCGGAGCGCATGCCGAGGATGGCAAGGCGGTCCGGCGCGCGCCGGATGACGAAAACGCTCATATGTTCCATGCCTGTGCGCGTGGCGGTCCCTTGCCCGAATACCGAGGGATCGAGGTTCACCAGCTTCTGCATGAGCGCGACAATCGGCGCCTCGCCTGCGTCGCTCTCGATTTCGAAGGCGACGAAGCCATCGGTCTGTTCCGTCACGGAACAGGAAGGGCAAAGGCTCGTGAGTTCTGCGGCGAAATCCGTTTCGGCCCGGTCTGCGGCCTCAATCAGCCATTGGCCCGGCCCCGTCCAAAAAGCTGAAACCGGGCCTTGCTGGACCCATTTTCCGGGACCCGGCAAGGTGAGGTCAAAGGGCACCGGTTCTTTGACGTTGCGGCGCAGGCTGAGCGATGCGAGGGCAAGCCCCGAATTTTCCTCAAGTCGCAACGTGCCATGGCGGGCGCGCCGCGAAGTTTGCGCGCCGAGTGCGGTTGTCGGCTTCAAATCAGGCACGGAGTCTCTCTCCCTCAGGGTCGATGAAATGGGGCGAGACCACACGCAATTCGACCGACTGTCCCTGCAAGGGGTTGGCCGCGACGATGATCTCTCCGATACGGTTTGCACCATCGGCAAGGAAACCAAGACCGATGCTGAAACCGAGGTTGGGCGAATAGCAGGCGGATGTGATCCAGCCTTGATCGGTCTCGGTATTCTGGCTGGCGCCGCGGGTAAACAGATGTGAACCTGACACCACAGGGTCCGTTGCCGCAAGCGGCTGCAGGCCGACGAGCACCCGGCTTTCGCCGACAAGCCCTTCGCGGCGAGTCATGACGGTACCAATCGCGTCTTTCTTGGCCGAAACCATCCTGCCCATGCCCAGCATCTGCGCCGTCGTCTGGCCGTTCAACTCGTTTCCGGCAGCATGGCCTTTTTCGATACGCATGACACCAAGCGCTTCCGTCCCGTAGGCGGTGGCTCCAAGATCCGCACCGATCTCCATCAGCCGGGACATCAGGGCATTACCGTAGCGGGCGGGGACTGCAATCTCGTAAGCAAGTTCCCCTGAAAACGAGATCCGGAACAGCCGTGCTCGCAATCCCCCGCAAACCGTCAGTTCGGCGCAGGCCATGAAGGGAAAGGCTGCGTTGGAAAGGTCGAAACCATCGACAATGCGTTCGATAAGGCGGCGGGCGTTCGGACCAGCGACTGCGAGCTGTGCCCAGGCATCCGTTGCCGAGATCAATTGCACATCCAATTCCGGCCACAGGCATTGGCGGGCGAATTCCATGTGACGATAGACCGGGCCGGCCTGGGCCGTGGTCGTGGTGACGATATAATGATCCTCACCCAGACGGGCACAGGTGCCGTCATCATAGGCGTGGCCGTCTTCCCGCAGCATCAGGCCGTAACGGACCATGCCGACCTTGAGGCTCTTCATTGCATTGCAGTAGAGACGGTCGAGAAATTCAGCCGCATCGGCGCCCTGAACATCCACCTTGCCAAGCGTCGTCACATCGCAGATGCCGACGCCCTTTCGGGTGGCCCGAACCTCGCGGTCGACGGATTGCCGCCAATGGGTCTCCCCGGCTTGAGGGAAATATTGGGCACGCATCCATTGACCGACTTCGACGAAAACGGCGCCATGTGCTTCAGCCCAGGCATGGCTGGGTGTCAGGCGGCGCGGACGGAAATGTGCGCCGGTGTCGCCGCCGCCGAGTACCGCCATCGAAACCGGCGTATAGGGAGGGCGAAAAATCGTCGTACCCGTATCCGGTATCGATTTGCCCGTCAGTTCGGACATGATTGCCAAAGCGGTGGCATTCGATGTCTTGCCCTGGTCAGTTGCCATACCAAGCGTGGTCCAGCGCTTGAGATGCTCGATGGGCCGCATGTTTTCCTGATGGGCGAGCTTGATGTCCTTGACCGTGACGTCGTTCTGGAAATCGACCCAGGCGCGCCCTTTCCCCGGCACATGCCACAGGGGCTTGATGCCGATTTGCGTATCCTCGGCCTCCGGCAGGGCTGGCCTGGATGCGGCAATCCCCATTTGCTCCAGAGCCGTTATGGCAGCGGATGCACCGGAGATCAGCGCCGCCCCTGTGCTGCCTTTGCCGGCCGCCGCCCCTGCAACGAGCATATGCGAGGGTACGTCGCCGGGCAGGAATGCCTGTAGCCCGTCATCCCATAACGGGCGACCGCGCTGGTGCGATGTAAGATGAACATTGGGGTTCCAGCCCCCGGAGATACCAAGCGCACCGCAATCGATGGTTTCGTCATAGCCATCCTTGCGGACAGCGATGGAAACCAACCCCAGCCTGCCTTTGCTGCCGGTAACTGTCGCCCCCGCAATCAGGCGGTATTCCGCAAGCGCCCGCGCATCCGGGCGCGGATCGATGACTGCGGCGATCTCGACACCTTTCGCAGCCAGGTCGACAGCGGTCCGATGGCCGTCATCGTTATTGGTGAAGATTGCGACCCTGCCTGCCGGACTGACTGCCCAACGATTGGCATAGGCACGCAGCGAACCGGCAAGCATGATCCCCGGCCGGTCGTTATTTTTAAACGGGATATGCCTCTCTGTCGCCCCGGCGGCAAGCACCGTGCGCTTTGCAGTGATGCGCCAGAGGGACTGGCGTACGCCCTTTGGTGCGGCAAGATGGTCGGAAACCCGCTCGACCGCACCGAATATGCCATGGTCGAATGAGCCGAAAACCGTGGTGCGGCGCATGACGCGCAGGTTCGGCAGGGTTGAAAACTCCGCCTCTAGCGTTCCGATCCAGTCGGTTGCAGGGGCGCCGTCGAGCAGGTGGCTCTCTGCAAGCAGGCGACCTCCGAGGCGATTGTCCTCGTCCGCCAGAATAACCTTGGCACCGGCACGCGCCGCAGTCAGGGCAGCAGCCAGACCGGCGGCTCCGGCGCCGATGACCAGCAGATCGCAGTGAAGGAACCCCTTGTCGTAACTGTCGGGGTCCGGTTTCATCGACAGGCTTCCAAGTCCCGCAGCTTTGCGAATGGCGGGCTCATAGAGCTTTTCCCAGAATGCCTTCGGCCACATGAACGTTTTGTAGTAAAAGCCTGCGGTCAGGAAATCGGCAAACAGATCATTGATCGCAAGGGCATCGAAAGCCAGGGACGGCCAGCGGTTCTGGCTTTTCGCCTCCAGCCCGTCGAACAGTTCGACCGTCGTGGCGCGGGTATTCGGCTCCAGCCGCGATCCCGTGCGCAATTCGACCAGCGCATTCGGCTCTTCTGAGCCGGCAGAGATCACGCCTCTGGGGCGATGATATTTGAAGCTGCGCCCCATCAGGCGGACATCGTTTGCCAGAAGTGCCGAGGCGAGCGTGTCGCCGGGATGCCCCTGATAATTCTTTCCATCGAAGGTGAAATGCAGCACCTTGCTGCGGTCGATCAAGCCGTCCTTCAGTCTCATGCTTCATCTGCCTTCTGACGGAGCGCTACCTCGTTTGCGAGCTCCGCTCCGAGGATTTCATGGGTGACGGTGTTTCGCGTGACCACGAGCCAGCTGCGATCACCCTGTTCGTGAAACCACAGTTCCCGATGCAGGCCGGCGGGATTGTCACGCAGATAGACATAATCGTTGAAGTCTTTCGCAGCACTCTCGGCCATTCCGTCCGGGCGACGCAACAGGGCGGCATCGCCGAGATAGGTGAATTCCTGAGCGTCGCGCGGCCCGAGCAGTGGGTGAGGGATCAGCATTGTTCAAGCCTCAGTGAAGGTTCGGTTGGGCGCCGGCGCCCTTTTCGTCGATGACATAGCCCTTTTCGAACCGGTCGAGCCGGTAGGCCTTGGCCGTATCATGCGGGGTATCCGTGGCCAGCAGATGAGCGAATGCATAGCCGCTGGCCGGCGTCGCCTTGAAGCCGCCGTAACACCAGCCGGCATTGAGATAGAGGCCCTTCACCGGCGTGTGGTCGATGATCGGTGAACCGTCCATCGACATATCCATGATGCCGCCCCAGATGCGCAGCAGGCGCGCCCGGCCGATCATCGGCATCAGCGCCATGCCGCCCTCGGCGACATCTTCGATGACGGGCAGATTGCCGCGCTGGGCATAGGAATTATAGCCGTCGATATCACCACCGAAGACCAGGCCACCCTTGTCGGACTGGCTGACGTAGAAATGGCCTGCTCCGAAGGTTATGACGCCGGGTATGGTCGGCTTCAGCCCTTCCGAAACGAAGGCTTGCAGCACATGGCTTTCAATCGGCAGACGCATGCCCGCCATGGCCATGACGCGGCCGGTCGATCCCGCCACGGCGACGCCTACCTTTCCGGCACCGATGTAGCCACGGCTGGTTTCCACGCCCTTGATCGTTCCATCCTCGATGCGAAATCCCTGGACTTCGCAGTTCTGGATAAGATCGACCCCTGCCAGATCGGCGCCGCGCGCGTAACCCCAGGCAACGCCATCGTGGCGGGCAGTTCCAGCGCGGCGCTGGTAAAGGCCGCCCTTGATCGGAAAGCGTGCATTGTCGAAATTGAGAAACGGGATCATGGCGCGGAGATCGTCTTGCGCTAGCAGTTGCGCGTCCGCACCGGCCAGCAGCATGGCGTTGCCGCGACGGCGGTAGGCATCGCGCTGCGCGTCGGTGTGGAACAGGTTCACAATGCCGCGCTGGCTTACCATCGCATTGAAATTGAATTCCTGTTCAAGCCCTTCCCAGAGTTTCATTGAAAATTCGTAGAATGGCTCGTTTCCGGGCAGCAGATAGTTTGAGCGGATGATCGTGGTGTTGCGCCCAATGTTTCCCGATCCCAGCCAGCCTTTTTCCAGAACGGCGATCCGCGACTTGGAAAAGGTTTTGGCTAGATAGTAGGCCGTTGCAAGTCCATGACCGCCACCGCCAACAATGATGAAATCGTAATGAGGTTGCGGATCGGGGTTCCGCCACAGTGGGTGCCAGCCCTTGTGGCCGGTCAGGGCCTGTTTGAAAACCTGGAGAGCCGAATAGCGCAAATCTGTGTTCCTCGAAAACAGGGCGGTTGTCCAAGTTTATAGCGCGATACCGGACGATTTTTTTATCCGTGACGGACGCATTATTGTCCAATTTGGCCAATTCGGCTAAGCTTGTCCTGGGGATTGTCTTGGAGCAGGTCATGCACGCCGAAGGGTCGATGTCGATCGGGTTCATACTCATTGAGGGTTATGCGCTGATGTCGTTGGCTGCGGCGGTTGAGCCGCTGCGCGCGGCCAATCACCTTGCCGGCAAAACGCTCTACCATTGCCGGTTTTATTCGGCGAATGGCGGGTTTGGCGCATCCACGTCAGGCGGAGGTTTTGATACCGCGCCCGTTTCGCGGGCTTTGTCTGAGAAGCTGGATCTGGTCTTCATCGTCGCGGGCGGAAATCCCATGCTCTATGAAGATCCGGCACTTGTGCGAAACCTGCGCACGCTCAACCAGCGGGGTGTCAAGCTCGGAGGCATTTCCGGCGGCGCGGCGATCCTTGCCAAATCCGGTCTGATGACGGGCAGACGTTTTACCGTTCACTGGACCCACATCGATCCGCTTAGTGAATATGCCAGCGATCTCCTGATCGAGCGTGCGCTCTACGTCATCGATCGCGATCGTTACACTTGCGCGGGCGGCGTTGCCGCCATTGACATGATGGGGGCTTTTATTGCGAAAGACCATGGTTCTGCCTTCGCGCGCGATGTCAGCGAATGGTTCATACATCCGCGTTTGAGAACGGCCGATGAGCCTCAGTTGGGCCGCGCCGGCCAACGTTTCAACGTCCACCACCCGGTACTCGAAGCTGCCATTGAACTCATGGCGACCCATGTTGCGGATCCCCTGTCGCCGGAGCAGCTGGGCCAATTGTGCGGCAGCAGTATTCGCCAGCTCCACCGCCTGTTTTCCAGCCATTTCGACCAGTCCATGATGTCTTTTTACCGTGGTCTTCGGCTGGCAAAGGCGGATGAGCTGCTGCAGCAGACCTCGCTTTCGATCGTTGACGTGGCCTTGCTGACGGGGTTCTCGACCGCTGCCCATTTCACCCGTTGCTACACCCAGAAATACGCCGTCCCGCCCAGCAGAAGGCGTCGTGCCGGGAGAGATTTCGAGCAGCCGTCCGATGGTACCTGACGCCCTACCGGAACAGCGTGCGGTTTTTGCGGTGACACTTCGGCAAGGCAGTGCGTCATGCCTGACGTGAAAGGGCCGTTTCGCGCTCCGCATCATGGATCAAGCCCATGATACCCTCGCTCATATCGGCATAGACGCCATTGTTTTCGACCACGCCTTTAACCCGATAGCGGTCCATGACAACAATGCGGTCGGCCACTGCCACCATCTCCGGCATGTCACTGGTAATGACGAGAATGGCGGTGCCGCTGTCTGCAAGCTCGCGCAGCAGATCGTGCAGATAGGCCTTGGTCTTGATGTCGATGCCAACAGAAGGTTCGTCTACGATCAGCAGCTTCACGTCGGCGGCAAGCCACTTGGCGACGCTGATCTTCTGCTGGTTGCCGCCGGAAAGATTACCCACGGTCTGGCTCAGGCTCGGCGTCTTCACCTCAAGTTTCTGCAGGAAAGGGGTGACCGCCGCACGGATGCGGCTGTCGGAAAGCACGCCGAATGCGTTTGAGAGCTTGCGCCAGATGGGAACGCCCGCATTGGCGAGAACGGAATGCTGGAGAATGAGGCCGTCACCCTTGCGGTCCTCGCTGACATAACCGACGCCGTATTCGTGGATGGCTTCGGCAACGGAGCGGATGCGGGCCGGGCGATCTTCGATCCGGACTTCGCCTTCCGTGACGGCGAATTTACCCATGATCGATTTTGCCAATTCGGTGCGCCCCGCGCCCACCAGCCCGTAAAGGCCGACGATTTCACCCTTGCGCACGGAAAGACTGACATCGCGATGGCCGATTGCGGTAGAGACACCTTTGAGTTCAAGCACCAGCGGATTGTGCTCGACCGCGCGTTTGCGCCAGCCACCGCCGCCTTCGGCACGGCCAATCATCAGGCGCACCAGGTCCTGGCGTCCGAGACCTTCCATAGACCGGCTTTCGCAGGCGTTTTCGCCATCTCGCAGAACCGTTACCCGGTCGCAGATATCCAGAACCTCTTCCAGCTTGTGGCTGACGAAGACAAGGCTTGCGCCATCATCGCGCAGGCGGCGCAGAATGCGGAAGAGGTTGTCCGTTTCGCTCGGGGTCAGCGATGTCGTGGGTTCGTCGAGCAAAAGAACCCGGCTTTGCAGGGAAAGCGCCTTCGCAATTTCCACGAGCTGCATTTGCGCGACGGAAAGCTCGGATACCGGCATCGCCGGATCGACTTCCAGATTGAGAGCCTGCAGCCAGCGGCGTGCGTCGCGGTTCAGCGCGGCGTAGTCGATGGGTTTGAGATAGTGCGCCCCAAGCTTTTCCATGTGGATATTCTCGGCAATCGAGAAGCGCGGGATGAGGTTGCGTTCCTGATGGACGACACCGATGCCGCGGGCAATGGCCTCGCGCGGGTTGCCGAAGCGTACTTCCTGCCCATCGACAAGGATCTGGCCGCTGCTCTGATGGTGGACGCCGGTAATGACCTTGATCAACGTCGATTTGCCGGCGCCGTTCTCACCCAGCAACGCGTGGATCGATCCCGGCTCCAGCGAAAGATTGACGCCCTTGAGCGCCCGAACGCCGGGAAACACTTTTTCGATGTTGCGCGCCTGAAAAACAGGTTGCTTGTCCATGATGTCAGGCCTTTCCTGTCTTTTTGCCGAGATGCGTTTCGCGCAGGCGGTTGATGCCGACGGCGGCGAGGATCATTGCGCCAAGCACCACCTGCACGAGGAACGGATCGATGGAGAACAGCACGAGTGCCTGCGTGATGATGGCGACGATGACGACGCCGAGCAGGGTCGCCCCGACGCTGACATGCCCGCCAGCCAGTACGGCACCGCCGATAACGGGTGCGGCAAAGGACAGGATGAGCCAGTCATCGCCAATGGAAGGCTGGCCGATCTGCAGGCGGGATACGAGCAGAATGCCGGCGACCGACGCCAGAAGGCCGGAAATGCCGTGCGCCACAATCATTGTCGTGCGGATCGAAATGCCGGAAAGCTCTGCCGCATGGCTGTTGCCGCCAATGGCAAGGATGAAGCGGCCTATCGGCTGGCGGCGCAGCATGAACCACAGCGCGAATGCGATGATGATGGTGGGTGCTGCGAGCCACGGAACTGGGCCGACGAGCAGCGCCGAGCCGAAGGCTTTCACCGATTCCGGCACGCCGTAGAACGGCTCCGCCCGGGTGATGCCAAGGTTGATACCCTTGTAGATCGACAGCGTCGCCAGTGTGATGACGAAGGCGGAAATGCCGGTGATGGCAATCAGCAGACCGTTGAGCATGCCGCAGACAACACCGATCAGCACCGCGGCAATGGCGGCCACCGGTGCCGGAAACCCCCGGACCTGCATCAGTCCCGCAAAGGAGATTGCCGCCAGTCCGCCGATTGCGCCCACGGACAGGTTCATCTGGCCAATGGCAATGATGATCATCTGGGAAAAGGCGATGAGCGCATTGACCGCAATTGCAAGAAGCAGAATCTGGATGTTGAAGGAAGAGAGGAAGTTGGGGCTGAAGCTGCGGATAAGCGCGATTGCCAGCGCCGTGACCAATAGGGGGCCGAACCAGTCGGTTCTGGCAAGGCGTAGAAGGGTGTTGTCGGTCTTCATCGTCCAGTCCTCAAGCCAGGTTGCGTCGGGCGAGATAGCTTCGCCGCGCCTTGTCCATCAAAACCGCTAGCAACAGCAGCAGGCCGAGAAATGTCTGGACCCAGAATTCACCGAGCTGAAGCAGCAGCAGGCCGCTGGTGAGCATGGTGACCAAAAGTGCGCCAAGACAGGTGCCGAGCACCGAAACTTTGCCGCCCTGCAAAAGCGTGCCACCGAGAACCGGGCCGAGAAAAGCTGGCAGAAGCCAGTCCTGCCCAAGCTGGCCTGCCATGGAAGGAATGGCGGCGCCCGTGCGCGTCACCAGCATCAGGGCGGCGAGTGCTGCAAGCAGGCCCGACAGCACGTGACAGGCAATGAAGATACGGTCGACCCGAATGCCGGAAAGTTCCGCCGCTTCCGGGCGCGCGCCTGCCGCCAGCATTTCGCGGCCAAGAACGGTGCGCCGGTAGAGAAAGGACAGGGCGAGCGCCGTTGCAAGCGTGACGAGAAGCAGCGGCGAGAAATAGGTCGCGAGCTTCATTTTTCCGAAGGCTGCGAAGATCGGCGGTAGGCCACGGTAGGCCTCGGCGCGCGTCAGGAAGATCATCACGCCGAAAAAGATGCTCATGGTGGCAAGCGTGATGATGAAGCTGTGCAGCCCCGTGCGGATGACGGTCCAGCCATTGACGAAACCGAGCGACGCGCCGGTGGAGAGACCGCCAATGAGGGCGAGCGGCCACGGCACGCCAAGCACCTCGATCAGATAACCACAGGCCATGGCCGCCGAGACGCCGATCGCTCCAACGGCAAGATTAAGGCCGCCGGTCACGATCACCGCCATCATCGACAGGCCGATCATGATGTTGATCGCGGCACTGCGACCAAGCGTGAACAGATTGAAAGGCGAAAGGAAGCCGCTGGCCGCGACGCCGAAAATGACGGCGAAGACGACGATCAGCAGAATGAGGCCGAATTCATTGGTCAGAAAAAAGCGGCCTTGCGAAAGGCTGGACCCCATTCGTCTGTCGCCCTCCTGCGAGCCCTTTGTGAGCAAAGTATCGTTCACGGTCATGAAACTGTCCCGGTATTGGTTCGCCCGAAGCGCCTGCGCGGGTCGCCTGGTCATTGCGCTGCCGCCTGAAAGAATATTTTCTGGCGGGGCAGATTGCCGGGCGCGGTCGTTTGCCGCCCGGCAATCGCTCGAGGCATGATTAGTTGCAGCTCAGATAGGTCGTATCGAAGTTGGTGAGCAGCTTTTTGGTCTCGGCGCGCATGGCATCGATGTAGTTGTCCACCTTGGCGGCATCGACATAGGCGGTGCCGGAATCGATGAACTTGGTCGTCAGCGCATTGGATTTGAACGGCGCATCTTCCTTCACCTTGCAGCCGGCCTGAAGTTTGCTCAGTGCAAACGCGCCGATATAACCCTGGCCATAGGGGTTCTGAAGCATCGTGCCGTCGACGAAACCGTCCTTGATCGCTTTCAGCACGACTTCGTCGTGGTCGATGCCGACCATGTGGATGCGCTTGTCGCCGATCTTGCGCAGTGCGTTGGAGGCAACGACCGCAGGAACCCAGGCTGTGGTCACGATGCCGTCCACTTCGGAAGCGTGGGCGGCCAGGTAGGCGCTGATCTTTTCTTCCGCCGGTTCCGGCGCGTCGATATCGGCGATGACCTGAACGACCTCGGCGCCGGCTTCGTCAGCTGCCTTTTTCACGGCATCGATACGAAGCTGGGTGTTGGGGTCAACAAGGAAGCCGGTGAAATGGGCGATGCGTTTTTTGCCCGTTCCCATCGCCTTGATCAGCTCCTTGGTGCCGAGATAAGCGGAATTACCGGTGTCGGTACCAAGGCAGAAGGCGGCGGGCGAGGGGTCCTTGAAGCATCCGGCGCCAGCAATCACATTCGCGCCGTTGCCGGTCAGTTCCTCTGCTGTCGAGACCGCGCCGACGGGATCGCCTGGGAAAATCAGGAAGCCGTTATAACCTTGGCTCAGAAGGCTTTCGAGAAGCTGGTTCTGCTGTGCCAGTTCCCACTTTTGCGGCACCTTATAGTCGGCGCCAGCCAGGCCGAAGTCCTTGGCCGCGTCCTTGCCGGCCTGTTCCCAGGCGGCGAAATAAGGGTGCGGACCGCCCGGAACGAGGGCGATCTTGCTGGCGTCCGCCGCCTGCGCGACACCGCACGCTCCCGCGCCGATGATTGCGGCAGCGACGAGGCTGCGCATGAAATACGTCATGTTTTTCTCCTCCATGAAACGGCCTGCTCCTTAAAAAAAGCGACTGGAACCTCCCTTAATCGCTCTTTCTCCCAACAGCCGACTTGCGTAAGCGCCATGGACACTAGTATACTTGTATCCAAGTAGCAATGAGATTTTCACGACCGCCTTTTGAAGGGGAGCGTTCATGACGAAAAACACCACTGCCGGTTTCACTGGGCGCGGCGCTCATCAAGAGGCCCCCGGCTCCGGAATCGAAAGCGTGGAGCTTGTGGTCAATCGTTATGGCTCGGTTGCCGATCAGGTTCATGCGGCGTTGCGTCAGGCGATCGTCGAGGTCCGCCTAGCGCCCGGGGCACCGATCAGTGAAAACTCGATCTGCCGTCAGTTTTCGGTGTCGCGCACCCCGGTGCGTGCCGCGATCCAGCGCCTGTCGGAAGAGGGTCTTGTGGACGTCTATCCGCAACTCGGCAGCTTTGTTGCGCCGATCAGGCTTGGCGAAATTCAGGACAGCCATTTTATCCGCCGTTCACTCGAAGTGGCTTTGCTGCGCGAAGTCGCGCCGAAGTGGACGAAAGAAATGAGCCGTACGATGCGCGACGTCATCGCCGAGCAGGAAAGAGTGATTGCCGCCAACGACGCATCTGGCTTCTTCCATGCCGACGAGGCGTTTCATCGCCTGCTTGGCACGTTTTCCGGTCGCGAAGGTGTCTGGCAGGCGATCCTTGCCGCCAAGGTGACCCTGTCGCGGTTCCATCGTTATTGGGCAAAGCCGGAACGATTGCCCGCCGTCATCGAAGAGCATCTGGCAGTCGTGGATGCTCTCGACCGTGGCGATGCCGAAGGTGCGGAAAAGGCGCTGGTGACGCATCTGGATATGGTTTTCGTGATCTACGAACAGTTGCCTGAAGAAGAGCGGAAGCATTTGTCCATTTGATAGTGGACGTGGAGGAGACAGAATGGAACTGAAACACAAGACGGCGCTCGTGACAGGCGCTTGTGGCGGCATCGGCCGTGCCGTGGTTGCGGCGCTGGTCGCGCAAGGGGCGAGGGTAATCGCCTTCGATCGCGACATCGAAGCTGTTGCGGCGCTTGCGGAGGGGTTTGGCGGTGCTTGTGATCCCGTCGCTGTCGATCTCGGCGATGCGACGGCGCTGCAGGCCGTCATGAAAGATGTCGCCAACCGTTTCGAGGTCATAGACATTCTCGTCAACAATGCCGGTGTGCTGTCGCCGCACAAGCTAGGAGCGACCACGCTTGATGACTGGCACAGGCTGATGGCCGTCAATCTCGATGCCGCCCTGCTGCTGACGCAGGCCGTCGTTCCCGCCATGAAGGAAAACCGCTGGGGGCGGCTGATCAACATCTCGTCCTATGCCTGGAAGTCCGGCGGCCTGACGGCGGGCACGGCCTATTCGGTCTCGAAATCGGCGCTGGTGGGCCTCACTTACTCGTCCGCTCGCGAACTTGCCCCTTTCGGCGTCACCGCCAATGCAGTCGCGCCGGCCTATGTGGTTTCGCCGATGATCATGGAGCAACTGTCAGAGGAAGACCGCCAGCGCCAGCTTGCAGCCATTCCGGTCGGGCGGTTCTGCCAGCCGGAAGAGGTGGCCCATACAGTAGGTTTCCTCGCCTCGCCGCTGTCCGGCTTCATGACCGGCACGGTCGTTGACATGAATGGCGGCCTGCAATTCGGCTGAGATACGGAGATAAATAACCATGACAGAACGCCTCTCGTCCCTTGCGTTGCAGCATCTGCCAAACGACGTCCTTTTGCCCGCCTATGATCGCAAAGCGGTGACACCGGGCATCGTGCATCTTGGCGTTGGCGCTTTTCACCGCGCCCATCAGGCCGTCTTCATCGATGATTGCCTGGCGCGGGGCGAAAGCGGCTGGGGCATTGTCGCTGCCTCGCTGCGCAGCCCCGATACTCGCGATGCCATCGCGCCGCAGGACAATCTCTATACATTCTGCCTGCGTGACGGTGAAAACGAAACGCTGCGGATTGTCGGTTCAATCCTCGAGACCATCGTCGCTCCTGAGGATCCGGAGCGGCTGCTGCAAGCCATGACCGATCCGCGGGTCAGAATCGTCACGTTGACGGTCACGGAAAAGGGTTACCTCGCCGATTTGTCGGCGGGCACGCTTCTTCGTGACCATCCCGATGTCGTTCATGATCTGGCGCATCCGCAAAAGCCGCGCTCCGCGCTCGGTTTTCTGCTGGAAGCGACAAGACGCCGGCGGGCCGCCGCGGCTGTGCCGCTGGCTTTGCTCTCCTGCGACAATCTTCCGTCCAACGGTCGCATCCTGCACCGTCTTCTGGTGGAGATGGCTGGTCTCACCGATAATGATCTCGCTGCCTTCATCGCGGAAAATCTCTCCTGCCCCTGCGTCATGGTGGACCGCATCGTGCCCGCCACCACCGCAACTGACCGCGAGCGTGTGACGGCGCGTCTCGGCTGCGAGGATGCCTGGCCGGTAATTGCGGAACCCTACTTCCGCTGGGTAATCGAGGATCGCTTTCCGCACGGTCGCCCCGGCATCGAGCTGTCAGGTGCCGAAATCGTTGATGAGGTCGAGCCGTATGAGCATATGAAGCTCAGGATGCTGAATGGCGCTCACACCGCCATGGCCGCAATCGGTCAATGCAGCGGGCTTGAGACGATCTCCGATATCTATGCCGATGCGCGTGTACGCGGTTACGTCGACCGTTACTGGCGGGAGGTTGGTTCGACATTGAGCCCGGCCGTCAGTGGTCCGGATTACGTTGCCGGTCTGCGCCAGCGTTTCGCCAACCCCGCCCTTCGTCATCGCGCCGCCCAGATCGCCTCTGACGCTTCACAGAAAGTGCCGCAACGCATTCTCGCGCCGCTTGCGGAGCTGCGTGCCGCAGGCGCGCCGCATACGGCCGCTCTTTTTGCGGTTGCGATGTGGATACGGTCCTGCGCAGCGCTGAACGAGCGGGGAGAGGCAATTGTCATGGCCGATCCGGCATTTTCCGAATGGAGTGCACCCATCGGCAACGGCGAAGAGCAGGACGCGGTCATCGACCGGTTTTTAACATTCCGTCGCGTCTTCGGGCCTGAATGGCAGGCGGATGAGGCATTCGTAACGGCGCTTCGGGCGGCCTATCGCGACATCGTCCAATACGGCGCGCTCGGCGCCATCGAACGGCATTTTTCGGAGGAGTAGAATATGAAGGAAACCTGGCGCTGGTTCGGTGAATCGGACCCCATCACCTTGCAGCATGTGCGGCAGACCGGCGCCAGCGGCGTTGTAACGGCGCTGCACCAGATCCCCGACGGCACGGCGTGGCCGGCCGAAGAGATCGCCAAACGCAAGGCGATGATCGAGGCGGCCGGCTTGGAATGGAGTGTCTGCGAATCCATTCCGATGGAACAGTCCATCAAGCGCGGCGATGCCGATGCGCCGAAGGCGATTGCGCGCTGGAAAGATACACTCTCCCGTCTCGGTCACGCGGGCGTTCCCGTCGTCTGCTACAATTTCATGCCGGTGGTGGACTGGACACGCACGAACCTGCGCTGGCAGGCACGCAATACCGGATTGGCGCTGCGCTTCGAAATGGCGGATTTCGTCGCCTATGACGTCTTCATCCTGAAGCGTGTTCTTGCTGCTGAAAATTACGATCCTGCCCTCGTGGCGCGAGCCGAAAAGCGTTTTGCGCAAATGAGCGAAGATGACCAGTCGCTTCTCGAGCGTAACATCATCGCCGGCCTGCCGGGCGGCGCCCTGGTGCAGACGCGCGAATCCATCGCCGCTCTGATTGCTTCGTTCGATGGCATCGACAGCGCGACCATGCAGGGCAATCTTCTGGCCTTTCTGAGAGAGGTCGTGCCGGTGGCGGAAGAGGTGGGGGTGCATCTCGGCATCCACCCTGATGATCCACCGTTCTCCCTGTTCGGCCTGCCGCGCGTTGTCTCGACACCTGCAGATATTCGCGCCATCCTCTCGGCCGTTGAAAGCCCGAACAATGGCATCACCCTTTGTACCGGCTCATACGGCGCCCGTAGCGACAATGATCTTGTGGCGATGGCACGGGAGTTCGCGTCTCGCATCAATTTCGCCCATCTTCGGAATGTGACCGTTGAAGCGGATGGTTCCTTCTTTGAGGACGATCATCTGGATGGCGGAACGGACATGATTGGAGTCATCGAGGCATTGTTGCGCGAGGAGCGGGCCGCCGCCAAGGCTGGCCGCCGCACCAATATTCCAATGCGGCCTGACCACGGCCATCTGCTGGGTGATGACATCACCAAAAAGACCAATCCCGGATATTCCTACATTGGCCGCATGAAGGGGCTCGGCGAACTCCGCGGCGTCATCCGCACCATTGAGCGCCAGCTTCGCCGCGAGGAGGGTACCGCATGAAAACCCGCAAACTTGGTCGCACGGCGCTGTCGCTGAGCGAACTTTCCTTCGGCGCGGCCGGTATCGGTAATCTCTATCGCAGCGTCAGCCGCGAAGATGCGATGGAGACGTTGCAAGCCGCCTGGGACGCCGGCATCCGCTATTTCGATACCGCACCCTATTACGGGCAGGGCCTTTCCGAACGCCGCCTCGGGGATTTTCTTCAGGGGAAACCACGCGACGAATTCGTGCTGTCCACCAAGGTCGGGCGGATCCTGAAACCGGCTGAAGCGGGCGTGACACCAGATTACGGTTTTGTCGATGCACTGCCTTTCGTGGTGGAATACGACTACAGCTATGATGGCATCATGCGCTCGCATGAACTGAGCCTCGCCCGGCTTGGTCTCGGTTCAGTGGATATTCTCTATGTCCACGACCTGGAGGAGACCACGCTTGGGGAAGAGGCCTATCGCCATCATTTCAGGATATTCACCGAAAGCGGCATCGAGGCCCTGCACGAGTTGAAGGCGACAGGCCGGATCGGCGCGTTCGGTCTTGGCGTGAATGAGGTTCCGGCTTGTCTGAACCTCATGGAGATAGACGAGATCGACTGCATTCTTCTGGCGGGTCGTTATACGCTGCTCGACCGGTCGGCTGCAGCAAAGCTGCTGGGGCGTTGTGCGGAAACCGGCACCTCGCTCGTCATCGGCGGCGTCTTCAACTCTGGCATTCTTGCGACGGGGGCAAGGCCGGGTGCGACTTTCAACTATAGTGAAGCAGCAGCAGATGTCATGGAGCGGGTGCGCGCCATGGAGGTCCACGCTGCCGGGCACGGGGTTGCACTTGCGGCCGCTGCCCTGCATTTTCCGCTACAAAATGCCGATGTCGCAAGTGTCCTGATCGGCACCGCAAAACCGGACAGCCTTTTGCGCAACCTGTCTATTTTCGAAACGGCCGTGCCGGATGCCGCCTGGGCGGGTTTCGACGCGCTCGCCCTCGAAAATTAACTGCAACGACAGGGAGGAGGACGCCATGGATCTGATCGATACTCACCAGCATCTGATCTTGCGAGGCAAGCTCGGTTATGCCTGGACACGAGGGGAGCCCAGCCTTGCGGGAAGCTTCACCCAGGCTGATTACGCAGCGCTTGTCGAGGGATGTGGCGTAGTGGGTACGATCTTCATGGAAAGCGGGGTGGATGACGGCGACTATCAGGCTGAGGCTCGCCTCATCGCCAGCATGATCGGCGAGGGTGCCTTGCCGATGTTCGGCCAGATCGCCAGTTGCCGACCGGAAACGGATAATGGTTTCGAAGCCTGGCTGGAGGAGTGCCGCCACCTCAACGTGGTCGGTTTCCGGCGCATTCTCCACGTTATGCCCGACGACCTTAGCCGCGAGGAAAATTACCGACGAAACGTGCGCACGATTGGAAAGGCCGGATGGCCGGTCGATCTGTGTTTTCATTCCCGCCAGCTTGCCATTGCCGCCGAACTTGTCGGGGCCTGCCCCGATGTGCGCTTCATGCTCGACCATTGCGGCACGCCGGACATTGCCGGAAACGATTTTCGGGAGTGGAGTGGGCGTATGGCCGACTTGGCGACGCTGCCCAATCTCTTCGTCAAACTCTCCGGCATCACCGCCTATTGTGCACCGGGATGCGCGACGCTGGAAAGCGTGACACCCTATGTGGAAACCGTGCTCAACCTGTTCGGACCTGAGAGAATGGTCTGGGGCGGCGACTGGCCGGTGGTCGATCTCGGCTCGGGTCTACCGGAATGGATCGGTATGACGAGTGAGCTTCTTTCAACGCTCTCGCCCGACGAGCAGGCATCGATCGGCCACCGCAATGCCAGACTGTTTTATTTGGCGACATAGCTTGCAGCTTTTCATGCCGATTGTGCATTGCGTCGGCCGGATATGCCAAGAAGCGCGCCGGCGCGCGCTTCATACGCCTGTGCTTTACTCGGCTGGCTGCGCTGCGGTTGTCGTCGCAGAGCGGTTGGTCTCTCCAGAAAGGCTGCGCTGACCGAGGCTGATAATGGTGACTGTCGACAGGGTGGCGGCAATCGATACCCAGAAGCCGTTGCTCGGGCCGAAATTATCGATCACCCAGCCGGAAATAAAGGCGCCGAGCGCCATGCCGATACCGATGCCGGTCATCACCCAGGTCACGCCTTCCGTCAGCATCGATTCCGGCACGCGGCGCTCGATCAGGCCAAATGCCGTGATGAAGATGGGAGAGATTGCAACGCCGCTGAGGAATACGGCGAAGGCAAGCAGGGAAACTGTCGTGCTTGCAAAGAGGAGCGGCAGCGCGGTGAGCGCAAGGACGCTGACGGCGATCAGCAATTGCCTTTGCAGCGGCATTTTGGGGTTGATCGCCCCCAGAAGCAGGCCGACGACAAACGAACCGATGGCATAGACGCCGATGACGAGGCTGGCAGCTTCCGGTTGACCGAGTTCTTTGGTGATGGCAACGGCACTTACCTCGGCTGTGGCGAAAGTCGAGCCTACGAAGATCAGGGCGACCGTGATGATCTGGACCGAACGCAGCCGGATAGCCGAATGTTGCCTGCTGCCACTTTCAACCGCGCGTACCTTGGGTTCGGTCGATCGTTGCAACAGGAAGGCAAAGGTACCGAGTGCCAGCGAGGCGGTGCTGATCATCATACCTGCTTCCGGAAAGAGTGAGACCGCGAGACCGACGGAGAGCGAGGCGCCGGCGATGTAGACAAGTTCGTCGGCGGCGGATTCAAACGCAAAAGCAGTGTTCAGCTCAGGCCGGTCACGGAAGATTTCCGTCCAGCGGGCGCGCATCATCGCGGGAATACTCGGCATGGCCGCGGCGAGGAAGGCCGAAAGAAAGAGCGTCCAGGCAGGCCATCTCTGGTTGGTCGCGATAATCAGGATAGCAAAGGCGATGACCGATATGATGGTGGCCGGGACAAGGACGCTGCTCTGGCCCTTGCGGTCCACCAATCGGGAAATCTGCGGCGCAACCGCGGCATTGGTCAGCGCGAAGGTGGCCGAGACCGCACCGGCAAGCCAATATTCACCATGGGTCTGGGAAAGCATGGCGACGATGCCGATCGGTGCCATCGCAATCGGAAGACGGGCAAAGAAGCCTGCGGCGGAAAAGCCTTTGGCGCCCGGAGCCCGGAAAATTTCTCTATATGGATTAGACATCGGGATGCACCTTGTTTAGGGAGTACCCACCACAAACATACGTGGCGTATGCAAATGAAATAATTGCATACGTCGCGTATGTCAACTAGTATACGCGGCGTATGTAGAATTCGGAGAAAAAATGCGCAAACCTCGCAGTGAAATGATTGCCGAGACGCGGGCGAAGCTTCTGGTCGCTGGCCGCAAGGCATTTGGCAGCATCGGCTATGCCGAAGCTTCGATGGACGACTTCACTGCCGAAGCAGGGCTGACCCGCGGCGCGCTCTATCACCATTTTGGCGACAAGAAAGGCCTGCTGCTGGCGGTTGTGGGTGAGATCGACGCCGAGATGACGAAAAGGCTCTGTGACATCTCGTCTAGGGCCGCGACGCGTTGGGAGGGTTTCGTTGAGGAAAATGTCGGTTACATTCTCATGGCTCTGGAGCCGGAAATCCAGCGGATCATGTTCCGTGATGGGCCAGCCGTTCTCGGCGACCCTTCACGCTGGCCAAATGCCAACGGCTGTATCTCGGCCGTTGCGCGAAGTCTCGATGCGCTGAAGCAGGAAGGGACGATCGTCGACATTGATCCGGAGGCCTGTGCGCGTTTCATCAATGCGGCGAGCAGCAGTGCAGCCCAGTGGATCGCGAATTCCGACGACCCCGAAACGACCTCGAAACGCGCCGTCGACAGTTTCCGCACCTTTCTGGAAGGGCTGAGGATCACACGCTGATCCGCTTGTCGCCGGTTCTGCGTACACATCAGTGTCAATCTCGTTCCGGCTGAGTGGGTAACCCTGAGCCGGCGATATTCCCTGCAGCGCGCTGAGCGAATCGTGCTGTCTCTCTCCCCCGTAGACTCGTTAACGCGCCAGGGATGATAAGAAATTGCCGGCCCATCGATACAGTTTTTCCTCGTTGAAGAAAAACCGGCCGATCCGGCTGATTTCTGTTTACTTTTGTCGAAATTGCAACGCATCACGCTGTTTGAATTCGCTGTAAGGCCTTTCGCAAACTACGGAGGATGAGATGAAAGCACTGGTGCTGGAAGAAAAAGGAAAGCTCTCGCTCAGGGAGTTCGACATTCCCGGCAAGCTCGGACCCAAGGATGTGCGCATCCGTACCCATACCGTCGGGATTTGCGGCTCGGACGTCCATTATTACACCCATGGCAAAATCGGCCATTTCGTTGTGCATGCGCCGATGGTGCTGGGCCATGAAGCTTCCGGAACGGTAATCGAGACCGGTGCCGAGGTTGCGCATCTGAAGCCGGGTGATCGCGTCTGCATGGAGCCGGGCATTCCCGATCCGACCTCGCGCGCCTCCAAACTTGGCATTTACAATGTTGATCCGGCCGTCAGCTTCTGGGCAACGCCACCCATTCACGGTTGCCTGACACCGGAAGTCATTCATCCCGCCGCCTTTACATACAAGTTGCCCGACAACGTTTCCTTTGCCGAAGGCGCCATGGTGGAACCCTTCGCCATCGGGATGCAGGCAGCACTCAGGGCGCGTATTCAGCCCGGCGATGTTGCCATCGTGACGGGTGCCGGTCCGATCGGCATGATGGTTGCGCTGGCGGCGCTAGCCGGCGGTTGCGCAAAGGTTATCGTTGCCGATCTTGCCCAGCCGAAGCTGGATATCATCGCAGCCTATGACGGCATCGAGACCGTCAACATCCGCGAACGTGACCTGTCGCAGGCCGTGGCTGATGCGACGGATGGCTGGGGTTGCGATGTCGTTTTCGAATGCTCTGGCGCCGCACCCGCCGTGCTCGGTATGGCGAAACTCGCACGTCCCGGCGGCGCCATCGTCCTCGTCGGTATGCCGGTCGATCCGGTGCCGGTTGATATCGTCGGCTTGCAGGCAAAAGAGCTGCGGGTGGAGACGGTTTTCCGCTACGCCAATGTGTATGACCGTGCGGTCGCTCTCATCGCGTCCGGCAAGGTCGATCTGAAGCCGCTGATCTCCGCGACCATTCCCTTCGAAGACAGCATTGCCGGTTTTGACCGTGCGGTGGAGGCAAGGGAAACGGACGTGAAGCTGCAAATTCTGATGCCGCAATAATCCCTTCCGGCAAGCCGCCTGCCGATGCAGGGGCGTCAAAAACCCTTCGGAAAAGTATAAGCTCGACCTGCCGGTGATCGGCGGGTCGAGCTTTAAAAAATCATCACATCGATCTTTAAGATGCGCATTTTCTGGGCGTATGGCGTACAACTGCGCGAAAAAATGGGCGCAACCGCTGGCTTAGTTGTCGGACGATGCACGGCACTCTTCAATTTCTGACAAAAAACAGTCAAAAAAGTATCAGTAATTTCCCCGGTATGATGTGGAAGTAAACGTGCCGCAGGCCATATGCTCCCCATCAACGCCTGGGACGAGCCATAAAGAGGAATGGCTTTGCTCCGCGAATACGGCGGACGTGACCGATGGGAGGAAACATCGATGCAGCCCGATCTGGAACTGGTACATATCCGCAAGGGCGAATCCTTCGCCGCCTGGCGGCATGGCTATCCGTTCCGCACCGTGCGCTGGCATTACCATCCCGAATATGAAATTCATCTGGTCGTGGCGACGTCAGGCACGTTCTACATTGGCGATTTCGTCGGTCGCTTCGGCCCGGGCCAGCTAATCATGACTGGCCCAAATCTCCCTCAAAACTGGATCAGCGAGATCGAGCCGGACGAGATCGTTCCCACGCGCTCTCTCGTCATCCAGTTTCCGGAAGCTTTTATCGAGGATGCCTGCGCTTCCATGTCCGAGATGGAGGTAGTTCGCGCCCTTCTGGACCGCAGCCGCCGCGGCATTCTGTTCGACGATGAGACCAGCGATCGCGTTCGCCCGCTGATACTGCGTTTGATCGAGGCGCAGGGGTTGAAGCGTCTTGCGATTTTTTGGGAAATTCTCGATCTGCTGGTCAATGCGCCGGCGCCCGAGGTGCTGGCGAGCCTGAGCTACGAGCTGGACCTGACGGGCATCGGCGATAGCGGCATCAACCGCGCCTTGTCGCATCTGCGCCAGCACCTGACCGAACAGGTCGAGGAAATCGATCTGGCCGACATGGTTGGCCAGAGCCAGAGTGCCTTCTCCCGTGCCTTCAAGCGACATACGGGAACGACTTTGGTGCGCTATCGCAATCAGCTGCGCATCGATCTGGCCTGCCAGATGCTTCTGGTGGATCAGGACGTGAAGGTGGCGGAAGTCTGCTACGACGTGGGCTTTTCAAACCTTTCGAATTTCAACAGGCATTTCCTGAAGCTGAAGGGAATGTCGCCATCGAGGTTTCGTACGGTATTCGCGGCCCAGAAGGCAGCGGTCATGGCGGATTAAACCAAGATACATCGCGATTTTTCACCAATTCGGGCAGAGGACTGTCCGGAAACGGGCTCTTATTGCCCAGATTTTCCAAACGGGAGGAAGTTACTATGAGAATGAAATCCAAGTTCCTGATGGCATCGGCCGCACTTGCAATGATGGCCGCTCCGGCATTGGCACAGGACAAGCTGAAAATCGGCATGACGTTCCAGGAACTGAACAACCCCTATTTCGTGTCCATGCAGGAAGCGCTGAAGGAAGCCGCGGCAAGCATCGGCGCTGATGTTGTCGTCACCGACGCCGGCCACGATGTGGCAAAGCAGATTTCCGACGTGGAAGACATGCTGCAGCAGAAGATCGACATCCTGCTTCTGAACCCGACCGACAGCGCCGGCATCGAAGCCGCCGTGCACGCTGCCAAAGCTGCCGGCGTGATTGTCGTTGCTGTCGACGCCAACGCAAACGGCCCGGTCGACACCTTCGTCGGCTCGAAGAACCGTGACGCAGGCTACAAGTCTTGCAAGCATCTCGGTGATGCGCTCGGCGGCAAGGGTGAAGTCGCAATCCTCGACGGTATCCCGGTCGTGCCGATCCTGCAGCGCGTCGAAGGCTGCAAGGCAGCGCTTGCCGAATTTGCCGACATCAAGCTTGTCGACACGCAGAATGGTCGTCAGGACCGCTCCGTTGCGCTCGGCGTCGTTGAAAACATGATCCAGTCCCGTCCGAACCTCGCCGGTATCTTCTCGGTGAATGATGGCGGCGCAATGGGTGCACTCGCTGCGATCCAGGGCTCCGGCAAGGACATCAAGCTGACCTCGGTTGATGGTGCTCCCGAAGCTGTGAAGGCAATTGCCGACGGCGGCCCTTTCATCGAAACGACCGCGCAGTTCCCGCGTGACCAGGTGCGCGTTGGCCTTGCCATGGCGCTTGCCCAGAAGTGGGGCGCCCGCGTCGTTCCGAAGGAAGTGCCGATCGACGTCATGGTCGTTGACAGCAAGAACGCCGGCGACTTCAGCTGGTAAGAATTCCTCCCCAGGTCCCGTCCCCGCCTCGTGTGGGGGCGGGACATGTCCCGACCATCGAGGAGGGTAAAATGCTGGAACTGAATGGAATAAGAAAAAGCTTCGGCAAGATCGAGGTCCTGCGCGGCGTTGACCTGCAGGCGCGCGCCGGCGAGGTGCATGCGCTTCTGGGAGAGAACGGCGCTGGCAAGTCGACATTGATGAAAATCCTGTGCGGCATTTTGCAGCCCTCGGAGGGCACGATCCGCATTGACGGAAAGGACCGCCGCTTCGCCAATTACGACGAGGCGATTGCCGCCGGTATCGGCATCGTGTTTCAGGAATTCAGCCTGATCCCCTATCTCGATGCGGTTGAAAACATGTTTCTGGCACGCGAAATCCGCGGACCGCTGCGCCTGCTGAACAAGCGCGCGATGCGTAAACGTGCCGCCGAAATCATGAGCCGTCTGGCCGTGGACGTTCCGCTCGATGTGCCGGTGCACCGCCTTTCCGTTGCCCAGCAGCAATTCGTGGAAATTGCCAAGGCGCTTTCACTCGATGCCCGTATTCTCGTTCTCGATGAGCCGACTGCGACGCTTACCCCGTCCGAGACCGAGCATCTCTTCAAGGTCATGCGCGAGCTGCGGCGTCAGGGTGTCGCTATCATCTTCATTTCCCATCATCTCGAGGAAATATTCGAGATCTGCGACCGCATCACCGTCCTGCGTGATGGCGAACTCATCGGCTCCTGCCTCACCTCTGACGTCGATAATGACCGTCTGGTGGAGATGATGGTCGGCCGGCGCATCGAGGCCAATTTTCCGCCCAAACCGAAGATCGATACAGCTGCGCGCAACGTGATCGAGGTCGAAGAGCTTCAACTGAAAAAAGGCGGGCCGGTCTCGCGCTTTACCCTGCGGCAGGGTGAGATACTCGGTTTTGCCGGGCTTGTCGGTTCCGGGCGCACGGAAACGGTGCTGGCCATGCTTGGCGCGCATTCCGCTTCGCGCCGCAAGATCAAGGTCGATGGCGTCGAGACCCGCTTTTCCGGCCCGGATGAGGCGCTGATGCGCGGCATTGGCCTGCTGCCGGAAAGCCGCAAGGAAGAGGGTCTGATCACCAGTTTCTCCATCCTGCAGAACATCTCCCTCAACAACTATCGCAAGTACCAGAAGGCTCACTGGTTTATCGACCTGAAAAAAGAGCTGGAGCACACGAAAAAGGCGATGGCGCAGGTTCAGGTCAAGGCACAGGGACCCTATGCCCGCGTGGACACGCTGTCCGGTGGAAACCAGCAGAAGATCGTTATCGCCCGCTGGCTGAACCATGACATGCGCGTCCTGATCTTCGACGAACCGACGCGCGGCATCGATGTCGGCGCGAAGGCGGAAATCTATGCGCTGATGCGCGAATTCGCAGCCAAGGGCTATTCGATCATCATGATCTCTTCGGAGCTGCCGGAAGTGATCGGCATGTCGGACCGCGTCTGCGTGTTCCGCTCCGGGGGCATCGTCGCCACCGTCGAGGGCGCAGACATCAATTCAGAAACAATAATGACAAACGCCACCACCGGGAGGGTTGAACATGTCGCTTGATGCAAATACCGGCATTGCCGAAAAGACGAGCGGTTTCGGCCTTGGCAGCATGCTGCGCTCGCCTCTCGCCCTGCCTCTGGCGGGCCTGATTGTCGTATCGATCCTGATGGGTCTTGCGAGCGACAATTTCTTCAGCGTGAACAACATCATGAACGTGCTGCGACAGGTTTCAGTCGTGGGCATTCTGGCCGTGGGCATGACATTCGTCATCCTCACAGGCGGCATCGACCTGTCGGTCGGCGCGGTCATGGCGCTTGTCGGCACGCTGTCTGCAGGCCTGATGGTGAATACCGGCCTGCCTGCGTCGCTCGCCTTGCCGGCCGGGCTGTTCATCGGACTTGGCATCGGTATCTTCAACGGAGCACTTGTCGCCTGGGGCAAGATGCCGGCCATCATCGTCACGCTTGCGACGATGGGAATGGCGCGCGGTCTCGGCCTCATCTACTCCGGCGGTTATCCCGTCAGCGGCATTCCGAGCTGGATTTCCTGGTTTGGCGTCGGCCGCGTTGGCGTCGTGCCGGTGCCTGTTATCATCATGGTGGTGATTTACGCCGTGGCCTGGGTGCTTTTGCAGCGTACGGCTTTCGGTCGTCACGTCTATGCACTCGGCGGCAACGAGCTGGCCGCGCGCCTCTCCGGCGTCAAGACCCGGCGCGTCAAGCTTGCCGTCTATGGTATCTCAGGCGTGACGGCAGCGCTTGCAGCTCTCATTCTGACCGGCCGGCTTATGAGCGGACAGCCCAATGCGGGTGTCGGTTTCGAGCTGGATGCCATTGCGGCCGTGGTTCTCGGCGGCACGGCGATTGCCGGCGGACGCGGGCTCATTCTTGGTACCCTTATCGGCGCGGTGCTGCTCGGCATCCTGAATAACGGCCTCAATCTCATGGGTATCAACCCTTATCTGCAGGATGTCATCAAGGGCGGCATCATTCTGCTCGCCATCTATATCGGGCGCGACTGGCGTTGAGCCCACGCGTCATATCTTCAAAGAAGCAGGAGAATTAAATGTCTGAATTGCTGCAAGGCAAGATCGCGGTCATCACCGGCGCCGCGTCCGGTATTGGCCTCGCCACCACCGAGGCGCTACTGGAAAACGGTGCAACCGTCGTCATGGTCGACTGGAACGAGAAAGCCCTGAATGAACTTGTCGGTAAACTCGGCAAGCGCGCCATCGCGCAGGTCACGAACCTTCTGGATGCAGACAGCTGCAATGCCATGATCCCGGAAATCCTTGAGAAGGTCGATCACATCGATATTCTCTACTGCAACGCAGGCACTTATATTGGTGGCGATCTCACCGAAACCACGCCGGAAGCCATCGACAAGATGTTGAACCTCAACGTCAATGCCGTGATGAAGAATGTACAGGCCGTCGTGCCGCACATGTCGGAGCGCAAGACCGGCGACATCATCGTCACTTGCTCGATCGCCGGACATTTCCCGACCTATTGGGAGCCGGTCTATTCGGGTTCGAAATGGGCGATCACCAGCTTCGTGCAGGGCATGCGTCGCCAGATGATCCCGCATGGTGTGCGCGTCGCGCAGGTCTCTCCCGGCCCGGTCGTCTCGGCCCTTCTGGCAGACTGGCCGGAAGAAAATCTTCGCAAGGCCAAGGAATCGGGTAGCCTCATCGACGCGAGTGAAGTGGCCGATGCGGTGGTTTACATGCTGACCCGCAAGCGCACCGTCACCATCCGCGACATGCTGGTGCTGCCCACCAACTTCGACCGCGTTTAAACTACACTCCCAAGGAGTATCGCAAATGGCTTCCTACCTGATTGGCGTCGATGTCGGTACCGGCTCTGCCCGTGCCGGTGTCTTTGATGTGGCGGGCAGGCTTCTCGCCACCGCCAAGCGCCCGATCACGATGCATCGCGAAGACGGCGGCATAGCCGAACAATCGAGTGGTGAGGTTTGGAAAGCCGTTTGCGACAGCGTGCGGGAAAGTGTCTCGCGCGCCGGCATAGATCCCGCAGCCGTGGTTGGCATCGGTTTCGATGCCACCTGCTCGCTCGTGGTGCGCGGGCCTGAGGATGAGACCCTTCCGGTCGGCGCGCCGGATCATCCAGAGCGCGATATCATCGTCTGGATGGATCACCGCGCCGTCGAACAGGCGGAGCGGATCAATGCGGGCGAACATGCCGTTCTGAAATATGTCGGTGGCCGGATTTCCCCGGAAATGCAGACGCCCAAGCTGCTCTGGCTTCGCGAAAACAGGCCGGATATCTATGCGCGCGCCGAGCACTTCTTTGACCTGACGGACTTCCTGACCTGGAAAGCCTCAGGCGCGCTCGATCGTTCCGCGTGCACGGTTACCTGCAAGTGGACTTATCTCGCCCATGAGGAACGTTGGGATGCGGAATATTTCACCCGCATCGGGCTTGGCGATCTGGCGGAGCAGGGATTCCGCCGTATCGGTGAAAGCGTCGTTCATCCAGGCACGGCGCTGGGTAATGGTTTGACCGATGAAGCCGCAAAAGCCATGGGGCTGGTTGCTGGAACCGCCGTTGCCGCCGGTCTGATCGATGCGCATGCCGGGGGTGTCGGCACGGTGGCTGCGGGCGGCGACGCTTCGCGGTGCCTCGGTTACGTCTTTGGTACCTCTTCCTGTACCATGACAACCACCTCGGAGCCGGCTTTCGTGCCGGGTGTTTGGGGTCCCTATTATTCCGCCATGGTTCCCGGCGCATGGCTCAATGAAGGCGGCCAATCCGCCGCCGGTGCGGCCATTGATTATCTGGTGCAATTGCACCCGGCATTTTCAGAGGCAAAGGCGCTTTCCGAAAAAGAAGGCAAGTCATTACCTGCATGGCTTGCCGACCGTGCACTGGCTTTGGCCACGTCTGCTTCCGCTGCCGTGAAGATTGCCGAGAATTTTCACGTGGTGCCGGAGTTCCTCGGCAACCGCGCGCCCTTCGCCGATCCTCATGCCCGTGCCGTCATTGCCGGTTACGGCACCGAGACGGGGGTGGATTCGCTTGTCGCGCTTTACGTGGCGGGGCTTCTCGGCCTCGGTTACGGGCTTCGCCAGATCATCGAGACGCAGGCGCGTCATGGCGCTCCCGTGGAAACGATCAGTGTCAGCGGCGGCGCGGGCGCGCATCCGCTTGCCAGACAATTGCTGGCGGATGCGACGGGGCTTTCGGTTGAACTCACTGAATGCGAGGAGCCGGTGCTTCTGGGATCGGCGATGCTCGGCGCGGTTGCTGCCAAGGCCTATCCCGACCTGATTTCCGCAATGCCCGCCATGTCGCGTATTGCCAAATATTCGGCACCGGACGCTGCATTCAGCCAAGTGCACCAGTCACGCTACGACGCGTTTCTGGCACTGCAGAATGCGGCGCGCGCCATTCGTTCCGCAAACCATTCCTGAAGCGCCACAAGCTTCCATCGTCCGGCCGTTTTGGCCGCAAAATAAAGAGGATTCCATGCAGTTTTCCGGAAAATCCGTCATCATCACCGGCGCAGGCAAGGGCATCGGCCGTGCCTGCGCTATCCTGATGGCCGCGCGCGGTGCTGAGGTCGTGGCAATCAGCCGGACCCAGTCCGATCTCGACAGCCTGAAAAGCGAAATCGGCGGACGCTCGATCCGTGTCGATCTCGCAGATGTGGCGTCGACGCGGGCCGCGATGGTCGAGGCGGGTCCTTGCGATTTTCTCATCAACAGCGCCGGCATCAACGTGCTCGAAAGCGTGCTTGATATGAGCGACGAAGGTTATGAGGCTGTACTGGGCATCAATCTGCGTGCCGCGCTCGTCACCTGCCAGGAATTCGCCCGTGCCCGTGTCGCAAAGGGTGGCGGCGGCGCAATCGTCAACATCACGTCAATTGCCGGTCATCGCGGTTTTCAGGATCATCTCTGCTACGCGGCCTCGAAAGCGGGGCTTGAAGGCGCAACCCGCGTTCTTGCCAAGGAACTCGGGCCGCACGGCATCCGTGTCAACGCCGTGGCGCCGACCATCACGCTGACTGAACTGGCTGCCGAAGCATGGAACGATCCGGCCAAGAGCACACCAATGATGGTTCGCCATCCTCTGCAGCGCTTTGCCGAGGCCGAAGACGTGGCACAGAGCATCGCACTGCTTCTGTCAGATGATAGCAGCATGATTTCCGGCGCGGTGTTGCCTATCGATGGCGGGTTCCTCGCCGTCTGACGTTTAAGGGATGCGCGGGTGCAAATGCATCGCCGCGCATCCTGTTCCAGGACTGGATATCCGCTCAGGTCAGATCCGGATGTCTGCCAACCAGCTGGTTGCGTTTTGCCTGAAGAATTTCCTTCTGTTCTTCAAGTTTGAGCAATTCGTCGTCTATCTCATCGACGCTTTTCTCGATGTGCAGATATTGCTCTGCAAGAAGCGACTTCGCTTCCTTTCGGCTAGACGCATTCGGCGTGTCGCCATAAAGCGGCCGGTTGGCGGTTTCCTTGAGGAAAAATGTCGTCACAATGCCAAAGATGGCCGCGACCATGAGATAGTAGGCCGGCATATAGATATTTTCCGTTACCTCCACCAACCATGCGGTGAGTGTCGGCGTGAGCCCGGCAACGATGATCGAGATATTAAACGCGATAGCCAGCGCGCTGTAGCGGATGCGGGCCGGGAAAAGGGCCGGGAGGGTGGATGCCATGATCCCGATCAGGCAGTTGAGTGCGACCGCCAGGATGAGCAGGCCGAAGAAAATCTGAACAACCTGTCCGCTGGCGATGAGATGAAATGCCGGCAGTGAAAGAAACAGGATCGCCGTGCTGCCAACCGCCAGAAACGGCCTGCGTCCGATCCGGTCGCTCAAAAGCCCGATGGCGGGCTGGACGAACAGCATGCCAACCATAACCGCGATGATGATGAGGACGCCATGGTCCTCGCTGTAATTCAGCGTCTTCGACAGATATGTCGGCATGTAAGTGAGCAGCATGTAATAGGTGACGTTGGTCACGAGGACCATGCCTATGCATATTGCCAGCGAGCGGGAATGTTGGCTCACGATCTCGGCGATGGGAACCATGGGGCGCTCTTTCAGCGACTGCCGGTCTTCTTCTTCAGAGCGCTGCAGGCGTTCGGTGAAGGCTGGTGTTTCTTCTGCCGCGTGGCGCAGATAGAGCCCGATCAGCCCGAGGGGTGCCGCCAGAAAGAACGGAATGCGCCAGCCCCAGTCGAGGAACTTGTCTTCACCCATCGCGGTGCTGAGCAGCACGACGAGCCCCGCGCCAAGCACGAAGCCGGCGATGGAGCCGAAGTCGAGCCAGCTTCCAAGGTAACCGCGCTTCCGGTCAGGCGCGTATTCCGCCACGAAAATGGCCGCACCGGTATATTCGCCGCCAACGGAAAACCCTTGGGCAAGCTTGCATAACAGCAACAGAATGGGTGCCCATATGCCGATGGTGGCATAACCGGGGATGAGGCCGATACAGAAGGTGCTCGCGGCCATGATGATGATTGTCAGGGAGAGGACTTTTTGACGCCCGAATTTGTCGCCCATGGCGCCGAAAAATACGCCCCCCAATGGGCGGATGAGGAAGGGGACGGAGAAGGTTGCGAGCGCCGCCACCGTTTGAACGGCGGGTGACGCGTCAGGGAAGAAGACCTTGCCGACGGCATAGGCGACGAAGCCGTAAACGCCGAAGTCGAACCACTCCATCGCGTTACCGAGAGCGGCTGCCGTAACTGCTTTTTTGACCTTCTCGTCATCGATAACGGTGACGTCGTCGATGCTCAGCGGAGTGGCCTGTATCTGGTTGTTCAATCACTGTCCCCCTGAACTGCATTGCGCCCGAATTTTTTGAGCGCCAAGAAAATGCTTGATACGCTTAAGCGTTCCATCGGTCGGCAGAACAATCGGGCCTTAGCTCATCTCATGGGGAGTATGGGCGGGGTCGCCCGACAGGAGAAAAAAACGCCCGGCTGGTAGCCGGGCGTTTTTTAAAGATTAGTGGTGGTGCTCAGGCATTTCCTTGAGCTGATCCTTGGTCCACGAGGTAATCGCGTGGACATCGCCGTCTTCATCGCGCATGAAATCGAGATCGCTGAGCGGTACTGCGACGGGCTTTGCGCCGATGCCGAGAAAGCCGCCGACGTCGATGATCGCGGTGCTTGCCGCGCCGACGCCATGGACGTGATCGACCTTGCCGACCTTGTGGTCATCTGCGCCATAAACTGTTGCACCTTCCAGAACCGACGGGGTCAGTTCGGTTTCAACGAGGCGTACGTGATTGGCATGATCCATTTTTCTTCCTCCTGCTTGGGTTGCGATATGGAAACTCCCGCAGTGCAAAACCGTTCCATCGCGTCTGGGGGATTTTGGGCTAAACCGGTTGTCTGAACGCTTAGGGGACTGGTATGAACTCCAGCGGACCGCCCGCCGCAAAATCACGCTTGAAAAGATTGAACACGTGTGCAATATGAACGCGTGTTCAATCTTTTGAGAGATGGTTATTCCGCATGGACCTGATGCCTTATCCGGATACGTTGGCAGCCCGTGCCGAACTGTGCCGCAGCGTTATTCTTTCCGCCGGGGAATTGGTGCTGAAAGGCTTTCAGGGCGAGGCGACACGCAGCTTCTCAATGAAGGGCCCGCAGGACTTTCTGACGGTGACGGATGCAGCCTCCGAAGCGCATATTCGCGGCGCGATCTCGACCTGCTTTCCTAAGGACAGTTTTTTCGGCGAGGAGGGCGGCGGTGTGATCGGTGATCGCGTCTGGGTCGTTGATCCCGTGGACGGCACCGCAAATTTCGCCCGCGGCATTCCGCACTTCTGCATCTCCATCGCCTATGTCGAAAACGGGCAAACCGAAATCGGCGCTATCTATAATCCGGCTCTGAATGAACTTTATTTCGCCCGACGCGGCGAGGGGGCAACGCGTAACGGGCAGCCGATCCAGGTTGCGCAGACGGAACGTTTCGATGCGGCCTCAATCGAAATGGGCTGGTCGACCCGCATCGCGAATGCCACCTATCTTGATGTCGTCAAGAACCTGCTCGATATGGGCACCAATGTGCGCCGCGCCGGTTCCGGTGCGCTGGCGCTTGCCTATGTGGCCGATGGCCGCTCCGATGCCTATCTCGAATTGCACATGAATTCATGGGATTGTCTTGCGGGACTGCTACTCGTCAGCGAAGCTGGCGGCGACGTCTGCCCTTTCCTGGAGATCGGTAGTCTTGAAGATGGCGGGCCGGTGCTGGCCGCAGCCAGCGGTGTTGCAAGCGGCGTCAGCCGGGCATCGAAGATACCTTTGGCAGAGCGGCAGCCTTCGGATCGGCAGCGGGCCGTATCGGCCTGAGTTTAGACGAGCGCCTGTCCGTGAAGGGTGCTTGGTGCATGTGGAGGAATGAGATGGATGGACCCGTTTATGCCCGGCCTGCGATCAGCCTGATTGCGGAAGGGCTCGGCCCGCGTAACGTTGCGCTCTATATCGGCGGCAGCGATGGTGCGAGCGACCTTGGGCTCCTTCACCGGCACGGCATTAACACCGTCGTCAACTGCGCCGTCAATCTGGATATCAATCTCGTGCAGGCGTCGGCGGAAGATGGCGACAGGTGCGCGGTGGGGTATGGCGATATCCGTTATTATAAGCTCGGTCTTATCGACGGCGAAGGCAGTCCGGACACGATGATGCTGGGGGCCTATTATATTCTCGACGGCGCATTGCGGCAGACCATGCCGAAACGCGAAACCTATCCGTTCCCCGATGGCGGCAATGTGCTCGTCAATTGCCGCAGCGGCCGCAGCCGCTCGGTATCGCTGGTCGCGCTTTTCCTGCACAAGCAGCAGCCGCATCTTTACCCTAACCTCGACGATGCACTGGCTGTGATCCGCACGAAGCGGGAATTGCGGCCGGACGAATGGTTCGAGACACCGAAACCGATGCTTTATGCTGCTGCCCGCCGCGCTTCCGACTGGATCGATATGGTCGAAGGCAGAAAGACTGTCCAACCATGCTGAAACGCACGCTTCCTTCCGTCGCCGTCATTGCCGACGCCCATTTCCATGACACGGCGGCCGATTTCGGTTTTCCCGGCATAGAGGTCGATGGAGAACGCATCACCATGCGTAGCTGGTCGGATACACGCGAATCCACCCGTGTTTTCAACGAAAGCGCCGATGCGCTGCATGCTGCACTCGAAGAAGTGCGGCAGCGGGGCATTCGCCATGTGGTGCTGCTTGGCGACTATACCGACGACGGCCAGCGCGCGACATCCGAAACGCTGAAGGGTATTCTGGAGCGTCATCGTGATACCCATGGCACCGCCTTTTATGCGCTGCCCGGCAACCACGATATTTTCGGCCCGCGTGGCCGACATCATACCAAGGAGTTTCTGACGGAGAACGGCAAATGCCTTTCCGTTTCAAGCGATGCGCGGCGGGCCGGTGATCGGGTGGTGATCAGCGACCGGATGTATTGCGAAGGCTACCCCGTTGGCCTTGGCCCGATGGCGGCTTTCGGATATTTCCGCCAGCCGGACTATCTGCATTGGGAAACACCGTTCGGGCTTTCCGATGCGACGGAAGATCGTCTCTACGAGGTGCGTTCCCCCGATGGCACCAATATCTACCGGCTGATGGACGCATCTTATTTGGTTGAGCCGGAGCCGGGCCTCTGGCTGCTCATGATCGACGCCAATATTTTCGAACCGCTTGACGGCACTTTCGAGACGGGTGAGGAAGCGGCTTTCACCGACAGTACCTCTGGCGGCTGGAATGCGCTTTTGCGCTGCAAGCCCTTCATCATCGACTGGATTGCCGATGTGCGCGAAAGAGCGCAGGCGCTCGGCAAGACTTTGCTCGGCTTTTCGCACTATCCGGCGCTCGATCCCTTCGATGGCGCAAGCGGTGCCGAAAGTGCGCTGTTCGGCGAAACCAACGTGGTGCGTCGCACGCCGCGCAAGGCGGTTGAGGATGCGCTGGTTGAGGCCGGGCTCCAAGTCCATTTCAGCGGGCATCTGCATGTGGAAGGCGTAACCCGGCGTGGGGAAGGGGAAACCTCGCTCACCAATATCGCCGTGCCGTCTCTGGTTGCCTTTCCACCCGCCTTCAAGGTCGTCCATCCCCAGCAGCACGAGATTTCCATCGAGACGGTGGAAATGGCCGCGCTGCCGATTAACAGCCGCATTTGCCGTGGGTATGCGCAGGAAATGGCACTTGCGGGCGAGGATGAGGACCGCGCATTTGCGGCCGGCAATTATGGTGATTTCCTGCTTGGCCACAAACGCGCGCTTATCAGGCATCGTTATTTCACCAAGGAGTGGCCAGCCGGGATCGTGGCGGCTATCGCGGATAAAACCATATCCGAGGTTATCGGCCTGCTTGGTGAAAAAAGCCTTGCCTCGCATGATGCCGGGCTTTCCTCCGATCTGCCGATGTTCGAGCTTATTGCTGACTGGTATTGCCTGCGTCAAAGCGCGGGTCTGGCGCTTGTCCATATCGCGCCTCAACGGCTTTCCCTTTACCGGATGCTGGCGGAGCGGTTCGGCCGTGAGCCCGATCACCACGACGGTTCGGTTAAGAGTTTTATCGAAATCTTCTTCGGTGCCCTTGGGCTGTTTCTCGACCGTGCCGAAGGCGGTTTGCGGCATCTGGAGCTCCCACTCACACCGCGACTCCAATCCGTTGCGGTGTGATCCGTAGGTTTTTTCGACGCAATCCGCGATGTCAACGGGGCAGTTCAACGTCCCCTCGGGGAAGAGTGGCGGCAAGCAGGACAGGCGAGGTGATCTAGTGGAATCGGTCGTTGTCAGCATCAATCTGTTCGGCGCGGTGGCGCTGCTGCTTTTCGGCCTTGGGCAGATCAAGGACGGAATGTCGCGTGCCTTCGGCGCCAAGCTTCGCATCGGGCTTGCCGCCGGTACACGGGGTGGGTTTCGCTCCTTCATCGCCGGTCTCGTGGCGACGATCGCCCTGCAGAGTTCGACAGCCACGGCGCTGATGGTTGCCTCCTTCGTTGAAAAAGACTTGATCGCACCGGCGATGGCGCAAATCGTGCTGCTCGGCGCGAATGTGGGTACTGCGACGACCGCGTGGATTGTCGCACTCGGTCTTGGCTGGCTGTCGCCGATGCTGATCCTTGCCGGTGTCATTCTATTGCGTGGAAAGTCGGTGCAGCGGCAGGGTGCGGGTGCTGCCCTTGCCGGTGTCGGCCTGATGCTGCTTTCCCTGCATCTTCTTTCTGCGGCGACGGATCCGATCCGGCAGTCGCCGGCGCTTAACCTCTTCATTTCCATGCTCGGCAATGCCTGGCCGGTCGCGTTGATCTTTTCCGCGGTGCTGGCCGTGCTGGCATCATCGAGCCTTGCTATCGTCGTCCTCATCCTGTCACTTGCGGCAAGCGGCGGCATTGAAACAAGCCTCGTTATCGTGCTGGTACTCGGCGCCAATCTTGGCGGCGCGGTTCCGCCGGTGCTGGCGACGTTGAAGGCGCCGGTCGCGGCGCGCCGGGTGGCGCTTGGCAACCTCATCGTCCGGACCACCGGCTGTGTCGCAGCCCTGCCTCTTGCCGGATACGGCGCGGCACTGCTCGACATGTCGCCTTTCTCGCACGCCAATCTAGCGGTCGATGCGCATCTCCTTTTCAATCTTGCTGTTGCCGCGATCGCATGGCCGCTATCGCCGTTGTTGCTGCGGATGACGACCGCGCTGCTGCCGGAAAAAGAGGGAGCCGAAAGCCGCCGCAGCTATCTCGACAGTCATGATCTGGGTCAACCGGTTGCGGCGCTTGCCGGTGCAAGCCGCGAGGTCATGCTGGTTGGTGACCTGATCGAGCGCATGCTGCGTCAGGCGAATGACGCCATGCGCGACAGCGATCTTTCCAAACTCAATGATATCAGTACGCTGGAAGGCCGGGTCGATAGTATCCAGCATGCCATCAAGGTCTATGTCTCGAAGGTGGGCCAGGATGGTTTGTGCCAGAAGGATCAGCGACGTGCGATGGATATCGTTGAATATGCCATCAATCTCGAACATATCGGCGATATCATCGAGAAGGGCATCCGCCCGGAAATCGCCAAGAAGATCAATCTTGGTCTCAGGTTTTCCGATGATGGCAAAAGCGAGCTGGAACGTCTATTCTCCATCACGCTCGACAATATTCGCATGGCGCAATCCGTTTTCGCCACCCGCAATGCCGACCTTGCCCGTCGGCTGGTGGAGGTGAAGGAAGACGTGCGCCGGCTGGAAAAACAGTCATCGGAGCGACATCTCCAGCGCCTGCGCGACGGCCTGACTGACAGCATCCAGACAAGCTCAGTGCATCTCGACATGCTGCGCGATCTGAAGCGCATCAACGCCCATATCGCCGCCGTCGCACATCCGATCCTCGATGAAAGCGGTCTCCTGATCGAAAGCCGGATCAAGCAGGCGGGTTGAAGCCATGCCAGTAAAACGGCGCTGTGGTTTTTGCCCGGGAGTGGGCTTCTAGCGCGCGGTGATCCTTTCGACCATCTCAACGGGCACGACCTGAAGCCGGGTCTCGGGCTCGTCGCTGTCGAGGGCGGTCAGGACCTTCTCGGTCAGCGCGTCAAAGGATTGGGCAACGGTCGTCAGCTGATAGCTTTTCCAGCCCGCCTGCGGAATATCGTCGAAACCGACAATCGACAGGTCTTCAGGAATTCGGCGGCCCATCTCTAGCCTTGCTGCATCCATGAAGCCGAGTGCCAGCAGATCGGTCACGCAGAAGGCGCCGTCTATTGTCTTGTCCGTCAGCAACTCGCAGCCTGCCTGATAGCCGCTGTCATAACTCGTCGGACCGCCCGACCATGGAACGACCTCGATACCCTCGATGCTCATGCGCTGGGTGAAAGCGCCGGCGCGGCGCAGCTGTGCCGGTGTCTGGCTGCCGCTGGAAACGACCGCGACCTTCCGGCATTTAGCCGCCACAAGCCGCATGGCGGCGAGATCGGCGCCGTGGGAATCGTCGCTCAGCACCATGTTCGTATCGGTCCGGTCGAGGCGCTGGTTGATGAGGATGAGGCGCACGCCATTGGCAATGCATTCGTCGACAATCGAGGCTGGCGGCTCGCCGGAGAGTACGACGATGGCCTGGGCGCGAAACTCGAAAAGCAGTTCGATCAGCGGCGCGATATCCTTGCGTGCATCGGCCGCATTCAGCAGCAGGCATTGCAAGCCGCGACGCAGAAGGCCGATGCTGAGGAGGTCGAGCTGTTTTGAAATAAACGGCGAGCTGAGATTGGCACCGACCACCCCGATGAGATTGGATCGGTCATTGTTGAGGCCCTGGGCCAGACGGTTGACGCGGTAGCCAAGCTCATGCGCGGCTTTCAACACCTTGCGCCGGACGGCCTTCGATACGCTGCCGCCGGGGGTGAATGTGCGCGAGACGGCGGAGCGCGAGACACCAGCCTTTTTCGCCACCTCTTCGGCCGTCACGAACCCTCTCGCCATTCAACTTCCCCGTTGCAAAACCTCATGTCTGATATCACAGGCCATAAGGGCCGACTATTCCAATCGAAATATTTCAGGTGCGAAGCGCTCTTGCTGATGGAAGGCGGTTCTCGCTTTCGCCGGCAAATATATCGTCCTTTCCATTTTCATTCTGCGGGAAAAAATGACTGCTTGTGCGTCGATAAGAAAATTTGCAAAACACGTTCAATAAAACCATTTAAAAACAATGGCATATATCAATGATCACGTGTGCATTTTTTCGTTGACAAAATGCCGTTTAGGATGGATCATGCATTCCAAGGTTAAGCGCTATATGGAATATTTATTCCACGTTTTGCTTGCCGGCGATGTTTCCGGGAGGAGCTGGATCATCGTTGCTCGCGGGCCTGATGTGCCCGCTGCTGAAGCGTTGACGCATTGCTCATGTTCGACGCACGCGCCGCCTGTTCCGCAGGTTGCGCGCAGGCAGATGCTTGCCGGCGTGTCGGAGCAATGTTGCGGCCATATGGGGAGGAATAATGGCTCTTTTAAGCGAATCAACGAAGGCGGAGGCACTGGGGCGTCCCCCGGCGACCGCGCCTTCGGCATGGCAGGCCTGGCGATATCGCCTCAAGATCGCGCTCAGGGAGCCGACGACGCTCATCGGCGTGCTGACGGCGTTACTTTTCACCTATCTGATCGTCGTTCCGATCATCTCTATCGTTCTGGATGCCGTCCGTGTCCAGTTCGGCCACGAACGGCGTCTTGGCAAGGATGTCGGTGACCTCACGCTCTATTATCTCGACAGGGCGTTCTTCTCGCCCGTCGCAACAGACCTTTTCTGGCATCCGCTCTTCAACACGCTCACCGTCGCTTTGGGGGCGATTGCGCTTTCGCTTGTTATCGGCACGGTGCTTGCCTGGCTTATCAGCCGCACGGACATGTTCGGTCGCCGCTGGTTCGCGACCGCGCTGATCGTGCCCTACATGCTGCCCGCATGGACCTTCGCTCTCGCCTGGACGACGCTGTTCAAGAACCGCACCGTTGGCGGCCAGCCCGGCTGGTTCGAGGCGATGGGCCTGACACCGCCGGACTGGGTGGCCTATGGGCGCTTCCCGATCACCATCATCCTTGCCCTGCATTACACACCTTTCGTTATCCTGCTGTTCGGCTCGGCGCTGCGCCGCTTCGACTCGCAGCTGGAGGATTCGGCCCGCATTCTCGGCGCCCATCGTTATCAGGTGGCTTTGCAGGTCATCCTGCCCTTGATGCGCCCGGCGCTGCTCTCTTCCATGGTGCTGATCTTTGCAAAGTGCCTTGGCGAATTCGGCGTACCCTATGTTCTCGGGCTTCCAGTGAAGTTCGAAGTCCTCTCGACATCGCTGTTCCGCAGCATCGCCTCGCGCCAGACCGGTGTTGCCGGTGTCGTCGCGGCCTCGATCATGCTCATCGGCATCATCACGCTGATGATCGATGCCCGCCTGGTTCGCGAAGCCCGCCGTTTCGTGACGATCGGCTCGAAGGGGTCGATGAACCGGCAAAGCCGCCTCGGCAAAATGCGTCTTCCGGCAACGGGCTTTGCGGCCGCTGTCTTCATTCTCAGCGTTGGTCTGCCTTTGCTCACCCTCGCTCTCTCGACCGTCATGAAGATGCCGGCCAAATTCACGTTCGACAATTTCACGCTCGACTACTGGATCGGCAGCAATCTCAACACGGTGGCCTTGCAGACCGGCGTTCTTTTAAGCCCCGATCTATGGGCAGCCGCGAAGAACACCATGATGATTGTTGGTCTTGCCTCGCTCACATCTGGCGTCCTCGGTCTTCTGGTCGGGTATGTCGTCATCCGCACGCCGGTGCGCGCCCTGTCGGTCTATCTGCGTCAGGTCACGTTCCTGCCCTATCTTGTGCCCGGCATCGCCTTTGCCGCCGCCTATCTCTCGCTGTTTGCGGTTCCACGCGGGCCGATGCCGGCGCTCTACGGCACGGTGACGATCCTTATCCTCGCACTGATTGCCGACCAGATGCCCTATGCCTCGCGCGCCGGTATCTCGGCCATGACACAGCTTGGAAAGGACCCGGAAGAGGCAGCACAGATCGCCGGTGCCGGTTGGTTCCGCCGCATGGTCTCGATCGTCATCCCGATCCAGAAGGGATCGCTGGTGACGGGGGTTCTCCTGCCCTTCATCTCGGGCATCAAGGGCTTGAGCCTGTTCGTGATCCTCGCGGTGCCGAGCACGGATGTTCTGACCACCTATTCGCTGCGGCTGGTCGACTACCACTATACGCAGGCCGCAAACGCCGTGGTGCTGATCATCGCCGGCATTGCCTATTTCGGTACCCTGTTGGCCCAGAAGCTGACCCGCACAAATCTTGCAGAAGGACTTGGAAGCTGATGCCTACCATCAACCTGCGCGGGGCGCAGAAGAACTACGGCGTGAATTCCGCAAATGCGGTTTCCGATCTCGATCTCGAAATCCGCGACGGCGAATTCATGTGCCTGCTTGGCCCTTCCGGCTGCGGCAAGACCACGACGCTGCGCATGATCGCGGGTCTTGAAAACCTCTCCGGCGGTGAAATCCGTGTCGGCGACAGGGTGATAGATTCCGTCAATGACGGCATATTCGTGCCGCCGGAAAAGCGCGAAATGGGGCTCGTCTTCCAGAGCTACGCGCTCTGGCCACATCTGACCATCGAGCGCAACACCGATTTCGGCCTGCGCCTGCGCAAGCTGCCGAAAGCCGAGCGGGAGGCCCGCGTCGAGCGCGTCATGCAGGCGCTCGACATTGCCAAGTACCGCGACCGTTATCCGTCACAGCTTTCCGGTGGGCAGCAGCAGCGTGTGGCGCTGGCCCGCATGCTTGCCGTCAATCCCGGTGTGCTGCTTCTGGATGAGCCGCTGTCCAACCTCGATGCCCGGCTGCGGCTGGAAATGCGCGCCGAGCTGAAGCGGCTGCACAAGGAGTTCAAGACCACCATCGTCTTCGTGACGCATGACCAGTGGGAGGCAATGACACTTGCAACGACAATCGCCGTCATGAACGAGGGCACGCTCCAGCAGATGGGTACGCCGAACGATATCTACGACCGTCCGGCCAACCGCTTCGTCGCCGAATTCGTCGGCAGTCCGCCGATCAATATTCTGACCTTCGGCCAGCCCGGCGTGTCTGATATCGCCGACAATGCGGAGGCTTATTTTGCAACGCGCTATCCGCAGTTGCGCGGCATCGCCTCGGTCGGCATGCGGCCGGAGGCGATGGGTTACACGGAAAGGTCTGAGGATGTGCCGCAGGGCAGCCTCTTCGGTGAAATGACGGTGACCGGCGTGCTTCCGACGGGCGGCAGCTGGATTCTCGAATTGAGGAGCGAGAACCACACGCTGTTCCTGACCACCCATGCCCTGCCGCGCGTCGATAGTGGCGACCGTGTGTTTTTCCACGTGCCTCCCGACGCCCTGCATGTGTTCGATGCCAAGGGGCAACGGATTACCGAAGCGGACGCCGTGCTGAGGAGCAGTAGCTACAACTGACAACGACGAAAAGACTGACAATCGCTTGCTGAAGGAGGAGCAGTATGAAGCGGAAAATGACGGGCGGCCTTAGCCGTCTCCTGTGTGCAACGGCAATTCTGGCAACGTTTGGCGGCGTGGCGAAGGCGGGGGAGCCTTTCGACCTCAACGCCCTGATCGAGGCTGCCAAAAAGGAAAAGCCGATCACCGTCTATGACAGCACCGGCAAGATCGTGGAAATGGCGAAGAATTTCGCCAAGAAGTATGGCGTGGGCGCGGAGGGTGCGAAGGTAAAGGCAACAGCGCAGCTGGAGATGGTCATCCGCGAGGCGCGGGCCAACAATATTCAGGGTGACGTCTCGATCATCAGCGATGCCCCGGCGGCGATGGCACAGCTTATTCCAATGGGCTTTGTCGAAAGCTGGTTGCCGCCGGATCTCGCTGGCAATATTCCGCTGGAATATCAGGATCCGCTGACCGTCGTCACCAGCGCCAATGTCTGGGCCTACAATACCGAGCTTTTCGACAAATGCCCCGTTTCCAATATCTGGGAACTGACCGACCCGAAGTGGAAGGGCAAGGTGGCGATGCAGGATCCGCTCGGCAAGGCATCCTATGTCGACTGGTTCAACCAGATGGCTAAGCATGGCGATGGGGAGGTGAAGGCGGCCTACAAGGCGCTTTACGGCAAGGACCTCGAGACCGCAGAGTCAAGCGCGACAGCGGCCTGGGTCAAGGCACTTGCCGCCAACGCGCCGCTGCTGACCGATGCCGATGCAGCGGCGGCGGAAGCCGTTGGCACGCCTGGCCAGAAGCAGCCCTTCATGGGCCTCATCAGCTCGGCGAAGTTTCGCGATAATGCCGACAAGGGCATGAAACTCGGCCTCTGCAAGGAGCTGAAGCCGTGGATCGGCTGGCTTTATCCAGGTGTCGGCCTGATCACCAAGGGCACGGATAGCCCCAATGCTGCAAAGCTCTTCATTCACTACGTCATGACTGCTGAAGGCATCGCGCCGCAGGCGATCGACGGCAAGATGTCCACCAACAAAGACGTGAAACTGCCTGCCGACGAACCTTCGGGTATCGGCGCCGTGCTCGACCGCGTTCTGCCCTACAGCATGGCCACCAGCCTGGAAGACTGGGATGCGCGCGAAACCTGGCAGGACTTCTGGCGTGTGAATTACAAGAAATAACGGGGGGACCGACACAGTGAATATCATGACCAAGAACCGATGTGGTGGCGAGCGGCGGCGGCGGATGGCGGCTTCAGCCCTTTCCCTCATCTTCTCGCTGGCGCTTGGCGATGCTGCCCACGCGCAGGACGCCTTTAATCTCGATGCGCTCATCGACGCCGCGAAGAAGGAAAAACCGATCACCGTTTATGCGGTGACCGGCAAGATCGTCGACACCGCACAGGCCTTCACCGCCAAATATGGCGTGCAGGCAAGCGGCAAGAAAGTGAACGAGGCAACTCAGGTCGAGTTGATGATCCGCGAACATCGCGCCGGCAATGTCGTCGGCGATGTCAGCGTCGCAACGGATGTCGCCTCCGCCATGGGGGAACTTCTGCCGGAAGGCATTGCCACCAGCTGGTCGCCACCGGATATGGAAAGCGATATTCCGCAAAAGCTGCGCGATCCGCTCGTGGTCGTTTCGGATCCGCATGTGTGGACCTACAATACCGAGAAATACGACAAATGCCCGGTCACCAACATCTGGCAGCTGACGGAGCCGCGTTGGAAGGGCAAGCTTGCCATGCTCGATCTCTTCGACAAGCCGCTTTATGCCGACTGGTTCAACCAGATCGAAACCCATCATGATGCCGATGTCGCCAAGGCCTATGAGGAGCTCTACGGCAAGAAGCTGGAAACGGGTGAAAAAAGCGCGACGGCTGCCTGGGTGAAGGCCTTTGCCGAGAACGCTCCTCTGCTGACGGACTCGAGCACGGTTGCCGATGCGGCGGGCGCTCCGGGACAGACCGATCCCTTTTTCGTCATCACCTCGGCGGCGAAATACCGCGATAATGAGGCCAAGGGGCTGAAGCTCGGTCTTTGCAGCGGTGTCAAACCGTTTTCCGGGTTCCTCTATCCCGGCTTCGGCCTGATTGCCGGGCAGACCAAAAGCCCGAATGCTGCAAAGCTCTTCCTTCACTATCTGATGACGGAAGAGGGCATCGCGCCGCAGACGGTCGATGGCAAAATCTCCGGCAACACGAAAATCGGTCTGCCGGCGGACGAACCATCGCGGGTAGCCGATCATCTCGACGAGTTGATGGCCTTTGATGCCGCAACGGCGGCCGACGACCTCGACAAGCGCGAAGGCTGGCAGGATTTCTGGCGTGTGAACTACAAAAAATAACGGCAGGGCAGGCGCGAGCCTGCCTTGCCTTTTCCTTGGGAGGGGAACGATGAGAAGAAGCAGATTTTTACCGATGACGGCGATAGCCATCGCCGTTGCAGGCATATCCGCAATGGGGGCTGCAGCCGAAGAAACCTTCGATCTCGATGCGATCTTGGCGGCGGCGAAGCAGGAGAAGCCGATCAATATATACGACAGCACCGGCAAGATCGTGGAGATGGCCGACAAGTTCAGCGCCAAATACGGGTTAAAGGCGACAGGCGTTAAGGTTTCCGCCAACAGCCAGCTGGAAATGATCATCCGCGAAAGCCAGTCCGGCAATGTGCAGGGCGACGTGGTGCTGATCACCGATGCGCCATCGGCGCTCGCGCAGCTTCTGCCGGCGGGTTTTGTCGAGAATTACCTGCCGGGCGACATGGTTGCGAAAATCCCGGCGCAGTTCCAGAACCCGCTGGCAATCTCCACCAACGCCAATGTCTGGGCTTACAATACGGAAGCCTATGATAAATGCCCGGTGACCAACATCTGGGAACTGACCGAGCCGAAATGGAAAGGCAAGGTCGCCATGGTCGATCCCCTGAGCAAGAGCACCTATACGGACTGGTTCAACCAGCTCGAAGCCCACGGCAACGAGAAGGTGGCGGCCGCCTACAAGGCCCATTTTGGCAAGGATATCGAAAAGGATGCGGCCGCAGCCTGGATCAAGGCGCTGGCGCAGAACGGCCCGCTCGCCACCGATGGCGATGACCCGGTGGCAGAGGCCGTCGGCGCACCCGGCCAGAAGCAGCCCTTCTTCGGCCTGCTCAGCTCTGCCAAGTTCCGCGACAATGCCGACAAGGGCTACAAGCTCGGCCTCTGCACTGGTCTCGATCCCTGGGTCGGCTGGACCTACATCAAGCTTGGGCTCATCGCCTCCAAGACCAAAAGTCCGAACATGGCGAAACTCTTCGTCCACTACATACTGACGGAAGAGGGCATCGCACCGCAGATGAAGGACGGCAAGCTGCCGACCAATATCGACATCAAGATGCCGGCTGACGAGCCGTCGGGGCTGATGAAGGTTGCCGACAGGCTGATGGGTTACGAGTCCGCCACCGGCCTCAACGATTTCGATCGTCGCGAGGAATGGCAGGATGTCTGGCGCGTCAACTACAGGAAATAATCCAGGCTGGCGCGGTCCTGCCGCGCTGGTCCCTCCTTTGCGAAAAAAATAGACTGGATATGCCGATGCAAAGCCCTTCTTCGACTGAAAACAAATCTGGAAATGAGGAGGCGCTTTCCCGCTCGGTGCGGCTGATGAAAATCGCCGAAGCGGCGGCGCGTGCCGTGCGCGATCCGCTGCTGGTGGCATTCCGCTCTGATATGGCGGTGGATTACAAGGTCGATCTCCACGACATCGTCACCATTCACGACAAACGCGCCGAAGCCGCGATCCGCGCCGTCATTCTCGAACGGGAGCCGAATTCGGCGATCATGGGCGAAGAGGGTGGCCAGATCGGCAACGGCGAGGTGCAATGGTATGTCGATCCGATTGACGGCACGGCGAATTTTGCCCGTGGCCTTGCCTTCTGGTGCGTATCGATCGCCGCCGTCATCGGTGGGGAAGCCGTCGCCGGCGTGGTGTACGACCCCGTGGCTGACCAGATGTTTTCCGCCGACCTCGAGGCTTCTTATCTCAATGGCGAAAGGCTGCGCTCCCGCAGCGTTGCAGATGAAACCCGGGCGACGCTTATCACGGGCTATCCGGTCTCGCGCGATTTCCGGCTGGATGGGCGGGATGCGGCGCTTTCCAATTTCGGTGCGCTTGTCGAGACCTTTTCGACGCTGCGCCGGCCCGGCAGCGCTGCACTCAGCATCGCGCATGTGGCGGCTGGCTGGACAGATGCTGCTGCGGGCTTCGGCGTCAACGCCTGGGATGTGGCAGCAGCCATCCTCATTCTCAAGAATGCCGGGGGAACATACGAGCCGCTGACCTTGGGGAAGGTGGCGGAGGGGTCGGCCGATTTTCTCTGCCCCGGCTATATCGCTACGGGCGAGGGGGCGAATTACCAGACATTGCAGCGGGTGGCGCGATCCATATCCGCAAGCCGCATAGCCAGGGCAGCGATCTCGCCAAGCCAGACGGCTGCAAACGCCTGAACAAGCAAGGACATGACGGCCGCCACATCGGCGCCGATGGAGACAAGACATGCCGCAACCGGAAAAGACCCTATCCCGCGAACAGGAAACCGGCGAATTGCCGAAGCTCAGCCGCATCTATGAACGGCATCCGCTTTATGGCGTCGATCTCTTCATTTCAGGTAAGGAAGGGGCCAGCGATCTGAAGCTTCTGCGTGAAAACGGCATCACCACCGTCGTCAATTGCGCCGTCAATCTCGACTTCAACTTCGTGGAGCAGCCGCAGATCGTTTCCGATCATGAAGGCAGCGTCTATGGACCCGGCGAAATACGTTATTACAAGATCGGCCTGATCGACGGCGATGGAAATCCCGATACCCAGATGGTTGCGGCCCATTACATCCTGCGGGCGGCGCTCGAACAGATACTGCCCGACAAGCCGTCCTATCCCCGGCGCGAGCGCGGCAGCGTGCTGATCAATTGCCGCGGCGGCCGCTCGCGTTCCGTCGCCGTTGTTGCGCTCTTTCTGCATATGACGTTGCCGGTGGAATTCCCGACGCTCGACGATGCCATCAGCTTCGTACGCGTGAAGCGTGAGCTGCCTGAAAACGAATGGTACAAGGCGCCGAAACCGGTGCTTGCGGAAGCAGCCCGCCGCGCCGCCGGCTGGATTACCACGATCGATGCCGCCCACTAGAGCGGAGGACGGTTTTCACCGGTCGGCCGCTTGCTTGGTGACGCAAATGTGGAGACGTGCCGTGGCTTGCCCGTCACGTCGCCATTTCGAAACGGGTTCGGGATTTTTCCAGCTCACGCCTCGGGAAGCGTGGTGTTCCAGACCCGGACCTTTTCGATGTTTCTGTCCGAGCAGGAAACGATCTCGAACTCGAACCCGTCGCCGGAAACACGTTCGCCGATCTCGGGAAGGCGATTGAGGCGCCAGAGGATATAGCCGGCGACGGTGGAGTAACGATCATCCTCGTCCACCAGATCGATATCCAGCAGATAGGATACCCGTCTCACGTCGACAGCGCCGTCCAGCAGCCAGGAACCGTCCTCTGCCCGTTCCGAAATCTGCGATTCCTCGCCCTCATCCGGAAATTCGCCGGCGATAGCCTCGAGAATGTCGGTAGGCGTCGTTATTCCCTGAAGCGTGCCGTATTCGTCGACGATGACGGCCATCTGGAGCGGGGATTTGCGCAGCTGCTCCATGACCTGCAACGCGGTGGCGCTTTCATGCACGACGAGGGGTTGGCGCAGCGAGCGCTCTAGGTTCAATTTGCCGTCATGCAGAAGATCGCGCAGCAAGTCCCTTGTTGCGGCGACACCGAGGAACGAATCCAGCTTGCCCTGCGCGAGCATCAGGCGGGAATGGTCGAGTTCCAGCAGGCGGTTCCTTAGCGTATCGTGGTCGGCGTCGACATCGAGCCAGTCGATTTCCGTCCGTGGCGTCATGATTGATACAACGGGGCGCTCGGCAAGCGTAAGGACACCGCGGATCATGTCCTTTTCCTCGGATTTGAACAGGTCGCTTCGTGCCGCCTGTGCCGCGATGACGTCGGCTGTCTCGCCAAGGGACTGTTCTTCGCCGACACGGCCGCCCAGAAGCCGCAGAATGGCATCGGACGTCCGCTCGCGCATATCACCGGCGGTGATACGTCTTTCGCGATTGCGCCTGCCAATCTGGTTTGCCGCCTCGATGAGCACGGAAAAGCCGATTGCGGCATAGAGGTAACCCTTGGGAAGGTGGAAGCCGAAGCCTTCGACGATCAGGCTGAAGCCGATCATCAACAAGAAGCCGAGGCAGAGAATGACCACGGTGGGGTGTTTCGACACGAAGCTCATCAGCGGCTTCGATGCTGCCATCATCACGGCCATGGCCACACAGACGGCGGTAATCATCACCCAGAGATTGTTGACCATGCCGACGGCGGTGATGACGCTGTCGAGCGAGAACACGGCATCAAGCACGACGATCTGCACGATCACCTGCCAGAAGACGGCATGGACAACCTTGCCCTGTTTCGGCTTATGCGCGCCCTCCAGCCGTTCGTGCAGTTCCATCGTTCCCTTGGCGAGCAGGAACGCACCACCGAGAATGAGGATGAGGTCGCGCCCGGAGAAGGAGAAGTCCGCGACCTGAAATAGCGGCCGCGTCAACGTCACGATCCATGAAATCGAAAACAGCAGCAGGATGCGCATGACAAGCGCCAGCGACAGACCGACGATCCGCGCCTTGTGGCGTTGATGCGGCGGCAGCTTGTCGGCGAGGATCGCGATGAAAACGAGGTTGTCGATGCCGAGGACGACTTCGAGGACGATAAGGGTAACGAGGCCGATCCAGATATTCGGATCTGCGAGGAATTCCATGGTCAGGGGCCTTTATGGGAACGGGCGCGAACGCAAAAAGCCCCGGACTGAACATCCGAGGTTGAAACCCGTTTCGTTGAAGAAAACAAGAAAGGACGAGGCTGGCTTCGCTTTACGCAAGCCAGCCTCGTTCGGTGTCGACTATCGTCGGTACTGTCGCCTTCGTCAGGCATATCGCGGAATTATCCCACTATCAGTCAATTCTTGTGCACGTGGCAGTAGCAGATTCCGGGCGGTCGGGGAAGCGTTTTGCGTGCATCATCCTTTGCGAGGCAGATTTGCAATCCTCCCTGCAAGGGCATTATCGCGTTTTTTCGCCGATATCCGAGGTGGTTCGCTTGTCGATGGCCTTGCCATCGAGGATGCCTCTCAGAACGTCGAGGCGCTCGTTGATAAGCCATCCGTAGTAGTTTTCAACCGGCAGCAGGTTCTTTGCGCCTGCATCCACGGCCGTCCGCAGGCGTTCGGCACGACGCCGGGGTTGGCCGACATTGTAGAGAGTGGCGGTGATGCCGGGATTGCCGGAAATGTCGAAGCCTTTTTCCCTGTAGGCGTCGATGGAATCTCGAAGGATAGCGGCGATGTAGATGATGCTCCGGTCAGGATCCATGACGTCACGGTAGATCTCTTTCGGCCTGTCGGCGGAGAGTTTCGGCAGACCACTGGTTCTGTTTACGAGATCGGTGACCTGCAGCGCCGTCAACAGGCTGATCTGGCCAAGACCAAAGGTCTGTCCGGCATAGAAGGGCTGGAAGAAGGCCCGCTGGAACGAAATCGCTTCATAGCTCACGCCATCGACGACCTTGCCGCGGAAACTTGCATCCCAAACGATATCGCGGCAGCTCCATTGCTCGGATGTCGTGGCAAGCGTCGCGCAGGAGCGGAATTCCGGACGCTCGAGAAACGTCTTCAGGGCAACGCCCTGATAGCTGAATTTTATATCGAGTTCCGCATAGGAAATGGCCTTGACGTAATATGTCTGCAGGCGGTCCACGGCGGTGACGTTGAAAGTGTGTTCGCCAACGATGGCGCCGACGATATGGATAGGATCGATGCCATAGGCCGCTCCCGCCTTCCTGATCTTGCCGAGTAGACCGGGTTCGCTGTTTAGAAGATCGACCGTCTTGCGGAATTTTTCCTCATAGGTCGTGGAAAACGCCCTGGTCCTGATCGCCGAGGCCTGGGGTATTTCCGGCTGTTGGGCGGAGCGGTTTCCGGGAGGTACGACGATCATCTGCTGCGCTGCGGCATTTGAGGGCAGGCAGGCCAGTGCCAGAATGACAGCGGCCGCGCGGGTGGTCTTCGCAAACAGGCTCATGCAGCGTTCTCTAATATGTGGATTACTATTGCGTGACGGCCTCTTCATAGGCAGGCCGCCCCGGCGTGGCAAGTTCCCGCTGCTCACTTTACCGTTGCTGACCGTTCAGATGCCGTGGCTACCCCGGCGTTATCCCAGTCAACGCCGCTCGTTGTCGGGACCATCGGGAGCGGAATTATCGGGTTCGTTAAAAGTCGAGCATTTTGTTTCATGTGAACTCAAATCGCCACCGGTAGGTCATGTCGTCAGGAGACGAACATGACCCATCTCATCAAATTGCTGCAAGCATGTTTCATTCTGGCCGTCGCGGGTTTCGCTGCGCCGGTGCAGGCGTCTCCTTCGATGCAGACTGGCAAGTTCACGTCGCAGCCCATCGGGCATTACGATTTCTGCAAGCGGCATACGGATGAATGTCAGCCGGTCAAGGAAATGCCGCCGCTCAATCTTACGCCTGATGTCTGGGCTACCCTTGTTTCGATCAACAGCGCAGTCAATATCGAAATCGACCAGCGTTCCGACATGGAAGTGTGGGGTTACGAGGACTATTGGGAGTATCCCTATAACGGCGCGGGAGACTGCGAGGACCTCACGCTGGAGAAACGGAAACGGCTTATGGATGCCGGTTTCCCGGTTTCCGATCTGCTGATCACCGTCGTCCGCGACGAAAAAGGCGATGGCCATGCCATCCTCACGGTAAGAACGGACCGCGGAGATTTCATTCTCGACAATATGAAATCGAAGATCTTTCGCTGGGACGAAACGCCCTATACCTATCTCAAGCGTCAATCCACGGAACATGCCGGTCGGTGGGTGGATATTGAAGGCTCCGGTTCGCCCGCCATCGCCGCCCGCGAGGTTGGCCGGGCCACCGCCACCTCCGCAACCACGCGCCGCAACATCCTCGACATCATCATGGGGCGCTGAAGCTTTCACCTCGTGCGGATCGGAAAGCCCCGAAGGGCCGTCCGGTCCGGATATGCCCCATGGTTCGTTTCACCGGCCTCCGAGGCCGGCTCCGGTTTCTTCATCAAACAAATGCAGGTCGGTCGGGTTGATGTCGAGGCCGACGACTTCGCCGCTCCTGACCTCACTGCGTCCCTGTATAGCGATGACCACTTCGGTCGATGTGCCAAGGGTGAGGAAGGTGGCCGAACCTGTGGTTTCCACGGCCGAAACAGGTAACGTCAGCGCCGCGCCGGTTGCGGTTCGCGGCCGGATGTGTTCCGGCCTGATACCAACGATGACACGCTTGCCGGGCGATAAGGGAGCCGGGTTTTTGATGGACTGCTGCGGCTCGCCTTCACTGAAACGCAGCTGAAGCGCCGCGCCGTCCGGGCTGACCGTTGCCGGAATAAAATTCATTGCCGGTGAACCGATGAAGCCGGCGACAAAACGATTGACCGGGCGGTCGTATAATTCCAGTGGCGTGCCCTGCTGTTCGATCACGCCGTCGCGCATGACGACGACGTGATCCGCCATCGTCATCGCCTCTATCTGGTCATGGGTGACATAGACCGAGGTGGCGTGCAGGCGGTCGTGCAACGCTCGGATTTCCTTGCGCATGTGCACACGCAGGGCCGCGTCTAGATTGGAGAGCGGTTCGTCGAACAGGAATGCCTGCGGGTTGCGGATGATCGCGCGGCTCATCGCCACACGCTGGCGCTGCCCGCCGGAAAGTTCGCGCGGATAGCGCTTCATCAGCTTTGACAGGCCTGTGGTGGCTGCAACCTCCTCTGCCGCCTTGCGGGCCTCTGATTTTGCCACGCCGCGCATGCGCAACGAATAGGTCAGGTTCTCCTCCACCGTCATGTGCGGGTAGAGCGCATAGGACTGGAACACCATCGCCACATCGCGCTTGCGCGGCGGCACACCGTTCATCAAAGTGCCTGCAATGCGCATGTCGCCGCTCGATATGGTTTCCAGCCCCGCCAGCGAACGCAGCAAGGTGGACTTTCCGCAACCGGACGGGCCGACGAGGGCGACGAAGGTGCCCTTCTTGATGGAAAGATGGATGTTCTTCAGCGCGTGAAAGGCACCGTAATATTTGTTTACGCCGGAAAGTTCGATCTGAAGGGTCATTTTAACGCTCCCGATGTCAGGCCGGAAACGATGCGGCGCTGCAAGAGAATGAACAGGGCAAGAATGGGCGTCACATACATGGTCGCATAGGCCATGATGTTGTTCCATTCGCTGGTGTTGGGGCCCATGAAGGAATTGAGGCCGACACTGGCAGGCTGCAATTCAGCCGCCTGGATCATCGATTTCGAATAGACGAATTCCCCGAATGCCTGCATGAAAATGAGAATGGCGCTGACGAGAATGCCGTTTCTGGCAAGCGGCAGCACGATGTTGAAGAAGGCGCCGACGCGGGAATTGCCGTCCACAAGCGCTGCCTCTTCCAGCTCCTGCGGCACCGCCATGAAGGTTGCGCGCACCAGCACCACGAAGAAGGGCATGCTTTTCGCCGCAATGGCGAGAATGACCGACAGGCGGGGATAATCCAGCAGACCCACTTGCGAGAAGCCGACGAAGATCGGCGTAATCATCAGGGACGCCGGCAGAACCTGCAGCATGAGGATGAGGAAGAGGCCGATATCAACCCAGACGTTGCGATAGCGCGCCAGCACATAGGCGCAGCCAACGCCAAGCACGGTGATGAGCGCCACGGCACTTGAAGCGATGAGAACCGAATTCCACAGATAACGGCCCATATTGCGGCTTTCCCAGACATAGGCATAGGTCTGCCATTGCGGATCGGCCGGCCAGAAGCCCGGCGGGTTCGCAAACATCTCCGAGCCGCTTTTCAGCGAGGTCAGATACATCCAGTAGAGCGGAAAGAGATAGATGACGGCAAGCACGATGGCGATTGCCAGCATCAACCGGTTGCGGGTCGTGATACTCATCCGCGCACCTCATGCCGTGTCGAGCGCACATAAACGACGGAAGCCAGCATGACGAAGACGATCATGATGACGGAGATCGTCGCGCCCTTGCCGAAATCATATTGCCGGAACGAAAGATCCCAGGCCCAATATTGCGCCACGTTGGAACTGTTGTTGGGCCCGCCATCGGTGATGGCGGCGAAAAGATCGAACTGCTGAAGCGTGAAGATCAGGCCGAGCGAGATGATCGCGCCGATGGTGGAACGCATCATCGGCAGGGTGATGGTGTAAAAACGCTGCCAGGCGTTCGCGCCATCCAGCTCCGCCGCTTCGTAGAGATCACCGGGGATGGAGGCGAGGCCGACAGAAAGAAGGATCATGTTGAACGAGGTGCCGAGCCAGATATTGGCGATGACCACGGCCCAGAGCGAAAAATTCGCGTCCGATCGCCAGAAGATATTGCCTGAGATCATGCCGCTTTCCCGCAGGAAGAAATTCAGCACGCCGAAATCGCCTGACAATATCCAGTTCCAGATCGCGCCGACGACGAGGCCGGGCATGACCCAGGAAACGAGGAACAGCCCGCGCAGCCAGGTGGCGCCGGGAAAGTTCACCCAGAAGAACAGCGCCAGACCGAAGCCGATGGCAAATTGCCCGGCAATCGAGGTGACGACAAAGGTGACGGTGTTGAAAAGGATCGGCAATGTTTCCGGTTGCCGGAACAGGTCGATATAATTCTTGAAGCCGACGAAGGGGCGCACGAAGGTGCCCAGGCTGAACATGTCGACTTCCTGAAAGCTCATGACGATGTTGTAGATGAGCGGCAGCCCCGCCATGACGAACAGGAAGCCCAAAGGAAAAGCGACAAGGATGAGGTCGAAACCACGACCGTCGCTGACGCTGGAAAACAGTTTTTTCATGAAACATCCTCACAAGCTCCGATCGGGGCCGCCGCTGCATTAAGCAGCAGGCAGCCCCACCGGGAGGAACCCCTTGGATGGGGCCGGATGAACCCGGCCGCCCGCCCAGACAGATCAGCCTTCGATCAGCTTTATCTTTTCAGCGGCCTGATCGAGCGCGGCCTTCGGCGTCATCTGACCCGACAGGGTGCCCTGGATAGCGTCCTGGATCGCCTTGGAAATCTTCGGCCATTCAGGCGAGGGACCACGCGGCTGCGCATATTTGAGTTGCTCGATAAAGGTCTTGAGCGCTTCGTCCTTCAGCGCGTTGCCGGTGGGCGGAACGGGAATATCGGAACGCGCCGGCAATTGCCCGAAGTTCTTGAACATGTCCTTGTCCTGCGAGGCGAAAAATTCGATGGCCTTGAAGGCTTCGGCGGGATGTTTGCTCTTGGAGAAGATCGCCCAGTTATAGTCGCCCATGGCCGAAGACCGCGGCGCGTCCGGCGTCGGAACCGGCAGTAGCGTCACGCCCCAGTCGAACTTGGCGTCCTTGAGCATGCGGTCGATTTCCCAAGGACCGGAGATCGCCATGGCCGCGTTGCCGGCGTTGAAGGTAGCGGTGGAATCCCACTGGCTGCGCGTCAGCGTATCCGGCGAGGCCAGCTTTTCACTGAGAAGGGTCTTCCATGTTTCAAGCGCTTTCACCGCGCCATCGGTATTGATGTTTTTGTAGGTGGCGCCGGCCATCTGCGCCCATGGCAGAAACTGGAAGGTGCCCTCCTCGTTGGCCTTGGCGCTGAAGCTGATGCCGTAAACATTCTTGGCGGGGTTGGTCAGCTTGCGGGCAGCTTCCACAAGCTCGTCCCAGGTCTGCGGCGGTTTTGCCGCATCGAGACCGGCTGCCTTGAACAGGTCCTTGTTGTAATAGAGTGCGATCGTATTCGTCGCCTTCGGAACGCCGAAATATTTGCCGTCCCATGTTACGGATTTCAGCGGGCCCGGAAAATAGTTTGCCGTCTTGATGACGTCCGACTTCGCAATCATATCCGTCACGTCAAGAAACGCGCCACGTGCGGCGAACATGGCGTGGTTTGGGTTGTCGATGGCGATGATATCGGGCGCGTTGCCGGTCGAGTAGGCGCGCATGGATTCGCTCACCACATCATCGAACTGCAATTGCCGGTATTCGATCTTGATGCCGTTATTGAGCTTGTTGAACTCGTTTACGAGGTTGGGTGCCGGCTGGATGTCCCTGTCCAGCGACCACAGGGTCAAGGTGACATCTTCCGCATGCGCCACCATCGCACTGGCGGATACGCCTGCCAGAACAAGCGCACCGGCGATCATGCATTTCGCGATACCCATAATAATCTCCTCCTCTTGGTTATCGTCTCTGCAATTACTGGAAGCCTTCTCCCAAGGCTTCCATTCCTTAGGTGGGATCGACGACAAAATCGCCGCCCCGGCAATGTTTCAGATAGTTCAGGCCGTGTACCTGTCCCGTCATTTCCAGCGCGTCGCGATAGACGGGGTCATGCCAGCCTTCGATATCGATCGAGCCGGACCAGCCGGCCAGGCGCAGTTCCGAAATAATGTCCGTCCAGTTGCTGTCGCCGAAGCCCGGCGTGCGCATGAAGACGAATTTTTCCTTGCCGAAAATCCCATGCTCACGAATGACATCCCAACGAATGGTCGCATCCTTGCCGTGCACGTGGAAAATCTTGTCCGCCCATTTGCGGATCTGCGGCAGCGGATCGATGAGATAAACCATCTGGTGGCAGGGTTCCCATTCGATGCCGATATTCTCGTCCGGCGTTTCGTTGAACATCAGTTCCCACGCATCCGGATTATGGGCGATGTTCCAGTCGCCGGTTTGCCAGTTGCCGTCCATGGCGCAATTTTCAAAGGCGATCTTCACGCCCTTGTCCGCTGCGCGTTTGGCAAGCTCGCTCCAGATTTCCTTGTAACGGGGCAAGCTCTCGGGCAGCGGCTTTCCGCGCAGGCGGCCGGTGAAACCGGCAACGCAGGTTGCACCGAAGTGATGGGCATTGTCGATGCAGTCTTTCCAGCCCTGCAAGGTCTGAAGGTCGATTTCCGTTTCCTCCAGCGGATTGCCGAACATGCCGAGCGTGCCGATGGTGATGTCGCGATCGCCGATCGCGTCAAGTGAACGCTTGCCAAGCTCGGCAAGGTCTTGGCCGTTGGTCGTCTGCCAGAAGAACGGTTCGAAGCTTTCGAAACCAAGATCGGCTATCTGCCCGATGCGTTCAGCTGCCTGTCCCTTGGTGGCGCTGACCATGGTGCCGATGCGGATGGATTTTGCCGGATTGCTCACGTCTGTCGGTCCTTATGCTGCGATGGAAACGCGCTGGCCGATGCGGGCGCTTTCAATCGCGCCGATCACCATTGCCAGGCTGTTGATGTTGTCGAAGGAGGCCGTTTCCGGCATCTGGCCAGTATGGATGGATTGAAGAAACGAGAGTATGACGCTGGCGTGGCCGTGCGTATCCTTCTCGGAAATACTGTCGGAAACGTTTACGGTCTTGAATCCGCGTAGAAGACCCGGCTCTTCGCCGGCGACGGATGCGGAGAAATTGTCTTCGCCGTCCCAGAGGATCATGCCCTTGGAGCCAATCAGCCGCCAGCGGGCTTCCCAACTGGTTCTTTCGCCTTCCGCGCACCAGGAGCCGCGATAGGTAAAGACCACATCGTTGGAGAACTCGAATATGGCATTGGCGCTTGCCCCATGTGCATACCAGGAGCCAGCCGGATTTTTCTCCACGCAAAACACGGAGAGCGGCTTTTCATCGGCGACGAAACGCGCCGCATCGAAAGTGTGGATCGCCATGTCGAGAAGAAGAACGTTCTTCATCTCCTCGCGGAAACCGCCGAAATGGGGCCCGAGGAAAAAGTCGCAGTGAATGGCCGTCAAATCACCGATAATACCGTCTTCCACGGCCCGGCGCAGCCGTCGGATGCCGGAGATAAAGCGCCGGTTTTGCACTACAGCATGAATTTTTCCGGCCTTTTTCGCCAGTTCCACCAGCTTTTCGGCTTCTTCCATCGAGGCCGCAAGCGGCTTTTCGCTGAGCACATGACACCCGGCTGCAAGACCGGTTTCAACCACGGCATACCGTGCCTGCGGGATGACGACATCGAACAGGATGTCGGCTTTGGTCCGTGCGAGAACATCGCGGAGATCGACGCCGATGATGACGTCGGTGACGGAGAATTCTTCGGCAAGCGCGCGTGCCGTGTCTTCGTTCAGATCGACGAACCCGACGATCTTGATCGCGCCGAGAATGTCCGGCGTCGATTGAATGGCGCGCAGCCAGCCTTTGGCCATAGCTCCGCACCCGCATAAAACGGCATTGTATGTCATCTTCTCTCCCCGCTCTCTGGGCAAACTCCTCTTTGCGCAGAGCGTCGTAAACGTTTACGACACTAGGATGATCATGTTAGATATGTCAATACCGTTATTGGGGACGCATATTTCGTACCCGGCTCAGGAGGGGGAGTGCATGAAAGGAATTCGTCAGCTTGCCGATTATCTGGAGATATCGATAGGCACCGTTTCCCGTGCCTTGAACGGCAAGCCCGACGTTAACGAGGAGACGCGGCGGCGTGTTCTGGAGGCGGCGGAAAAACTTGGCTATGTCGCAAACCAGTCAGGCCGCAGCCTCAGGCAGGGGACGACTAACGTCATCGGCCTGATGACCGGCAGCGACGCGCAGACGGTGGAGAACTCCGACAACTTCTTCATGGGAGTGACGGATGGTTTGCAAAGCGTGTTTTCCGCTCACAATCTCGATCTTATCGTTCTGCCGTGTCCCGGTGAGGAAGACCCGGACGAATATCTCAAGCGCATGGTGGCGCGCCGCATGGTGGATGCGATGATCATTTCCTCGACCCGCCGTGTCGATAAGCGTGTCGATTTTTTAAAGCAGACCCGCTTGCCTTTCGTAACGCTCGGCCGCACCTCTTCCAGCGCCGATCATGCGTGGATCGATCTCGATTTCGAAGAGGTTGCGCGCAGTGCCGTCAACCGGCTCGCCGCTGCCGGCCATCGCACCATTGCGGTTGCTGCACCCGATAGCGACGTCAATCTCGGTTATGTTTTCATGGACGGGTACCGGCGTGGACTGGAGGAGAACGGCATTGCTTACGATCCTTCTCTGGTCATCCGGGCGAAATCGAGCGAGCAGGGCGGATATCACGCCGCCAGCGAGTGGCTACAGATGCGGCCGCGGCCAACCGCGCTTGTGCTGATCTATGAGTTGATGGCCCTTGGCCTTTATCGCCGTCTGGCGGAAGTGGGTCTGAAACCGGGACGGGATCTTGCGGTCATCGGTTTTCGTGATGGTCCACGCGGCCAGTTTCTCGAACCGCGATTGACCAGTTTCCGCATGTCCCTGCACGATCTCGGTGTAATGGTCGCGCAGACGCTTCTGTCTACCATGCCGGCCTATGCGCCGTTTTACCCAAATCAGGCGCGTTACTGCGTCTGGCCGATGCAGCTTGTCGCCGGAGAGAGCGACCCAGGCCCCGCATCTTTATAAGCGTGGCGTCAAAGCTTGTGGTCTCGAATGGTCGCAACGCCGAACGGGTTGAATTTATATTCGTCCTCCTCATACCGCGTGTCATCGGATAGGTCGGCACGACGATCCTTCAAGGCCGCTTCAACCCCGTCGCGTGTCATTTGATCGGCAATATCGTCAATCAGCGCGGCGATCTTCAGCTGCTCGCTATTTGTTGAGGGCTGCTGCTGGTCTTTTCGGGTGAAGTGTATCTCCACGTCAGGCAATCCGACCAGATGAAAGCCGACGCTCCCCATTCCGTCGGCATCGCCGCCGATGGGCCGGCGCGCGAAGGCTATACGGCAGGTTCTGGCGAATGCCAGGGCGTCGTTTGCGGTCGCGTTACGGCGCGACTGTTCGAAGAGTTCCTTCCACCGCTGCACGCCATGGGCAACGCCGGCGCTTTCACCCTTTACGGCAACTGCGCCACTATCGAGCATGTGGTGCACGAACATCAGGGCTTTACCGCAGGTCGCCACGGCTCTTTCCGCGGCCATTGATGGGCCAAGCACATAAAGAACCGAGCCGTGGCCTGCGACTGCCTCCTCGTCACTCTCCTGATAGGCGTCCGGCTCGACACGATCCCAGCAGACATTGAAGGAGCGTTCCATCCTGTCGTCCGGTTCATCCTGCGAATAATCCTCATCGAGACTGAAATCGCCGGCAAATTTATCGATAGCGGCGCGAGCGCTCTGCTGCAGCGCTGCCAGACCATTTTCCGGGCCGAGAAAACAAAGGACATGGCGGGGTTTGTATTCGGAGCGGGATTGGGCAACTGCCGGAACGTTGCTCGCGGCCTTGCCGACAGACGGTCTTCCCAGCACAAGGCCACCTAAAAGCGCGAGAACGCCACGACGCTCTGAATTCATCCCATACCCCCCACGGCTCCCCTAAACAGGATCGGGGACTTTTATACCGGTACGGGCAAGTCTGACCATATCAATTACGTTGATCTATTTTTTGCAGGGCCCGACTTTTGGCAGGTGAACAGCAAAGCCTCAAGGTTGCGGCAACAACACGCCGACGGCGAATTCTTCGTCCGTTGTCGTGTGGCCAATCTGCGTTTTGCGATATTCGCTGGGGCTGAAGCCGCGCTCGGCACGAAGTGTACGGGAAAGGTGTGGGGCATCGCAAAACCCGGTGGCGAGCGCAATCTGGGTGATCGGGTCACGCGTGGTGCGCAGGAGGGAAAGGGCGCGGTCGAGCCGCAGCTCAAGATAGACCTTGGAGGGCGTTGCTTTCAGGTCTCCAAGGAAACGCCGTTCGAGGCTGCGTCGGCCAAGGCCGAGGTCGCGCGCGAGTTCCAGCACGGTTCTCGGAACCTCGATGTTCTGCTGCATGCGCAGGATCGCCTTTCTGACCAGGGGATCGGTTGCCGTTCTGGTGCTCTGCTGGCCGGGCTGGGGTTTTTCGCCGCTGAGCGCGCTGTCGATCATCATGATATTGAGGCTCTTGATGGCGGCCGACTGGCCGACATGGCGCTCCACAAGGAACGCCGCCAGATGCGCAGCACCATGGCCGCCCGAACAGGTCAGGCGGTTGCGATCTATGACGAAGAGCTGGTCGGAAACCATCTGCTCGGCGTCGAAACGGTCGAGAAAATCCTGATGGTGGAACCAGCTGACGCAGCAGCGATAACCATCCAGCAGGCCGGCTTCATGTAGAATGAAAACGCCGGTGCAGAGCCCGATAAGGGGAGTGCCCGCTGCCGCACGGTCTTTCAGGAACCGCAATGCCTCCGGCGGCAGGGCGCTGTGGTCGCTGATCAATCCGCCGACAACAACGATATAGTCGTAATGCACGGCGTCGATGAGCCGCGTATCCGGTTGCACCTTCACACCACAGCTCGATTGCACATTGCCGAGGGTCGCCGACAGCACTGACCATTCGCACAGGATCGGCCGGGAACGGTCAGCCTCATCAGCAGCAAGACGCAGCACATCAACGAAATTGGCGAAGGCCGACAGCGTGAACCGGTCGGCGAGCAGGAAGGCGACGCTGAGGCGTTTCTTGGCGCGATGAGAGCTCATGGCGCAAATATTCACGCAAACAGACGCGATTGTCCAGCCCGGCCGCTGTAAATCTCCGTAGGCTTTTGAATACCGAGAGTTCCAACCAGCAGGCCCGCTCATGACGCGTTTTAATGCCTTCAATCTCCTGCGGAATGCCCTGACCGGCCACAAGAACTGGGACGAGCAATGGCCCGACAGCCAGCCAAAAGCCGAATATGACGTGGTCATCGTCGGCGCCGGCGGCCATGGTCTGGGTGCGGCCTATTATCTGGCCAGCCAGCACGGTATCACCAATGTCGCTGTCATCGACAAGGGCTGGCTCGGCGGCGGCAATACCGGCCGCAACACGACCATCATCCGCTCCAACTATCTCTACGACGAAAGCGCGCGTCTTTACGATCACGCCGTCGATCTGTGGGAGAACTTGAGCCAGGAACTGAACTACAACGTCATGTATTCGCGGCGCGGCGTTCTGATGCTCGCCCATAATGTCCACGACGTGCAGAGCTTCAAGCGCCACATCCATTCCAACCGTCTGAACGGTGTCGACAATCGCTGGCTTACCCCGGAAGAATGCAAGGAATATTGTCCGCCGCTGAGCATATCGCCAAACGCCCGCTACCCGGTGATGGGCGGTGCGCTTCAGGAACGTGCCGGCACGGCGCGCCACGATGCAGTTGCCTGGGGTTATGCGCGCGGTGCTGCCGCCCGTGGCGTCGATATCATCCAGAATTGCCCGGTCACCGCCATTCGCCGCAATGCCGACGGGTCCGTCGCGGGTGTCGAGACGGCGCGAGGTTTCATCAAGGCGAAAAAAGTTGCGGTTTCCGCTGCCGGCCACACTTCGGTGGTCATGGATACCGCAGGCGTGCGCCTGCCGCTCGAAAGCTATCCGCTGCAGGCTCTGGTATCCGAGCCGATCAAGCCGATCTTCCCCTGCGTGGTCATGTCGAATGCGGTTCACGCTTATATCAGCCAGTCCGACAAGGGTGAGCTGGTGATCGGTTCGGGTACGGATCAATATACCTCTTATTCGCAGCGCGGCGGCCTGCCGCTGATCGAACATACGATCGCCGCCATCGTCGAAATCTTCCCGATCTTCAACCGCATGCGGATGCTGCGCAAATGGGGCGGCATTGTTGATGTCACGCCGGATCGCTCGGCCATTCTCGGCAAGACGCCGGTCGACGGGCTTTATGTGAATTGCGGTTGGGGCACGGGTGGTTTCAAGGCCACGCCGGGCGCTGCCCACACCTTCGCCTGGACCATCGCGAAAAACGAACCGCACCCGATCAACGCGCCTTTCACGCTGGAGCGTTTCCGCTCCGGCCGCCTGATCGACGAGGCCGCCGCCGCTGCCGTGGCGCACTGAGGAGCTAACCCATGCTGCTGATCCGTTGCCCCTATTGCCATGAAACGCTACCCGAAGCCGAATTCACCTATGCCGGGCAGGCCCATGTCGTGCGCGCGGCCGACCCCTCATCTCAGAGTGATGAACAGTGGGAAGAATTCCTGTTCATCCGCGAAAACGCCAGGGGTCCGCATTTCGAGCGCTGGCGGCACCTGCATGGCTGCGGTCGCTTCTTCAATGCGGTGCGCGACACGGTGAGCGACCGTTTCCTGACGACCTATCGCGCAGGCGAGCCGCGTCCTGATCTCTCGTCCCTATCCAGCGCACCAGCCAGCTCCGAGGTGTCGAAATGAGTTCCTATCGCGTTCCCGGCCGTGGCCGGGTGGATGCCGCCCGCTCGGTAAGCTTCACCTTCGATGGGAAGACCTATCGCGGCGTAAAGGGGGATACGGTCGCCTCCGCGCTTCTCGCCAATGGCGTACATCTCATGGGCCGCTCGTTCAAATACCACCGCCCGCGCGGCCCTGTAGCGGCGGGTTCCGAGGAGCCGAATGCGCTGATCGGCACCCGCCGCGGCTCCGGCCGGTTCGAGCCAAATACCCGCGCCACGGTGCAGGAAATCTGGAGCGGGCTGGAAACCACCTCTCAGAACAAATATCCGAGCCTGAAATTCGATATCGGCGCAGTCAACGACATGGCCTATATGCTGTTTTCGGCGGGCTTTTACTACAAGACCTTCATGTGGCCGAAGAGCTTCTGGAACAAGGTCTATGAGCCCTTCATCCGCGCGGCGGCCGGTCTCGGCGTCTCGCCCACGGAAGAAGACCCCGATACCTATGCCTCGCGCAACCTGCATTGCGACGTGCTGATCGTCGGCGCCGGTCCTGCGGGTCTGGCTGCGGCGCGCGCAGCGGCGGTCGATGGTCTCAAGGTCGTGCTGGTGGACGAAAATGCCGAAGCCGGCGGGACGCTGCTGTCCGAGCCGCAGGCGCAGATCGACGGCCAGCCAGCATGGAACTGGCTGGCGGACGAGTTGAAGGCGCTGAAGGAGCGCGGCGTCAGGGTCATGACCCGCACGACGGCGATTGCCTACTACCACCAGAACATGATCGGCCTTTGCGAAAAGCTGACCGACCATCTCGAAACCGTGACCAAGGACATGCCGCGTGAACGCCTGTGGCGGGTGCGGGCGCGCCATGTGGTGCTGGCGCAGGGGGCTCTCGAGAAACCGCTGGTCTTCCATGGCAATGATCGGCCGGGCGTGATGCTGGCGGGCTCCGCCCAGACCTATCTGAACCGCTATGGCGTCAAGGTCGGCAACAGGCCGGTGGTGGTGACGAGCCATGACAGCGCCTGGTATGCCGCCTTCGATCTTCATGGCGCAGGCGCGCGGGTGCAGGCCATCGTCGATACCCGTGCGAAGGTGCGCGAGGAACTGGTGAACGAGGCGCGCGCGCTCGGCATTCCGGTGCGGCTGTCGCATACCGTGACGGCGACTTCGGGCCGGTTGCGTGTGAAATCAGTCCGCGTCAATCCGGTGAATGGCTCCACGGTCGGCGCGGGGCAGGAAATCGCCTGTGATGCGTTGCTGATGTCTGGCGGCTGGACGCCGTCGCTGCATCTGTTTTCCCATACGCAGGGCAAGATTGCCTGGGACGATCAGCGGACCACCTTCCTGCCGGCCATGACCAATGAGGATTGTGCAATTGCCGGCGCCGGGCGCGGGCTTTGGGGCATTGAAGCGGTGCTTAAGGATGGCGCCGAGCAGGGCCGGAAGATCGCTGCAGCCCTGGGCAAGACGGGCGATACCCGCGACTATGCGGTGGAGCACGACCGCACCGGCAGCGGCGTATCGCTGACGGAATTGCCGAGCGATCGCGATGCCGGCAAGGCCAAGGCCTTCGTCGATTACCAGAACGACGTGACCGCAAAGGATCTGCGGCTGGCCGTGCGCGAGGGCATGCGCTCCATCGAGCACGTCAAGCGCTACACCACCAACGGCATGGCGACCGATCAGGGCAAGATGTCCAATATCAACGGCCTCAACATCGCGGCAGAAGCGCTCGGCAAACGCCAGCCGGAAGTAGGCCTCACGACCTTCCGCCCACCCTATACGCCGACGACCTTCGGCGCTTTCGCCGGTTATCATCGCGGCCAGCATTTCGAGGTGACGCGCAAGACGCAGATCGACAGCTGGGCTGAGGAGCATGGCGCGGTTTACGAACCGGTCGGCCAATGGCGGCGCGCCTGGTACTTCCCCAAACCAGGTGAAGACATGGATGCGGCAGTCGGCCGCGAATGCCGGGCGGTGCGGCAAAGCCTCGGCATGTTCGACGCCTCGACGCTCGGCAAGATCGAGGTCGTCGGGCCGGATGCGGTCGAGTTCATGAACCGCATGTACACCAACCCGTGGTCGAAGCTCGCGCCGGGCCGCTGCCGTTACGGCCTGCTTCTGGGTGATGACGGCTTCATTCGCGACGACGGCGTCATCGGCCGCATGACCGAGGATCGCTTCCACGTCACCACCACCACCGGCGGTGCGGCAAGGGTGATGAACATGATGGAGGATTACCTCCAGACCGAATGGCCGGATCTCAACGTCTGGCTGACTTCCACCACCGAGCAATGGTCTACCATTGCGCTGAACGGCCCGAATGCGGCAAAGCTGCTCGCTCCGCTGGTCGAGGGCGTCGAGCTGACGGAAGAGGCTTTCCCGCATATGTCCTGCGCGGAATGCACGGTGGCCGGCATGCCGGCGCGGCTGTTCCGGGTGTCGTTCACCGGCGAGATCGGCTTCGAAGTCAACGTGCCCGCGCCGCTCGGCCGCAAACTCTGGGAAATCCTGTGGGAGGCCGGCCAGCAATACGGCGTCACCGCCTATGGCACGGAAACCATGCATGTGCTGCGTGCCGAAAAGGGTTACATCATCGTCGGCCAGGATACCGATGGCACGGTCACGCCCTATGATGCCGCGATGGGCTGGGCCGTGGGCAAGACCAAACCGGATTTCGTCGGCAAGCGTGGCCTCGCGCGCCCCGATCTCGTCGCCAAGGGCCGTCGTCACCTCGTCGGTCTTCTGACCGAAGACCGCTCGAAGCTGGAAGAGGGCGCGCAGATTGTCTTCGATCCGAAGCAGCCTATCCCGATGAAAATGGTCGGTCATGTCACCTCATCCTATCATTCGGATGCGGTTGGCCAGCCGATTGCGCTGGCGCTGGTCGAGGGCGGCCATGAGCGGATGGGAGAGACCGTCTATATTCCGATGCCCGAACGCACGATTGCCGCAAAAATCACCGGGATGGTCTTTGTCGATCCCGAAAACACCCGTCTGAAGATCTGACCCGGAGATGACAATGAATATGCGCGTTTCCTCCCCCGTTCCCGGCACGCTGGCCGAGAGCAAAGCAGCCCGGGTCAGCATATTGGCCGCGCAAGGGCGGCTGTCGCTGCGTGCGCGCGGCGATCTGGTACCGCTCAATACAGCCCTTGGCCTGACCTTGCCCGACCGGATCGGCGCTCGCACTGCTGCAGGCGAAATCGAGGCCGTGCGCCTTGGTCCCGACGAATGGACGATCCTTGCTCCCGCTGGCGCGGTCGACGGGGTGATTGCAGCCTGCGCTGGCGTTTATGCGGGCCATCCCCATAGTCTCGTCGACATTTCCGGAAGGGAAGTGACGCTCGCGATCAAGGGGCCGCTCGCCGCCGAGCTTTTGACACTCGGCTGCGCCCGCGACATCGACACCATTCCGGTTGGCGAGGCCCGCAGAACGATTTTCGATGGCGTGACCGTGGTGCTGTGGCGCGATGCGCCGGATGGTTTCCGTATGGATATCTGGAACAGTTTCGCGCCGCATCTCGGCCATTTGCTTGAAACCGGCTGCAAGGAACTTGCCGCCGAAATCGCCTGATCCTTGAGGAGGAAACAATGCTCAACCGTCTGTCCCATAATGCCGTTTCGGATACGGTGATTGCCGACGCCATCGCCGAGGAACTCGATCGCCAGAAAACCCAGATTGAACTGATCGCTTCGGAGAATATCGTGTCCGCCGACGTTCTGGCGGCGCAAGGCTCGGTGCTGACCAACAAATATGCCGAAGGTTATCCCGGCAAACGCTATTATGGCGGCTGCGAATTCGTCGACAAGGTCGAGCAGGTCGCCATCGACCGGCTGAAGCAACTTTTCGGCGCGGAGTTCGCGAACGTTCAGCCGCATTCCGGCGCGCAGGCCAATCAGGCGGTGTTTCTGGCACTTCTTCAGCCGGGCGACCGGATCATGGGGCTTTCGCTGGCCCATGGCGGCCACCTGACCCACGGTTCGCCGGTCACCATGTCGGGCAAGTGGTTCGATGTCGTCTCCTATGAGGTGGATGCAGAGACGCATCTGATCGATATGGAAAAGGTGCGGGCAAAGGCGCTGGAAACCAGGCCGAAGCTGATCGTCGCAGGCGCCTCGGCCTATCCGCGCCAGATCGATTTCGAAGGCTTCCGCAAGATCGCCGACGAGGTTGGCGCATGGCTGATGGTCGACATGGCCCATTATGCCGGCCTGATCGCCGGCGGCAAATATCCAAATCCGGTGCCGCACGCCCATGTCGTCACCTCCACCACCCACAAGACCCTGCGCGGCCCTCGCGGCGGCGTGATTTTGACCAACGATGCCGATCTGGCAAAGAAGCTGAATTCGGCCGTCTTCCCCGGCAATCAGGGCGGCCCGCTGATGCATGTCATCGCTGCCAAGGCCGTTGCCTTCGGCGAGGCGCTGCGGCCGGACTTTGCCGACTACGCCGGTCAGGTCATAGCCAATGCTCAGGCTCTGGCGCGAGTGCTGACGGATGGCGGTCTGGGGATCGTGTCTGGTGGAACCGACAGCCACATGGTTCTGGTCGATCTGCGTCCGAAGGGCGTTACCGGCAAGGTTGCCGAAATCGCTCTTGAGCGGGCAGGTCTCACCTGCAACAAGAACTCCATTCCCAACGACCCGGAAAAGCCCTTCGTCACCTCGGGCATCCGGCTCGGCAGCTCGGCCGGTACCACGCGCGGCTTCGGCGTGGCCGAATTCGAGCGGATCGGCGTGCTGATCCTGCGCGTCATCGACGCGCTGGCTGTCAGTGCCGAAGGCAATGCTGAGATTGAGGCGAACGTGCGGGCCGAGGTTGCAGCGCTGTGTGAGGACTTCCCGATCTACGGCGCGTAACACGCTATTATCGGTCTCGTTAGCCATGATCGGGCAGGGCGGCATCACCGCCAATGTGCCCGATCGCTGATCCATCAAGGGGAGCAGGATTTGACCAGCTATGTCATGAAAGTCTCGTGCCCGGCACGCAGCGGCATCGTTGCCGCCGTGTCCGGATACCTCGCGCGGTCCGGCTGCAACATCAACGACAGTTCGCAATTCACCGACCTGGAAACGGGCCGCTTTTTCATGCGGCTGAGCTTCGTTTCGGAGGAAGGTATGGAACCCGCTGCTCTCGTCGCAGGGTTCGCTTCCGTCGCCGCCGATTTCGACATGGAATACGATATCCATGATCTCTCGCGGAAAACGAAAGTCGTGATCATGGTTTCACGCTTCGGCCATTGCCTGAACGATCTGCTCTATCGTTCCCACATTGGTGCATTGCCTGTGGAGATTGTCGCTGTCATCTCCAATCACCTCGAATACCAGAAGCAGGTGGTGAACGAGGATATTCCCTTTCACCACATTCGCGTCACGCCGGAGACGAAACCGGAAGCCGAGGCGGCCATACTGCAGGTGGTGCGCGATGCAGGCGCCGAACTCGTCGTGCTGGCGCGCTACATGCAGGTTCTGTCGGAACGGCTGTGCCAGGAAATGTCTGGCCGCATCATCAACATCCACCACTCCTTCCTGCCGTCCTTCAAGGGCGCAAACCCTTACAAGCAGGCCTATGAGCGCGGCGTGCGACTGATCGGCGCGACGGCCCATTACGTCACCGCTGATCTCGATGAAGGCCCGATCATCGAACAGGACACGATCCGCGTCACCCATGCCCAGAGCGGCATGGATTATGTGAGCCTCGGGAGGGACGTGGAAAGCCAGGTTCTGGCGCGCGCCATTCATGCCCATATCCATCACCGTGTCTTCCTCAACGGCAATAAGACCGTGGTGTTTCCCGCTTCGCCGGGCGAATATATGTCCGAACGAATGGGCTAAGGTTGGGGCGCGGTTGCCGGAGGCCTATTCTTCCACCGGCCCCGTCCCGTCGCTTGCTTCGGGCTCCTGTGGCCGCGCGCTTCGTGTAGATGCGGGATAGGCGCCCGCCATGCTGGCGAACTGGATGTCGTTTTGCGCAAAGGCATCCTTCAACATCGAATAGGCCTTGCGGCGCACCATGGAGGATTGCCCGCCGGCGCGCAGCATCATGCCGAAACCAAGCGTCATGCCATATTCGCCGAATTGCTCGACACCCTTCAGCTTGACGGTTTCGATCAGGAACGGTCCGAATTCCGGGTCTTCCTTCAGCGCCTTACCGATCTCCTTGGTAATGGCCCGGACCTTGGCAATGTCAGTATCGAAGGCGACCGTGACGAGGAATTTGTCGATCGACCAGTCGCGGCTCATATTTTCGACGGCGCCGAGCGATCCGAACGGGACGGTGAAAATCGGGCCGCGATGGTGCCGCAGTTTGACCGAGCGGATGCTGAAGGATTCAACCGTGCCGCGGTAGGAACCGCTCTGGATGTATTCGCCGACGCGGAAGGCGTCGTCGATCATGTAGAACACGCCGCTGATGATGTCCTTGACCAGCGTCTGCGAACCGAAACCGATGGCGATGCCGAAGATGCCGGCGCTCGCCAGCAGCGGCCCGATATTGACGCCGAGTTCCGAAAGCGCCGTCATAACCGCAACCGCGGCGATGATGATGCCGAGCATGTTGCGAAGGATCGGCAGAATGGTCAAAAGCCGGTCATCTTGCGGCTGGCCCCCACCCGGTTGGCCGCTCATCGGGTTGCCGGCGGGTGTACTCAACTCCAGCCGCCGTGCGATCATCGACTTGATCGCGATCCAGACGAGATCGGCAAGAAGCAGGATCAGCGCCCCGTGCAGGACGCCGACGACGATCGACGTCAGCAATGCGCCATCGGGCAGGGAATTCGGATGCGCGCGCACGAGGAAGATCAGCCACAGGATGGCAGTCCCGACGATTGCAAGCCGCACGCCTCGCTCGACCAGTACCGGGCGAAGATCGCTTTCCCCATAGGTGCCGATGTCGGTTGCCAGCTTTCGCGCCGCGATGCCAAGCGTCGAGGCAAGGCCGGGCAGAACCAGCGCATAAAGCCCGATCCAGAACAGGACCCCGGCGCCGGCGAGCCGCAACCCGAAGAGGATGATGAGGCCGAAGATCAGCGCGACATCGATTGACCTAGCCCGCTCCGAGCCGGGATCGCCGACCGGACGACGCCAGATCCAGATGCATGCGAGCAGGAACAGCAGGCCGACCATGGCGGAGGACAGAAGCCCAAGCGTGTCACGCGGGACATCGAGATTCTCGAGCGTCCTGAGTAATGCCCAGAAGACGCTGGCAAGGGTCAGGAGCCATGTCCAGCGGACGATCCAGAAATCGCGCCGGGCATTGGCCTCGCGGCCAACGACCCGCCGCAGCAGACCCGTGAAGGCAAAAAGCAGCGGCAACACGATGCTGGTTGCAAGCCAGGGCAGGAGAACGGCGCTCAGCAAAGGTGACCACTGGATGGCAAGGAACATGGCGGTGGCAGCAATGCCGTAACCGAAGACGGGCAAAAGCCTCCGCGATACGACAGACGAGGCCTCCTTGCCGATATCCGCGCTGTTCCTGCGGGAGGCCTGCATCGCTATGATCCGGTTCGTGGCAATGCCGCCGGCAAGGCCCGCACCGAACAGGATGGATACGTGCAGCAAAAAGACGGCTGCACCGTAGTTTCTGATCTCGTCGCAAAGCCTTCCCAGCGCCGCGATGATCTGCGTGGACATGCCGGGCAGGTCCCTTGCGAGGCGGCCTAGGTGTTCGCGCCGCTTGCTTGCCCATTGGTCGAGATCGCTCAACTGGCTCTGCGGCGTCAGTTCTGGCGGCTGCTCTGTGCCGGCTACCGCAAGCTTCTGTGTGAGAAGGGCACGAACATCGTCCTGTCCCAGAAGCTGTATCAACTGGTCGACTTTCTGCTCTGTTGTCTGTTCCGTAGGGGCCGGTCTCGCTGGCGGCGGTAGTTCTTGCGCAGGCAGGCTCGCCGCGCCCAGGACGAAAACTGCGATGGCAGCCGCCATCAATCGGAAAAGGGAGGGAAGGGTGGTCATCGGTCCGCTCCACACCATCCAGGCAGATGCCGCGCATCGCGCGAGCGTGCCAGTTGCATCGCTTCCTCCACAGCGTCCTCGAAGGAATGTCGCAGCTTCTTGCCACCCACACGGCGGCGCAGGAAATCCGCCCAGAGGAATTCACTGAAGGGAGCGTCTATTTTGGCAAAACCGCCAGCGTCGCGAACCGCGCCGGCCAGCGCGCGGAAGGGATCGTCCTTGAGATCGACGATCCGTTTGGGAAGGTTTTCGATGGGATGGCGCACGCCATCCACGTCGAAAGGATAGACGAAGTTGCGATGGTCCATCACCGACCAGAATTCCTGCCGGTCGAGATGGGAAAGATCGGCAACGATACTGGTCAGGACATGTTTCACGCCTTCCTCATGCAAAGCCAAAGCGAGGTGGTGGTGGTCCACCAGATAAAGACGTTGTTTGTGACCAAGGACGACGGGCACCATGTGGTGTCCGAGGAAGTCGGCTCCCTTTTCCTCACGGATGGCGGCCCATTGCCGGCGCTTGTCCTCCACCTCGCGCAGACCGACTGTCATCTGCGTTGGTTTGAGTGAGGTGATTTCAACCGGGGTCAGATGCGGTTCAAGATTGTGTGGCAAGGCTGTCCTCCCGATGCATGGCCGCCGTCACGGCATCATCGACACTGAAATTGCTGCGCGCCACCATGTCGGATCCGCCGCCAGCAAGCAGCAGATCCTTCACATGGTCGTGCATGCGCGCATAGTAGACCACGATGCTGCTGCGCTGCATCGCTGCATCGAACTCCAGCAACGCATCAAGCGCGGTGGAATCCAGTTCGAATGTTTCCTCAAGGCTGACAATTGCGATGTCCAGTTCCGGCCGCGCAACGATGTATTTGGTAACGGCGGCAAGGATCGGTTCCGCATTGCCGAAGAAAAGCGGCTGTGCGGGCCGGAGAATAATCATGCCTGACACATCCTTCGCATCCGGGTGGCGTTCCATGTCGACAAAGTCATGGCTATCGCCCAGCCGGCCAAGATGCATGACATGCGGTAGGGAAAGCCGGCGAACGAAGACGGCGAAGGAAAGGGCGACGGCGACAAGCATGCCGTTCAGCACACCGAACGCAAGTACGCCGGCTGCAGCGGCAAGTGCCAGATAGGCGTCGTTGCCGAGCCGCCATAAACGGATGATCGGCGCGGGGTCGAGCGCATGCAGCAGCGCCACGGCGATCACGGCGGCAAGGACTGCTTCCGGGATGAAAGCGAACCCTCTGGCGGCGAGCAGGCTGAAGACCGCAAGGCCGATTGCGGCGATGGCAGAGGCAAGCCGGCTTTGCGGCCCAACCGCCTCGCTTGCTGCGCCTGCGGAAAAACCCGCACCAACCGGCATGCCCTGCATGGCGGCGCTGGCGATATTGGCAAGCCCGAATGCTCTGAGTTCGCGATTGGAATCGACAATCTCGCCATGGCGAAGCGAAAAGCTTCGGATGGTGCCCCATGATTCCGCAAAGAGGATGAGGACGAGTGGCGGCAAGATCGATCTGGCCGACGACGGCGACGCCCCGACTTTGAAGGTTGAGCAGGATCGAGATGGCAATTCCTGCCACGATGACGACGAGGCTGCCGGGAATGGCGGGGCGCCTGCGCAGGAGAAGCAGCACGGCGAGTGCCACAACGCCGACGGCGATGCTTTCAAGGCTCCAGTCCTGTGGGCGGGAGAGGATTTGCAGGAGAATGGAAAGCGGCTCGCCCGACTGCGCCTTTATCCCGAAGAGGCTCGGCAATTGCTTTAAGGTGATCAGAATGGCGAGGCCGAAGGCAAAACCGCGCAGCACCGGGCGCGAGATCACACTCGACAGGGCGCCGAGCCGCGTGGCAGCCGCAAGCAGAAACAGCAGGCCGACCAGAGCGACCGTAATGGCAACGAGCAGCATCTTTTGCGCTGGTGTGACCGAGAGCGTCGCAAGCATTGCCGCCAGGATTGCGGCGGAGGACGATGTGGGCGAGACGACCGCAAAACGGCTCTGGCCAAAAATGGCATAGACGATGCAGCCCATGATGGCGGCAAGGATGGCGTGCTGGGCTGGAACGCCGGCAATCCCCGAATAGGCGATCGCTTCCGGTAACATCAGGCCGGCAATCGACAACCCCGCCACCACATCGCGCCGGTTGAGTGTCATGGGCATGGAATTGCAACCGCATTGGCGGCAATAAGGGCAAGGACAATTCCACCGGTTAAGATCACGATTCTCCACCATGTTCCCGCGACGCAATGAAGGTTCACCCAATGCGCATACGAGTCAAAGTTTAAATCGCGCCCCCGAAATATTTCGGCTCTTCCGGATGTTGCTTAACGCTGGAGATCGTCCGGCAGGCAAGACGAGCGCCATTTCGGCCAGGCCGCTTCAGCCACCATACTGATCGTCCGTGACGTGCTCCATCCAGTCCACGACCTTGCCGTCTTTCACTTCCTGAAGCGCGATATGCGTCATGGCGACATCGGGTGCCGCCCCGTGCCAGTGCCTTTCGCCCGGCGCGAACCACACGGTATCGCCGGGGCGGATTTCTTCCACGGGGCCACCCTCGCGCTGCACCCTTCCAAACCCTGAAACCACGATCAGGGTCTGTCCGAGCGGGTGCGTGTGCCATGCGGTTCGCGCGCCTGGTTCGAAGGTGACCTGAGCGCCCTGCACCCGCTCTGCATCGAACGGGTTGAACAGAGGATCGATACGGACCGTGCCGGTAAACCATGCCTCGGGGCCTTTGGTTGAGGCCCGTGTTCCCGCGCGCAATATTTCCATGGTCATTCTCCTGACTGGTATCGTGTGGGGAGATTTGAAGCGGTAATGCCTCTCTTGTCCACTGGCGAGTGAAAATTCAGTCAGGCCGCATCGACCCTTGGTCACGGGTGACAGGAGCCGGATCTCCGCTATGCCGAGACCCGGTTCCGCCTAAGCCAAAGCGTCAGCCGATCTGCGCGTTGTCATCACGCTTGATGGCGATAACGGTGGAGCGCGGCAGCTTGCCTTCGCCATCCGGGAAGGGGGCGTCGGGGTGCTGGATGCCGACGAAGTGGGTACGCTTGTCGCCGGACCATGTCTGGCCGGTAACTTCAGAACCCTTCGGCGCGGTCAGGAAACGTTCGATACGGCCGGTCGCCGGATCGCCTGCCAGCATCTGGTTATTGCCCTGGCCGGCGAAGTTGCCCTCGTTGCTGTCCTCTCCGTCGGTCTGGATCCAGAGGAGACCGGTCGAATCGAACATCATGCCATCGGGCGAGTTGAACATGTTGCCTTCGTTGATGTTCGAAGAGCCGGCATAGGCATCCTTGTGAACGGTGGGGTTGCCGGCCATGCAGAACAGGTCCCACTTGAATCTGCCGTCCGCGTGATCGTCGTTTTCCGGGTACCAGCGCACGATCTGGCCGTATTCGTTCTTTTCGCGCGGGTTGGCAGCATTGATCGCCATGGCGTCACCGCCAGCATTGGCGCGCAACTTGCCGTCTTTCATTTCGCCGCGACGGCTGTTGTTGGTAAGGGCGCAATAGGCTTCGATGGCGACCGGGTTGATGGCGACCCATTCCGGGCGGTCCATCGTTGTCGCGCCCACCTTGGAAGCGGCCTGACGGGTAAAGACGCAGATTTCATCGATCTTCATGCCTGTCGTCTCAGGCGTGAGAGCCAGCCATTCACCAGCGCCGTCGTCCGAGAACCTGGCGACGTAGAGCGTGCCTTCGTCTAGCAGTTTCGAGGTGTCGCCACCGGGCACGTAAATGCCGTTGGAGACGAATTTGTAGAGGAATTCGCCACGCTCGTCATCGCCCATATAAACCACCACGCGGCCGTCACGGGCAATCACCACGGCGGCGTTCTCGTGCTTGATGCGGCCAAGGGCGGTGCGCTTGATCGGGGTGGAGGAGGCGTCCGAAGGATCGATCTCAACCACGTAACCGGCGCGGCGCGGCTCGTTGGGGTTCTTGGCGACATCGAAACGCGCATCGAACTTCTCATAGGCGTAACGGGTCTCGGCGACGATACCGTAGCGCTTGTAGTCATCCGGCAGCTTGAAGGCGGCATCAGTGGTACCGAAATAGCCGTTGAAGTTTTCCTCGCAGGTGAGGTAGGTGCCCCAGGGCGTGCGGCCGGCGCCGCAATTGTTGAAGGTCCCCAGACAGTCGACACCCTTCGGATCTGCGGCGGTCTTGACGAGGTCCGAGCCTGCGGCCGGGCCGGAAAGCTTCATCGGGGTGTTGTGGTGAATACGGCGGTTGAACGGGCTGTCGAGAACGATTTCCCAGCCTCCGGTGCCTTCCGCAACTTCCATGACGGTGACGCCCTGCATGTTCTGCAGGATCTTGACGTCGTCGGCCGTTTTCGGGTTGCCCTTTTCGGCATGCGGCAGGTTGGTTTCGGGGTTTACATATTCATGGTTGACGGCGATCAGCTGGTGATTGCCAACCATGAACAGTTCCATGCCGTCAGTATTTTCGCCGAAGACCTTGTCGGAGTTTTCAACGCTGACACCCTTGGCAGGGTCGAGGTCGGGCACGTTGGAGAACAGCGGCTGGCCCCACTTGGCGACCGGCTTCCAGCTGTAGCCTTCCGGTACGTGAATGGTGTGGTCGGTCGCGGCAGCCACCGGCTTGAAGGGGAAACGGCCGGCTGCCGCTTCCTGCGCTTCCGCCGAGGTGCTGGTCATCAGGTTGCCGAGCGTGCCCATGGCTGCTGCGGCCGAACCGAAGGCAAGCACGCCACCGAGAAAGCCGCGGCGGGAAATCGCGGTCTCGACCACGCGGTCGAAATCGGTTTCGGCCGGCGGCGGGTTTTGCAGCTCGTCCCACGCATCCCAGGAAAGCTTGCTCGTATCGATGTCGGTCATATCGTATCTCCACCGTTTGCATGTTTGGAATCATTCCAACACGGTGCGTACCGTTTCAGTGTTTCACACAAATGACGGGAATAACGACTTTAAATATGATCTTCACAGGAAAGGATTCTGTATTTTTCCCTCAATGCGGGAGAAGGATACGGGTGAGCAAAAAGCCTTCGAAGCGGCAGAAGTGGAAAGGAATGTCCGTTCCCTTGCGCCACTCGCCGCTGATGTCGGTCGTCAGCCGAAGGGATGCTGAACCGCACTCTTCATAGCCGGATAACTCCGCCGCCTCGAAAAAGAACAAACGTCTGACGGTCGGATAAAGCGCTTTGAACAGGCTTTCCTTGGCCGAAAAGATCAGCCCGGTCATGAAGGGATCGATGTCGTTTCCAAGACTGAGGCGTTCGTTTGCGGTCAGTACCTGCGGGGCAATATCGCAAGCTTCCTCCTCGTTCAGAAGCCTTTCGATATCGATGCCAATGCCGCAGAACCGCTCGGAAGAGCCGGCAAGCGCAATTGCCCGCTCGTGGCTGTGGGAAATCGCGCCGACCACGCGTTCGGGCCAGATAGGGGCGCGATCCTCTCCCATGCCGGGAAAGGCGGCGCGGCCGGTGAGACGGCGTATGGCTTCGGCAGCACATCTGCGCCCGGCGATAAATTCCGCCTTGCGTCTGGGCGCAGCGCGCAAAAGCTGCGGCGGCAAGGGAGGGACCTTGCCGCCGCGCCCTTCTTCGGCGCTGTAATGAAGGCTGACGCAATGACAATCGCATCTGTCATCCGGCCAAGGCCAGATGGCCTCGGGTGGATCGCCGGAAACAGCTTCGCCGTGAAACGCCGGCACGTTGGCCGTTTCTGTCATCCTCATCACGCGGACCGATGCTCAGGCGGCAAGCGTGGCGCCGCCATCGACTACGATCTGTTGCATCGTCACATGGCCTGCCTGATCGGAGGCGAGGAACAGCACCGTGTCGGCGATGTCGTCCGGCCGCGCGATCTTGCCGAGCGGAATGCCGAGCTTGAACTGCTCGGGAAGACCGGCGACCAGTCGCTGTTTGCCGCTGGGATCGTTCAGCATGCCGGCCAGCATCGGCGTATCGGTGGAGCCGGGTGACACCACATTGCAGCGCACGCCATAGGGCGCGAGTTCAAGTGCTGCGCAATGGCTGAGGCTGACGAGTGCGGCCTTGGAAGCACAATAGGCGAGCATGCCGATGCGCGGCACAACGGCGGCGTTGGAGGCGATGTTGACGATTGCCCCGCGCCGCTGCCGCTTGAAGACGCCGCTCCATTGCCGCAGCAGGTAGAACGGCCCCGCAGCATTGACATCCATGCAGGCGTTCCAGTCCTGCGGCGTCAGGCTTTCGCTGTCGCCGAGCCGGAGGATGCCGGCGGCGTTGACGAGAATGTCTAGCCCGCCCCATTCCTTCTCGATCGCCTCGCTCGCCGCCTCCACTGCCGCCGCGTCCGTGATGTCGAGCGTGATTTGGCGGAAGGTTGCATCGGTTGCATCGGTTGCATCGGCAATGAGGTCAAGGCCGATGACCTCGGCCCCTTCCTCGGTGAAACGCTCGGCGATGCGGCGGCCGATGCCCTGCGCGGCACCTGTCACCAGCACGCGCCGCCCGTTAAATCTGTTCTGCATCATCTTGTCCGTCCGCTCAGGCCGCGAGCCGCTTTTCTTCGATCAGCGCCCACCAGGCAGAAAGCGTCGGTACGCGGGCAAGCTCTTCGAAGCCCACGATGACGCCGCGTTCCTTCAGTTCGCCGGCAAGCTTCATCACCTGCAGCGAATCCAGCCCATAGAAGATCAGGTTCTCATCCGGGTCGATGTCGCTCTCGTCCTCCACCATTTGCAGGACGCGGGCCTTCAGCCATTCGCTGATATCGGTGGTCTCTCCCGCGCCGGCAAGGCTTGCAGTGTCGATCACCACGCCGCAGCGTGTTGCCACATATTGCAGCGCCATGCGGTGTTCGGCTTCGGAAAAATCGGCGACGGCATCACCCAGCATGAAGGGCTGAATATCCTTCATGAAGGCTTCAACAGCCGTCATCATGCAGCCGATATGGGCATAGACGCCGCCGATGATGATCTGGTCGCGGCCCCACCCCTTCATGCGCTCGGCAAGGTCTGAACGCTGGAAGGCGCTGTAGCGCCATTTGGTCAGCACCACATCGTCGGGCGTCGGCGCAAGCTTGTCCACGACCTTCTGCAACTCCGGGTCGACCACGGTCAGGCCCGGTCCCCACATGTCGTTCAGAAGCGCGCGGTCGGCGGCAGGCTGATCGTGCGGCTGGGCGGTGTAGATGACCGGCACGCCGTTCTGAACCGCCCATGCCTTTACCTTTGCAAGATTGTCGATGAGGGTTGTCATCAACCTGCCGTCAGCCTCGTAGAACCGCAGGAAATAACGCTGCATGTCGTGGATGAGCAGCACGGCGCGCTTGGCGTCCGGCTGCCATTTGGTCTTGTTGGCCGGAAAGCTTGCTGCGACCGGCATCGGATAATCGGAAATGGTGGGGATCGTCATATTGACCTCGATAGTTTGGCGCATCGGCATGGGCGACACGCAATTTTCAAATGGTTGAGGCGTGCACGCTCAATTACGCCGGGATTGGCGCTGCGAGCATGTCGCGCAGACGTTTCTTGTCGATCTTGCCGACGGCAGTAAGCGGCATGGTGTCGATGAAACGCACCCGGTCCGGCAGCTTGTAATCCGCAACACCCAGACCAGAGAGATGCTGGCGGATGGCCGGTGCCTTGAGAGCGGGATTGCGGGAAACGACGAAGACGCAGCTTTTTTCACCGAGGAGTTCGTCCTGCATCGCGACCAGTGCGGCATGCGTCACATCCGGATGCTGAAGGATCAGGTTTTCCACCTCTTCCGATGCGACCTTCTCGCCGCCGCGATTGATCTGGTCTTTCACCCGGCCAACCACCCGCAGGTAACCTTCGGGGGTGCGCTGAACGACATCGCCGGAATAATAAAAACCCTGGTTGTCGAAGACGCGCGCGCTGTGCTCGGCGGCGCGGTAATATCCGCGAAACGTATAGGGGCCGCGCGTCGCCAGCATGCCGGCTTCGCCTTCTGGGACGTCGTTGCCGTCCTCGTCAACGATGCGGATCTCGTCATCCGGGCTGATCGGCCGCCCTTGCGTGGTGAAGACAATATGGTCGGGATCACCGGCGCGGGTATAGTTCACCAGACCTTCCGCCATGCCGAAGACCTGCTGGAGGGCGCAACCCAGCACCTGCGGCACCTGACGCGCTAAAGCTTCAGCAAAGCTTGCGCCGCCGACCTGCAGCAGCTTGAGGGATTTCAGCCGTTCGCGATGGGCGGGCGCCACCTGTAACCACAGCGCCACGGCAGGCGGCACCAGAGGCACAATGTCGATGCCATGTTTTTCGATGAGGTCGAAGCAGGCAAGCGGCTCGGGATTGGCCGCCATTACCACGGTGCCGCCAGCGTGGAACACGCCAAGCGCACCCGGCGAACTCATGGGGTAATTATGCGCCACCGGAATGGCGCAGAGGAAACGGGTCTGCGGCGTCAGCTCGCAGATTTCCGCACTGGCCCGGGCGCTGTAGTCATAGTCGTTATGCGTGCGGGGGATCAGTTTCGGTGTTCCGGTGCTGCCGCCGGAAAGCTGGAACAACGCTACCTCATCGGCTGCCGAAGGGCCGTAATGCGGCGCATTTTCGGCGGGTGATGAGAGCCATTGTTCGAGGCTGCGCTGCGGTTCCGTCTCACCAAGCAGCAGCGTTACGGCAAGCTGCGGAGAGGCAAGCTTCAGCGCATCCAGAAACGTGTCATTGGCAAAAAGCTCGTGGGAACGCGAGCCGATCACCAGCTTTGGCGCAATCTGTTCCGCATAGGAGGTCATTTCCAGCCGGCGATGGCTGAAAAGCGCATTGACGGGTGCAACGCCGATTTTCATCAGAGCGAAAAAGACGAGATAGAACTCCGCGATATTAGGCAATTGCACCAGTGCCGTGTCGCCCCTGCCGATCCCGGCGGCAGCCAGATGCCCGGCAAGATTGGAAGATTGCCGGTCGAGATCGGCATAGGTGAAGCGGCGGTCGCCGCAGATCAGCGCGGTCGCGTCCGGCCGAAGTTCTACCTGCTGGGTGAGGATGTCGCTGAGCGGTCTGTCGATCCAGTAGCCGCGGTCGCGGTATCGGCGCGCCAGATCTTCGGGCCAGCGTTCAAATTCGATTGTCATGGTGTGTCCCTGGGAAAATTAGGCAGAAAGACCGCAGGCGTTCAGCATGGTCTTGAGCTTGGTCTGCACCTCGGCCCATTCGGATTCGGGTTCCGAGGCTTCAACGATGCCGGCGCCTGCGAACAGCCGCACGGTTTGCCGTTGCACGGTGCCGCAACGGATTGTCACCACCCACTCGCCGTTACCCTCGGCATCCGTCCAGCCGACCATGCCGGTGAACAGCCCACGCTCGAAAGGCTCGACGAAGCGAATAAGCCTGCGGGCACGTTCGGTAGGGAAACCGCAAACAGCAGGTGTGGGATGCAGCAGGCACGCGAGTTGCAGCGCATTGGTCTCGGGATCAGCAAGGCGACCCTCGATGCGCGTCGAAAGATGCCAGAGAGCGGCCGTGTTGATGAGGGAGGGTTTTTCGGGAACGTCGATTTCAGTGCAGCAAGGCGTAAGCAGCGAGCGCATATCCTCGATCACGAGGCTATGCTCGTAATGGTCTTTTTCCGAAGCCGAAAGCCGGTCTGCATTGGCCTTGTCCGCTACCGGGTCAGCCATGCGTTTTGCCGAGCCCGCGAGCGGGTTCGAGATGACTTTTTCACCCTGCTTGCGGATGAGGAGTTCGGGGCTCACGCCGATCAGATCGCCGCCATCGGGTAGCGGAATGCGGAACTGGTAACCCTCGCGGTTCTGTTTGGCGAGGCTGGCCAGCAATCTTTCGACATTGACCTCGGAGGCGAAGGTCAGTTCGCGCATGACCGAAAGCACTGCCTTGCGGACATCGGAATGGCGGAAATTGACGATGGCATGCTCGACGGCGCGCTTGAAGCCATTTTCATCGGGCAGGCTGTTCTGGCCGACAAGCGTTGGCATCGCCGAATCAGTCGAGATCGAAGCGGTACCCTTTGGATTCCACTCATGGTTGTTGGGAATGTACAGGCAGGATGGCTCGTTGACGTCGAAGGGGATGGCGCCAATGGCGATGGGATTGTCCTGTCCGGCCCTGCGCGCCCTCTCAAAAGCGGCCTTTATCGCCTTCTGCAAAGGGCTTCCCGCATCTTCGGCGCCATGGGCAGGAATCGTTATCCTTTCGCGAATGCCTCTGGCTCGCAGTTCGCCCGAGCCAGAAGTGAACAGAAATTCTCTATCAAAATCAGTAATTTCGTCGGAATCGACGTCATTCGTCCTGAGTGCTCCCGTTTTCATGGGATGCCTCCTGTGCGAGTGGTTGACGGTGGCTTATACTTGATTATGATAATCATGTTTTGTCAATCGGTGCAAATTCACATGCTAAATTTAACCCCCATGCAGGTTGCCTACTGGGTCGGCCGAGAGGCGGACGGGATACTCGGAAAAGTTACGCCGCATCTCTATCTCGAGTTCGAAGGCAAGGGGCTGGAGGCGGAAAGACTGGCCGTCGCGGTCGAAAGGCTTTGCCGGCGTCACCCCATGCTCAGCCTCAGGATCGATGCGGAAGGGCGACAGACGGCGGACCCCGCCGGCCGGCCGCTCCGCCTCGGCGTGGAGGACATGGCGTCTCTCAATGAGGAGGCGCTTGCGCACCGTCTTGCCGCCAAACGTGAGGCGTGGAGCCATCGCCAGATCGATCTACGCGTTGCCCCGCCGGCGGCAGTGTCGCTCAGCCTGCTGCCCGCAGGTCGCGCCAGGCTGCATTTGGATACCGACATGCTGGCCATCGATCCCGCCAGTATACGTATCGTGCTGGAAGATCTCGCCCGCTTTTATGAAGCCGACGCGGACGAACTCGAGCCATTGGGGGATACACCACCATCGTTTTTCAGCTGGGCGGAACGTCTTGCATCCGATCCGGAACTCAAAGCCCAGCGTGAAAGGGACCGGCTGTGGTGGCGGCAACATATTGCCGATATTCCGGAGGCACCGCCATTGCCGTTTTTGCCCGAGGACCCGTCACGCGCCGTTCACACCGATCGCCTTGCAGCAAGACTTTCTCCGGCTGAACGCAGCAGTCTGGAACGGGTGGCGCGGCGCTGCGGCGTGACCACGTCGACCCTGTTGCTTGGTATCTTTGCAGTGGTGCTTTCGCAGGCGACGAATACGGAAAAGTTCCGGCTTTCCGTGCCGGCTTTCTGGCGCGCGCCGCTGGTGGAAGGGGTCGATGGCATCGTCGGCGAATTCTCCAATGTGCTCATTCTTGGCGTTGATATCCGGCCTGAGGAGAGCCTTGAGCGACTGCTTGGACGGCTGTTCGGAGAGATGAACGGGCTTCTGGCGCACCAGTCCTATCCCGGGGTCAGCGTCATGCGCGACCTTTCCCGCCTGCGCGGCGGTTTGCAGACCTCACCGGTTGTCTTTACCGCGGGTGTCGATTTGCCCGGGGGCGAGTTGTTTTCGGAAAATGTGGCGCGCGTGTTCGGCCCGATGATCCACACCGTCTCGCAGGGGCCTGGAGTTGCGCTGGATGCGCAGGTCGCAGCGCTCGATGGCGGGCTTTTGATCAACTGGGATGTGCGGCTCGATGCGCTGCCGGAAAGCTGGCTGCGAGCCCTGTTCGACGCCCATACCGCCCTTCTTCGCTACCTCGCCGCCAGCCCCGATCTCGCTTCCGAGACCGTTGAGCGATTAGGCTTGCAAGCGCCTGAAGCGACAGTGCAGACAAAAGGAAAATCCATGGAACGGCCACTCTCAGCCTTGCAAAAGGCCTATCTGCTCGGTCGCGGCACCCATCTGCCGCTGAGCGGCGTGGCGATGCAGGAGTTCCGCGAATATCGCGGCAATATCGATCCCGCATTGCTTCGCTCGCGCCTTACCGCAATGGTCGAGCGGCATGAAAGCCTGCGCACCCACATCGATGAGCGGCGTCTGGTGCAGGTGATCTCGGATGAGCCGAAGCTAAACCTTGATATTGTTGATCTTTCGGACCTGTCCGCTTCCGAAGCCGAACAGCGGATCGACACCGTGCGGCAGGATTTCTCCCATGCCCATTTCGATCTTGCCGCTTCTCCCTGGCAGGTCACGGTCTTTCGTCTGCCGGAGGTTGCGGTGGGGGACAGCGTGGCGGTCTTCCTGCGCTTCGACGCCCTTATTCTCGACGGACGGGGAATAGCCAGCCTTGCGGCGGAACTCTTCGATGATGTCGTGCCGCCCGGATCAGCCGTCGCAGCCACCGCCGCGCAGCAAGATGTAGCAGCGGCCCGTGCCGAGGATGCCGCATATTGGGCTGAGAAACTTGAGGGTGCGGAAGTGCCCTCGCAACTGCCCTGGAAAGCCCCGCTCGAAACCATTGCCGTTTCGCGTTACAGCCGCCAGAGCCTGACCGTGGAAAAACAACGCTTTACCGCCTTTTCACGGATCGGCGCGAAAGAGCGGCTGTTCAAGAATTCTGCGCTGACGGCGGTAATCCTCGATGTGCTGTCGCTTTGGCTGAACGAAGGTGCCCTCGTCGTCGGCATTCCTGTCGCCCCGCAGGTGGAAGGCGCGTTTGCCAATCGCTCGAGCTTCATCGCAGTCAAATGGGATGCGGCCAAGGGCGATTTTGCGGAGCGGGCCGCAGCTTTGCAAACCGATGTGCTTGAGGGCCTCAATCATCTGGCTTTTTCAGGGATCGATCTCAATCGCATCCTTCTCAACGCCAATCCGGGTGGGCTCGCCCTGCCTGTCGTCATCACCAACGGCCTTTCATGGCCCACGCTTTCGCAAGCTTCGACGCTTCGGTGGACGGACGGGCTTACCCAGACGCCCCAAGTCGCGCTGGATTTCCGTTTTTCGCAAGATCCGAATGGCGATCTCGTCCTTGCTATCGACTATGCGGAGCAGGCGATCGATGCCGGAATGGTGGCTGGCATTCTCGGTGCCATAGAGCGTGCGATTACCGCGATCACCGCCAGCGGGACGTTTTCGATGAATTTCCGTGAGGTCGTCGACCTGTCGCACTACCGGCTGAATGGCGACGAGCGGAACTTCGTCTGCCCGCCATTACTGGAACGGATCGCCTCGCATCTTTTCGAAGGAGACGGATCGCGCACGGCCCTGATCAACGGCAAACGGCGCATCTCCTATCACGAACTTGGCGACGCGGTGGCGCGGGCGATGGCGGGCCTTAAGACGCGCGGCATTGGCCGGGGCGATGTCGTAGCGGTGTGCCTGCCGCGCAGCCCGGAGCACACAGCCGTCACGCTCGCCGCTGCACTTATCGGCGCCATTTGGGTGCCGATCGATGCGAGCTCGCCGGAAGATCGCCTGCACTATCTGCTGACCAATTGCCGCCCGGCCATCTTGCACCACGACATGTCGGTCTTCGATGTTTTTGGGTCGCTTGCCGCCGGTGCTACACTGGTGCTGCCGGAACCTGGCGAGGAGAAGGATGCGGTCCGCTGGAACGAGCTGGTGGCCGAACACGGCGTTACGCTGTGGTGCTCGGTGCCGGCGATTCTTGAGATGCTCCTGTCCTGCCATCGTGGCGACCAGCTCGGCTCGCTCCGGCTCGTCGCGCAGGGCGGTGATTACATCAAGCCCGTGGTCATCGAGGAGTTGCGCCGGCTGAAACCTGAACCTCGGCTGATATCGCTGGGCGGGCCGACGGAAACGACCATCTGGAGCATCTGGCACGAGATCGTGACAGCCGATACCACGGCGATACCCTACGGGCATCCCTTACCAAGCAATCGCTATTTCATCCTCAATGATCAGGGCGGCCATTGCCCGACGGGCGTTGTCGGGCGCATCCACACAGTGGGCGTGAATGTGGCGATCGGCTATCTGGAAGATGGCGCCATTACCCAGACGGATTTCGTGACGGTCAGCGATCCGGATGGACATGCGGTGCGCGCTTTTCGCACCGGAGACAGGGGCCGTTACCGGCCGGATGGCAAGATCATGTTCGCCAGCCGGGTCAACGGTTACGTCAAGGTGCGCGGGGTGCGGGTCTCGCTGCCGGATGTGGAAAATGAACTTATCCGCCACCCCTCCATCCAGCGTGTACTGGTGGTGGATTACGGTGCCGAGCAAAAGGGGGAGGCCGCTATCGGCGTGCTTTATGTTCCGATGCCCGGCCTTGAGCTTTCCACCGCCGATATGCGCAATTTCGCCCGCAGGCATCTGCCGGAATCGCATGTGCCCGGCCGCTTTCTCAATGTGGCCGATCTGCCGCTCTCGGCTAATGGCAAGCCGGATCGCCGCCGCGCCCGCGAATTGCTGACGGCAGTGGAACCGGCAAAGGCACCTGCGGCTGTAACAATCAAAGTCGCCGATCAGGGTGATCGCCGCGTGCTGGATATCTATCTCGGCGTACTGGGCAAAAACCCGGCGAATGTGGACACGACCAGCGATCTGCTGGCGCTTGGCCTTTTGCCTTCGCATCTGAAAACCGTCTCGGCCGAAATTCGCAGCGCCTTCGGCGTGGAGCTTTCGCCGCAGCAACTCCTGCGTTGCCGGAACGCCAAACAGGTCAGTTCGCTTTTACCCGCTTCGGCGGCATGAGCCGCATCATTGCGGCCAAAATTACGGAAATAATTCAAGGAAAAACAGATGGCGCATATCGATCCTGCCGGCGGCTGGCTTCCCCTGACCCAGCCGCAACTCGATTTTTGGGAGGAGTTTTCCTTCCATCCCGACGAACCGGTCTCTACCGTCGCCCATTACATCGAGCTTTCCGGTGCCGTGAACGAAGGCGCTCTGCTTGAGGCAATCAGGCGCACCGTGCGCGAATCGGAAGTTCTGTCTATCCGTTTTCGCGTCGGTGAGGATGGCGAGACGCCGCAGCAATGCTGCGATCCGCTCCACGCTCCGATGGTCGAGCTTGTCGATCTCCGTGCCCATCCCGCGCCTTTCGAGGAAGCGCTGGGGCGCATGAACGCGGATGTCGAGGCAAGGCTTGATCTTCGAACCGACAAGCTGTCCGCCCAGGTGCTTTACCGCATCGCCGACGATCGCTACCTCTGGTATATCCGTGCCCATCATATCGTCGTCGACGGTTATGGTCTTACGCTGGTGGAGCAGCGCTGCGGGCAGCTTTACGGGCACTATTGCGGCAAGGGCGAGGCGGGTCCGGATTTCCATCCTTTCCCCAGTTTTCTTGCCGAAGAGGACGCCTACCGGCAAAGCCGCCGTTTCGAAAAGGACCGCGAGTTCTGGACGGCCTATCTCGCGCCGCCGGTGGATCTGCCCGTGCTGGACAAGGATTGCGAGGATTACGGTGGCGGCGGCCTGCATGCCGATGCGGGGTTGCCGGAAGGTTTCAGCGCAAGACTGCAACAGATATCCGGCGCACTGGAGATAGGCTGGCCGGACCTGCTGGTGCTGCTTTCAGGCCTTTATCTTCACCGCGTATTGCCGCGCCCGGATCGCGATGTGCTGACGCTGTGGCTGCCCTTCATGAGCCGCTGGGGCAGTGTCGGCGCGCATATGCCCGCCATGCTCGTCAATATCCTGCCTTTCCATCTGACGATAGAACCGCAGGAGAGCCTTGGTAGCTTCCTTGCGCGCAATGCCGCCAATCTGCGCCGGCAGCGCCTGCATGGCCGCTACCGCATCGAACAGATCGCCGCCGATCGCAACATATCAAAGGGCCGGCGGTTCTTCTTCTCACCGCTTATCAACGTCCTGCCCTTCAGCGCGCCGGTATTTGCAGGGCTTGCCGTTATCAGACACATTCTCGCCAATGGTCCGGGCGACGGGTTCAACCTGACCTTCCGTGGTGAGGATGACGGCAGTGATCTGAACCTGCATATCGACGCGGATTCCGCACTGACCGAAGCCGACGATTTCGCGCGTTACCGTGAGGAGTTGCCGCTGTTTCTGGATGCCATGCTGCGCGACGAGGCGCTGGCGGTTCCGGCCGGAGAGGTTTCCTCGGCCTTCCGTCTGGCGGTTTGAGAAGCCGGGTACTCTGCAAGAAGGGGACGGAAATCTCTCTGCCGTCACTCTGCATTTGGTCGGGAGTGACTGGGTGCGGATGTGATAAACCCGGCTCCGTTATGCAAAACCCTGCCTGATGGGGTGACATGCTCTCCTCCCACACAACGTCATCCTTGGGTTTGTCCCAAGGATCCAATCACGTCCAATTAAATCCAGACGTCGCAGATGCTCGGGACAGGCCCGAGCATGACGGAAGGGAGCTTTCCGGACATTTGTTAAAAAGCAAAACCCGGCGCCGCCATGCGGAGCCGGGTTTATTGGGAAGCCTGGCCAGCACTCAGGCTAGCGTGGTCAGCACACGGCCCGAAGCGCCTGCTTCGGCGAAACGGCTGAAGACGCCGCTGGTGGTCGTGCGCAGCCGGTCGACATCCTCGGGGCCGTAACGGTCGGAGCGGTAGCTCATCAACACGCGGATGGAGCGTTCGCCGCCAATCGTTTCTTCCATTACCTCGAATTGCAGCCCCAGCATGGATTCGTGCTTGTCGGGATCGATCTGGCGGAACTCGACGGCTTTGCCGTCCGGTCCTGTAAGAGTGCCGTTCAGCTTGTTCTTGGCGTGAATCTGGATGAATACCTCGAACAGATGATCTCGACCCGGTGTCATGCCAAGCGCCTCTTCGACGAGATCGATCGGGATTTCGCTGTGTTCAAGAGAGCCGTTGACCGTGTTCTTCACCGAGGAGATCAGTTCGCCGACAGTCATCTCCTCGCGGAAACGCACACGATGGGCAACGACCGTGGTGAAATACCCGATCGTATCGAAATAGCCGCTGTCGGTGCGGCCGGACGCCGATGTGCCGACCACGAGATCGCTCAACCCACCCAGATGTCGCAGCGACGCGGCGATGGCGGCATAAACGACGTTGAACAGGGAAGCGCTGTTCTGCTTGGCGATGGCGTAAAGTCCGTCGCTGACGTGTTTTTCCAGCTTGAACTCGATCCAGCCGCCCGCCGGCGCCTCGTCATGCGAAGCATCTGTCGGCGTGCTATTCTGTCCGGTAAGGGCAAGACCCTTCGGCGCATCCCGCAGCATATCGGTCCAGTAGACAAGGTGGTCGCCGTTGACGCCGGATGCCACCTGTTTTCTGGCGAATTCATGGAAGGGTGCGGGCTTGCTCGCAAAGACGGGAGCCTTGCCGGTGGCTCTTGCCCTATAGGCCTCAGTCAACTCGTCCATCATCAGGTTTACCGACCATTCGTCCAGCACGATATGGTGGAAGAGGAAAGAGAGCACCTGTCCGCCGGTTTGGGGATTGCGCAGGAAACGCAGCCGCATCGGCAATTCGCGGGCAAGGTCGAACCGCCAGGACGCTTCCGTATGCCGGTCCACGCCTTCGCTTTCCTCACTCGTCCAGAACCACTTGTAGCCGGGCAGGTCGTGCATTGGCACGATCTTCTGCAGAACCGTGCCATCCTCGACGTAAAAATGGGTTCGCAGACCGGGATGACGCTCGATAATATCGAGGAATGCACATTCGAAAGCGCTCTCATCCACCGGATCGAGGAAATCGAGCGCGAAGGGGATGTTGAAAATCTCGCCGAAACCGAAGGCGGCATAGGCTTTCCAGAGCGACATCTGTGCCAGCGACAGCGGCGCGGTAAGCGAGCCCGTTTCCGTCGCCTCCGCCTGTGCGGGTGCTGCGGTTTCGAGGCGGGTCGCCTGTTTTGCAAGCGACGCGGCGGTGGGGTAGCTAAACAGGTCGTTGAAACGCACTTCGATGCCGTGATTGCTCAAAAGGCGTCCGATGATGCGGGTGGCGATCAGCGAATGGCCGCCAAAATCGAAGAAATCGTCATCCGGTCCCATGTCTGGCGACGCAAGCGCTTCGCGGAATTCGGCAAGGATCGTTGCGGCAGTCTCGTCGTCGCTGGAGCGGGAGGCGGCGGGCAGGGATGCTGCAGCCTCCGGCCCTGCGGACGAGGTTTGATGCGTAAGGTCGGAAAAATCCGCGCCGCCTTCGAGATGGGCGACGAAACGTTCCAGCAAGAATGCCGTCGCATGCGGCGAGGCCTCCTTGCCGCCGGTCAGTTCCAGACGGATGTGGCCATCAACCGTGCTGCCGGCAGCGAGCGTCAGGCCAAGGCCGGACTGGAGAGAGGGGAGTGGCAGGCGCTCGAACCGGAGCCGCTCGACGGATGAGGTTTCAGCCGATGTTGCCAGCGCCTGAAGCGTGAAGGTGGCAACCTCGTCGTTGTGTTTGCCATGTCGGGCCAACCCAGCCAGCACGGCTTTTTCGGCCTCCTGCGGCGACTGGCCACGTGAGATCGAGACGCGGGCGACCGCATCTGCCGGAAGCGGCAAGCCGGCCTCGTTCCCGGGTTGCAGCGGCAGGCGCAGGGTAACAGTGTCGAGATCGCCTTTGGTCGCCAGAAAAAGCGCGAAACGGGCGCCGGTGCGTGCCAGAAGCGCGTCCGGTGCCGCCGAGCCGTTTGGGTCGAGAAGGGCAGCCGGAAGATCGACGCCGTGGCAGTGGCTCGCTGGCTTGGTCCCGTTATTTCGGAGAGAGACGACGGGCGTGCTGGAGGCCGGTCCTTGCAGCCAGGGGAGCGGAACTGGATTGACGATGGCGTTTTCGGTGATGCGCGGCGAAAGCGGCTTTGGTGCCTCGCCAGCATAGGCTGCGGCAATAGCGCCCAGCAAAATCTGCGGCGAGAGGGATTCACCAAGCAGGCCATGCACCAGAAGCGCCAGCAGTACCTCTCCTTCGCTCAAGAGCACGATGGCCTGAAACGGCGGATCGATTTCCGCGTCGAACGGGCTTGCCTGAAGGTCGTGCAGAAGGGCTACCGCTTCGTCTTTCGATGCCGTCTGAAACAGTTGCACGAGAGATGCCGAAGGGGCCTCTACGCTCTTGGCAAGGGTGCCGTCTTCTCCAAAGGAAAACCGCACGCGCAGTTCGGGCCATGCCTCGCAAACCGTCTCCAGTGCCGATGTCAGGCGCAGAAGGTCGCTCTCGCCGCCGATGCGGTAGGTGAGAATATGCCGGAAGACCTGATCGGGGTCCTGAAACTGCTGGAACCAGACCCGCTCCTCATATTGGCTTGGCTGCGATCCGCTCCGTGGGGCTTCGTCCGCATTGTCGAAGGTTTGTTCGATGCGGCGCGCAATCATGCGCGAATTATCTGCTGCCATGGTCCTCTCCTTGGAAGTCTAATGTTGAGGTACGTCGCGCTTGGCGGGAAAAGTCCCCTCTTGCGGGGATCAGCAGCCCGCGCGCGACTGCTCGATCAGCGCCTGCCAGGCGGCAAGCGTGGGCTGACGGGCGAGATCGTCATAGTGAAGTCGCGTGCCGGCGAGCTGCGAAAGCGGCGGGATCAGGCGCATGAGAGCGAGGGAGTGAAGTCCGCAGCCGAACAGGTTGGCGTTCGGGTCGATATGCCCCACCTCATCGTCCAGAACCTTGGCGAGATGGGCTTTGAGTTCCGTCGTCATCATGTCCGCCTCCAGCTTGCCAGCCGCCGCGATTGCCGGTTCATTCATCGAAATGATCGTGAACGCCGCTTGCTCCGCGCCGCCAGTAGCCGGAAGCGCGCGTCCATTTGGGGTTCGCGCCGTACTCGCCGATCAGGATTGCGCGCAGGTCTTTCGCCGCTTTAGATTCGCAGGCGACCCAGCTGAAGAAATCGCCCTCAGGCAGTTCAAGGGTACGCAGCGCCTCCGTCAGGGCGTCGTGATCGGCGCCGCCCGCGGCCTCCTGCGTTACCCAGATGATCGACGCGTCAGCTTTCGTGGCGAGGTCCAGGCGATCAGCCTCCGTCTCAACTTCGATCAGCGCTACGACGCGGGTGCCCTCGGGCATTTCTTCCAGTCGCCGTGCAAGGGCGGGAAGGCCGGTATCGTCGGCAATCAGCAGATGCCAGTCGAAGGTGAAGGGAATGGTGAACGAGCCGCGCGGGCCTGCAATCCATGCCTTGTCACCCACCCTGGCGGATTTTGCCCAGTTGCTGGCGGGGCCATCATGGTGCGTGGCGAAATCGATGGCGAGTTCACCCTTCTCGGCATCGAAGCTGCGCGGCGTGTAATCGCGTGCGAGCGGGCGCGGCGCGCCTTCGGGAAATTCGAGGCCGTTCGGGCCGATCACCGGCAGGTTAGGTTCGGTTTCGCCGGGAAGCGGGAAGAACATCTTGACGTGGTCGTCAAAACCGAGACTGGCAAAGCCTTCAAGCTCAGGCCCGGTCAATACGATGCGCACCATGGACCGGCTGAGTTTTTCCACCCGGGCCACGTCAAGGCAGCGTAGCTTGACGGCGTAACGATGGCGTTTGGGTGTCCGGTCCGGAACGCCGGTTTCAATGCTTTGTGCAATGCTCATGTTGCTGTCTTCCCTGGGATATCGCCGATGGGGATCGGCAGTTTCGCTGTCCCGGATCGGCATGCCGGACAATCGCGCACCGGAGTTTTCCGGCGGGAGATCCGACGTCGTTGTGTCAAGATGCGCAAACCATAACAGGCGGTTCCGGCGGTCGCAATATAAGTTTCTTCAAAAACTCAAGTTTGTGTCCGGCGCATGGTTTGCGTCGGAATTACGCTTGTCGAAAAGGCGTTTAACGGCGGCCTGCCCAGCTTTCCACCGCGTCCAACGTGTGCAGCGCGCTTGGGATGGACGGCGTCGTGACCCGGCTGGAATCGAGAAAGATGATCCGGCCGTCACGCGCCGGTTTGACGAAGCGTTCCCAGCCGGGAATGATCTTTTCAAGTGCGGCGCGCGTTCCGGCTTCGCCTCGGGCGGGGCTGTTATAGCTGTTCATCACCACCAGCAGATCCGGGTTGAGCTTGCCAAAAGCCTCGGCACTGAGCGGCATCGCCAGGGTGGAACCCAGCCCACCCGACGAGGTGGCGTTGTCGATTTTCAGCCGTGCGTAACCCAGATCCTCGAGCGCCTGCACCGCACCGGACATGTCGCCGACCGCGTTGATCTGGTCGGTCAGCAGAATTGCGAGATAGGTCTTGCCTTTTGCGTCTTCGCCGAGTGCTTTTTTGACGGTGGCGAGTTTCTCGTCATAGGTCTTCCGGCGCTCGGCAAAAGCGTCACTTCTGCCAACGAGACCCGAAAGATTCTCTTCGACGCTGAAGCCGTAGGTGTGGCCAGTGCTTACCTTCTGCAGATAGACGGGCGCGACGGTGGAAAGCTGCTCGGCCTTGCCGCTGTCCATTTCCGTGGCGACGATCAGGTCAGGTTGCAGCGCTCTCAGCTTTTCCAGATCGATCTGACCCACCGCGCCGAAACCTTTCGGTTTCGTGCGGCCTTCACCGAGAACGGTGTCGATGAAATCAACGGCGGTTGCGAATTTGCCGTCGCTGTTGCGGCCATAGGCGCCTACCACATTGGCGCCAAGATCCATCAGCGGCACGCCCAGCAGCGGTTCGTGCATGACGACGATGCGCTGCGGCTGCTCGGGGATGGAGACCGTGCGGCCGGCGGCATCGGTGACGGTTCGCTCTGCGGCAAGGCTGCTTCCGGCGGTCAGAAGTGCTGCAACGAGGATGGCAAATCGCATGGCATACCCTTTGTTCAATTTCTTCAGTGGCGGTTGGTTCTGCGCAGCGCCTGCAGGCGCAGCGTGAGGATTAGAAGCGGCACGCCGATCAGCGTCAGCGCAAGGCCTATCGGCATTGGCGTATCGGCCACCAGCCCACGCGAGAGCGTATCGGCGGTCACCACCAGAATGCCGCCCGTCAGCCCCGACAGGAAAAGCCTGGCGCGACCGACGGCGGGCGACACGAAGGTGGCGAGATGCGGGGCGATGACGCCGAGAAAGGTCAAGGGGCCGACAGCGGTGACGGAAGCGGAGCTGAGGATGACCGCAAAAACGATGACGAGCGGGCGCGAGCGTTTGACCGTTTCTCCGAGCGCCATGGCCATCTCGCTACCGAGATCAAAGACTGCAAGCGCCCGGCCGATGAGGAAAATGCCCACAAGGCTGACCGCGAAAAGAGGCGCGAATACGAGGATGATCGGCCAGCTCGCCTGAAACAGCGAACCCGCCATCCAGTCTGCAAGCGACAGCGATGTTTCCGTTGGTGTGTAGAGCAAAAGCACTGATGAGACTGATGAAAGGGCGGATTCGATTGCGATGCCCATCAGCAGGATGGCGAGCCCGCTGGAACGTTCGCGCCCCACGAGCGCGATGAGCAGGAAAGCTACCGCAAGGCCGCCGCCGACGGCCGCAAGCGCCACCATGATCTTGGGCGCCGCCGGCACCAGCACCAGAAGCAGCATTATGGTGGTCATTGATCCCTGGCTCAGACCGAACAGGCCGGGATCGGCAAGCGGATTGCGGGCGACCGATTGCAGCATGGCCCCGGCCAGCGCAACGCTCCATCCGGCCATGAAACCAAGCAGGATGCGCGGCAGCCGCACCGTCCACAGCGCATAGGCCTGATCGTCGCTCAAATGCCCGCCGGCAACGCCGCGCAGGAGGTCAATGAGACCGGTCTGTGTATTTCCAAGACTAACGGAAATGGCGGCCAGCACCAACGCCAGCAGGATCAGTGCAAGCCCGGCCTTTAGGTTGCCGATGCCGATCTGCAGACCGCTCGGCAGCCGCAGGACCGCTTTGCCATCGGTGGCCAATTGCCTTTTCATGACAGCCCTCTTCATGACAGTTTATTGGCCGAAGGCGAAAGATAGAAGCGCTTGACGATGACGATGAAGACGAGGCCGCCAAGCAGGTCCATGAACAGTCCGGTATTGACCACATACGGCCTGAACAGGGTTTGCGCGCCCAGATCGGCCACCACGCACAGACTCGCCCCGACAAGGGCGGAAGCGGGTAAAGCGAGCGTGAAATTCACCCCGACCAGCGGCCGGACCATATGCGGAACGATGAGGCCGACGAAGCCGATGGGACCGCAGATGGCCACGGCCGAGCCGGACGCCAGCATGGTGGCGAAAAGTGCCACCCGGGAAACGCGCGTGACGTTGACGCCGGCGGAAGCGGCTTTTTCCGCACCCAGCAGTACGAGCGTCAGCGGGCGGGCAACCGACCAGAGCATCACCATCGCAATGGCGCCAATCCACCAGAAATCGGTGAGGCGCTCGGCATAGACGTGGTTGATATTGCCGCCGACCCAGCTCAGGAATTCGGCGCGACGTGTGGGGTTTGACAAAAGGAGGGCATTGGTGATGCCGATCAGCAGCATGGAGACAAGCGCACCGGACAGGATGAGCGACAGGCCGCGCGGATCGTTTGACCGCCCGGCCAGCCGGGCGACGAGGAAGCAGGCGCCAAAGCCGAAGCCGGCGCCGATAAGCGCGATGAGCCCCTGTATTTCGGGCGAGAAATCGAACACCAGCGCACCGGCGACCACAAAAAGCGTCGCACCGGCATTCAGGCCCAGGGTGGAGGGCGAGGCGAGAGGATTGCGGGCAAGCCCCTGCAGCACGCAGCCACTGACGGCCGTGGTGGCGCCGACATAGATCGCAATCAGTGAGCGCGGGATTTGCTGATAGAGGAGAACCGACTGTTCATAGGTTTCGGCCTCGCCATGCACGAGCGTCGTCGCGATTTCGGCAAGTGGCAGGTCGCCAGTCATCAGCACGAAGTTGATGACGAGAACAGCGGCCAGCAAGATCGCGGCGGCAAAGATCAGCATTATTTTAGATGTCATGCCGGAATGGCCTGTTCCTGCCGCTCAAGCCGCGGCACGCAGATGAGCCGCCCCTGCCGGGAAAATATGTCGGCCTCGAGATCAAAGACGTCGGCAACATTGGCTGATGTGACCGTATTCGCGACAGGCCCGGAGGCGAGAACCCGTCCGGCTTTCAGCATGATGACGTCATCGGCGAAGGTGGAGGCGAGGTTGAGATCATGCAGCACGACGATAACAGTTTTGCCGTGCCTGTCCGTCAGTTCGCGCACGAGGCTGAGGACGGCATATTGATATTTCATGTCGAGATGGTTGACCGGCTCGTCCATCAGGATCACCTCCGTGTCCTGAGCGAGCACCATGGCGATGAAGGCGCGCTGGCGCTGGCCGCCGGACAGCGTGTTGACCTGCGCCCTGGCCTTGTCTTCCAGCCCGACGGTCTTAAGCGCTTCGGCAAAAAGCGCCCGGTCGCGTTCGGATGGACCGCCGCCAAGCCCGTAGCGCGCATAACCCGCAAGCTCGATCAATTCGCCAAGCGTCATATAGTCAGGGCAATGGCATTCCTGCGGCAGATAGGAGATGCGGCGGGCGAGTTCGCGGCGTCCGATCGCGCCGATCAGGCGGTCACCGAGGCTTATCCTGCCTGATGATAAAGGCACGAAACCCATGATCGTCTTCAACAGCGTCGACTTGCCACAGCCGTTGGGTCCGACCAGCGCTGTGACGCGGCCGGTTTGAAAGCGGGCAGACAGGCCCTGCAATACGGGGATGTGTCCGTAACTCGCATGAAGGTCCGTGGCATCAAGCACCGGATTACAACTCCTGTTATTCATAGGGCCATGCGTCGACTCGACGCACGTCCTACCTAAGCTGTTGAATTCCCATATCGAACTTGCGGAAATCGAGTTCTGTACCGGCAAGCGCGACAGGCTGGTCTTGAAGCGACACTAAACTATAGTAAAATTCTCCACAAATCGAAATTTGCCGATTCACATCGCGGTTTTCGTGATGATTTTTTCATTCGAGGTGTTTCATGTCAGTCGCGCTCAAGCTTCACGTCGGCATGTCGCTGGCGCCAACCTGGCTCAGCGGCGAGGCATGGCGGCGTCAAGACAGCGGTATAGACGGGGTTTTCTCCAGCGATTATTTCGTCGATCTTGCAAAGCGCGCCGAGGCTGCGCATGTGGATTTTGTCTTCCGGCCCGACACGCTGTTCCTGCGCACTGAGGGGCTGGAGGACGGCGGCGGATTTGCGAGCATGGACCCGAACATGCTTCTGGCCGCCATCGCACGGGAGACCAGCCATGTCGGCCTGTTATCCACGGTTTCAACGACATTCCTGCCGCCTTATGTGGTTGCCCGCCAACTGCAATCGCTGAACTGGCTGAGCAATGGCCGGGCGGGATGGAACATCGTCACGGCGCTGGACGGCCACGAAAATTTCGGTCTGAAAGAAATGCCGTCGCCGCAGGAGCGTTATGAACGCGCCGCCGAGTTCACGCAGGTAGTACAGCAGCTCTGGGCGAGCTTTCCCAACGAGGCGCTAAAGCTGGACAAAGAGAGCGGGCGTTTTGCCGATTCGTCGCTGGTCCAGCCAATCGCGCATGAAGGAAAGCACTTCAGCGTCAAAGGCCCGCTCAACCTGCCGGCCCATTCCAGCCGTATTCCACTGGTGCAGGCTGGAGCTTCCCCCGAAGGCCGCGATTTCGCAGCCTCCGTTGCGGATGCGGTCTTTGCCTCGACGCCGGATATGCAGGCGGCAATCGAACTTCGGGCGGATTTGCGGCAAAGAGCGGAGCGGCATGGGCGCTCACCAGATGTGGTGAAGCTGATGCCGGGTCTCAGTCTTTATCTGGCCGACACCAAGAACGAAGCGCTGGAGCTGTTTGCGGAGACCCACGCAAGGGCCAACCATGGCCGTGTATTTGCATCCATTCAAAATCTGACGGGTCTTGACCTTTCCGACTGGTCGCTCACGCGGATCGTGACCCCGTCTGACTTGCCGCCGCCGCCCGAGACACCGAGAAGCCGCACCCATGCCAATCTGCTCCGCCGGCTGATCGAACGGGAAACGCTGAGCGTTGCCGAATTGTTGCGGCGTCCGGAAGTGATGGGGTCGGGCCATTGGCAGATCATCGGCACGGTTGAGGATGCTTTTGAAAGCATCCGCGAATGGGTGGCGGCCGGCGCGATAGACGGCTTTGTCGCGGTGCCTGGCGGTTCGGTCGCGTCGATGCGGCTGGTGCTGGAGCGGCTGCTTCCGAGGCTCGGTGATGCCGGGCTCTTCCGCACCGCCTATTCCGGCAGCACCTTCGCCGACCACCTGGCCGGATAGGTTTACGAGCCGCCGGATTCTGCCGTCGCCTTTCCGGCCGCTTCAAGAAGCTGCGGAAAGTGCCGCTCGGTCTCGGCGGTCGCGAGGAAAGAAACGGTGGTGACGACGCAACAGATTTCGCCCTGTGCGTCGAAAACCGGGGCGGCCTTGCCGGTCAGGGCGGAGAACAGGTGTTCGTTGAGTTCCGCGCCGCCCGTCTCACGAATGGCGTGCAGGACTTTAGCGTCTGGGCGGTACCCGCGAAAGGCGGGCGGCTGCAGCTTGCGCACCGGCGCTGTCCTGTCCGGTGGCAGATAAGCCTGAAAAACCAGCCCGCAGGCGCTGTTATCCAGCGGTAGAACATCCCCCAGCGCCACGGTGCTGATGGAGAAGCTGGCACTCCTGTGCCATTGCACCACGGTCGGGCCGCGATCGGTCCAGATCGCCACGCCGCAACTGGCGCCGATCTGCGAGGCCAGTGCTTTCATCTGTCGACCGGCGGTTTCGACCGGATTGATTCGTCTGAGCGCGCTGACGCCTATCGAGAGCGCGGTTGGGCCGAGGTCGTAGCTGCCGGTTGCAGGGTCCTGTGCCACCAGTCCCTCCCGCACGAGGCTTTGCAGGTAACGATGAGCTGTGGAACGGCCTGTGCCGGCGCGTTTGGCGAGTTCGCCGAGTGCAAGCGCCCCGTCCGATTTTGCCAGAAGGTCGAGAAAACGGGCAGCAATAGAGACCGACTGAATGAGGGCAGAGCGCTTCTCTCCGTCGTTTTCAGGCAGATTGTCCGGCTCGTCATCCATGGCGTCCAAGTCCGCTCCCCGATTTATGTCGTGAACATGCCTAGCGCATCCGACCGGAAATCGGAATCGATTTCTGAGCTATTTCAAAGCCTTCCCCTTGAGGCGGGGAACTACACGACAACGGCCAGTCGATAAACTTTGTTGTAAATATGGCACATCCCGTTACGGAACCCTATCCGTCCACAATACGGAACGCATTCTCTATTGCGAAACGGATAACGCTTCCGTTACTTGAATATGACTTTGATACTCATGTTTATTAGGGGTGTGTTATGGGGTTTCGTTCTAGCGGCCGTTTGATGGGCGGGGTCAGCGTTTTGACGCTGGCCGCCCTGTTTGTGACGCCGGTTTTCGCCCAGGAGCAACAGGCCGAGGCCTCGGGAACGACCGTTCTCAAGCCGATTGTGGTGACCGGCGAAAAAGTCGCGCGCGACATGAAGAACACGGCGTCTTCCGTCTCGGTCAAATCCAGCGATGAACTGAAAAAGGAAAAGACAGGCGATCCAACCGTCTCAGACGCGATCAAGGACATTCCAAACGTTGTTTATACCGACAATGTCAGCGCCCCGATCATTCGCGGTCTCGACACGCAGGGCCCGAACACCGGAGCAACGGCATTCTTCGCCGGCACCGTGCCGCGCGCCACGATCAATGTCGATGGTCACTATCTCGGTTATAACGAGTTCATCTATGGCGCGACGTCCATCTGGGATGTCGAAAGCATCGAGGTCTTCCGTGGGCCGCAGACCACATCGCAGGGCGCTAACGCCATTGCCGGCGCCATTCTCGTCAATACCAAGGACCCGACGTTTACGCCGGAAGCAAGCTATCAGGCGGAAATCGGGAATTATCACCAGAAGCGGGCGTCCTTTGCGGTCTCAGGCCCGTTGATCGAAGACGAGCTGGCGGCGCGTCTGGCAATCGATTATTCGGGTCGCAATACCTTTATCGATTACATCAATTCCGGTTTTGCCCACGCAGGCACCAACCAGGATTTCAAGGAATTCAACGCGCGTTTCAAGCTTCTGTGGGAACCGCCGGAAATTCCGGGCCTGACGACCAAGCTGACCTATTCCTATAACGCCGCCAACCGGCCGAGCCAGGAAGCGGCGTCGCGTCCTTTCGAGGATCTCAACCACATCACCACCACCATGCCGAGCTGGAGCCAGAATACCCACACCGGCATTCTCGACATCAATTACGACTTTGAAAACGGCGTAAAACTCTTCAACCAGACGCAGTTTTCCGCCTCAGACGCGCGCCGCAGGGTGGGTGTGGTCAATAATGGCGATGCCAATATCGATCAGACGAACACGTCCCACGAGACCCGTGTGACCTTCGGTGATCAGGAAGATGTGCTGAGCGGCGTCGCGGGCATATTTTATGCCCACACGCAGGCCGATGAAGTTCTTTATCTGCGGGGTACATACAACAACAGCGTTTCGACATTCGATGATACCAAGGACAATCTAGGTATCTTCAGCGAGCTGAGCTATCGTTTGACGGACCAGTGGACGCTTACCGGCGGCCTGCGTTACCAGACCGACCGTATCCAGCGGGCGGGCCGCTCCGTCTATTCGGCCAGGGCGGTGGATTTTGACGAGACATTCTCCGAACTGCTTCCCAAGGCCACGCTCGCTTACGCGATCAATGATGACTGGACCGTTGGCGGCATGATCAGCCGTGGTTACAATCCCGGCGGCATATCGCTGAACATCTCGTCGGGCCAATGGTTGCCCTTCGAGAAGGAAACCATCTGGAACTACGAACTCTACACGCGCGCGAAGCTGCTGGATGACAGGCTGACGCTCAACAGCAACCTGTTCTACATGGATTACAAGAACGCCCAGTACAATATTCCGGTCGTTATCTCGTCAGGCATTACTCAATCCTACACCATCAATGCGCAGAAAGCGCATGCCTATGGTCTGGAAGTCGGCGCCGACTATCAGGTTCTCGACAATCTGACGCTGAAGGCAAGTGCCGGCGTGCTGAAGACCGAAATCGACCAGATTTCCAGCAATGCCAGCTATGCAGGCAATGAATTCGCGAAATCGCCTGGTTACATGTTCAGCATCGGGGCAAGCTGGGATGTGACCGACAAGTTCACCGTCTCGGGTCAGGTGCGTCATATCGACGGTTATTATTCCGACACGGCCAACACGGCTGCCTATGCGATCGACCCCTACACCATCGCCGATGTGCGTGCGAGCTACAAGTTCCAGGAGGAGATGGAGGTCTACGCTTACGTGAAGAACGTCTTCGACGAGCGTGCGCCGACCTATATGCAGCAGAACCGCGGCATTGGCGGCATCGAGGCCAGCATGACCGAACCGCGCATGTTCGGCATTGGTGTCAGAGGCACGTTCTAAGCGATTGCCTGAACCGGAAAAGTAAAAAGGCCTTCGAAGTGATTTTCGAAGGCCTTTTTTCATGAAGGAAATGATGCGGAGAAGGTCTCAGAAAAACGCCTGAATGCCCGTCTGCGCCCGGCCGAGGATAAGCGCGTGAACGTCGTGCGTGCCCTCGTAGGTGTTGACCGTTTCGAGGTTCTGGGCGTGGCGCATCACGTGGTATTCGATCTGGATACCGTTGCCGCCGTGCATGTCGCGGGCCTGGCGGGCGATATCCAGCGCCTTGCCGCAATTGTTGCGCTTGATGATGGAGATCATTTCCGGCGCCATTTTGTGCTCGTCCATCAGGCGGCCGACGCGCAGCGATGCCTGGAGGCCGAGAGCGATCTCGGTCTGCATGTCGGCGAGCTTTTTCTGGTAAAGCTGCATGCCGGCCAGCGGCTTGCCGAACTGCTTGCGGTCGAGACCATATTGCAGGGCGCGGAACCAGCAATCTTCCGCAGCGCCCATCACGCCCCAGGAAATGCCGTAGCGGGCGCGGTTGAGGCAGCCGAACGGGCCTTTCAGGCCGGAAACATTCGGAAGCAGCGCATCTTCGCCCACTTCCACGCCATCCATGACGATCTCGCCTGTTATGGAGGCGCGCAGCGAAAGCTTGCCGCCGATCTTCGGTGCAGACAGACCCTTCATGCCTTTTTCCAGCACGAAGCCGCGAATCTGGTTGTCGTGGGCTTCGGATTTCGCCCAGACGACGAAGACATCGGCGATGGGCGCATTGGAAATCCACATTTTCGAACCACGCAGGCGATATCCGCCGGCGATCTTTTCGGCGCGGGTCTTCATTCCGCCCGGATCGGAGCCGGCATCCGGTTCGGTCAGGCCGAAACAGCCGATCAGCTCGCCGGAGACGAGACCGGGCAGATACTTCTTCTTCTGTTCGTCCGAGCCATAAGCGAAGATCGGATGGATGACGAGCGAGGACTGCACGCTCATCATCGAGCGATAACCGCTGTCGATCCGCTCCACCTCGCGGGCCACGAGACCATAGGCCACGTAGCTGGCATTTGCGGCGCCATATTCTTCCGGCAGGGTGACGCCCAGAAGGCCGGTGCGGCCCATCAGGCGGAACAGTTCCGGTTCGGTGGTCTCAGAAAGATAGGCCTCGGACACACGCGGCATAAGTTCCGATTTGCCGAAGGCTGCGGCGGCGTCGCGGATCATCCGCTCGTCTTCGGTCAGTTGGTCTTCCAGCAGAAAAGGGTCCTGCCAATTGAATGCTGCGCGTTCGCTCACGTTATGCCTCCGGATTTGCTGGCCGGATTATTCGTATCCGAGCCCACGCGCGCAAGCCATGTTTACTCATTTTTGCATTACCTATAGTAATAGGTCATGACATCTCTCAGCCGCAAACTCCTGCCCTCCACCAGTGCGCTTGCCGCCTTTGATTCCGTTGCCCGGCTTGGCAGCTTTTCAGCCGCTGCCGATGAACTTGCCTTGACGCAAGGGGCGATCAGCCGTCAGGTTATGTCACTGGAAGAACAGCTTGGGGTGCGGCTGTTCGAGCGCGGCGCGCGTGGGGTGTCACTGACGAACGAGGGTGGTGCTTACGCGAAATCAATTGCCGCAGCCCTTGGCGAGATACGTGCCGCCTCGTTGCAGATCATGACCAAAACGCATGGCAATACGCTCAATCTAGCGATGCTGCCGACATTCGGCACCCGCTGGCTTCTGCCGCGCATTCCTGATTTCGTCTCCAGCCATCCGGAAATCACCATCAATTTCGCCACCCGCATCGGCCAGTTCGACTTCGAGCGTGAGCAACTGGATATGGCGATCCACATCGGGCAGGCGGATTGGCCGGGGGCGGAAAGCACCTTTCTAATGCATGAGATGGTTGCGCCGGTATGCAGCCCCGAATTCCTGAAGGCGCATCCGGTCGAAAAGGGTGAGGATATTGCCAGCCTGCCTCTGCTGCACATGGCCTCGCGGCCTGGTGCCTGGAGCCACTGGTTCGAGAGCCTCGGCCATTCGCTTGCCTTGCCGCAGGGCATGCGGTTCGAGCAGTTTTCCAGCGTGGCGCAGGCCTGTATCGCCGGACTTGGCGTGGCTTTGATGCCGCTTTTCCTGATCGATAACGAACTGAAATCGCGGCAACTGGTGAAAGCCTACGATCATCAGGCCAAAAGCCCGAGTTCCTATTATGCGGTCGCGCCGCTATCCCGTGCCAACCACGTTCCAGTCGTGCTGTTTCGCGACTGGCTGGTACGGCAGGTGGAGGCCTATCGTGCCGCGGGCAATCTGCCACTGGAAAAATAAGCGCACTTTTTTCGGGCATTTAGAGTTCGTGCCTCGATTTTTGCCCGGTTTTGTCTCTGGCCGGACTCGACAGGACGGTTTTGGTCGATTATCGTGATTAAACGTTTAATCAGCCCTTTCGGACCATCATGGCGTCTTCACGGCCTGCCACCAATCTGAGCGCGATAGCAGCGGCACTCGGCGTGTCGGTTGCAACCGTGTCCAATGCGCTGTCAGGCAAGGGCCGTGTTTCGCCGGAACTGGTGGAGCGCATCCGCAAGACCGCGAGCGAACTTGGTTATGTGCCGAGTTCGGCGGGCAGGGCGCTGCGCACCGGCAGGTCAGGAGTTCTCGGGCTGGTGCTGCCGGATATCGCCAATCCACTCTTCCCACAGATCGCGCAGGCCATCGAAAAGGCAGCCGTCAATGCCGGTTATGGTGTTTTGATCGCCGACTCCCGCGGCGAGATCGCCATGCAGACGGACGCCATCAACCGGCTGATCGAGCGTGGAGTGGATGGCATGGTCGTCGTTCCCCGCCGCGGCACGCGTATCGCGGATGTCGATTGCCCGGTGGCGGTGATCGACAGCCCCTCGACGCCCGGAAACACCGTAGCCGCTGACCACTGGGACGGCGGCCGGCAGATCGGCGAATATCTGGCAGCCCTCGGACACGACAAGGTGGTGCTGATCGGCAAAAACCGCGACTCAAATGTGCAGAACGACCGACTCGGCGGCATTCGCGATGGTTTGGGCAAGGCCTGCGTCACGGAAACGCTGTGGGTGGACGCCATTGAAAAGGCGGATGGTGCGGGTTGCCGTCTCGGCCTTACCGAAAAGGTGAGGGATGGTTTCACTGCCTTTGCTGCCGTATCCGACCTGCATGCGTTGCGCGCGCTCACTGAATTGCAGCGCGAGGGCATCGAGGTGCCGGAAGAGGCGAGTGTCACCGGCTTCGACGATCTGATTTTCTCCGCCGTGGTGACGCCGCCGCTGACGACGATGCGCATGGATATGCGCCGCATCGCCGATCTGGCCGTGGATGCGCTGTTGCGCGCGATCGATGGCGAGGCGGGCTTCGAAAACGGCATAGCTGCCGAGGTCACGGCAGAAATCTCGAAAGTACCGATGGCGCTGATCATGCGCGGCTCCACCGGCGAAAAAAAGCATGATGCGATTGAAGCCAAAAACACGACAGCAGGAGAACTCACACCATGAAAAAAATCATTCTTGCATCGGGCACCGCCCTGATGCTGACGATGGGTGCCGCGCAGGCGCAGGACAAGACGCTGACGATCTCGGTCTACGCCTTCGCGCAGGACGAATTCAAGGAACTGGTCTATACACCGTTCGAAAAGCAATGCGGCTGCAAGCTGGTCGTCGAGACCGGCAACAGCGTTGAGCGCCTCGCCAAGATGGAGGCCAACAAGGCCAATCCGGTGGTCGATCTCGCCATTGTTTCCATGGCGGATGCGCTTTCCGCCACCCGCAAGGACCTGATCCAGAAGATCGATGCCGCCAAGGTGCCGAATATCGGCAAGCTCTATGACATCGCCAAGGATCCGAATGGCGACGGCATGAGCGTCGGCGTCAATTTTTACGCCACGTCAATCGTTTACCGCACAGACAAGATGAAGATCGACAGCTGGGCCGATCTTTTGAAGGACGGTATCGTTGACCACGTCGCTTTCCCAAATGTCACCACCAATCAGGGCCCGCCGGCGCTTTACATGCTGGGCAAGGCCATCGGCAAGGATACGCCTGATCTCTCCGGCGCTATCGAAGCCGTGGGCGAAAAGAAGGACGATATCGTCACGTTCTACGTGAAATCCTCGCAGCTGGTGCAGCTCATGCAGCAGGAAGAAATCTGGGCCGCCCCCATCGGCCGCTTCTCCTGGGCGCCCTTTACCAAGCTCGATCTGCCGCTTGCCTGGGCAACGCCCAAGGAAGGCCAGACCGGCGGCATGAACGTGCTCGTGGTGCCGAAGGGCACGAAGAACGAAGATTTGGCGCTGCAGTTCATGGATTTCTGGCTCTCGACCGACGTTCAGAAGGTGCTGGCCGAAAAGCTCGTGGACAGCCCGACCAACAAGGAAGTCAAGGTGTCCGACGAGGTGGCGAACAACATCACCTATGGCGACGAAACCGCAAAAAGCCTGCAGCTCATTCCTTCCGCCGTGACGCTCGACAACCGTGACAAGTGGCTGTCGGAGTGGAACGCCAAGGTCGGCCAGTAAGTCCTTATCAAGGTTTGGAATGGGGCATTTAGTAACGTCCGAAAGGGCGGCTCCATTCCCGGAAAAGCGGTTTGGTCGTCCCCTGACCGCTTTTCCACCTCTCAATTCCGCAAGCTGGCCCTGGCCGGTTGCAGTAACAATCGGCCGCGGGCCGTTCAGGGAATAAAGCGATGTTTCAGAACCGGGCCGAAGCGCTGGCGCTTGCCTTGCCCGCCGCTATTTTCGCGGCGGCGGTCTTTCTTGTGCCGGTCTTCATGCTCCTGTCGGAAGGCTTTCACACCGCTGACGGCTGGACATTGTCCGCTTACGCCGATTTCTTCTCCGATCCGCTGAACAGGGCGGTTTTCCTGCGCACCCTGAAGCTTGGCGCACTCGTCACCATCGTATCTGCGGTTGTGGGTTATGCGGCGGCTTTCGCCATCGTCAATCTGTCGCAGGGCGCGAAAGGACATGTCGTCAATCTGGTCGTCTTGCCGCTGATGATCTCGCCGGTTGCCCGAACCTATGCCTGGATCGTCATTCTCGGAAGAACCGGCATCGTCAACCAGGCGCTTCAGGCTGTAGGACTGAGCGATGCGCCGATCCGTATACTGTTTTCCGAAACGGCTGTTTTCATCGGCCTTCTGCAATTGTTCCTGCCATTAATGATCATTTCCCTCATCAGTGCGCTGGAGAATATGCCCAAGGATACGATCGCAGCCGCCCGCGTTCTCGGCGCAAACTGGCTGCAGGTGTTCTGGAAGGTCATCCTGCCGCTCACCAAGGAGGGGCTTGTTGTCGGCGGCACGCTGGTGTTCACCGGTTCGCTCACGGCCTATATCACGCCGGCCATTCTCGGCGGCTCCAAGGTGCTGATGCTGGAAACCCTGCTCTACCAGCAGGTGACGGTCTCCAACAATTTCGTCGCCGCCAGCGTCATCGCCTTCATCCTGATCGTCATGAGCTTTGCCGCCAATATCCTGCTGAAGCGCATCGCCACCGCAAGGAACAAGAAATGACCCGGCAGCTCTTCATTCCGCTCACGCTCCTGCTCGTTGTCGGCTTCCTGATCGGGCCGTTCCTCATCATCGTTGCGGCCTCATTTTCGGCCGGCGACACGCTCGCCTTTCCGCCGCAGGGCTTTTCACTGAAATGGATCGCGAAGGTCTTCACCGTCGAAAGTTTCCGTGAAAGCTTCGCGATGTCGATGTTCCTCGCCATTGGCGGCACATTCACGGCGCTCGTCCTCGGTATTCCCGCTTCCTACGCCATGTCGCGCTACAAGCTGCCCTTTGCGGAAACCGTGCGCACGATCGTTTCGGCGCCGATCATCGTGCCGGGTATCATCGTCGGTCTGGCGCTGCTGCGCTATTTCGTCGTTCCCTTCGGCATCGGCATCACGCTTGCCCTGTTTCTCGCGCACACGGCGCTCATCCTGCCCTATGCGGTACGGGTGGTTTCGGCCAGCCTCAACAATCTGCGTTCGGATATCGAGGAGGCGGCGGTGCTGCTCGGCTCGTCGCGGTTTGGCGCATTTTTCCGTGTGGTGCTGCCAAATATTCGCGGCGGCATCCTGTCGGCCTTCATCCTCGGTTTCGTGACGAGTTTCAATCAGGTGCCCGTGTCGCTGTTCCTGTCGGGTCCGGGCGTGCGCACGTTGCCCATCGACATGCTGGGCTACATGGAGATCGTTTTCGATCCGTCTGTCGCCGCACTCTCATCGCTGCTCGCCTTCCTTTCCATCGGCATCGTCTTCCTGGCCGAACGTTTTCTGGGGTTCTCCCGTTATGTCTGACGCAAATTACCTTTCGCTCCAAAAAGTCTCGCTCGCCTACGGCAACAGCATCGCAGTCAAGGATCTCGACCTCGATATCCGCAAGGGTGAACTTCTCGCGCTGCTCGGTCCTTCCGGCTGTGGCAAGACCACCACGATGCGCGCCATTGCCGGGCTGATGCCAGTGGCGGGCGGGCGCATCGATCTCGACGGCGCCGATATCACCCGCGTCGCCGCCAACAAGCGCGCTGTCGGGCTGGTGTTTCAGTCCTATGCGCTGTTTCCGCACCTGACGGTTTACGAAAACGTGGCCTTCGGCCTCAAACTCAAGGGCATGAACGGCAAGGCGCTTGATGACAAGGTCGCCTCCGGTCTGAAGTCCGTGGGATTGTCGAACTTCGCATCGCGCAGGCCGGCCGAGCTTTCCGGCGGCCAGCAGCAGCGCGTGGCGCTGGCGCGCTCCATGGTCATGGAGCCGAAGGTGCTGCTGCTCGACGAGCCGCTCTCCAACCTTGATGCGCGCCTCAGGCTTGAAATGCGCACCGAATTGCAGCGCGTGCAGAAGGAAACCGGTGTGACGATGATCTTCGTCACCCATGACCAGATCGAGGCGCTCGCATTGGCCGACCGTATTGTCGTCATGAAGGGCGGCAAGATTGAGCAGATCGGTACACCGGAAGAGATCTACAATGCGCCGGTTTCCGCCTTCGTGGCGGATTTCGTCGGCTTTGAAAACATCTTCGCGCTGGAAGGCGGCGCGTTGAAAACCGAAAACGGCACAACACCGCTTACCGGACCAGTCCCTTCAGCATCTGGACTGGCCTGGCGGCCGCGCATGGTCACCCTTGGTTCAGGTCCTTTCCAGGGAACCGTGCGCGGCACATCCTTTGCCGGAAATACCCGTGAGTACCTGCTGGATACGCTGCTTGGTCCCATCAAGGCGGAGACCGATGCTGCGCTGACCGCCCATACGATCGGTGATACGCTCGCCTTCGACCTCCCGGTCGAAAAGGCGGCAAGCCTCAAGGTGTTTGGCTGATCATGGGTGTGTGGATCGATACCGATATGGGCTTTGACGATATCGCCGCCATCATGGTGGTGCAGTCGGCAGGCCTTGCCATAGACGGCATTTCGCTGGTCTTCGGCAATGCGACGCTGGATGTTGTCTGCAGCAACGCCGCAGGCGCGGTCGCCGCCTTCGGCTGGTCCATGCCGCTCCATCAGGGCCGTGCTAAACCCGTCCTTGGCGCGCTCGAAACCGCACAATGCATTCTGGGTGACAGCGGCATTCCGACCGTCGGCCTTAGCCTGCCGGATGCGCCCGCTCTGCCGCAAAGCGACGCTTTCACTGCGCTGTGCGGCTGGCTTGAGGGGGCAGGCGAAAAGCGTATCCTCGCGCTCGGCCCGCTTACCAATATCGCCGCCCTTTGCCTTGCCCGGCCCGATCTTGCCGCGAAAATTTCCGATCTGACCTGGATGGGTGGCGGCGTGACGAGCGGCAACCACACCGCATCTGCCGAATTCAACGCCTTTGCCGATCCGGAAGCGCTGGCCATCGTGCTTTCCCATGACCTGCCGCTGCGCATGGTCGATCTGGACGCCTGCCGCAAGGTCACCGCCTCGCCAGCCGATGTGCTGCCGATCCGAAATGCTGGCGGCAAAAACGCCGGCCTGATTGCCGACCTGCTGGAAGGTTTCATCGGCATCGCCACGAGACGCGGCAGACCGGGCATGGCGCTTTACGATCCCGTTGCCGCTGTCGGCTTCACCTCCGAGCTGCTTGGCTGGCGCCATACGCGGATCGATGTCGAGCTTCACGCGGCGCTAACGCGCGGGCGAACGGTGGTTGAGCCGCGTGCCGACAAGGTTGCCGCCTTCAACGCGCATTTCGCCGACACCGTGAATGCCGAAGCGGCAAAGGCTGCGGTTCTCGAGGCGTTGCGCCGCGAGGCTGCCCGATGAGTGCACAATCCCCGATACGCGAGCCGGCCGATCTCAACGACGATGCGATGCGCGCCCGCGCGGTTGCCGCTGCGCGCGGCGATGCGGCTTTCGATGTTCTCATTACCGGCGGAACGCTGGTGGATGTGGTGACGGGGGAGCTTCGCGCCGCTGATATCGGCATTGTCGGTCCGCTAATTGCCAGCGTTCACGAACCGGCAAGCCGCAGCGATGCTGCGCAGCTCGTCGACGCGTCGGGCGCCTTTGTCTCGCCCGGCCTGATCGACACGCATATGCACATCGAAAGCTCGATGATAACGCCCGCTGCCTATGCGGCAGCCGTGGTTGCCCGCGGCGTCACCACTATCGTCTGGGACCCGCATGAATTCGGCAATGTCCATGGTGTCGAAGGGGTGCGCTGGGCGGCGAAATCCATCGAAAACCTGCCGCTGCGCGCCATTCTGCTTGCACCCTCCTCAGTGCCATCAGCACCGGGTCTGGAGCGCGGCGGCGCTGATTTCGATGCCGGAATTCTCGCTGATATCCTGTCATGGCCGCAGATTGGCGGGGTTGCGGAAATCATGAACATGCGCGGCGTCATCGAACGCGATCCGCGCATGAGCGGCATCGTACAGGCCGGTCTTGTCTCGGAAAAGCTCATCTGTGGCCATGCGCGCGGCCTGAAGGACGCCGATCTCAACGCCTTCATGGTGGCCGGTGTTTCTTCCGATCACGAGCTGGTCTCGGCTGAAGACCTGATGGCGAAGCTTCGGGCGGGGTTGACCATCGAGCTGCGCGGCTCGCACGATCATCTGCTGCCGGAATTTGTGGAGGCGCTGAATGCGCTCGGCCACCTGCCGCAGACGCTGACGCTCTGCACTGACGATGTTTTCCCGGACGATCTGTTGCGGGGCGGCGGGCTGGATGATGTGGTGCGCCGCCTTGTCCGTTATGGCCTGAAACCGGAATGGGCGCTGCGCGCCGCAACACTGAATGCTGCGCAAAGGCTTGGCCGTGCCGATCTCGGCCTCATCGCCGCCGGTCGCCGTGCCGATATCGTCGTTTTCGAGGATTTGAGTGGTTTTTCACCCCGTCATGTCTTGGCCGGTGGCAGGGCGGTTGCGGAAGCCGGGCATATGCTCGTCGACATTCCAGCCTGCGATGCGGCGGCGCTCGAAGGCTCGATGAAGCTGCCGCTGCGCGCAGCCGATGATTTCCGGGTTGCCTGCGAGGGCGCAAGGGTGCGCCTTGCCACCATCGACCGCCCACGCTTCACGCAATGGGGCGAGGCGGAAGCCGAGGTGAAGGATGGTTTCGTCGTTCCCCCCGAAGGCGCCACGATGATTTCCGTCACCCACCGCCACGGCAAGGCCGAGCCAGTTACCAGGACCGGCTTCCTTACCGGCTGGGGACGCTGGAACGGCGCCTTCGCCACCACCGTCTCGCATGACAGCCACAACCTCACTGTCTTCGGCGGTAATGCCGAAGACATGGCGCTGGCCGCCAATGCGGTGATTGCGACAGGCGGCGGCATGGCTGTCGCCTCTGAGGGTAAGGTGACCGCGCTTCTACCCCTGCCGCTCTCAGGCCTCGTTTCCGATGCGCCGCTTGAAGACGTAGCACAGGCTTTCGAGGAATTGCGCGCCGCTGTCGGCAAGGTGGTCGATTGGCAGCCACCCTATCTGGTCTTCAAAGCCTGCTTCGGCGCCACGCTCGCCTGCAACATCGGTCCTCACCAGACAGATATGGGCATTGCCGATGTGTTGACGGGACGGGTGATGGAAAGCCCGGTGCTTGCGGTGGTGGGGTAAACCAGGGTCGAGCGTTGCCAAAAAGCCGGCATATTGCTAAATCCAACCCCTGTTTACCTGTCGCTCTATATGGATGTTGAACATGGGTGCCTCGAAGTCATCAGATAAGTAAGCCGCAACGACGATATTTCGTTGTTGCGGCGTTCTGTCGAGCGATCCCTGTTTCTTCGGGCAGACGCCGCCAAATGTCCTCATTTGAGCGGATCAATTCTAATGTCTATTCCAACTCCCGTTTGGGGGAGATCGCTGTTGGCAGCAATGCTGCTGATGGCTCCCTTTGATATTCTCGCCTCGCTGGCCATGGATATTTACCTGCCGGTCGTCCCCATCATGCCGGAAGCCCTCGGCACGACACCGGTGGTGGTTCAACTCACGCTCACCGTTTACATGGTGATGCTCGGCCTTGGGCAAATCGTGTTTGGCCCCATCTCCGACCGCATCGGTCGCCGGCCCGTCTTGATCGGCGGTGCCCTGCTGTTCGTCGTGGCCTCGTTCTGCCTCGCAGCTGTGACAACGGCGAGCGCCTTTATCGTTTTCCGGTTCCTTCAGTCGGCTGGAGCGGCGGCGGCATTGGTCGCCACTTTCGCCACCGTTCGCGACGTCTATGCGGATCGTCCGGAAGCAACGACGATATACGGAACGTTCAGCTCCATTCTCGCATTCGTCCCGGCACTCGGTCCGATTGTCGGGGCGGTCATCGCCAATGAATTCGGCTGGCGTGCCATCTTCGTCACCCTGGGCGCGGCAGCTTTCATTGCGACGGTTGCCGCAGGGATGAACTGGAGCGAAACCCGACCGGCGACGGCAACGATGTCACGCCTATCGCCTTTGCGCATGTTGGGCAGTGGTCGCTTCTGGACCTATACGCTTGGGTTCAGCACTGCCATGGGAACGTTTTTCGTATTCTTCTCCACCGCTCCGCTCGTCATGATCGGCAGGGCAGGTCTCTCCGAGGTGGAGTTCAGCCTGGCTTTTGCAACCGTCGCAATCGCAATGATCGTTACCACCCGTTTTGCGAAGTTTTTCGTTGCCAGATGGGGTGTGCAGGGCAGTCTCGTGAGGGGCATGGCCCTGTTGTTCGTGGGGGCGTTTCTGTTCACTGCAGGTGAAGTCGGGGCGGTTCCGTCATTTTTGACGTTTATCGTACCGATGTGGGTCATGGCGGTCGGAATCGTTTTTACGGTTTCAGTCACCGCCAATGGCGCGCTGGAGGAGTTCGGGCACATGGCTGGAACAGCCGTCGCCTTCTATTTCTGCATTCAAAGTCTGTTTGTGGGAATAGCGGGCACCTTGGCTGTCGTCATTCTGCCGGGTGATGCGGCATGGCCGGTGATCGCCTATTCATCGATCATGGCCTGCCTTGTCCTGACGGCGCTATATTTGTTGAACCGCCGGAATATCTGAGCGAGAAAGCCGGGCAGCGCGTCTGCCGCTGCCCGGCTTTTCAGATTTGGGAATGCAAAAAGTGGCTTTCGGCCTTACTCCGCCGCCAGTTCCTGCTCCACCAGTGTTGCCCAGAAAGCGACGCCGGGAACGATTGCCGCGTCGTTGAAGTCGTAGGAGGTGTTGTGGTGCAGCGCGCCATCCACCGCGGGGCCGTTGCCGAGCCAGACGTAGCAGCCGGGGGCTTCGCCCGCGAAAAAGGCGAAGTCGTCGCCGGCGGTCGAGGGCGGGAAGGCGGTGCGGGATTTGTTGCCGAAGACGGTCTTGGCGGCTCGCAGCGCCCGTTTCGTCGCATCGGCATCGTTGATGACGGGCGGAATGCGGCGGATGAATTCATAGCTTGCCTCGATGCCGAACATCGCCGCCGTACCCTTGGCGAGCCTGCCGATTTCCGTTTCAAGCTGGCTGCGCACCTCAGGCGCGTAGGCGCGTGCGGTGCCGCCGATTTCGACGAGATCGGGAATGACGTTGAGCGCCTTGGGGTCACCCGCCTGCACCGAGCAGGCGCTGACGACGGCAGGTTGCAGCGGATCGACGACGCGGCCGACGATGCTTTGCAGCGAAGCGAGGAAGGTGCCCGCCGCCGTTACCGGATCGCGGCCGAGATGCGGCTTGGCGCCGTGGGTGCCGATGCCCCTGAAGGTGACGCGCCAGCTATCGGAAGAGGCAAGCTGCGGTCCTTCCACCACGGCCATTTCGTCAATGCCAAGCCCCGGCATGTTGTGCAGGCCATAAACTGCATCGCAGGGAAACAGGTCGAAAAGCCCGTCCTCAACCATTTTTTTCGCGCCGCCACGGCCTTCTTCGGCCGGCTGGAAGATGAAATGGACGGTGCCGGAAAAATCGCGGGTACTGGCGAGATAACGCGCAGCGCCCAGCAGCATGGCGGTGTGGCCGTCATGGCCGCAGGCATGCATCTTGCCGGGGAACTTCGATTTATAGGGCCGGTCGGGAATTTCCGGCATGGCCAGCGCATCCATGTCGGCGCGAAGACCGATACTGCGGGTGCCGTTGCCCACCTGCAGCGTGCCGACCACGCCGGTACCGCCAAGGCCGCGATGCACCTTCACTCCCGCCCTTTCGAGAAGATCGGCGACGATGGCGCTGGTTCTCTCCTCTTCAAAGCCCAGTTCCGGATGGGCGTGGAGATCGTGGCGAAGCTCCGTCAGGAATGGCAGGTCCTCGCCGATGCGGTCCAGCAGTCTCATGGGTAGCTTGTCCTTGAATATGGGGAAAACCCACGCCATAGGTGGGCTTGTCCGAATGCCTGTTGCTTTGTTTCCTTCTAGCTGAAAAACCCAATGAAATGAACCCGCCGCATGCCTGCGGTTGTCGAAATGCCTGATATGCCGAACGGGGATGGCGCGGATGAAAATCGCTTCCGCTTTTGCCGTCCCGCTTCTGAAAGGAAAACCGATGCCGCAATCCGCATCGCCCGCCGCATCATCCCCCGCCGCGCCGCATGAGTTCTGGCAGGATGTTCTTCCGCCCCGTTCGTTCGATACGACAGGCCCGCATTCGGCTTTCTTTCCGGCGGAGCTGGATGACGGGCGGCAGATCTGCCTGCCGATCCGGTCCTTGGCGGATGGCGAACATGCGCTCGCCTCGCTCATCGTCAATCAGGCCTCTTTTGACGTGCTGGAAGTGCTGGCCGCCGACCTGGCGGAAAAGCTTCGCCCCCTCAAGCCAGATGTCGTGATCGGCCTGCCGACTCTGGGGCTGACGCTTGCCGCAGCCGTTGCCCGTCACCTCGGCCATTCGCGATATGTGCCGCTCGGCACTTCGCGCAAATTCTGGTATCTGGAGGAACTGTCGGTGCCGATGTCCTCCATCACCACCAAGCAGGAAAAACGGCTTTACATCGATCCGCGCATGTTGCCCCTCATCGAGGGCAGGCGGGTGGCGCTGGTGGACGATGTCATCTCCAGCGGCAGCTCAATCATTTCAGGTCTTTCGCTTCTCGCCTCATCCGGCATCAAGCCGGTGGCAATCGGCGCTGCCATGCTGCAATCGGATCGCTGGGTGCAAAAAATCGCTGCTTTCGGGCCGGAATGGCCGGAGCGGGTGAGGGGTGTTTTCGCGACGCCGCTGCTGAAAAAAGCCGAAGGCGGCTGGCAGGCTTGACGTTGCGCAATTCCCGGCAAAAGGCAAGTGGTGATAATTTCATCGTTGCCTAATTTGCGTCTTGCGGAGCCGTGAGAGATCGTCCTAAGATCGTTTCTGACAGACTATAGCAGTCGGCGAAAAATGCGCCGGTTTGCTCTCGCGCGGTGTTATTCCGGCGTCTGCCCGCCCCCTTTGGTTTTGCCGCTTACTGGAATTTCTTGACATGCATGCAGTGTTCGACGGTCATAATGATGTGCTGCTTCGGTTGTGGCGCAACAGCAAGGCCGGTGGCGATCCGGTGGCTGAATTCAAGAACGGCACCCGCGAAGGCCATATCGACGGTCCGCGTGCACGTGCAGGCGGTCTCGGCGGCGGCATCTGCGCCATCTACATTCCTTCCGGCGATCTGGTCCTGCAGGAGCCGGACGCGCAGGGTCATTACGATACACCGCTTGCGGCGCCGCTCGAACGCCAGCCCTCGCTCGATATTGCGATGGAAAAGGCTGCGATCGCGCTCAGGCTTGACCGTGCCGGCGCCTGGCGCCTTTGCCGCTCGACGGCCGATATCCGCAAGGCCTTTGCCGAGGATATTTTCGCGGCCGTGCTGCACATGGAAGGCTGTGAGGCGATCGGTGCCGATCTCGATGCGCTTGAGGTTTTTTATGCCGCCGGCCTGCGCTCGCTCGGTCCGGTCTGGAGCCGGCACAATATTTTCGGTCACGGCGTTCCCTTCTCCTATCCAATGTCGCCCGATACCGCGCCCGGCCTTACCGATGCCGGTTTTGCGCTGGTCAAGGAGTGCAACCGGCTCGGCATTCTCATCGATCTCGCCCACATCACCGAAAAGGGCTTCTGGGATGTGGCGAAGACCACGAACCAGCCTTTGATCGCCAGCCATTCCAACGCACATGCGCTCACCCCCGTCGCCCGCAATCTTACTGACCGGCAGATGGATGCCATCAAGGAGAGCGGCGGTCTGGTGGGCCTCAACTACGCGGTCACCATGTTGCGGGCGGATGCGCGCGACATTGCCGACACGCCGCTTTCCGACATGGTGCGCCACATCGACTACATGGTGGAGCGTATGGGCGTCGATTGCGTGGCGCTCGGATCGGATTTCGACGGCGCGACGGTACCCGTTGGCGTTGCCGATGCCAGCGGCAACCACAATCTGGTTGCGGCGCTGAAATCGGCGGGCTACGGTGATGGAGAACTTGCTAAAATATGCCGGGAAAACTGGCTGCGCGTCCTATCCCAGGCCTGGCACGAGCCGGCCTGAAGGCAAATAAAAGCGAACTAAATCAATCTCATAACAAAAGGGGAGATCCTATGATCAAATCGCTCAACAAGTCCATGCGTATCCTCAGCACCAGCGCTGCTCTGTCGCTGATGATGCTGTCTGCGCCGCACGCTTTTGCCGCCACGCCGGCCGATACGCTGGTTGAAGGTTTCGCCATCGACGACATCATCACGCTCGATCCGGGTGAGGCATTCGAGCTGTCGGCAGCTGAAGTTACTGGCAACACCTACAGCAAGCTGGTTTCCATCGATCTCAACGACACCTCCAAGGTGATCGGCGATCTGGCCGAGAGCTGGACGACCTCTGAAGACGGTCTCACCTATACCTTCAAGCTGAAGACCGGCCTGAAATTCGCCTCCGGCAATCCGGTGACGGCAGATGATGTTGCCTTTTCCTTTGAACGTGCCATCAAGCTCGACAAGTCGCCAGCATTCCTTCTGACGCAGTTCGGTCTCAAGGGCGACAACGTCACTGAGAAGGCGAAAGCGACGGATGCCAACACCTTCGTACTGACGGTCGACAAGCCCTACGCACCAAGCTTCGTGCTGAACGTTCTGACCGCGACCGTTGCCGCAGTTGTCGACAAGAAGCTGGTAACCGAAAAGGCCAAGCCCGTCACGCCGAGCGCCGATTACAAATACGACACCGATTTCGGCAATGCGTTCCTGAAAACAGGTTATGCCGGTTCCGGCCCCTACAAGATCCTTGGCTGGAAGGCCAACGAAGCCGTCATTCTGGAGGCCAACCCCAACTATTACGGTGAGAAGCCGAAGTTGAAGCGCGTGGTCTATCGTCACATGAAGGAAAGCTCCGGCCAGCGCCTGGCGCTTGAAAACGGTGATATCGACGTTGCCCGCAACCTCGAGCCGGGTGATATGGAAGCCGTTTCCAAGAAGGAAGGCCTTGCCGTCACCTCCGCGCCCAAGGGCACCGTTTATTACTTCAGCCTCAACCAGAAGAACGAGAACCTGAAGAAGCCTGAGGTCGTCGAGGCCTTTAAATATCTCGTCGACTACGACGCGATCGGCGCGACGATCATCAAGGGCATCGGCGAAATCCACCAGACCTTCCTGCCAAAGGGCCAGCTCGGCGCGCTTGACGAGAACCCATACAAGCTCGACGTCGCCAAGGCCAAGGAACTGCTGGCGAAGGCTGGTCTGAAGGACGGCTTCACCGTGACCATGGATGTGCGCAACACGCAGCCGGTGACCGGCATTGCCGAAAGCGTACAGCAGACGCTGGCGCAGGCTGGCATCAAGCTGGAAATCATTCCCGGCGACGGCAAGCAGACGCTTACCAAGTATCGCGCCCGCACGCACGATATCTACATCGGCCAGTGGGGTTCGGACTATTTCGACCCGAACTCGAATGCCGAGACCTTCACGATCAACTACGACAACTCCGAAGAAGGCAAGAACAAGACGCTTGCCTGGCGTAACGCCTGGGACGTTCCGGAGTTGACGAAGGAAACGCAGTCGGCACTTCTGGAAAAGGATAATGCCAAGCGCGCCGCCATCTATCAGAACCTCCAGAAGGAAGTTCTCGAAAAAGGCCCGTTCGTCATCATCTTCCAGCAGACGGAAGTGGCGGGATACTCCGCGAAGCTCAAGGGCCTGAAGCTCGGCCCGAGCTTCGACACCAACTATGTCTATACGATCTCCAAGGAATGATCCGGAAGGATCGGTCTATTGAGCATCGTTGAAGCAAACAGCCGGGCGAGGCAGGGCAAACGCCGTGCCAACGCCCGCGCGAAGGCCATTCTCGGCTTCGCCGTCACCGTCATCACCACCTTTCTGGGGTTGATGGCGGTCACATTTTTCATTGGCCGCGTTGTGCCGATCGATCCCGCGCTAGCAATTGTCGGCGACCGCGCGCCTGCGCATGTGGTCGAGCGCGTGCGTGAGCAGCTCGGCCTCAACCTGCCGCTCTGGCAGCAGTTCTTCATCTATCTGAAGCAGGCGCTGTCGGGTGATTTCGGCATCTCAGTCCTCACCACCAACCCGGTGATGGAGGATATCAAGCGGGTTTTCCCGGCAACCATAGAGCTTGCCACGCTCGGCACCATCATCGGCGCCGTTTTTGGCATTCCGCTCGGCGTGCTTGCCGCGGTCAAGCGCGGCAGCTTTGCCGACCAGGTCGTGCGCGTCATCGGCCTTATCGGCTATTCCGTGCCGATTTTCTGGCTTGGCCTCCTGGCGCTCCTGGTGTTTTACGCCCGGTTGCAATGGGTCGCCTATCCCGGCCGGATGGATATCGTCTACGAATTCACCTTTACGCCGGTCACGGGTTTCTTCCTGATCGACGCGATCTGGCAACGGCAATGGGACGTATTGTGGGATCTGTTCCGCCACATCATCCTGCCCGCCTCGCTGCTCGGCTATTTTTCGCTGGCCTATATCAGCCGCATGACGCGTTCGTTCATGCTGAATGAGCTCGCCCAGGAATATATCGTTGCGGCGCGCGCCAAGGGGCTTTCGGAAACGCGCATCATCTGGTTTCACGCGCTGCGCAACGCCGCCGTGCCGCTGGTGACCGTGATTGCGCTATCTTACGCCGGTCTGCTGGAAGGTTCGGTGCTGACCGAAACCATCTTCGCGTGGCCGGGGCTCGGCCTCTACATCACCAATTCCCTGCAGAATGCGGATATGAATGCCGTTCTTGGCGGCACGATCGTGATCGGCGCCATCTTCGTCGGCATCAATCTCTTCTCCGATCTGCTTTACCGGACGCTCGACCCAAGGACGCGCAGCCGATGACGATTTCGACCGATACACTCAAACCCTACAGCCGCGAATGGCTGCTCTCCGACCGGCCTGCCTCGCGCAGGCAGGCACGGCTAGGCCGTGCCTATGTCATCTGGCGGCGCTTTTCGGAAAACCGGCTGGCGCTGCTTGGCCTCGGCATCATCATTGCGCTGCTGCTTGTCGCACTGTTCGCCAATGTGCTTGCACCACACGATCCGGTGCAGGGCGATCTGCGCAATGCCCGACTTCTGCCTCCGGGGACAGAAGGTTACCTGCTCGGCACTGACGATCAGGGGCGTGATATTCTCTCGCGCCTCATCCACGGTTCGCGGCTGACCCTGTTCGTCGTGCTGCTGGTGGCCATCATCGCCGCACCCATCGGACTCATCGTCGGCACCGTCTCGGGTTATGCCGGCGGCTGGGTGGATGCCGTTCTGATGCGCATCACCGATATTTTTCTGGCCTTTCCGAAGCTGGTTCTGGCGCTTGCGCTGGTGGCCGCACTTGGGCCGGGCATTGAAAACGCGGTGCTCGCCATCGCGGTCACCTCATGGCCGCCCTATGCGCGCATCGCGCGCGCCGAAACCATGACCTTCCGCAATTCCGATTTCATCGCGGCGGTCAAGCTCATGGGCGCGTCGCCGTTTCGCATCGTTCTGAAACACGTCATGCCACTTTGCATGTCGTCGCTCATCGTGCGTGTCACGCTCGATATGGCGGGCATCATCCTCACAGCAGCCGGTCTCGGCTTCCTTGGCCTCGGTGCACAGCCGCCGCTGCCGGAGTGGGGCGCGATGATTGCTTCCGGACGCCGTTTCATTCTCGACCAATGGTGGGTTGCCGCCATGCCGGGCATTGCGATCCTGATCGTCAGCCTCGGTTTCAACCTTCTGGGCGATGGCCTGCGCGATGCGCTGGACCCCAAGGAGGCGAACCAATGAGCGCGCCGCTTCTGACCGTCGAGAACCTGCGCGTTTCCTTTCCCACCCGCACCGGGCTGGTGGAGGCGGTGCGTGGCGTCTCGTTCACGCTAGGACGCGAACGCCTAGGCATCGTCGGCGAGTCCGGCTCCGGCAAATCGCAGACCGGCCGCGCCATCATGGGCCTGACGCCGAAAAGCGCTCGCATCGAGGCCGATGTGTTGCGCTTCGGCGATGTCGATCTTCTCAGTGCTTCGGCAAAGGAACGGCGGCTCATGCGCGGCAAGCGCCTGGCCATGATCCTGCAGGACCCGAAATATTCGTTGAACCCGGTCATGCCCATCGGCCGCCAGATCATGGAAACGCTGCGTACCCATGAAAGCATCGGTTCCGGCGAGGCGCGCCAACGCACGCTCGCCATGCTGGAGGCGGTGCAGATCCGCGATCCCGAGCGCGTGTTCGATCTTTACCCGCACGAGGTTTCCGGCGGAATGGGCCAACGCGTCATGATTGCCATGATGCTGGTCTGCGGCCCGGAACTTCTGATCGCCGATGAGCCGACTTCCGCGCTCGACGTGACGGTCCAGCTCGAAGTGCTCGATATTCTCGACAAGCTGGTTCGCGACCGCGGCATGGGGCTGATTTTCGTCAGCCACGATCTGCGGCTGGTGTCGTCTTTCTGCGACCGCGTTCTGGTCATGTATGCGGGCAAGGTCGTTGAGGAGCTCTCTTCTGCCAATCTTAAAGAGGCGAAGCATCCCTATACGCAGGGTCTTTTGAACTGCCTGCCGGAAATTGGCGGCCACCGGCATCCGCTGCCGGTTCTGGAACGCAAGGCGGAGTGGCGCGCATGAGCACGGTTCTTTCTATCAAAGACATGGTGGTCGATTTCGACGGATATATCGCGCTCGACAGCGTCAGCATCGATGTGGCCGAGGGTGAGTCCTTCGGTATCGTCGGCGAGTCCGGTTCCGGCAAGTCGACGCTGCTTCGGGCAATTGCCGGCCTCAACCATTTCGACGAAGGCTCGTTGATGGTGGCCGGTCGCTCCTATTCGGGCAAGCACCGCGACAAGAGCTTTTATAGCGATGTGCAGATGGTGTTTCAGGACCCTTACGGTTCCCTGCACCCTCGCCAGACAGTGGATGCGCTGCTGCTAGAACCACTCGTCATCCACGGTCTCGACAATCGCGAGCAACGCATCGCGCGTGCGCTTGATGAGGTGGGTCTCGGCACCGGTTTCCGCTTCCGCTATTCGCACCAGCTTTCCGGCGGTCAGCGGCAGCGTATTGCCATTGCCCGCGCGCTGATCGTCGAGCCGAAGATTCTGCTACTGGATGAGCCGACCTCGGCGCTCGACGCGTCCATTCAGGCGGAAATCCTCAATCTGCTGGAACAGGCCCGCAAGGACCGCAACCTCACCTTCGTTATGGTCAGCCACGATCTCGGCGTCATCAGCCACATGTGCGATCGCCTTGCGGTAATGAAAAGCGGCAAGGTGGTGGAAATGCTGGAGGCGGAAGCGCTGGAAAGCCGCGAGTTTACTGCGGATTATACCAGGCAGCTGCTGGTGGCGAGCGAGGGCTTCAAGCGCGCTTGAGCTGCCGCTATAGTCGGGTCAAGCCCGGCATGACGGACAGTGTCGGCCAAAACAGGGTATCCCGACCATGCAATTGCGCGCATTGATGTATTTCGACGAACTTGTCCGCACCAATTCCATGCGCGCCGCTGCCGAAAATCTGAATGTCGCGCCGACGGCAGTCAGCCGCCAGATCGAGAACCTCGAATATTATTTTGGCTCGCCTTTGGTGGAGCGTTCCAGCCGGGGCGTGAAGCTGACGGCGGCGGGGGAATTGCTGGCTGCCCGCGCCGGCAAGACGCTGCGCGAACTCGACCATGTGCACCAGCTGATCGATGACCTGAAGGGGCTTCAGCGCGGCCGGGTCACCGTTTATGCCAATGGCGCGACGGTTGCGAACCTTCTGGCGCCGGTGCTGGCGCAGTTCAGCCTCAAATATCCGCAGTTGCGCTTCGAGGTGCACATCACCAGCGCGCGCCAGGCGATGGAAGCACTGGGTGCAGCCGAAGCGGATCTGGTCGTCAGCCTTTTTGCGCCCAAGGTCTCCGGCGTGAAAGTGCGCTCGCGCACCCGTATCAGTTACGATGCTATCTTTCCGACCGGCCATGCGCTTGCCGCGCAGGCGGAAGTCTCGCTGAAAGAACTGGCCGGCCTGCCGCTTGCCCTGCCGGACAAGAGTTTCGCGGCGCGTCAGGCCTTCGATACACTGTTTGCCGATGCCGGTATCGAGCTTGATCCCGTCTTTATCACCAGTTCGCTGGAAATGCTGAAGGAACTGGTTCTGGGCCATGCCGCGGCCACGCTGTTGCCGGCCTTGTCGGTGGCGCGTGAAATTCGCAGCGGCCAGATGGTTGCTGTTCCGCTTTCCGGCAAGAAGGGCATCCACACCCAGATCGATCTCTGCGTGGCGCCCGACCGTCAACTATCCTTCGCCGCCTCTAAGCTTGCCGATTTCATCGAGCGTTTCATGCGCGAGGCGACAGCGGGGTAGGGGAATTCGTCAGCCTGGAGAATTGTCCATCCCGGTTGATTTCCATCCGTATTTCCGTGTAGCCATTTCAGCTACACGGAGCACACAAAAATCACGATTGTGTGTGCGCCTGCAACATGACACTCTTTTTGCAACGGGTGGTCTTCGAAAGGCAAAAATGCCTCGGCCGCCAGACAGGGGAAAATGATGCCACGCACTTATTTTTCGCAGCCGCTGAAAGTTACGCGGCGCGCCGCGCTTGCGCTTGCACTGGGGACGGCGCTCTGGATGCCGCTTTCTATGACGGACGCCGCGGCCGCGCCGAAGACCGCCTTGACGCTGGGCATGACAGTGGAGCCGACTGGTCTCGACCCGACAATTGCGGCACCCGTCGCCATCGGTCAGGTCAGCTGGCAGAACATATTCGAAGGTCTCGTCACCATCGACCATGACGGCAAGGTGAAACCGCAGCTTGCCGAAAGCTGGGAAATTTCAGCCGATGGCAAGACCTATACGTTCAAGCTGCGCCAGGGTGTTACCTTCCACGACGGCGAGGCCTTCGATTCCTCTGTTGCGAAATTTTCGCTCGACCGGGCGCGCGGTGAAACGTCGGTAAACCCACAAAAACGCTTCTTCACCGCCATCGAGAGCATAGAAACGCCGGATGCCGCGACGCTGGTACTGAAGCTGAAGCAGCCGGCGGGCAGCCTGATCTACTGGCTCGGCTGGCCGGCCTCCGTCATGGTTGCGCCGAAGAGCGCTGACAATAACCGTACCACGCCCATCGGCACCGGCCCGTTCAAGTTCGTGAACTGGGCCAAGGGCGACAAGGTGGAATTGGAGAAGAACGCGGCCTATTGGGACAAGGCGGTGGCGGTGAAGCTTGAAAAGGCCACCTTCCGCTTCGTTTCCGATCCGCAGGCGCAGGCAGCGGCACTGAAATCCGGCGATATCGATGCCTTCCCGGAATTCGGCGCGCCGGAACTGATGACGTCCTTCGACGGCGATGCGCGTCTCGGTACCTTCGTCGGCAATACGGAACTCAAGGTCGTGGCTGGCATGAACAATGCCCGCAAACCCTTCAACGACAAGCGCGTGCGCCAGGCGCTGATGATGGCGGTGGACCGCGGCACGGTGATTGAAGGCGCATGGTCGGGTTACGGCACGGCCATCGGCAGCCACTACACGCCGAACGATCGCGGTTACATCGATACGACCGGTGTTCATTCTTACGATATAGACAAGGCAAAGGCGCTTCTTGCCGAAGCGGGTTACCCCGACGGTTTCAGCTTCACGATCAAGGCCCCGCAAATGGCCTATGCCCAGCGGACCTCGCAAATCCTCCAGGCGATGTTGGCCGAAATCGGTGTCACCATGACCATCGAGACCACGGAATTTCCGGCAAAATGGGTGGCGGATGTTTTGAAGGGCGCGGATTACGACATGACCATCGTCGCCCACGCTGAGCCGATGGATATCGATATCTACTCCCGTGATCCCTATTATTTCAACTATAAGAACCCTGCCTTCAACGAGGTCATCGCCAATGTTGAAAAAACGGCGGATGCGGCCGAGCAGGAAAAGCTTTACGGCGAAGCCCAGAAAATCCTCGCCGAAGATGTGCCGGCGCTGTTCTTGTTCGTGATGCCGAAACTCGGCGTCTGGGACAAGAAGTTGAAGGGGTTGTGGGAAAACGAACCCATTCCGTCCAATGTGCTGACGGATGTGCATTGGGAAGAGTGACGTTTGTTGTGAACGGTGAGGCGCATTCCTACCCACCACCTCATTCCTGTGCCTGTCACAGAAATCCAGCCAGCCCAAGTCGTTGGGCTGAAAGGAATCTTTCCGCCGTGCAGGCACGCTTCGGCTGGATCCCTGTGACAAGCACAGGGGTGAGGGAAGAGTGTGCGGGGATGACAATAAATCCATCCGCCACATCCCGAAACGAAACAACGCAAGGAAAGAATGCCAGATGTTAGCCGTTCTCGTCCGGCGCCTTGCAAGCCTCATCGTCACGTTGTTTGCGGTGTCGCTCATCATCTACATCATCATGGGGCTGTTGCCGGGTGATCCGGCGGCCATCATGCTCGGCACGTCGGCGAGCCCGGATACGCTTCTCGCGCTGCAAAAGCAGATGGGTCTCGATCAGCCCTTGCCATTGCGTTACATCCACTGGCTTGCAGGCGTATTCCGGGGTGATCTCGGACAATCCTATACCTACGGCGTGCCGGTAGCGGGGCTTATTGTCGAGCGGCTTGCCGTCACCCTGCCGCTTGCGCTGCTCGCGGTCTGCCTGTCGGTCGCCATCGCCATTCCGCTCGGCGTCGCGGCAGCGAGAAGCCGAAACGGGCCGGTGGATTTCGCAGCCGGGCTGTTTTCCCATGTCGGCATTGCCGTTCCCGGTTTCTGGGTCGGGCTGCTGCTCATCATCGTCTTTTCCACCACGCTCGGCTGGATGCCATCAGGCGGTTTTCCCGGCTGGCGTCCGAGTTTTTCTGCCGGATTTATCGCGCTTGTGCTTCCAGCCATCGCGCTTGCGCTGTCGCAGGCAGGCGTCCTCACCCGCGTCTGCCGCTCGGCAGTACTTGAGGTAATGAACGAGGATTTCGTGCGCACCGCCCGCGCCAAGGGGCTGAGCGAGCGGGTAGCGCTGTGGCGACATGCGGTGCCGAACGCCATGATCCCCGTTGTCACCATGATCGGCCTGCAATTCACCTTCCTGATTGCCGGGGCAGTGCTGGTGGAGAATGTCTTCAACCTGCCGGGCCTCGGGCGGCTTGCCTATCAGGCGTTGACCCAGCGGGATATCGTCGTCATGCAGTCCGTCGTGCTGTTCTTCTCGGCGCTTGTCATCGTCATGAATTTTCTGGTCGATATCGCCTATCTCTTTATCGATCCAAGACTGCGGGCAGGTGCACGATGATGCGACTGATCCGCCGCCGCCCCGCTTTCGTCCTTGGCATCGCTGTCACTCTCTTTCTTGTCGCGGTTGCCCTGCTTTCGCTGGTCTGGACGCCGGTTTCTCCGACGAAGATACAGATTGCCCAGAAGCTGAAATCGCCCTTTGCCTATGGCGGGCTTGGCACCGACCATTTTGGCCGCGATGTGCTGTCCATGCTGATGGCGGGGGCATGGAATTCGCTCTCCACCTCCATCGCCGCCGTTGCCATCGGCGCGCTCATTGGCACGGCGCTTGGCGTATCGGTCGCGGCACTGCGCGGTTTCACCGAAACCCTGGTGATGCGCGCCTGCGATATCATCTTCGCCGTACCGCCGATTTTGTCGGCCATGATGCTCGGCGCGTTCATCGGTACGGGGCGGTTCACCGCCATCATCGCCATTGCCACCTTCATGGTGCCGGTCTTTGCGCGGCTGACGCTGGGTGCGGCCTTGCAGATATGGTCGCGGGAATATGTCACCGCCGCCACCAGCATCGGCCAGAACCGCGCCAAGATCACGCTGTTTCATATCGTGCCGAATATTTCCAACCAGATCATCGTGCAGGTGACCATCCAGCTCGGCCTTGCCATCCTTACCGAAGCGGGACTCTCATTCCTCGGTCTCGGCATGCCGCCGCCGGCTGCCACCTGGGGGCGGATGCTGGCCGATGCGCAGACCTATCTAGGTGCTGCACCCTGGCTTGCCATCACGCCCGGCCTTGCCATTGCGCTCGCGGTCTTCGGCCTCAATCTGCTTGGCGATGGCCTGCGCGACCTGCTGGACCCACGCGATACCAGCTGACCGCTTCAAGCCGATATCGCCCATATTATCTGTTTTCTGACGAGACGAAGCTTATGACCGATCTCATACACCTCAACACGCTCGAAATCCTGGCGCTTTACGGGCAAAAGAAGCTGTCGCCATCGGAATATTGGCAGGCGGTAGAGGCCCGTATCGACGCATTCGAGCCCACGGTGAACGCGCTTTACGCCTATGATCCCGAGGATGCCCGCAAGCAGGCGCTGGCCTCAACGACGCGCTGGCAAAAAGGTGAAACGCTCGGGCCCCTCGATGGGATTCCGGTGTCGCTGAAGGAATTGATCGCCACTAAAGGCCAGCCGGTTCCGCTTGGCACCAAAGCGGTGGAACTGGTGCCGGCCCTGGAAGACGCGCCGGTTGCGGCCCGCTGCCGCGAGGACGGCGCCATCATTTACGCCAAAACCACCTGCCCGGATTACGGCATGTTGTCATCGGGCCTTTCCAGTTTTCACAAGCTCAGCCGCAACCCGTGGGACCCGACACAGAACCCCGGCGGCTCCAGTGCCGGCGCGGCTTCTGCCGGTGCTGCGGGTTACGGCACCCTGCATATCGGCACGGATATTGGCGGCTCGGTGCGGCTACCGGCGGGGTGGACGGGGCTGTTCGGCTTCAAGCCCAGCCAGGGCCGCATACCCGTCGATCCCTATTATACCGGCCGCTGCGCCGGACCGATGACCCGCACCGTCGTCGACGCCGCCTATGCCATGGCCACGCTTTCCCGCCCGGACTGGCGCGACGGCACCGCGCTGCCGCCCAACAATATCAACTGGATGGACCTCGATATCGACGTAAAGGGCCTGAGGATCGGCCTGATGCTGGATGCCGGCTGCGGCTTGGCCCTGGACGATGAGGTGCGGGATGCTGTTGTGGCGTCCGCAAAGCTGTTCGAGGATGCAGGTGCCATCGTGGTCCCGGTCGAGCCGGTGCTGTCTCGGGACATGCTTGATGGGCTGGATGATTTCTGGCGGGCGAAATTCTGGGGCGATATGGCGGCGCTGAGTGACGAACGACGCGCGGCGATCCTTCCCTATATTCACGAATGGGCGCAGAAGGGCGCTGATGTTTCCGGCGCGCGGGCCGTTTTCGGTTTCAACCAGACCATGGAAATGCGCAAAGCCTGCGGGCGGTTGATGCAGTCGGTTGATGTGGTGATTTCACCCGTCAATCCCATCGTCTCCTATCCGGCCGACTGGGCCTCGCCCACCAACGACCCCGAGCGACCCTTCGAACATATCGCCTTCACCGTCCCTTGGAATATGTCGGAACAGCCAGCATCCTCGATCAATTGCGGTTTCTCGAAATCCGGGATGCCGATCGGCTTGCAGATCGTCGGCCCGCGTTACGCGGATCTGCTCGTGCTCAAGCTTTCCAAGGCCTTCGAGGATTGGGGCGGCGGTGTTCGGCGCTGGCCGGAGCCGCCCAAAGCGCGCTGATCGCGTCTTTATCGGCCCTGTAGTATAGCCATAATACCCGCTTCTCCACCCCTCCTGTTACGGTGCCCCGGGCATTCAAAACGGGAGGAGCAAGCATGCCGAAGAAGATTTTGATGATCACCGGCGATTTCGCCGAGGACTACGAGACCATGGTGCCGTTCCAGACGCTGCTTGCGGTTGGTCACACGGTGCATGCCGTCTGCCCCGGCAAGAAGGCTGGCCAGACGATCGCGACCGCGATCCATGATTTCGAGGGCGACCAGACCTATTCAGAAAAACGCGGCCATAATTTCGCGCTCAACGCAACTTTTGCCGATATCAAGGTCGCGGATTACGACGCGCTGGTCATTCCGGGTGGTCGCGCGCCGGAATATCTGCGGCTGAATGCGGATGTGCTTGCCGCCGTGAAGCATTTCTTCGAGGCTGACAAGCCGGTCGCGGCCGTCTGCCACGGTGCCCAATTGCTGGCGGCTGCGGGTGTCCTCAAGGGCCGCACCTGCTCGGCCTATCCGGCCTGCCGCCCCGAGGTGGAACTGGCGGGCGGTACCTATGCCGATATCGCCATCGATGCGGCGGTTACCGACGGCAAGCTGGTGACGGCGCCCGCATGGCCGGCGCATCCGGCATGGCTTTCGCAATTCATGGCGGTGCTCGGCAGATAAGGCCGGCGGAATGGGGCTTTTGCCGGTCCCGTTTCCCGTCTATCTTCTGCAGCTTGCTGAGGGAGGACACAATGTGCAAGCTTTTCATCAAGGCAGACCCGACGCTTTGGGAAAGCCATACCCGGTCTTTGCGGATCGATGGCATGGTCACCAGTGTCAGACTTGAAAACTTCTTCTGGACGACTCTGGACGAGATTTCACGCCGCGATGGCATGAACAGCGCGCAGCTCATTGCCAAGCTTTATAATGAATCGATCGATGCCGGGCATGATCTCGGCAACTTCACCTCGTTTCTACGAGTCTGCTGCGGGCGTTATCTGGCCTTGCAGCTTTCCGGCGATATTCCGGCGCGCAGCGACATTCCGATTGCTGCGCTGGATGCAGACAGCATTCTCGACGCGGAAAAGATGAATTATCACTGAGGTAAAGGGAAGGGCGCAGCCACCGCGCCCTTCGCCTCAGCTCTTAAGCGCCCTTGGATCAAGCGCATCGCGCACGGCATCGCCGATATAGTTGACGCTCAGAACCGTCAGCGAGATTGCCAGTCCAGGCCACAGCACGCGCGAGGGCGTCAGCTGCAGGAAGTTGGCGCCATCGAACAACAGTCGTCCCCAGGTCGGAAAGTCGGACGGAAAACCGAGGCCGAGGAAGGACAGCGCCGATTCCGTGATGATGGCCGAGGCGATGCCGAGCGTGGCTGAGACCATGATCGAACTCAACACATTCGGCAGGATATGGCGCAGGATAATGCGGTATTCGCGCATGCCGCTCGATTTCGCCGCCATGATAAACTCCTGGCTTTTGATCGTCAGCACGTCGCCGCGCACGATGCGTGCGGTATGCATCCAGCTGGTTACCCCGATCACGAAGACGATGAGGATGAAGATACCGGTTTCCGGCCCGAAGGCGGCACGCAGCGTATCACGGAACAGCATGAGAATGACGAGCAGCAGCGGCAGCAGCGGCAGGGCCAGGAACAGGTCCGTCAGCCGCATCAGCGGCCCGTCAAGCCTTCGGAAATAGCCTGACAGCACCCCCACCAGCGTGCCGAGAAACAGCGCCAGCAGCATGGCGGTGATGCCGACGGCAAGCGAGATGCGCCCGCCCGCCAGCACCTGCGCCAGCATGTCCTTGCCCAGATTGTCGGTGCCGAAGGGATGCGCCAGCGACGGCCACTGGTTGCGTTCCTTCACATTGATGGCATTGGGCGCGACAGTGTGGATATAGGGCCCGACATAGACCGCAAGCAAAATAAAGATGAAAACGAACAGGCCTGCCACGCCGCCCTTGTGGACCCGGAACTGTTTCCAGATATCGGCAAGTGCCGATTGCACAGGCGTGGCGGCAACGGCTGGTGCTGCGAGGGTGGCGTCAGTCATAGCGGATCCTCGGGTCGAGAATGCCGTAAAGCACGTCGGCAATCAGGTTGAAGAGCACGATAAGCACCGCGAAAATGAAGGTCAGCGTCTGCACCAGCGGAATATCCGCACCCTGAACGGCGGTGATCAGCAATTGGCCAAGCCCGTTCACACGGAAAATCTGTTCGGTAATGATGGCGCCGGAAAAGATCGTCGGCACGCCGAGTGCGATGACGGTGACGACGGGTATAAGGCTGTTGCGCAGGACGTGAACGAGCAGAACGGATTTTTCCTTCACGCCCTTGGCACGCGCGGTGCGTACATAGTCCTGATGGAGATTGTCCAGCATGGAGGCGCGCACGAAACGGCTGATCTGCGAGACGTTGTAGAGGGTCAGCACCAGAACCGGCATGAACATCTGTTTGATCTGTGCCACGAGGCTTCCCCAGTCAGTCACCTGCAGATTGGTGTCGTAGACGGAAGGGAACCATTGCAGATAGGAGCTGAAGATGACGACCAGCAGCACGCCGGTGAAGAAGGTGGGAACCGAATAACCCACCATCGAGACGAAGGTGCCGATCTGATCGAAGATCGAATATTGTTTGTAGGCGGAAATGACGCCGATCGGGATCGCCAGAAGCGCGCCGAAGAGATAGGCAAGGCCGACGACCCAAAGCGTTTGCGGCATGCGCTGGATGACAAGATCGACCACCGGGCTGCGCGTTGCCCAGGACAGCACACGCATGCGGCTGCCGTCGCCGATCTGCCAGCCTGTCAGCTTCTCGAACAGGTTCAGCGGTTCATTGATGAAGAACTGCTGCAGCCACAGCATGTAACGGATGAAGAAGGGCTGGTCGAGACCGAGCGAGGCGCGGATCTGCTCGCGCACTTCGGGCGGAATGGTCAGCGGCAGGTCGCCGGTCGGATCATTCGGCGCCAGATCGAGTAGGGCGAAGATGACGAAGCTGATGACGAGCAACGTCGGTACGGCAAAGGCAAGCCGCCGGAGCGTAAAGGTAAACATCGGAAAGTCTCCAGACCGTCAGGGTCTCGCAAAACGAGCGCGGTCCCCCCGTCAGGGGCGACCGCGCATTTGCGGGTTACTTCTTGCGGGACCAGTCCGCGACGTTCCAGAGTTCCGAATCCCAGGCGTTCATGCGAACGCCTTCGAGTGTCAACGAATGCGAGGAGACGCTGCCGCGATGGATGAGCGGAATATGCGCGCCTTCTTCGGTCAGCATATCGTTCAGCTGCTTGGAAATCTCACCGCGCTTGGCAGGGTCTGCGGTCTTGGAGAGTTCGCCCACCAGCTTGTCGAATTCCGGGTTGCAATAACGCGGAATGTTCTGGCCCTGCCAGCCGTTAGCCGGAGCCGGGATCTTGTCGCATAGCCATTCCGCCAGATATTTTTCCGGGTCGGTTCCGTCGAAATTGTTGGTGTACATTTCAACATCGGCGAAAAATTTCTGGAAGGTGTCGGGGCTTGCCGGATCGCCGCCGAAGAAGACGGAGGCGCTGACATTGCGCAGTTCGGAAGCAACGCCAATCTGCGACCACATGTCCTTCACCAGTTCCTGCGTGGCCTGGCGAACGGAGTTTGTGGAGGTCTGGTACAGGAAGGACAGTTTCACACCGTTCTTGGCGCGGATGCCGTCGGCGCCCTTTACCCAGCCCGCATCATCCAGCAGCTTGTTTGCGCCTTCCAGATTCTGTTTCAGGCACCAGCTGTCATTCTTGGTCGAAGCGACGGCTTCCGGAGCCGGCACGATATTGCAGGTCGGCTTGCCTGCCTCGCCATAACCTGCCTCATCGATAATATCGCGGTCGATGGCAAGCGAGAGCGCGCGGCGCACGGCCGGGTCGGAAAGGGCCGGATGCGGGCCGCCTTCCTTGGTGGAGCGCTTGTCACCCAGCGCAGGATCGGCGTTGTACCAGTTGAGATTGATACGCTCGACCTGCGTGCCGAAGGCAGTTTCCAGCTTGCCCTTGCCGGCAGCTACCATGGTGGCCAGAATTTCCGGCTCCACCTGCATGTTCCAGGCGTAGTCGAATTCGCCGGTTTCAAGAACGGCGCGTGCAGCGGAAGCTGCATCGCCGCCGCCCTTCAGGGTAGCCGTGGCGAAGGCGGGCTTGGCCGGATCGCGATAATTGGGGTTGGCCACGAAGCTGATGACGTCGTTCGGCTTGAAATCCTTGACCACGAAGGGGCCGGTGCCGATGGGGCCGAAATTGGCGGATGTGCAGCCGGGAGCCGCAGCGCCGACGCATTTTTCAAACTGTTTCTTCTGGATGACAGGCGATTGTGCGCCAACAAATGCGGAATAGGGGTAGGGCTTCGGTTCGTTGAAGCTGATCTTGATGGTGTGGGCGTCGACCGCCTCGACGTTCTTCACGCCCTCATATTGTGCCGCCTGCGCGCAGCCGCCGTCCGGTGCGATGCAATATTTCCAGGTGAAGATGACGTCGTCAGCGGTAAAGGGCGTGCCATCAGACCATTTGACGTCGCTCTTCAGTTTCCACGTCATGCTGAGCAGATCTTTCGCGATGCCGCCATTGTCGACCGTCGGAATTTCGCTCACCAGCATCGGCACCAGCTCGCCTTTTTCGTCGTAGCGCGCCAGCGGCTCGATCACCATGGACGAGCTGTAGACTTCCTTCGTGCCAGCGGACAGATATGGGTTGAGTGTCGATACAGCCTGCCAGAAAAGAATTTTCAGTTCGCCGTCACTGCCACGCTCGGCATGGGCGGCAGAGCCTGCCATGGCCAAGGCCGCCACCGTGCTGGCAAAGAGAACGCTGCGCTTCTTCATTGTGATTTTCCCCTTTGAAGATTTTATCTGTTTGAATGTTTGACGCTTTTCCTCAACGTCATTTGCAAGTCTTTTGTTTTAAGTGTTTGACTTTGCTAACGAATATTCTTCCGTTCCCAGTGATGCTATTGTCAGTTTTTTTGAAATGCAAGCCCCAAACTCTGATTGATGAACAAAATTTGAGCCGATTGGCTTCGGGCCTATTTTTCACTCATCTAGCGAAATTCATACTTGCAAAAGCAGAAATTCCAAACGCAATATGCTTCCCGACAACCCGGCGGGGAACAAAAAAAGGAAAAATGGGAATGCCGATATTGAACCGTGTGGCCGAGATGCAGGAAGAAGTAGCCGGTTGGAGGCGCCACCTGCACGAGACGCCGGAGCTGCTCTACGACGTCTTCGAAACCTCGAAATTCGTGGCGGAGAAACTCAAATCCTTCGGATGCGATATCGTCGAAACCGGCATTGGCAAGACCGGCGTGGTGGGCATCATCAAGGGGCGGCACGGGGACGGCCCGACCATCGGTTTTCGCTCCGACATGGATGCGCTGCCGATCCTCGAAACCAGCGGCAAGCCTTGGGCTTCCAAGGTTCCGGGCAAGGCCCATTCGTGCGGCCATGACGGGCACACGGCCATGCTTTTGGGTGCGGCGCAATATCTGGCCGAGACCCGTAATTTCAAAGGGTCCGTGGCCGTCATCTTCCAGCCGGCTGAAGAGGGTGGCGCAGGGGCACTTGCCATGCTGAACGACGGCATGATGGAGAAATTCGGCATTTCCCAGGTCTATGGCATGCATAACGAGCCGGGCATTCCGGTCGGCAATTTCGCCATCCGCAAAGGTTCGACGATGGCGGCGGCGGATAGTTTCGAGATCGTCATTACCGGTAAGGGCAGCCATGCGGCGGCCCCCCATCTTTCCATCGATCCGGTTCTGACCTCGGCCTATATCATCATCGCCCTGCAATCCATCGTCTCGCGGGAAACGGACCCGTTGAAATCGCTGGTCGTCACCGTCGCCACTACCCACGGCGGCACAGCGGGCAATGTCATTCCCGGTTCGGTGACGCTGACCGGCACGGTGCGCACCCTGCTGCCGGAAACCCGCGATTTCGCCGAAAAACGGTTGAAGGAAGTGGCGACAGCCACCGCCATGGCGCATGGCGCGACGGCGGAGGTGAGATACGATCGCGGTTATCCCGTTACTTTCAACCACAATGACGAAACCGAATTCGCAACCAGCGTGGCGGCAGGTGTGGCAGGCGCAAACGCCGTCAACACCAATCCCAACCCGCATATGGGCGCGGAAGATTTTTCCTACATGCTGGAAGCACGCCCCGGCGCCTTCATCTTCATCGGTAACGGCGACACGGCCGGGCTGCACAATGCCGCCTATGACTTCAACGACGAGGCCCTGCCTTACGGCATCAGCTACTGGGTCTCGATGGCCGAAACCGCGCTTGCTGCGTAAGACATCCGGCGGCCTTCACGGCCGCCTTTCGCTTTTCAGGAGATCGGCATGCTTTTGGCGGCAACATCCATGGAACAGACCGGCGGTTCGGTAAGTCCGGTTCTTTCGGTTCAAAATCTGACCACGTCCTTCCGCGTTGATGGCGGCTGGAAATCGGTGGTCCGCAATATGAGTTTCGACATTGCGCCCCGCGAGACGGTGGCGATCGTTGGCGAAAGCGGCTCGGGCAAAAGCGTGACGTCGCTGTCGATCATGCGGCTTCTCGATAAGAAAACGAGCCGCATCGAGGGTAAGGTCATGCTCGGCGGGCGCGATTTGCTGGCACTTCCGGAAGAGGAGATGCGCAAGGTTCGTGGCAAGGACATTTCGATGATCTTCCAGGAGCCGATGACCAGCCTCAATCCGATCTTCCCGATCGGCAAGCAGATCGCCGAAGCGCTGACCGTGCACCAGGATATTTCCTCATCTGCTGCCAAGGCCGAAGTTGTCAGGCTTCTGGAAAAAGTCCGCATTCCCAATGCGAAGAACCGTTTCGACGACTATCCGCACCAGTTTTCCGGCGGCATGCGCCAGCGCGTGATGATTGCCATGGCGCTTGCGTCGAAGCCGAAGCTCCTGATTGCAGACGAGCCGACGACTGCGCTCGACGTGACCATTCAGGGCCAGATTCTCGACCTTATCAAGCAATTGCAGGAAGAGGAGGGCATGTCGGTCCTGTTCATCACCCATGATATGGGCGTGGTGGCGGAAGTGGCTGACCGCACCATCGTCATGTTCCGGGGCGACGTGGTGGAAACCGGCACGACGGACGATATCTTCCATCGCGGGAACCATCCCTATACGCGCGCCCTGCTTTCGGCGGTGCCGAAGCTCGGTTCGATGAAAGAGCGGGTGCTGCCCGCCCGCTTTCCGATCATCGATATCAAGACCGGCGAAAGCCAACCGGTCGAAGAGGTCAGGAACACGGTTTCCGGTGGTCGCACGCCCATTCTTTCGGTCCGGGACCTGACGACCCGCTTCGATATCCGCTCCGGTCTTCTCGGTCGCAAGTCCGGTGCCGTGCATGCGGTGGAGAAGGTCTCCTTCGATCTGGCTGAGGGCGAGACACTATCGCTGGTCGGTGAATCCGGCTGCGGCAAGTCCACCACCGGGCGGTCGATCACCCGGCTGATCGAACCGACCTCCGGTAACGTGACTCTCGACGGTTACGAGGTGATGAAACTCGACAAGACGACGCTGCGCACCATGCGCCGCAGCGTGCAGATGATCTTTCAGGACCCCTTCGCCAGTCTCGATCCGCGCATGAGCATCGGCACGGCGATCATGGAGCCCTTCATCGAACACCGGCTTGGACCGAAGGCGCAGGCGCGTGAAAAGGCGGCGGACCTGATGGAGAAGGTTGGCCTCAGCCCGGATATGATGCGGCGCTTCCCGCATGAGTTTTCCGGCGGCCAGCGCCAGCGCATCGCCATTGCCCGTTCGCTGATGCTTGACCCCAAGGTCATCGTTGCCGATGAAGCGGTGTCGGCGCTTGATGTCTCCATCAAGGCGCAGGTCTGTAACCTGCTGCTCGATCTGCAACAGAGCCTCAACCTCGCCTTCCTGTTCATTTCCCACGATATGGCTGTGGTGGAGCGTGTCAGCCATCGTGTCGCGGTGATGTATCTCGGCGAGATCGTCGAAATCGGCCCACGCGCCGCCGTCTTCGATAATCCGCAGCACCCCTATACGAAAAAGCTGATGTCCGCCGTTCCGGTGCCGGATCCGGCCCGGCGCCAGATCAGGCGCAACATAGCAACGGACGAGATCAAAAGCCCGATCCGTCCTGTGAACTATGTTCCGCCGCAACGCCATTACCGCGAGGTTTCGGCAGGGCATCTGGTGCAGGAAGCGGCTTGATATAGAGGAAACTGCGCAGGGATAGGTGCCTCTGTGTTCACGACGTCATCCTCGGTCTTGTGCCGAGGATCTGCCAATGTCTCGTAAATCGGTGCATTGCAGATGCTTGCGACAGGCCCGAGCATGACGGAGGAAATGTTTTGCATCTTCTTTAGAGGTGCCCGGTCCCGCCAAACGCTTCGCTCAGTCGCTGTGCCGTTTGACAGGCGGCCTGAAAAAATGCCAGCAAATGCTCGAGCATAATTCTTAGAGGGCGGCGGCATGGCCAGACGGAACGACGCACATGGACGGCTGGATGATGCGGCGCGTGCTGGTTGGCTTTATTATGTCGCGGGCCGCACGCAGGACGAGATCGCCGCTGCCATGGGCATATCCCGGCAATCGGCGCAGCGGCTGGTATCGCTGGCCGTTGCCGAGCGGTTGATCAAGGTCCGGCTCGATCATCCCATCGCCGCCTGTCTCGAAAAAGCGGAGCGGCTGAAGCAGAAATTCGACCTTAGATATATCGAGGTGGTGCCGAGCGATCCCGCTGGCGTTTCCTCCACGGTCGGCATTGCCGAGGCCGGCGCGGCGGAAATCGAGCGCTGGCTGAAAAATGCCGATCCCATCGTGCTTGCCATCGGCACCGGCCGTACGCTGAAGGCTGCTGTGGACCAACTGCCGCCGATGGAATGTCCGCAGCACCGCATCGTGTCACTGACAGGCAATATCGGGCCGGATGGATCGGCCGCCTATTACAACGTCATCTTCAGTATGGCCGATGCCATCAAGGCGCGGCATTTCCCGATGCCGCTGCCGGTTCTCTGCTCGTCTGCGGAAGAGCGGGAACTGCTGCACGACCAGTCCATGGTGCGCTCCACGCTGGCGCTGGGTGCAGCCGCCAATGTCACCTTCGTCGGCGTCGGCGAACTGGGAGAAAATGCACCGCTCTGCGTTGATGGTTTTCTCGGTGTCGACGAGATGAAGGCCCTGATGGCAAGCGGTGCGATCGGCGAAATCTGCGGCTGGATGTATGATGCCAACGGCCGCATTCTCGACCATTCCGTCAACGAGCGCGTCGCCTCCGTTCCCATTCCGTCCAGAGAGACCTGCACGGTCATCGGCATGGCGCAGGGCGCGCGCAAGAATGCCTCGATTCTCGCGGCACTGAGGGGTGGTCTTTTGAACGGCCTCATCACCGACGAAGCGACAAGTGAATATTTGCTCACACACTGAGCAAAAATTAATCCATTAAAATCAATAGTTTGATTTTTCCATGTGCGCCGCAGCACAGGATGTTGCTTGACTTTTTTCGGCTGCGGGTGAGTAAATGCCCCAGAGCAAAGCGAATGCTCATAAATTTCTTCTGGGAGGAAGATATGACATTGAAGACCATTTTGCTGGGCGCATGCTCGGCACTCGCCTTTTCGACCCTTGCTTCCGCCGAAACGCTGACCATCGCCACCGTCAACAACGGCGACATGATCCGCATGCAGGGTCTGACCTCCGACTTCACCACCAAGAACCCCGACATCAAGGTGGAATGGGTCACGCTTGAAGAAAACGTCCTGCGCGAGCGCGTGACGACCGATATCGCCACCAATGGCGGTCAGTACGACATCATGACCATCGGCAACTATGAAGTGCCGATCTGGGCCAAGCAGGGCTGGCTGCTGCCGCTCGAAAAGCTTGGCGACAAATACGACGTGGATGATATTCTGCCGGCGATCCGTGGTGGTCTTTCCAGCGAAGGCAAGCTTTATGCGGCGCCGTTCTACGGCGAATCCGCCATGATCATGTATCGCAAGGACCTGTTTGAAAAAGCCGGCCTGAAGATGCCTGAAAACCCGACCTGGGAATTCATCGGTGACGCTGCCCGCAAGATTACCGATCGCAAGGCGGATATCAACGGCATGTGCCTGCGCGGCAAGGCTGGCTGGGGCGAGAACATGGCCTTCATCAGCGCGCTCACCAACTCCTTTGGCGGCCGCTGGTTCGATGAGAACTGGAAGCCGCAGTTCGATCAGCCGGAATGGAAGAGTGCTCTTCAGTTCTACGTCGATCTGATGAAGGATGCCGGTCCGTCGGGTGCTTCCTCCAACGGCTTCAACGAAAACCTGACGCTGTTCCAGCAGGGCAAATGTGGCATGTGGATCGATGCCACGGTGGCTGCTTCCTTCGTTTCAAACCCGAAGGATTCGACCGTTGCCGACAAGGTCGGTTATGCGCTCTTCCCGACGCATGGCGAGCTGAAGAACCATGGCAACTGGTTGTGGTCCTGGAACCTTGCTATCCCGAAGAGCTCGCAGAAGGCGGATGCCGCCGAGAAGTTCATCTCCTGGGCAACAAGCAAGGAATATACCCAACTCGTCGCTGCCAAGGAAGGCTGGGCAAACGTGCCTCCGGGTACCCGCACCTCGCTTTACAAGAATGCTGACTATGAAAAAGCAGCCGCCTTCGCCAAGCCGACGCTTGCTGCGATGGATGCCGCCGACATCACCAAGCCGACCGTAAAGCCCGTGCCTTACACCGGCGGTCAGTTCGTGGCGATCCCTGAATTCCAGGCGCTCGGCACCACGGTCGGTCAGCTGTTCTCGGCGGTCGTTGCCGGCCAGTCCAGTGTCGACGATGCGCTTGCCAGCGCCCAGTCGACAGCGACGCGTGAAATGACCCGCGCCGGTTACATCAAGTAATCCTCCTGAAGATCGCTGTCCGGCGCCAATGCCGGGCAGCGAACCTTGGGGGCGCAAGCCGCGAGCTGCGCGGCGGCCTTTAAGCCTTTCAAATCAAAACTGGAATGAGCCGGTTCTTCCGGATATGCCGGGGGCATTTCGTGATGCCCGAGCCCATGGGGAGGTTAGTGCAATGGCAACACGAAACACGAGCGGTCTGGCGCGGGTTATGCTTGCGCCTTCGGTGCTGCTTTTGCTGGTGTGGATGATCGTGCCCCTGGCGATGACGCTGTGGTTTTCGTTCCAGAACTACAATCTGCTCAACCCTGCCAATGTCAGCTTCGCGGGCCTGTTCAATTACCAGTATTTCTATACCGATCCGGCCTTCTTCCAGTCGATCTTCAACACGCTTGCCATCGTCGGCGGCGTGCTTCTGATCACTGTCATCGGCGGTATTGCGATTGCGCTTCTGCTTGACCAGGACATCTTCGGTCAGGGCATCGTGCGCATCATGATCATCTCGCCCTTCTTCGTCATGCCGCCTGTTGCGGCGCTGGTGTGGAAGAACATGATCATGCATCCCGGTTACGGCG
>NZ_JBFREP010000013.1:0-121860 GCF_052114365.1 Agrobacterium sp. MCAB5
GTTTCCGGTGAAGACAGCCGTTTCCGGTGAAGACAGCCACTGGACCATGTCCGGGGATATGGTCGTTGGCGAAGCAGGCGTTGGTAAGCTCACCGTAACYGGTGGCGGCACGGTCATCAGTCAGACAACGACGGTGATTGCCAATCTGGCTTCTGCGGACGGAAGTTCTGTCACGGTCAGCCGCCTCAACTCTTCACTGCGAAGCGGCGGCGCACTTGTCGTCGGCAATTCGGGCGCTGCGAAGCTTCTGGTCGAGGCTGCGGGGACCGTCACCAGTGGCGAAGCCATTATCGGTCGCCACTCGGTGAGTGAGGCGACCGTGACCGGCGACGGCTCCAACTGGAGGACCGGCAATCTGCAGATCGGCGGCGACACCGCCGATCCGGGCGGTGCCGCTGGCAACGGCAAGCTCAACGTCCTGGCAGGTGGCTCCGTGGATAGCACGGCGGCGCAGCTCGGCGTTGTGGCGGGCGCGACCGGCGCTGCCGTTGTGGACGGGCAGCGGTCGGTCTGGACAGTCAACCGTGGTGATCTCGAGGTGGGGGTGAATGGCACGGGTTCGCTGGCGGTCACGGGCGGCGGCCTTGTCGATGCAGCGAATATTATCATCGGAGCAAATGCCGGTGGTACCGGTTCCGCCCGGGTATCCGGTGCCGGCAGCAAATTGCAAAGCCGCGCCGATCTCAATGTCGGCCTTGACGGCAACGGTTCCATGACCGTCGAGGCCGGTGGCACGGTGGAAAGCCGCGACGGCTATGTTGCGGCCCATGGCGGTTCCACTTCCACCGTAACGGTGGCGGGCGACGGATCGAGCTGGGCGATGACCGGAACGTTTTTTGTCGGATACGGAGGCGGGGCTACAGGAAATGTGTCGGTCAGCGCTGGCGGCGGTATCAAAGCTGCCAAGGTGATGCTCGGTGATCTTGCCGGTTCCTCCGGCACGATGACGATCACAGGAGCGGGTTCGAACGTCACCGCTTATATCGACAACGGCGTTGTGAACTCCGGCTCCGTTGATGTGGGTTTTGAAGGTTCCGGAAGCTTGACCGTTACGAATGGCGGATCGCTTGATGCCTATGATCTCTATGCGGGCAGTGCGGCGGGATCGAATGGAAACGTTCTGGTCAGCGGTGTGGGATCGCGCGTTGCGGTTGGCAATCTCATGGTCGTCGGCTATGCCGGAAACGGTTCCGTGGAGATAACCGGCGGAGCCTCGCTGGCTGCGCCCACTATTCTCATTGCCGCATCGGCGGGTTCCACAGGGGTGCTCAACATCGGAGCTGCCGCGGGCCAAACCGCCCGCTCAGCCGGTGCGTTGGAAGCGCGCACGATTGCTTTCGGTGCAGGCAACGGCAGCATCGTCTTCAACCATTCCGAGACCGGCTATATACTCTCCGCCGATATTTCAGGTGCGGGCAAAGTCGTTGCCGAAGCTGGCGTCACAACGCTTGGCGGCAATAACAGCTATTCCGGCGGCACCACGATTTCCTCCGGCACGCTGAAAGGCAMCTCAAAAAGTTTCGGCTCGGGCGGCATCGCCAAYGATGCGCAACTCGTTGTCGATGGTGCCGGCACGCTTTCCAATGCCATCAGCGGTACTGGCACCTTTGAAAAGACCGGCGATGGTAATCTGGTCTTGGCCGGAAATAGTACCTATACGGGCACCACTGCGGTTTCCTCTGGAAAGCTCAGCGTCAATGGCTCGCTTGCAAGCGCTGTTTCGGTCGGTACCGGTGCCACACTCGGGGGCTCCGGCACCATCGGCGGCCTGACTGTCGGCTCGGGTGGCACGCTCGCGCCCGGCAATTCGATCGGCACGCTGGCTTCCACGGGCAGCGCAACATTTGCTAGTGGCTCTCGCTATGAGGTTGAAATCGACGCCGCCGGCAATTCCGACAGGCTTGCCGTGACCGGAACCATCACTATCGACAATGATGTCAGTCTTGTCGTTACGTCGCTGGCGAACCAAACTGCCTATAGCCTCAGCACCCGCTACACGATCCTGACGGCAACGGGTGGAATTACCGGTACGTTTTCAAGTGTCGGCGAAAATTTCGCCTATCTGACCGCAAGGKTAGCCCGGAGTGCCGACGACGGCASCACYTATCTTTCCTTCGCCCGKGCATCACCGGATGCCGGCTTTCTGGCCGCTGAAACATCGACGGCCAATGCGCGCGGGGCCGCCAACGCCATAGAGGCGCTTGGGGAAAGCTCGCCGCTCTACGAGGCGGCAGTGTTTCTGCAGCAGGGCGAAACCCAATCCGCCTTCGCGCAGCTTGCCGGGGAAATTCATCCCTCGCTTGCCATGGCTTTGATCAACCGCAGCCAACTCACCCGCGATGTCATTTTCAACCGGCTGCGCAGTGCTTTCGAAGGTGTCGATGCGCGCCCGATCCTGCCGGTCGCCTATGCTGAAGGCGGATCAAACCCGTTTGACATTGACGAGGGTTCACTCACGTTCTGGTCCAGTGGTTTCGGCTCTCGCGGCCGCATCGATGGCGATGGAAACGGCGCATCGGCCGAGATGAAGGGCGGCGGCGTCCTCTTTGGTGTTGACGGAGATCTGGCTGATGGCTGGCGTGCCGGGGTGGCGGCCGGTTACGGCCGCGATGTGATCAGCCAGGGTTCTCCYGCKGCATCTGCTGACGTRGACAGCTACTATGTGGCGGGTTATGCGGGCAAAACAATTGGCCCTGCATCCCTGCGTCTTGGTGCAACCCACGCCTTTCAGGATGTCGAAACCCGCCGGGCGGTTTCTTTTTCAACATTGAAGGAGGACCTAACCGCTGGTTACGACGCTTCCACCACGCAGGTCTTTGCCGAAGCCGCCTGGCGGTTCGATTTTGATCTCACCCATATCGAGCCTTACGCCAATATCGCTTACGTGAATACGCGGACGGATGCTTTCCGGGAGATGGGCGGTATCGCCGCCGTCTCTTCGGGTGCCGTCAGCCACGACGAGTTTTATTCGACGCTCGGGGCGCGCATCAGCCGTGACATTGCGTTGGAGGGGATGCTTGGACGCGCGATACTCGATATCGGGTGGCGTCATGCCTATGGCGATCCGATGATGGAGAGCGCACTGTTCTACGATGGTGGCAGTGCGTTTTCTGTGACAAGTGCTGCCATGGCGCGCGACGTGGCATTGATCAATCTGGGACTTAGCTACAATCTCAACCCATCCGCCACCTTGACATTCCGTTACGGCGCGGTTTTTGGCGCGGGTCTGCTGGATCAATCTGCTTCAGCCCAACTTGGAGTTCGTTTCTGATGAAGCGCAGTCAAAACACGCTTTGGAAAACGGCTCTCACGGTGTTCCTGTCCGCCGGTTTGGTGGCAGGCGRTGCTCCCGCGCAAGATGCAGAAAAAAAGGCGGMSGCGCCGTTGCGTGAGGTTCACGGGAGTTGGCAGCTTGCTTGCGTCGCGCCTGCGAAAAAAGATGATAATGACGCCAGTAMGCCGGTKGCGGAGACGGCAAAACCKCTYTGCGCCATCGCTCAGGTCCAGCTTGAGGAGAAGACACGCAAAYTGGTCGTCTCCGTCGAGTTCCGSCTGGATGATGTCGGGACGCCGGGTAAGCTTTCCGGCACCATGGTCATGCCTTTCGGCCTTGCCGTCACAAAGCTGTTTTCGGTAAAATCCGGAAATGTGCGGTTGCAGGAAGTTCAGGTCAGCACGTGTCTGCCCGTGGGCTGCATCGTTTCCTTCACGCCGTTCGTCGAACTTGTAACCGCGCTGAAGGCCGGACAAACCCTGACRATAGAGGCCCCCGATCTGCAGGGCCGAACGGTTTCGTTCCAGTTGCAGGGACAGGGATTTTCCGAGGCACTGGAGCGCCTCGGAAGCTTGCATTAGAGCATTTCCGGTAGAAACCGCATCGCGGTTTGTGTCCGGAAATGCGTATCTACGATCTATGCCGCGACGGAATCGGGTTCGCTGGAACCTTCCGGCTTTTGCGGTTCCGCGTGTTTTTCGGCCGATTTCTTGCGCGAAAACAGCCCGGTGAGGTAGGTACCCAACCTGTCCATTTCCACGAAGATGACCGGGGTGATGAACAGCGTCAGCAATTGCGAGACGATGAGACCACCGACCACGGCAACACCAAGTGGCTGGCGCAGTTCCGAGCTGGCGCCTGAGCCGAGGGCGATGGGCAGGGCGCCCAGCAGCGCGCAGAAGGTCGTCATCATGATCGGCCGGAAACGGCGCACGCAGGCTTCGTGGATGGCGCTGGTGGGCGGTTCGGCCTTTTCGCGGATCAGTTCCACCGCCACGTCGATCATCATGATCGCGTTTTTCTTGACGATGCCGATCAGCATCAACAGCCCGATCAGCGCAATGATCGAGAAATCCATGCCCATCACCTTCAGCGCCACCAACGCGCCAAAAGCCGCCGCCGGCAGACCGGAAAGGATGGTCAGCGGGTGGATGAAGCTTTCGTAAAGCACACCCAGCACCACATAGATGGTCAACACCGCCGCAAGAATGAGGATGCCGGTATTGCCCTGGCTCTGCTGGAATATCGCCGCCGTGCCGCCATAGCTGGTGAACACGTCCTGCGGCAGGCCGATGGTGGTTTTGATCTGGTCAATACGGCTCGTCGCATCCGAAAGCGCCACGCCATCCGGCAGGTTGAAGGAGATGGTCGTAGAAACGAGCTGGCCCGTCTGGTTGATGGTCACCGGCGCCTGCGTGCGGGTGAGGGTGGCGAAGTTGGAAAGCGGAACCAGAACACCCGATTTTGCCGAGAGAATGTTGATGTCGCTCAGGAAATCGTCATTCCACTGTTTCGAGCTGTCGAATTCGACGATCACATCATAGCTATCACCGGTCGACTGGATTTGCGCCGCCGTATAACCGCCGAACGACATTTCCAGCGTCTTGCGCAATTGGTCGTTGGTAATGCCGAAGGCGGCTGCCTTTTCCGGGTCGACCGAAATMGTCGCCGCAATTGCGCCGTTCTGAGCGTCGGAATTGACGGCGGCGAATGTGCGGTCGCGGCGCATCGCCTCCATCAGCTTGTTCGACCATTCATTGGTCGCGTCGGCATTCAGGCCCTGAATGACGAGCTGGTATTGGCTGGCGGAGCTGCGCCCGCCCAAACGCAAGCTTTGCTGGGGATTGATATAGGTGCGGATGCCCGCCACCTTCGATGTCGCCTGGCCAAGTTCCGCCAATACCTGGCTTAGCGGTGCACGCTCTTCCTTCGGTTTCAGCTCCACGAACATCGAGCCGTTATTCAGCGGGTTGCGGGAGTTGCCGCCGACTGTAGAGGTCACATGCACCACGGCCGGGTTCTTGCGGATCTGATCGGCCACCTGCGCCTGAAGATCGCGCATCGCGGTATAGGAAATGTCCTCACGCGCCTGCGTCGACACGGAAAGGCGACCGATATCTTCCTGCGGGAAGAAGCTGGAAGGCAAAGTCTCGAACAGATAAAGCGATGCTGCAACCGATGCCAGGAATGCGCCCAGAACCACGCGGCGATGGGAAAGGCACCAGCCGACGGCCTTGCCATAGAGGCGAAGCGTGCGCTCGAAGCCGGCGTCGAACCAACGGATGATGGCCGGCGGTCTGGAGGAATGACCCGAAAGCCGTGAGGCGAGCATCGGCGTGACAGTCAGCGAAACCAGCGCCGACGCCATGATCGCCAGCGTGACCACCATGCCGAATTCGTTAAACAGCCTGCCGATCACTCCGCCCATCAGCAGAATGGGAATGAACACTGCGACCAGTGAGATGGACATGGACAGAATGGTGCCGCTGACTTCCGCGGCGCCCTGAAGGGCCGCCTCGCGCATCGTCAGGCCTTTTTCCTCGTGCAGTCGCAGGATGTTTTCCAGCATGACGATCGCATCGTCCACCACAAGTCCGACCGACAATGTCAGCCCRAGTAGCGAGATATTGTCGATACTGTACCCCAGAACATACATGGCGCCGAAGGCGGTAATCAGTGATAGCGGCACTGCAAGGCCCGGAATAATGGTCGCCGTCAGATGCCCGGTGAAGAGATAGATAACCGCRACCACCAGCCCGATGGTGAGGAGCAGCGTGAACTGTACGTCGGCAATCGCGTCCTTGATTGCAGTCGAGGCGTCRTTCATGACGTTGATATTGACCGATGGCGGCAATTGCTGACGCAGCGCCGGTAACTTGGCCCGGATGGCATCCACCACATCAACGGTGTTGGCGTCCGGCTGGCGCTGCACGGCAAGAACGATCGCCTGTTCGCCATCGAACCAACTGCCGGCATTGGGGTTGTCGATACTGTCGGTGACATTGGCGATATCGCCGAGATGGATGGAAGCACCGTTGCTTGTCGCCACCACCAGCGAGCGGAAGGCCGCTGCATCGGTGCGCTGGGTGTCTGCCTCTATCGTCAGGCGCTGGTTGTCATTCTGCAACGCGCCCACGGGCACCTGATTGTTCGCCTGCGCGATGGCGGTTGTGACGGTATCGACGCCAAGCCCTCTTGCCTGAAGCTGCGAGGGATCGAGGCCAATGCGCACGGCATAGGTCTGCGCGCCGTAGATACTCACCTGCGCGACGCCGGAGATGGTTGAAAGCAGCGGCGAGATGATGTTCTCGGCGATTTCGTCCACCTTGCTGGTCGGCATCTCCTTGCTGTTGATGGCAAGCAGCAGTACCGGCGCATCGGCCGGGTTGGTCTTGCGGTAACTCGGCGTTGTCGTCATGTTGCTTGGCAACTGCCGCTGTGCGCGCGAAATCGCCGCCTGAACATCTGCTGCCGCTGCGTCGATGTCACGGTTGAGATCGAATTGCAGCACGATGGAGCTGTTGCCCARMGTGTTGGTGGCGCTGATTTCGCTGACACCCGGAATGGTCTCGAACTGCTTCACCAGCGGCGTGGTGACTGAGGTGGCCATGGTTTGCGGCGAGGCGCCCGACAGCGACGACGAAACGCTGATCGTCGGAAAATCGACTTTCGGCAGCGCAGCGACGGGCAACAGGCGGAAACCGGCAAGCCCGGCGAGCACGAGGCCGATGGCGAGAAGGGTGGTTGCGACGGGTCGGTTGATGCAGAAATTCGGGATCATGGGTTACCCACCTGTTCCTGCTGCGAAATATTGGCGGCCAGATTGGCGGCCGCGCCGCCCTTGTCCGAGAATTGCTCGACCACCTGTTGACCGTCGGCAAGTCCCGACTGGCCTTCGATGATCACATGCTCGCCGCCGGTGAGGCCGCTGGCAATGGCTGTCATATCGCCGTTGGAGCGGGCAACTTCCACGGTCGTCATATGAACACGGTGGTTGTCATCGACGGTGTAGACGAAATTACCCTTCGGCCCCGGCCGCACGGCAACCGTCGGCACGACGATCATCTCCGCGTCGGAGACGAAATGAGCCGTGACGTTGACGGACTGGCCGGGCCACAACAGCCCGCGATCGTTCTTGAATTCCGCTTTGGCAAGTACGGTACCGGACGTTTGGTCTACGACGTTGTCGTAAAAACGCAGCATGCCGCTCATGGGCTCGCCGCCGGTTGCCGCCGGGTCTACATCGACCGCCGTGTCCTTCTGAACGCCTTCGCGCAATTGCGGCAGGTAGCGCTGCGACAGGCGAAAACTGACAGAGATGGGATCGTATTTCGTGATCGTCACAATATTGATGCCAGCGCTGAGATAGGCACCGGGGCTGACGGTAACATCGCCGAGTCGCCCATCGAAGGGCGCACGGATCTCCATATGTTCGAGCGTTACCTGGTCGGAAGCAAGCGTCGCCTTGTCGGCATCGATCTTTGCGGCGGCGCTGTCCCGGGCTGCCCTTGCCTGATCCAGCACCTGCTGGGACTCTGCGCTCTGCTTGACCAGATTGGCGGCGCGCTGGAAGGCGGCTTCCGTCTGTTCCAGCGTTGCCTGATCGGCAGCGATATTGGCCTTGTCCTTGTCGACGGCTGCGCGGGCTATACGGTCATCCATCTTGAGGATCAGATCACCCGCCTTGATATGCTGGCCGTCCTTCGCGGAGATTTCCGTAACGAGACCGGCCTGAAGCGGCGCTATATTGGTGATGTCGGCGGCAACCGCCCATCCCGTCGCAGTAGCATCCATTGGCAACGTCGCCTTGTTGACGGCGATGGTGCTGACGGTAGGCGGCCCGCCATTGCGCCGCCCGCCACCTTGCCTCTGGCCTGTCTGCTGGCCGGCTTGACCGTTCTGCGACGTCTGGCCCTTCTTGCCGGCAGATCCATCGGCCGTTGCCGTTTCTGCATGTGGGGAAACGCTGGCGAATTGTTTGAGGTAGGGAATTTGATCAAGGGGCAGGCGATCTTTAAAATACCACGCGCCGGCGGCTGCGATGGCGAGAACGCTGAGGGCGGTCCAGAAACGTTTCATCTGACGGTTCCGCAAAGTGAGAGCAATACATGTTTCCCGAACATGTTCGGCAAGCCCTGGGAGCAGCTTTAGCTCCCACAAGACACCCAATGCGCTGCAAAATCACCTTAAACTTTTGTAATGGCGGCGACGATRTCTGCCGTCATGTTGCCTTGCGAAACAAGGGTTGTGGCGCTTTTGGGCATATGMCMGTCGCCGGGTTCGAYGCRYGRMASTTGACCCCAMTCGTGACCAAAATAAAAAGCCGCCTCGTTTCCGGGGCGGCTTTGAACAGGAGCGGCGAGTTGCCGAGGRTCAGAACGCCCGGATGGCGTTGCGCGTCGCAAGCACATCCTCGGAGACGTTGCCGGCCGTTGCGGGAACGGAGCCGACGAGGTCCAGGAACTTGTAAAGTTCGGTTGCCTGCGAGTTGGTGACGTAGATGATATCGCGATCCTGCATCGGGAATTTCGTGGTGGCAAAGAAGGTTGAAGGATCSCGCAGGTTGGCGCGGAAGATGACCGGAACTTCCTGTCCCGGGAACTTGGACATGTCGATGCCAAGCTTCACRAGAAGATCGCGTTTGACGGTACGATAGACATAGACCTGCGCAGGGTCGGCACGGGARTCRAGCAATCCGCCCGCCTTGCCCAATGCATCCGAGAGCTTCAGCGCGGCGTCCTCAAATTCGAAACGACCATTGAGGCCGGAGGCGCCGAAAGCGAGATAGGTGCGRCGTTCACGCTCCACCATGACCGTGTCGCCCGGAACCACATAGATGTTCTCGGAAGGCGTGCTGACAAGGTGATTGTAGTTGACGCGCGCGGTCTTGCCGCGACGGATCAGCGTGACATAGGATTCGATATTTGGGGCGCTGAGGCCTTTTGCATAGGAGATGACGTCGAGAACGCGGTCACCCGCTTCTGAAAGCTGGACCTTCGTCGGCTCCTTGACGTCGCCAAGCACCGATGCCTGTGCGGAGCGGCTGGAAATCTTGGTGATGAGGACCTGCGGTTCGATGGCCCGGTTGGCCAGACGCTCCTCGATCTCGCTCTGAACATCCTCGACATTGCGGCCTGTTGCGCGGATCTTGCCGGCATAGGGAACGCTGATATTGCCTTCCCGGTCTACCGTCTGGTTCGGCAGGCTGATGAAGTTGCCGGGACGGCTGCCCGCATCGTTTGGAATGAAAAGTCCGCCCGCCTGGCTTTCGAAGATCGCGACCTGCACCACGTCACCAACGCCCATCGGCAACGCCGGAACACCACCCTTGCCGCCGCCGAAACTGCCGAGCAGGGTAGCGGTGGTGGTATCGCCGACATAGTTCAGGACGGAACTGTTGATATCGATAAGAGCGTAGTCAACGCCCGCAGTTTTCTTTTTGTCCTTGGAACTGAATTTCACTGAAGCGTTGGATTCGATTGTTGCCGCATCGGGGCCTGATGCCGCGGTCACGGTGCACCCCGCAAGTGCTGCGGAGGCAAGCAGAATCGAAACATTCAATAAACGCATTTGGTCCTCAAAATAAATTTCGTCCGAAAAAAGAAACAAACCGGACATCGTATAGTTTTATAAAAATCGGCACTTCATATTTGACACCGGTAAATCAAATCTCAACCGGGCATTACATCCGTTCAGCAGAATCGTGTCACGAAATGTCTACGCTGGCATCAGGCTTATTGCCTAACTTAAGGCGATGCTTCAAGTTAAGTCGTCGCTCGATTGCGCCGGAAAATCCGTAACATGCACAATATTCACGAACCCGAATGGCGTCAGTATCATCGTTCTTCAATATTCAATCGGACGGCATAATCACTGCGATTACCGCATAGCGCTAGTGCAGTTTTGTCACGCTTGTCCAGTTTCTTTCATGTTTGACTTAAAAACATGATAATTGGTTGTTTTAAAGTATCTTTTCCCCGCATCAGCGGCCGATCCTCAGTCTCCCCGGCTGGCCTGCGGCGCTGGTTTCACGCTTGCGGTGGGCGGAGGCCGGCAGCGCCAGCCACTCTTGGATCCCTAAGCGGATAGCGGCCATCTGTACGATGGCCGGTATGGCAACGCCGATAACGGTCGTGATCGCTAGCAAGCTCGCCATATCCGTGACGTGGAAAAGATTCACCGCGACAGCTCGGCCAAAGCCTATAGCGATGATGTGCATGACATACACGCCGACAGATAACTGGCCGAGTGTCTTGAGCATCGACGAAATCGCGCTTTCGCGAATAACAAGCGCCTGCGAAATTGCGATAATCAGGAATATGCCGAGAATTGCGGATGGGAAAGGAAGCCGTTCGGGAATTTCGGTTTGCCACGAGAAATAGGTGGAAATCGCAAAGGCGACGAGAAGCGCGAGAAATGAGTGTACCGTGTATCGCCTCTGCCGAAAACCATATTGCTTGGCAACAGTGCCAAGTGTGAAATAGACGAGCCCATATGCGATATCCAAGGGAACAGACTGGCTGTGCAGATAAAAAAGTGTGAAGAGGGCAAGCGCAAATGCCATGCGGACAATCGGAGGCACCTGAACGAAAATATATGATGCAAGTTGGCAGAAAAACAATGCGTAGAGAAACCAGAAGGGGCTGATCGGGTTCCACAGGATTTCGAGGACACGGGTGAAATCTATGGTCGTGTTAGTGAGACCAAAACGACCCATAGCCACCATCAGACTGCCATGCAGAATTGACCAGAACAGATAAGGGTAAGCGATATTCTTTCCGAGTTTGGTAAGAAAATCCGTCGGGCCGAAATTTTTTTCGGAGAAAAAAAGTCCAGAAACGAAGAAAAAAAACGGCATATGGAAGGTGTAAATCGTATAGTCAATAAAGCCCATAAGGCTGAAGTGCGTCGGCATACCGGAAATACTCAAACCTCTTTCCGCGTGACCAAAGACAACCATAATTATGCCGAGACCCTTGGCTATATCATAGCTGTGATCACGCAACGCCKYATCTYCCATGAAAACACCTAATGTAAATTTTAAAATTATTTAKAATTYAGTGARMTATTTAKTTGATRTGGATACAAAATTTATTATGAARTACTAATCRTGTATCGGAAGTATTGAATGAGRTTAAAAATCTGTCTATTGTGGCAGCTGTATAAATATGCTTAATATTAAAAACTTGAAGATTCGCATTTGCCGAGTCCCGATCCTGGTGTTGTTATACGCTCCCTGAAGCGTAGCAGAAGTACGGGTAAAATTGCTTCTACCATCTGGACGTCGCGAATGTCCGATATGGTTTTGGCCAGTTCGTTATAAATAAGCGCGGCCTCCGTTATTGTAGACCGTGTAGGCGACTTTTGGCGACACTCCGCGAAGATCGTCTCGACCCGGTCGCTGATTTTTTGCAGCAGGGCAACGTCGTAGGCAAGAGTAGGTGCCGCTGGCGCTGTGTCAAACATGTCGCCCATACCGGCCACGAGCCAACTTATATTGATGCCGAACCGCTCACGATAGAGAGCCAAAACGCCAGCGTCGGGAATACGGTCGCCCCGTTCATAGTAACCAAGCATTGCAACTGTCAGGCCTAGTGCCTCAGCAAATGGCTCACGCTCGTCAAATTTCAGTGCTTCGCGGACCTCGGTCAGCCGTTTTCCCAACGGCGTCTTTGGCTCGACGCGTTTCCTGCTCATAATTCCGCATAAATATCACGATTTGGTATTTACTAGATACCAATTTGTGATATTCCTCTGTTTGTACAAAGACCAAATCACTCATGAGGTAGGCCGGTCAGGGCCGCCTCGCTCACAACGAGGAATCATTATGCACGGCGACTGCATTGCGGACAAGGCGACGGCGAGCCTGCGCTGGATAAGAGAATGCCGGTGACGCCACTTGCTTKACCTATGAGTGTCTCTGTCGAAGACAACAGAGTATATCCAATATGGATATATTCGACCTTGAAAATTGCATGTCAGGCCCGTTCAGCCAGCGCGAAATTCACGGTATCGGCAAATTCTCGCAGGAAGCGTTCACTTGAAAAGCGGGCGGCGTTGTCGACACAGGCGTTCTTGTCGAAACTGTCGGAGTTATCGACAAACTCCTGCACCGCAGCGCAGATGGCTTCAGGCGTTTGCTCGCGGAAATAAAGCCCGGTTGGCTGATTGGAGGCGCCGAGAGGAACAACGGTCTCTAGTACACCGCCTTTTCCATAGGCGATGACGGGTGTTCCAAGCGCTTGCGATTCAACCGGGACGATGCCGAAATCGTCTTCGGCAGCAAAGACGAATGCCTTGGCTTCCGCCATGTATTTGTGAAGCTCGTCATTGCCGACGAAGCCGAGGATCTCGACATTGGGAGTGGCGATCTCCTTGATGCGTTTCATGTCCGGGCCGTCGCCGATGACGACCAGTCGTCTGTCGGGCATTTTTGCAAAGGCTTCTACGATGAGGTGGACCTTCTTGTAAGGCACCAGCCGCGAAGCAGTGACGAAATAATCGCCTTTCAGGTCGGAAGGGGAGAGATGGGAAGTATCCACGGGCGGATAAATAACCGTAGAGTCGCGTCCGTAGCATTTGCGAACCCGGCTGCGAATGAATTTGGAATTGACCGTCATGAGATCGACGCCATTGGCGGTGCGGATGTCCCACATGCGAATATAGTGAAGAACGGCACGGGCGATCCACGAGGCGAAACCGCGACTAAGCTTCGATTCTTTCAGGTACTGGTGCTGGAGATCCCAGGCGTAACGGATGGGGCTGTGAATATAGGAGACGTGAAACTGGCCGGGTCCGGTGATAACGCCCTTGGCGACGGCGTAGCTTGAGGAAATCACCAGATCGTAGCCGCTGAGATCAAATTGTTCGACGGCCAGCGGCATCAGCGGCAGATAGGAGCGATATTTTTTACGAGCGAAAGGCAGTTTCTGGATGAAGGAGGTGTTGACCGGCCTGCCACCGAGAAAGCCCCGGTCTCGATCGCTCATGAAATCGACAAGGCAATAGAGATCCGCGTCAGGATAGATCTCAAGAAGGTTGTGAAGCACTTTTTCGGCCCCACCTCTGTCGGTGAGCCAGTCATGCACGATTGCCGTCTTCATGATTTCCTCAATAATTTCAACGTAATAAAAATTTATAACCCGCCTTGGAATAAAGCTCGGCGGTTTAGAATATCTGGTCTGTCTGCAGCCCTTAAAAACACGGCTGGGAAGGCGAATAACGTAACGATTAATAAGAATGCGAGATTATGTCTGTCGTAATCTGGTTTTGGTCTGATCCTCAATAGCACTTTGTTCGCAAATGCGAAATATCAAAGCCTCTTAATTCCTCCCCTTCCTTTTCCAGTTGAAAGCCAGCCTTAGTTTCCGCAGTTYCGGCTGGCAGCAGCGGTGTTTTCCGCGCGCCGTGTTTCGGGCGAAATAGCCTTTTTTCCATCGACTTACGTTCCGTTTCCGCCTCTTGCGAAGGCCCGTCTTCCATTTCGGCTGTCTTGGAAACCGTTCCTCGCGCCGCATTGTCATTGACAAGGCGCCCTATCGAGTTATTCTGTTATAAAGATTGGTATAACATAATAATGGAACTCATAAGGTCGGAACCAAGAGCTGGGAGCTTAACAATGAGACGTAAACTTGCATTTCTCGCCACTGCCGCTTTGATGCTAGCGCCGGGCGTGATGATGGCTGCGGAAAAGGGCGGTGTCATCAATGTCGCCACGATCGGCGAGCCGCCGACACTCGATCCCATGGCCTCGACGGCCGATCTCGTCGGTATTGTCACGCAACATATTTTCGAAACGCTCTATACCTTCGACAAGGGGTGGAAGGTGACGCCGCTTCTGGCGGAAAGCCTGCCTGACATCAGTGCGGACGGCAAAACCTACACAATCAAGCTGCGGAAGGGCATCAAGTTCCATGACGGCAGCGATATGACCTCGGAAGATGTCGTCGCCTCGCTTGGCCGCTGGATGAAGATCGCATCACGCGGAAAACAGGTCGCCGGTTTCATCGACAATATCTCCGCGCCTGATGCCGAGACGGTGACAATCACCCTCAAGCAGCCCTATGCGCCGCTAACCTCGCTGCTTGCTTTCAACAACTCCGCAGCCATCATTCTGCCCGCTGAAAAGCAGGCTGAGCCGATGACAGAATTTGTCGGCACMGGCCCTTATATGTTGAAGGAACGCAAGGCGGACCAATATATCCAGCTCGTCCGTTTCGACGGCTACAAGTCTCGTGACGGTGAAAGTGACGGMTATGGCGGTGCGCGCCATCAGTATCTCGATGAAATCCGTTTCGTTCCGGTTCCCGATCCGAATACCCGTGTCGAGGCCGCTGTTTCCGGCCAGTATGACTACGTCGATTCCATTCCGGTGGAATCCTTCGCCAAGGTGAAGTCCTCCTCGGCCTCGCAGCCGTTGATGCTGAAGCCCTTCGGTTATCCGGTCTTTGTATTCAATACCAAGGAAGGTTTGTCTTCCAAGCTGGAGGTCCGCAAGGCGGTGACCGAAGCGTTGAACATGGAGGACATGCTGGCGGCGGCGTTCGGCAGCACGGATTTCTATGCGCTTGATGGCGCCTACTATCCGTCCAATTTCTCCTGGCATTCGGAAGAGGGCGTCGAAGGCAATTATAATGTCGGCAACCCGGAGGCCGCAGCCGAAAAGCTGAAGGCCGCCGGATATAATGGCGAGCCGTTGCGCATCCTCACCAGCCGTCAGTATGAGTTCCACTACAAAATGGCGCAGGTGGCAGCGGAGTATCTGAAGCTTGCCGGTTTCAAGGTGGATATGCAGGTGGTGGACTGGGCGACGCTGACACAGCGCCGTGCCGACCCGAAGCTCTGGGATATCTACATCAGCCACAGCCCCTTCCTGCCGGAGCCGGCGCTGATTGGCGCGCTTTCCACAGGTTCGCCGGGCTGGTGGGACACGCCGACGCGCAAGGCGGCGGTGGACGCTTTCACCTCGGAGGCTGATCCGGAGAAGCGCATTGCTCTCTGGGCCAAGGTGCAGAAGACGATCTATGACGAGCTGCCGCTCATCAAGATCGGCGACTTCAACGCCGTGGCGGCGAAGTCCAACAAGCTTGATGGCGTCGATCCGGCTCCCTGGCCCTATTTCTGGAATGCTTCGGTTACGAAGTAAGACCGCTCCGCACTCCGTGACCCCCGGACTAAATCCGGGGTCCAGCGCGATYAAGTCTTTGACCGMAAGAGGACGCCTTCACCACGCAGACGCGCGGTGGCTGGATGCCGGATCAGATCCGGCATGACGGAGGCGGGAGTCTTCCAGCCATGAGCGCCGGGTTTACCGGCACTCGTCGACAACTCTGTTCAACCGTCGCCTGAGAGCGGCCCATCACGCGCTTCGGAGCATTCATACGTGATACGGTATATTTTCCAGAGACTTGCCGGAATGATCGTGGTGATGTTTCTCGTCGTCACCATCGTTTTCATCATCCTGCGCGTCACGCCCGGGGATCCGGCGGCGGTGATGCTCGGGCCGGACGCYTCGGCACAGGACATCGCGGAGTTGCGCACCAGACTTGGCCTAGATCAGTCGCTTGGCGTGCAATATGTCTACTATATCGGGCAATTGCTGCGCGGCGATCTCGGCCAGTCGATCTTCCTCAACATGCCGGTTGGATCGGCGCTTCTGGATCGGGCGGAACCGACCTTCTTCCTGACGATCTTTTCGCTGTTGATCGCCAGTGCCATCGCGCTTCCCATCGGCATCTATGCCGCTTACCGGCGCGGTTCCTTCGTGGATCAGGCAGCGACAACCATTGCGATGCTGGCGGCGAGCATTCCGAGCTTCTGGCTTGGCCTGATCCTCATGCAGTTCTTCGCCGTCCGGCTCGATATGTTGCCGGTGTCGGGATATGGCGGTCCGGGCGCAAGCTTCCTCGAGCGCATGTATCACCTAACCTTGCCGGCCATCGCACTCGGCCTCGTTTCTTCCGCCCTCATTCTGCGCTTTACCCGCGCCTCGATGCTGGACGTTCTCGGCGACGACTACGTCCGCACCGCCAGAGCCAAGGGCGTCAAGGAACGCCGGGTGGTGATGAAACACGCGCTGAAGAACGCACTCATCCCCATCCTCACCGTGCTTGGTCTCACCGCCGCCGTGCTGATTTCCGGCGCGGTCGTTACGGAAACCGTGTTTGGCCTGCCGGGCGTAGGCAATCTCGTCGTGTCAGCCGTCTTGAGGCGCGATTATCCGGTCATTCAGGGCGCGCTTCTCGTCATCGCCGGGCTTTACGTGCTCATCAATTTTGCCATCGACATGCTGTATCTGCTGGTCGATCCGAGGGTTCGTTACTGATGGCCGATATCACCTCCACCGCCCAGCCGGCGCGCAACCCGACCATCCTGTTCATTCGGCGTCTGTTGAAGCGCAAGACGGTCGCAGCCGGTCTGATCGTGCTGCTCGTCTTCGTGCTGCTCGCCGTTTTCGCGCCGATGATCGCGCCTTATTCGCCGTCGAAACTGTCGATCGTCAACCGTCTGAAACCGCCGAGCGAACTCTACTGGTTCGGCACCGACGAGTTCGGCCGTGACGTTTTTTCCCGTACCATCTTTGCGGGAAGGCTGTCGCTTCTGGTCGGGGCCGCCGTGGTGGCGCTGTCGGCGTTGATCGGCATCACGCTCGGCCTGCTTGCCGGTTTCTTCCAGAAGCTGGATACGCCGATCGCGCGACTGATCGATGCCATGATGGCGTTTCCGGATATTTTGCTGGCCATCGCGCTAGTGGCCGCACTCGGGCCGTCGCTGACGACKGTMATCATYGCACTTGCCGTCGTTTATTCGCCGCGYCTTGCCCGCATCGTGCGYGCYTCGACGCTGGTKATCCGKGAAYTGCCCTATGTGGAGGCGGCCAAGGCGCTCGGCATCTCCACCTTCCACATCATGACGCGGCATGTGCTGCGCAATCTGATCTCGCCGATCCTCGTGCAGTGCACCTTCCTTTTCGCCAGCGCCATGTTGGCCGAGGCCGGCCTTTCATTYCTGGGGCTGGGTGTCAGCCCCGAAATTCCRACCTGGGGAACCATGATCTCYGCCGGCCGCCAATATATCGGCCAGGCGGACTGGATGACCTATTTCCCCGGCTTTGCCATCATTCTTTCCGTGCTCTCGCTGCAAATGGTCGGCGACGGGCTGCGGGACATGCTCGACCCAAGACTGCGAAGGGATTTGTAATATGACGTCCGGTGAACAGGCAAAAACGCCTCTTCAAGCTCCCATTCTTCTCTCCAATGTGAAACCCGTCGGCTTCGAAAAGGGGGGGGCACAGGCCCAGACCGATATCCTGATCGGCGGCGATGGCAAGGTCGTGGCGGTTGGGCCTGCCCTTCAGGCGCCGGCGGATGCGCAGCGCATCGACGCAAAGGGCGCATTCGTCTCGCCCGGCTGGGTGGATCTGCACGTGCATATCTGGCATGGCGGCACCGATATCTCCATCCGCCCSTCAGAATGCGGGGCCGAGCGCGGCGTGACGACGCTGGTGGATGCCGGTTCGGCGGGGGAAGCAAATTTCCACGGTTTTCGCGAATATATCATCGAACCATCGAAGGAACGCATCAAGGCCTTCCTCAATCTCGGCTCCATCGGGCTTGTCGCCTGCAACCGGGTGCCGGAACTGCGCGATATCAAGGATATCGACCTCGACCGCATCCTTGAATGTTATGCAGAGAACAGCGAACATATCGTTGGCCTCAAGGTGCGGGCGAGCCATGTCATTACGGGTTCYTGGGGWGTTACGCCGGTCAAACTCGGCAAGAAGATCGCCAAGATCCTGAAAGTGCCGATGATGGTGCATGTGGGTGAACCGCCTGCGCTCTACGATGAGGTGCTGGAAATTCTCGGTCCCGGCGATGTCGTGACCCATTGCTTCAACGGCAAGTCCGGCTCCAGCATCATGGAAGACGAGGACCTGTTCAACCTTGCGGAGCGCTGCGCCGGGGAAGGCATCCGGCTGGATATCGGCCACGGCGGTGCATCCTTCTCCTTCAAGGTGGCGGAAGCGGCGATCGCGCGCGGCCTTTTGCCCTTCTCGATCTCCACGGATTTGCATGGCCATTCGATGAATTTCCCCGTCTGGGATCTGGCGACGACCATGTCGAAGCTGCTTTCGGTCGATATGCCTTTCGAAAATGTCGTCGAGGCCGTCACCCGCAATCCGGCCTCCATCATCCGCCTCGACATGGAAAACCGCCTCGATGTTGGCCAGCGTGCGGATTTCACGGTTTTCGATCTTGTCGATGCCGATCTGGAGGCGACCGATTCCAATGGCGACGTTTCGCGTCTCAAGCGGCTGTTCGAGCCACGCTATGCGGTGATCGGTGCGGAGGCCATTGCCGCCAGCCGTTATGTCCCAAGAGCGCGCAAGCTCGTGCGCCACAGCCATGGCTATTCCTGGCGCTGAACCGACTGGAGCGGCGGGGAGGGATGCTCTCCGTCTTCCGCAAAGAATAGGGATACCCGTCCCGGTATTATGAGGAATTCGCGTGAAACAGTCTTCGCTTGAGGCAGATGGGCGTCATTCGCCCTACGACCGGCTTGCCGCGCTCGGCATCTCGCTGCCGCCGCCACCGCCGCCGATCGCCAATTTCGTCACGCATGTGGTGGAAGGCAACATGCTCTATCTTTCGGGGCAGGGCCCGAGGGAGGAGAACGGACACCTGTACGCCGGCAAGGTCGGAGCCGAGATCGGGCTGGACGAGGCGTACCAGCATGCGCGTTTAACCGGCATCAATCTTCTTGCCGTCATGCATGAGGCGCTTGGGGATCTGTCGCGGGTGAAGAAGGTGGTCAAGCTGCTGGGCATGGTCAATGCCGTCAGCGATTTCCGCGATCATCCAAGCGTCATCAACGGTTGTTCGGATCTCTTCATCGATGTGTTCGGCGATGCGGGGCAGCACGCCCGCTCCGCCGTGGGGTTCGGTTCGCTGCCGGGCAACATCACCGTCGAGATAGAAGCCATCATCGCCCTTAGGGATTGAGGCCGTTCAATGGTTGCGCCAGCCCATCAGCTTCTCGATCCTTTCGGCCGAAACCCTGACCTGTTCGGTATAGTGGTTTTCGTCCGCCAGCACCTTCTGTTCCGGCAGCACGATGGAGATCGTCGCCACGCATTCTCCATTGGTGTCGCAGATCGGCGAGGCGATGCAGGCAACAGCGTAGTCGGATTCCGCAACCTGTATCGACAGCCGGTCACGGAACGCCGTGCCTGCCGATTGAGAAAGCGCTTCCGGATTGATTTCCGCACGGCCGGTGGGCGACGTGCGGGCGCAGCGTTTGAAAAGCTCGACGCGCTCCTCTTCCGGCAGATGGCCAACGAGCAGGCGGCCGGATGCCGTCCAGTTCAATGGAACACGGGTGCCGACGCGCGAGGCAACCTGGAAATGGCTGGGGCCATCCGCCATGGCGAGCACCAGCATATGGTCACCGTCGCGACCGCAAAGCTGCACCGTCTCACCCGCATGGCGGCACAGATCATGCATTTCGTGGGTKGCGACACCCATGAAATCCAGCGAGCGGGCATAGGCAAGGCCGTAGTGATAAAGCCGTGCGCCGAGCCATATGTTACCTTCGGCGTTGCGCGCCAACATGTTCTTTTCGACCAGATCGTCAACGATCACATAGACGGTGGAAAGTGGCGCCTTGATCGCCTTGGCAATGGCGTAAGCGCCAGCTGGCGATCCGGTTTCGTAAAGGTAATCAATCACCTGAAGAGCGCGATCAATGCCGCTGACACGCGAGCGCTTGGCCACCTTCGCGTCCGKGTTTTCCTYGSTCGCGGACAAGGCGTGTGAAGACAATTCGTCCAGTTTATGGGCGTCCAATTTCGGGCTCCTCATGAATTTTGAGAAGCTATTACATTATTATGGCATATATGTCGATGCCTATCGCATCGCAAAGACAGGAGAAAGACATGACCGAGGATATCAGAAGCAGGATCGGCCTTCGCCCGGTCATCAACGTCTCGGGCACCATGACGTCGCTCGGTGCTTCCRTCGTCGTTCCAGAGGCGGTKSAGGCCATGGCGGCGATCCTGCCGCAATTCGTAGAGATCAACGATCTGCAGCGCAAGGCAAGCGCGATCATCGCGAGACTGACGGGCGGCGAGGCTGGTTTCGTCACTGCTTCCTGCTCTTCCGGCATCAGCCTTGCTGTTGCCGGCGCCATCACCGGCAACAATCTCCTGGCCATCGAAAAGCTGCCTGATATCGCACCGGAAAAGAACGAAGTGCTGGTGCAGATGGGGCATGTGGTGAGCTACGGCGCGCCGGTGGATCAGGCGATCCGGCTTGGCGGCGGCAAGGTGGTGCTGGTCGGGCAGGCCACATCGACCCATCGCTTCCACATGGAAAACGCCATCACCGAAAAGACGGCGGCGGCGGTCTATGTCATCTCGCACCATGTCGTGAATTACGGCCTGCTGCATCTTTCCGAATTCGTAGAGATCGCCCATGCCAAGGGTGTTCCGGTTATCGTGGATGCGGCGTCCGAATATGATCTGGAGCTGTTTCTGGCCACCGGCGCAGATATTGTACTCTATTCCGGCCACAAGTTTCTCGGCGGCCCCACCTCCGGCATCGTGGCCGGAAGTAAGGAACTGGTGCGCCACGCCTTCCTGCAAAATATGGGCATTGGCCGCGGCATGAAGGTCGGCAAGGAAAGCATCTATGGCGTTATGGCGGCACTGGAAGCCTGGGAAAAGCGCGACCATGCCGGCATCCGTGAGCGCGAGACCGGATATCTCAATCTCTGGAAGGAAACGCTGGATGGCCGCCCGGGCGTGACCGCGCTCATCGAGCCGGATCCGACCAATAACCCGCTCGACAGGCTGCGCGTGATCATCGATGCCGAAGAAGCGCATATCACTGCCTGGGACCTGACGACGGCGTTGGCCAGGGGCAATCCTCCCATCATCACCCGCGACCACGAGGTAGAGCATCGCTATTTCTATCTCGACCCATGCAATCTGCATCCCGGACAGGAAACCATCGTGGCGTCTCGTCTGGCCGAGGAACTGGACAAGGCGCGTGCCTCCAACGAGGTGATTGCAACACCTTTCGAAGACCGGAGCCGMCACCGCTTCGACGGCATGCTGCGCTGGCCGGACTAGGCTTGACCGCTTGCGCCGCCAAAACCTAACGACAAGAAGGGAACGATCATGACCATGCCGCAGGCCGCACCCGTTGGTGCCGAAGATGCCGTGCTTTCCGTCCGCAATCTCACCACGTCCTTTCACGTGGATGGCGGCTGGAAACCCGTGGTTCGTGATATTTCCTTTGATGTCGGGCCGGGTGAAACGGTCGCGATCGTCGGTGAAAGCGGTTCGGGTAAAAGCGTTACCTCCCTCTCCATCATGCGGCTGCTGGATCGTGAAAGCAGCAGGGTGGAGGGTGAAATCCTGCTTGGAGGACGCAACCTGCTGTCCCTCTCCGAAGATGCCATGCGGCAGGTGAGGGGAAACGAGGTCGCCATGATCTTTCAGGAGCCGATGACCAGCCTCAATCCGCTGTTCACCATCGGYGACCAGATTTCCGAGGCCTTGTTATGCCACCAGCCGATGTCGAAAACCGAAGCGAGGGCGGAGACGGTTCGGCTGCTCGAAAAGGTCCGTATTCCTTCAGCCGCATCGCGTTTCGATGAATATCCGCATCGCTTTTCCGGCGGCATGCGCCAGCGCGTGATGATCGCCATGGCGCTTGCATCCCGGCCGAAGCTGCTGATCGCCGATGAGCCGACGACCGCACTCGACGTGACCATTCAGGGCCAGATCCTTGACCTCATCAAGWCGCTTCAGGAGGAGGAAGGCACGTCGGTTCTGTTCATCACCCATGACATGGGCGTGGTGGCTGAGATCGCCGATCGTACCGTTGTCATGTATCGCGGCGAGCAGGTGGAAGTTGGCGCGACCGCTGATATCTTTCATCGCGGCAAGCATCCCTATACCCGCGCGCTTTTGTCCGCCGTTCCGGTTCTGGGTTCCATGACGGGTGAGGAAAGACCGCTCAGGTTTCCCATCGTCAACACCACCACAGGCGAAACGCAGCAGCCGGCGCGGCCAGGCGATACCGTTGACGCGAGTGCCCAGCCGGTGCTCAAGGTAGAAGGGCTGACCAAGCGCTTCGATATTCACTCCGGCCTTTTGGGGCGGCTCAGCGGCCGCGTGCATGCGGTGGAGAATGTGTCCTTTGATCTCAGGGCCGGCGAGACATTGTCGTTGGTCGGCGAAAGCGGTTGCGGCAAATCGACCACCGGGCGCGCCATCATGCGGCTGATCGAGCCGGATGCCGGCTCAGTGATGGTTAATGGCGAGAATATTCTCGCCCTCGACAAATCAGGCATGCGCGAGATGCGCAAAACGGTGCAGATGATCTTTCAGGACCCCTATGCCTCGCTCAACCCGCGCATGACGGTGGGTGCGGCGATTGCCGAACCGTTTCTGGAGCACCGCATGGGAAACGCCCGCGAGGCAAAGGATGTTGTGGCCGATATGCTGGCGAAGGTCGGCCTTTCGCCCGATATGGCGGCGCGCTACCCTCATGAATTTTCCGGCGGCCAGCGTCAGCGTATCTGTATCGCCCGCGCGCTTGCGCTCCAGCCGAAGGTGATTGTCGCCGATGAGAGCGTYTCGGCGCTGGACGTTTCGATAAAGGCGCAGGTCATYAACCTGATGCTGGATCTGCAGCAAAGCCTCGATCTCGCCTTCCTGTTCATCAGCCATGACATGGCGGTGGTGGAGCGCGTCAGCCACCGGGTAGCGGTAATGTATCTCGGCGAGATCGTTGAAATCGGCCCGCGTGCGGCGGTGTTTGACAATCCGCAGCATGATTACACCCGCAAGCTGATGGCCGCCGTGCCGGTGCCGGACCCGGACCGCAGAAACACCCGGCGAAATGCCGCGAATGACGAGCTGAAAAGCCCGATCCGCGCGATCGATTACGTGGTGAAACCGCGTGARTACCGTGAGGTCTCGCCCGGTCACCTTGTCGCCTGCTAAAGCGGGTTAAAGACCMGGTACRTCKGATGTTGCGAAAGGCACGCGGTAACCGCGCCGGAAGGTTTCGCGCTGTCCGAGCTGGCGATACCATTGCTGTACCGCCGGAAAATCGTCGAGGTCAATTTTATGGCGCGCGAAACGCGAGACCCATGGCCAGATGGCGATATCGGCTATGGAAAAATCACCGGCGATGAATTCCCGGCCCGTCAGGCGCTGGTTCAGTGTGMGGTAGAGGCGCTCCGTATCCGAGGCGAAACGCGCCTCGGCAAAGGGTGCCTGTCCGGTATTGTAGGTCAGGAAATAATGGGCATAACCGAGTGTCGGGCCAAAATTGGCGGCCTGCCACATCAGCCATTCGGTGACTGCCAGCCGCGCAGCAGGGGAGGCAGGCAGAAGACGCCCGRCCTTTTCGGCGAGATAGATCAGRATCGCGTTCGATTCCGYTAGAAYTGTGCCGTTATCGCGGTCGATGATTGCYGGGATTTTCGAGCCGGGATTGACGCGGGTATAGTCGGCTGAGAATTGTTCGYCTTTTTCAATGTCGATGGCGTGGCTGACATAGGGCAGGCCGAGTTCCTCCAGCGCAATCGAGATTTTCAGGCCGTTCGGGGTGATCCAGGTGTAGAGGTCGATCATGCTAATCGAACATCGCCTCATCTAGTGGCAAAGCTCGCCTGCCTTTCTTGCCGGTCACATCAGAAAGATCAGTATAAAGACCGCGCAATGTCGCAACGAGCTGGATGATGCGCGGGTCGGTGACGCGATAAATCACCTGTTTGCCTTCCCGCGAGCCCTCGATCACACCGGCATCGCGCAATTCGGCAAGCTGCTGGGAAAGTGTCGGTTGCTGAATGCCGAGCTCATATTCCAGTGCGGAAACGGAAGCCTCCGTTTCCATGAGATAACAGACGATGGCCAGGCGATTGGCGTTGGCGACAAGCTTTAAAAGCTCGCTCGCCTCCACCACGCTGCGGCAGATGAGATTGGAAACCGGTTTCGTCACGACTACAGGTCCATTTTTCAAACTATAAAAAAGTAAATTGTATTGCGATAAATTTCAATGGTTTGATTAGGCCGAGTTTGACCGTGTCAGGAAATTTTTTAAAATCTACAGGATTTATAGATTTCTCTTTCGCTTTCCCGCAGAGGATCGCCAAAACGTTCCTCGAAAACATTCTATAAAAAAGTAGATTGATTGAGAAATGAGGTGTCGACATGAAAATCGGGGTCCATCCCAACAATCTGCATTTGCGGCTCGCCCGGCTCTGGCCCGGCGCGTTTGATGAATTCGATCCGGAATTCGTGCCCTACCGCGAGGGGCGCGATACCGCAGCGCTTTTGGAAAAAGGCGAAATTCATTTCGGCGGCACGGGCTCGACGCCGCCAATCGAGGCGGATGCGCGGGGGCTTTCCGCAGCTTATATCGCTGCCTCGGCACCACGCCCCGCAAACGGCGCGATCCTCGTGGGGCGCGACAGCCCCATCCGCTCTGCGGCCGACCTTTCGGGAAAACGCATATCGCTGATTGACGGGTCTTTTCATACCTATCTTCTTGCGCGTAGCCTGGAAGGGGCGGGGCTTGGCCTTGCGGATGTAATACGCATCGAGAGCGGTGACAGCGATAGCCTGCGCGATCTCGTGGAAGGCCGCGTCGATGCCTGGGTGACGATGTCGCCACGGCTCGAAAAAGCCCTGACCCATGACGGGATCAGTCTTCTGGTCCGTTGCGGCTCCACCATTCCCAACCGTTCGCTGTTCTGGACGCTYGCGCGTCACACTGTGGCGCTGGAACAACGCGATGCGATTGCCGCCGAACTGGACCGCGTTGGCCGCGCCGTCATGGCGGATATAGACAGAGCCGCGGCCCTTCTTGCCGCCGAGCCAGGCAGCGAAGGCGATGCGCAGTCCTGGGCAAAGGTGCTGCGCTCACGCGATCTTTCGGTGGTGCCCGCCGCCGAAAATATCCTTGCCGAACAGCAGGAGGAGGCCGATACGCTTTACAGGCACGGCCATTTCTCTCTACCGGTTCTGACCGGGCAGAGACCGGCCCCACAATCAGGCAGCGCGGGAGGCGACAGATGAACGTTTTCTGGTACATGTGCGCGCCCGATGGCGCCTATCCCTGGCAACCGGAAGGATCCCGCAAGGTTGATCTCGGTTATTACAAGCAGCTTGCTCTTGCTTATGATCAGCTTGGTTACACAGGCGCCCTGTTTGCCACCGGCGCGCATGATGTCTGGGTTCTGGCTGGCGCGCTGCTTTCCTATACCGAGCGGCTGAAGTTTCTGGTCGCGATTCATCCGGGTCTTGTCGCGCCAACGCTGCTCGCCAAGATGGCGGCGACGCTTCAGGAATTTTCGCGCGGACGCCTGCTGATCAACGTCGTCTCGGGCGATGCCAAGATGCTCGGTGCATATGGCATGACCATGCCGCATGACGAACGCTACGATATGGCGGATGAATATCTGCAGATCTGGCATCGTCTTTTTGCCGGTGAGACGGTCGATTTCAAGGGCCGCCATTTCCAGACCGAGGGTGCGAAGCTCGCGCTGCCGGTGGGGCAAGGCATAGAGCCACCACCGCTATGGTTCGGCGGCTCTTCGGACAAGGCGATCGAGGTCGCCGCCAAACATGTCGAGACATATCTTTCCTGGGGTGAAACGCCCGATCAGATCGGCGCGAAGGTCGATCTCGTCAAGGCGCGGGCGGAGAAACTCGGCCGTGAGCTGGAATACGGTATTCGCCTGTACGTTATTGTCCGCGATACGGATGAAGAGGCATGGGCCGCCGCCGCCGATCTTTACGGGCGCATGGACGAGCGTGCCATTGCAGCCAACCAGCGTTTCGTCGGCAAGACCGATTCCGTCGGCCAGCAGCGCATGACGGCGATGCATGGTGGACAGAAGCCTGAGAACCTGCGTGATCTCGAAATTGCCCCCAATCTCTGGGCCGGCATCGGTCTTGTTCGGCCGGGACCGGGCACCGCAATTGTCGGCTCGCCCGATACGGTGATCCGCACGCTGGAGGCCTATAAAAAGGCGGGCGTGAATACCTTTATTCTGTCCGGCATGCCATTGCTGGAAGAGGCCTTCCGTTTCGGGGAAAAGGTTCTTCCGCGTCTTGATGTATCGCGGGAAGTCTCGTCAGCCAAACAATTCACCTGGTCGACYTTGTTCGACCGCGACCTCTCGGYAAAGGCATCGTAAACATGGCCTTCCGGGAGTGGAGAAAAAAGACATGACGGCTGGTCCGGCAACAACGATTGCACAAYGGCGCATCGGCCCKCAGCGTGCGGCGGAGCGGGCGCTTGCCGTTCTGGACAAGGCGCTTGGCGCGGTCGCCGCCGCAATCCTTGCGACTCTTCTCGTGGTGGTSCTGGTCAATGTCACCCTGCGTTATCTGTTTCACACCGGCTTCATCGGTGCGGAAGATCTCGGCATCTGGCTGCATGTGGCGATGATCGCGGTCGGCGCGCCGCTCAGTCTCAAAAGCGCGCTTGCCATGCGGCTCGATGTTTTCGTGCGGTTTTTGCCTGAGCGGTTYCATGCCGCCACCGAAGTTCTGGCGGATGCCTTCTCCTTCATCGCAGCACTGATCCTCGCCTTCGGTGGSGTTGAAATCGCGGCGATGCTGGGYGGTACGTCTCCGACGCTCGGTCTGCCGGAATGGGTGCGTTTTGGCTTTCTGGGTGCAGGCGGCGCRTTGATCCTTCTTTACCTGGCGCTTCAGCGTGTCAGTGAGGGCAAGACATTTGCCKTTCTAGYGTCTCTCACCATTGCAATTGCGGCCTATGTCGGCCTGCCGGAAGTCTTCRTAGATACGAGCCTGCCGCCCAGCCTATTTCTGGCGCTGACGGCGGCGGTGGGGCTGGTGCTGGCAGCACCGCTCGCCCATGCCTTTCTCGCCGCAGCCTATGTGGCGATCGCCTTCGGCAGTACCTTGCCGGAGCCGGCCATCGTTTCCTCAACGGTAACAGGCATGTCGAAATTCCTGCTGCTCGCCATCCCCTTCTTCCTGCTGGCCGGAAGCCTGCTGACGGAATCGGGGGTTGCCAACCAGCTGGTTCGGTTCGCCGCCTCCATGGTTGGACACCGCCGGGCAGGGCTGGCGCAGACGACGCTGTTGACCAGCGTGCTGTTTTCCGGCGCATCCGGTTCCTCTGTYGCCAACGCCGCCTTCGGCGCTTCAACSTTCCAGCCGGAACTGGTCAAACACGGCTATCCGCCGGCGCAGGCGGGCGCGATCATYGCTGCAACGTCGGTGCTCGACAATGTCATCCCGCCCTCCATTGCCTTTCTCATCCTYGCAACGGCTACCAACCTGTCGGTGGGCTCGTTGCTGGTYGGCGGCTTTTTCGCCGGTGGGCTGATGGCGATCTGCCTTGCGGTGGCTATCCATTGGAGCGTGCGCAGCGTCGATACCCTGCCGCGCGCCACGGGCACGGAACGCTGGCGCTCGGCTATCGCCGCCATACCCGCCTTCGGTCTCGGCGTYATCGTGGTRGTCGGCATCCGCATCGGCGTCGTCACCACCACGGAGGCGGCCGCACTTGCCGCACTCTACACGCTGCTTCTCGGCTTCGGGTACCGGCTGGGCGCGGGGCGTATCTTCGCAACTTTCCGGCAATCAGCCGGTGAGGCGGCGGCCATCGGTCTCCTTATCGGCACGGCAGGCCCCTTCGCCTTTCTTCTGGCGGTCGATAATGTCTCCGGCCTCGTCACGGATTTCGTGACATTGCTTGGCGGCAGCAAGATCGCGGTGCTTCTGCTTTCCAACCTCATCCTGCTCGTGGTGGGGCTGGTGCTGGATATCGGTGCGGCCATCCTGCTGTTTGGACCGATCCTGTTGCCCGCGGCCGTTGCGGCCGGCATCGATCCCATCCATTTCGGCGTCATTCTCGTGGTCAACCTGATGATCCATGGCCTCACACCACCGCTCGGCATGCTGATCTTCGTCGTCAGCGGTGTCACCCGCATTCCGGCGACAGCGCTATTCCAGGCCGTCGTTCCCTATCTCCTATCCCTTCTCGTTTCCCTCGCCATTCTGTGCGCCTGGGCCATTGTCTTCTAAATCCGGGGTTTTATTCATGACTATTATCGATCGTCGCAATCTCCTGAAACTCTCCGCTGCGGGTGCGGCAGCACTTGCCACGCCCGCCTTCGTGCGCAACGCAAATGCCAGGACCCGCAACATTACGGTCGCCTCCCTGTTCGCGGACGACAAGCCGGAGACGAAAATCTGGGTGAAGATCAGCGAGCTGGTGGAGGCAAAGCTGCCCGGCCGTTTCCGCTTCAACATCGTCAAGAGCGGTGCGCTGGGCGGCGAAAAGGAAGTGGCGGAAAATATCCGTCTCGGATCGGTTCAGGCGAGCCTTTCCACGGTCTCTTCGCTCTCCGGCTGGGTGCCGGAACTGCAAATCCTCGATCTGCCCTTCCTGTTCCGCGATGCAGACCATGTKCGCAAGGTGGTGACGGGCGAGACCGGCAGCGAGCTGAAGACCAAGCTYGGCGCGCAGCAATTCGTGGCCGTAGACTTCATCAACTACGGCGCCCGCCATCTCCTGACCAAGGAGCCGGTAACCCGGCCAGAGCAGCTCAACGGCAAGAAGATCCGCGTCATCCAGAGCCCGCTGCACACCAAGCTGTGGAGCGCCTTCGGCACCACGCCGGTCGGCATTCCCATCACCGAGACCTATAATGCACTGTCAACCGGCGTAGCCGACGCCATGGATCTGACGAAGTCCGCCTATGCCGGGTTCAAGCTTTACGAGGTTGTGCCCTACATGACCGAGACCGGCCATATCTGGGCATCGGGCGTGGTTTATTATGGTGCGGCTTTCTGGAGCCAGCTCGATGACGAAGAGAAGAAGGCCCTGACCGAAGCATCAAGCGAAGGCGCGCTCTATTTCAACCAGCTGATCGTCGAGGACGAGGCGAAGTCTGTGGAGCTTGCGATTTCGAAGGGCGGCAAGGTCTTGCAGCCSGAAGCMTTGGATGAGTGGCGCAAGGGGGCGCAGGGCGTCTGGCAGGATTTYGCCGGCACTGTCGGCGGYATCGAGAAAATACAGGCGATCCAGTCGGCCTGATACCGAAGCACTATTGTGAATGGGGAGGGCGCAGGAGCGCCCTCCCCATTTTTTTGATCAGCGGATATCCTGCGGCAGAACGTCCGAAGGAATATTCTGGTAGGAAACAGGGCGCGTGAAGCGGCGGATCGACATGGTACCGACCGAGGTCGCGCCGAAGTTCGTGGAAGCCGGGTAGGGGCCGCCGTGAACCATGGCTTCGGAGACTTCAACGCCGGTCGGGAAGCCGTTGGCGAGAACGCGGCCGGCCTTGCGCTCGAGGATCGGCAGCAGCTTGCGGCCGAGTTCGGCGTCACCTGCGTCAAGATGCATGGTCGCTGTCAGCTGACCTTCGAAGCTCTTTGCCACTTCGATCATTTCTTCAGCGCTGTCGACCGTCACGATCAGGCCGAGCGGTCCGAAGACTTCTTCGGCGAGCGCGTGGTTGGCAACCCAGTCCTTGCCCGAAACGCGGAACAGGTAAGGCGTTGCGTTACGCAGGTCGCAGGTGGTGGTCAAAACGTCGCGCACGCCGTTACCGGCTGCGATGCGGTCGCGACCGTCACGATAGGCAGCGGCGATACCGTCGGTCAGCATGACCTGCGGGCCGACTTCGGAAAGGGCCGCCCGTGCGGTTTCCGACACGGCATCCGCCTGCGAGGCAAGCACCACGGCAATGCCGGGATTGGTGCAGAACTGGCCAGCACCCATGGTGAGCGAACCTGCCCAGCCCTTGGCGATGGCTTCACCGCGCGCGGAAACGGCTTCCGGCAGCAGGAACATCGGGTTGACGGAACCGAGTTCGCCGAAGAACGGGATCGGTTCCGGACGCTGGGCGCAGAGATCGAACAGTGCGCGGCCACCGGCGAGCGAGCCGGTGAAGCCGACTGCCTTGATGCGCGGATGCTGGACGAGCGCGGAACCGACATCGCGGCGGCCGCCCTGGATCAGCGAGAAGACGCCGGGATGCAGATTGTGCTTCTTGACGGCGGCGAGAACGGCCTCGGCAATRATTTCACCGGTGCCGGGATGGGCGGAATGRCCCTTGACCACAACCGGGCAGCCGGCTGCGAGAGCGGCGGCGGTATCRCCACCGGCGGTCGAGAAGGCGAGCGGGAAGTTGGACGCACCGAAGACCGCAACGGGGCCGATCGGACGCTGCATCAGACGGATATCCGGGCGCGGCAGCGGCTGGCGGTCAGGCAGCGCTTCGTCGTGGCGGCGGTCGAGATAGTCGCCCTTGCGGATATGCGATGCGAAAAGGCGAAGCTGTCCGGTGGTGCGGCCGCGTTCACCCTGCAGGCGTCCTGCGGGCAGGCCGGTCTCGGACGTGCCGATTTCAGTGATGGCGTCGGCGCGGGCCTCGATCTCATCGGCGATGGTGTCGAGGAATGCGGCGCGCTCTTCGCGGGTCGTGTAGCCGTAGCTCCAGAAAGCCTCTTCGGCTGCTTCTGCGGCCGCATTCACCAGATCGACGGTGCCGACCGAAAAATCGAAAGCTTCGCCATGTGCAGGCTCGCTGCGGAATTTCGCTTCCGTGGCGACCCATTCTCCTGCAACCAGATGTTTGCCGTGCGGCTTGAAACTCATTGTGCTCTTCCCTGAAAATCTGATCCTGTGTGGAAAATCCACCCGATACCGTAAAACCGGACCGAAGGGCGACAGCCTGAAAGGCCATCAGCCGCGATCCTTGTCCGGTTGCCCTCTGCCTTAGCCCGAGTAAGGCTTCAGCGAAAGCCGGATTGTGCAGTATCTGTCCAAAAAGTGTGATTTATTGGGCGGTGGAAGAAAAAGACGATCTTCCGTTTATGCGCGCAGCGCTCTATTGTGACGTCATGATGACAAATAGACTTCCGAAATACATCGCCTGGTCGGTTCTGCTGCTGATCGTGATCGTTACAGTTTGCCCGATCGGGCTTCGGCCGCATACGCTGACGACCGTCGGCATCGACCGCGCCGCCGCCTTTGCCTTCTGTTCGGCTGCCTTCGTGCTGGCCTATCCGCGTTACTGGCTTGCCATCATTGTCGCGGGTGTCGTGGCGGCTTTCGGCATCGAGGCGCTGCAATTTCTGTCGCCCACACGGCATCCGCATATGACAGATGCAGTTGTGAAAGCCGTTGGCGCCATTGCCGGTGGGCTTGCCGCCTTTTCGTATCTTCAATTCAGGACGCGATTGACCGCAAGCTAAGAGGCTGCCGGCRGCCAATCGTGTCGGCTTAATTCGCCTGCTTCGCCAATCCGAAACGGCCATGCGACAGCGTGCGCTCGATGCCGCGAAGCTCTGCCAGCCCCTTCAATCGGCCGATGGCGGGATAACCCGGCTGCGCCCCKCGCGTCAGGTCATCAAGGATTTCCTGGCCATGGTCGGGCCGCATCGGAATGGTGTGGTCTGCACGGCCCTCCGCACGACGGCGGGATTCTTCCGACAGAAGTACTGCGATAACGGCGACCATATCCGTTCCACCTTCCAGATGCTCGTCCTCGAAGAAGGAGCAGGGCACGGTGTCCGTGTCGCGCGTGACGTTGCGCAGATGCACGAAATGGATGCGGTCTGCAAAACGGCTGGCGATGAAGGGCAGGTCGTTATCCGCCCGCGCGCCGAGCGAGCCGGTGCAGAGCGTAACACCATTGGCCCGGCTGTCGACTTGCGAGAGCATATGGGCGTAGTCGGACTCCGTTGAAAGAATACGCGGCAGGCCGAGCAGCGGCCATGGGGGATCGTCGCCGTGGGCGCAGATGTTGATGCCGACCTCTTCCGCGACCGGCGTCACTTCCGACAGAAAGTTGATCAGGTTCTGCTGCAGTTTTTCGCGGTTTATGCCGTGATATGAGCGCAGCTTTTCGAGAAGCTGGCTGAGCGTGTAACCATCCGCCGAACCCGGCAGGCCCGCGCCGATATTACGTCCGAGTGCGGCGATCTTCGTATCCGGCATGTCGGCGAAACATTTTGCCGCTTCCTCGATCAGCCACTCCGGATAATCGCCCTTTGCGTCGGGGCGTTTGAGAATGTGAATGTCGAAGGCGGCGAAATCGGAAAGGTCAAAACGCATGGCTTTTGCGCCGTGCTTCGTTTCCCAGCGCAGATCGGTGCGGGTCCAGTCCAGCACCGGCATGAAATTGTAGCAGACGGTGCGAATGCCAGTGGCGGAGAGGCGGCGCAGCGTCTCCTGCCAGTTGGCGATATGGTTTTTCCAGTCGCCCGTCTGGGTTTTGATCTCCTCGGAGACCGGCACGCTTTCCACCACGTCCCAATASAGCCCACCGGCCTTGATCGCCTCATGCCGTTTGGCGATYTCCTCCACMGGCCAGACATCGCCGGTGGCGATGTGGTGCAGCGCGCTTACGATGCCTTCCGCCCCTGCCTGAGCCGCATCCTGAACCGTGACCTTGTCCACCGGGCCGAACCAGCGCCATGTATGTCTCATTTTTTATCCTCAAGCATCATTCTGCGGAAAATGTCAGCTGCACCTTGCAGGCGGCGGAGCGGTCTCCGGCCTGCTCGAATGCGGATTTCGCCTCTTCAAGCGGGAAGCTGTGGGAAATGATCGGCCTCACATCGATCCCGCGCGTGGAGATCAGGCGGGCGGCAATGGCGAATTCATCGTGGAAACGCTGCGAGCCGCGCCAGAGGATTTCCTTGCCCACCAGCGCATTGAGCGGAATGGTTATGTCACCGGTGACGCCCACCTGCACGACAGTACCGCGCGGACGTACACAGGCGAAGGCGGCGCGAAGCGCAGGTGCCGCGGCGGAGCAATCGAAAACGACGTCGAAATACCCCTTATTGTCCTGATAGGGTAAAAGTGCTTCTGCGTTTTTCGCGACATTGATGGTGCGGTCCGCCCCCATGGCGGGCGCGCGCTCCAGCGCCGCATCGGTYAGGTCGGTGGCGAGAATGATGCCGGCACCGGCATGGCGGGCGGCGGCAATCGTCAAGAGGCCGATCGGCCCGGCGCCCGTTACCAGCACCTTGGCGCYGGTCAGATCGCCCGCTTGTGCGACGGCATGCAGGCAGACYGCAAGCGGTTCGGTGCAGGCGGCTTCAGCGGGCGAAGTGGTGTCTGAAAATGTCGCGCATTGTTTTGCGGGAACCACGAGCCGATCACGGAACATGCCCTGTTCATGCGGCAGGCGCATGGCGCTGCCCATGAAGCGCATATCGAGGCAATGGATCGGTTGGCCTTTCAGGCAGAAATGGCAATGGCCGCAAGGCTGCGAGGGATTGACGGCGACGAGCTGGCCGAGTGCGAGCTCGCTGACGCCTTCGCCCAGCGCCTCCACCCGGCCCGATGCCTCATGGCCGCAGATGATCGGCTCGCGCACCCGCACAGGCCCGAAGCCGCCGTCCTGATAATAATGTAGATCGGAACCGCAAATGCCGCCCGCCGCCATGGTCAGCAGCACTTCACCGGGGCCGGGCGCCTGCATGTCCTGCGTTTCRACGCGGATATCTTCACGGCCGTATAGACGTGCCACGCGTGTCTGCATCACCGTGCCTTTCATCGTATGTGTATTGGATGAATGAAACCCGCGCGGCTAGCCGCGCGGGCARTGCGTCGATTAGCGGATCAGGCCCATCTCGGTCGGCAGCCACAAGGTGATTGCCGGGATGAAGGTGATCAGCAGCAGCGCCACGAACAGCGGCACCAGCCATGGCAGAATGGCGACGGTGGTGCGCTCGACGGAGAGTTTCGCCACGCGTGAGAGCACGAACAACACCATGCCGAGCGGCGGATGCAGCAGCCCTATCATCAGGTTGAGGGTGATGATGAGGCCGAAATGCACCGGATCGATATTGAACTGCAGCACCAGCGGCAGCAGGATCGGCACGAGGATGGTGATTGCCGCGATCGTGTCTAGGAAGCAGCCGACGAACAGCATCAGCAGGTTGACCAGCAGGAGGAAAATCCACTTGCTGTCGGTGATCGTCAGGATCGCCGCCGATAGCAACTGTGCTGCCTGGCTGACCGTCAGAAGCCATGCGAAGATTGATGCCGCCGCAACGATGAAGAGAACCGATGCCGTGGTCTCTATCGTGTCGAAGGTCGATTTTGCCAGCGACTTGAACGTCATCGTCCGGTAACGGACAAGCCCGAGGAACAGAGACCACAACACGGCTGCGACAGCCGCCTCCGTCGGCGTGAACCAGCCCATCGTCATGCCGCCGATCAGGATCACCGGCGTCATCAGGGCCATCACGGCAGAGAAGTCAAAATACCAGTCGCAGGCGAGCAAGACCACCAGCACGATCAGGATCGACAGGTTGAGCGACAGGCCAAACAGCGTCAGGAGATAGATGCCGAGCGGCACCATCATGACGACGAGCACTTCAAGCGAAGCGCCGAAGATGGTTCTGAGGTTGAACGGCGTATCGGAACCCCAACCCTTGACGTAGGCGAAAACGGCAACGGTGATCATCATCAAAAGCGTCATGACGACGCCTGGAACGATGCCGGCCATGAACAGTGCGCCGATCGAGACGTTTGCCATCATGCCGTAGATGACGAAGGGCAACGATGGCGGAAAGATCGGCCCGAGCGTTGCGGARGCGGCGGTGACGCCGACGGCCGCTTCGACCGGATAACCATGATCCTTCATKGCCTTGATTTCGATGGTGCCGATGCCGGCGGCGTCGGCGAGGGCCGTGCCGGACATGCCGGAAAAGATTACCGAGCCGATGATGTTGACCTGTGCCAGACCACCTTTCATCCAGCCGACCAACGCCACGGCAAAGGAATAGATGCGTCCCGTCACCCCCGCCGTGTTCATGAGATTGCCGGCAAGGATGAAGAAGGGAACGGCGAGAAGCGGGAAGCTTTCCACGCCCGCAATCAGACGCTGCGCCGCGATGATATCTGGCGCGACATTATACGAGACGATGTAGAGAAGCGATGCCGTGGCCATTGAAATGGCRACCGGCAGGCCGATCAGCATCAACAGAAGAAACGAGCCGATAAGAATAAGCATATGTTCAATCCCCCGCGCTCTGGAATTCTTCCGGCCGTTCCAGAACGGAATAGCCACGCTGCATGTTGGCGATGAAGACCTGCACSGAACGGAAGAACATCAGGACGAAAGCGGCCAGAACCGTATAGAAAACGATGTTGCGCGGCAGGGCGACGGTGACCATTTCCTCGTCSGCGACGATTTCCAGATACCGCCACATCAGCCACGAGGTGTAGGCGAAGAACACAATGCGCAGCACGTCGACAAGGATCGACATGACGCGGGCAACCTGCGGCGGAACGTAGTGATAAAGCACATCCACCTGGATGTGGCGTGACATGCGCACGCACATGACCGAACCTAGAAACACCACGCCAATCAGGCAGTTGACGGCGATTTCTTCCGTCCAGGCATAGCTGTCGTTAAGCACGTAACGGGTGAAGAATTGAAGGAACACGCAACCTGTCATCAGCCAGAAAAGGCCAAGCGTAACCCAGTCCTCGAAGGCGTAGACCTTCAGGTCRACTTCGGGCGGCGCCTCGTCAAACGTGTGGGCGAGTTCTTCAGGCGTGACCTGAGTATGAATTTCCTGCGACATTGAGATATCCCGTCTGGAGAGAAAGGGCGGTGCGGCAACGGAGGCCGCACCGGATCTTGGCTCACTTGACGGCGCGAATGGCTTCCCAGTCGGCCTTGTCGTAACCGAAGTCCTCGAACTTCACCTTCTCCATGACGTTCTTCTCAAAGTCCGCCTTGTCCACCTCTGCGACGTTCAGGCCACGCTTCTTGAACTCTTCCACGAGGCTTTTTTCGCGTCCTTCGATGGTCTTCGTGGTCCGCACSGCGGCTTCCTGCATGACGTCCGTGAAGATTTTCTTGTCTTCATCGGAAAGCTTCGACCACAGGTTCTTCGAGATCACCGTGTTGAGGTGGTCGACGATGTGGCCGGTCAGCACGATGTTCTTCTGCACTTCGAAGAACTTCTTTGCCTCGATGGTGGTCAGCGGGTTTTCCTGTGCATCGACCGTGCCGTTCTGAAGCGCCAGATAGACTTCTGCGAATGCGATCGGGGTCGTGTTGGCGCCGCAGGCGCGTGGCATGGCGAGATAGGCCGGAACGTCGGGAACACGCATCTTCAGTCCCGCCATATCGGCGCAGTTGGCAATCGGCTTGTTCGACGTGGTGTGGCGCGTGCCGTAATAGCTGACGGCGGCGATGTGGTTGCCGGTCTTGTCCTCGTAACCCTTGGCAAGCCGCTTGAAGATATCACTCTTGGTATAGGCGATCAGATGGCTCGGGTCGCGGAAGATATATGGGAAATAGGTGACGCCGATCGGCTTGAAGTCACGTGCGGCAAAACTGGAGCCGGAGATGATGATATCCACCGTGCCTATCTTCAGGCCCTGGTTGATATCCGCTTCCTTGCCGAGCTGCGAGGCGGGGAATACATCCACCTTGTAGCGGCCGTCGGTGCGCTTGGCGATTTCTTCCGCAGCCCAGACCGAATCCGTGTGGAACGGTTCGGAGGTCTCGTAGACATGCGCCCATTTCAGCGTTGTTTGCGCCTGTGCCGCCAAAGCCGAAAGCAAAATGGCAGCGGTTGCGCCCATCAAAGTCGACAATCTGATTTTCATTCTTAACTCCTCCCGAATTAAAGCCAGATTTCTGTTTTTCCCGTCGCCGGTTGCGGCGCGGTCACTCCTCTCCGATCGTTTCCTCCCCGAAACTCTCGGAAAATCTCTTTTGCGACAGCGTCAGATGCTGGCGCATCGCCTCGCGTGCGCCTTCCGGATCGTTCGCCGCGATCGCGTCGCGGATCACCCGGTGTTCCTGAACCGCAAGAATCCATGTGTGAGGACCCTCGAAATAGCTGGCGAGCTTTTCGAAATAGGGCGAAAGGCTGCGCTCGTCATAGATCAGGCCGGTAAAGCGGTTCAGCGCCGAGTTGCCGATGATGTCGGCAATGGCGGTGTGGAAGGCGCGGTCCAGGTTGAGGGCCTGCGGCGAATTGTCGAGCGCCCCGGCCATGCGTTCGATGATGTCGTCCAGCCTGGCGATGCATTCAGACGTGGCAAGCCGCGCGGCCTCCTCGGCAATAGCGCTTTCAATGATGCAGCGCGCCTGCAGGATTTCGAATGGGCCGTGCGCGTCCGGCACGGGTGACTTTGCCTTGTTAGCCGTTCGGGACGTGTTCACATACACGCCCGAACCCATGCGGATATGGATATGGCCTTCCACTTCCAGAACGATCAGTGCTTCCCGCACCGTCGGGCGGGACACGCCAAAACGTTCCGCCAGATCGCGCTCCGCCGGCAGGCGCTGACCGTCCGTCAGTTCCCCGCTCTCGATAAGCAAGCGAATTTGTTCCGCGACCAGCCTGTAGAGGCGGCGCGGCTCCAGAGCCAAAAACATGATGTCCTCCCAGCGCGAAAGTCTCCCCCCTTCGCGCAAGCGGTAAGATGGTCTTACCAATTTTATTAGGTAGGATTTATGCGGTGCTGTCAATTGGCCGCTAGAGGAAAASTACACGGCGAAAGACYGGGGACCGGTSMGGCAGGCTCGGCGCAATGGATTGGATTTTACGAACGTGATTGATCCTCGGGRCAGACCCGAGGRTGACACCGCATGTTTGGGTTGGCTTTTCAGCCCTTGTTACTYGTGAGCTTCAAGCCGCCGTCGTCGCCGATGGTGACGTCCAGCTCACCGTACCCACCGATCGAAAGGTGCGGCGTTTCGATGGGATGCGAATGAGTGGCGTTAATGACCACGACCGTTGCGCCCATGCTTTCCCCCGCCAGAATGCCGGCGGGCGCATCTTCGAAGACGACGCAGTCTTCAGGTGCGACGCCGAGCTTCGCAGCAGCCTTTCTGTAACCCTCCGGGTCAGGCTTGCCGTTCACAACGTCCTCGGCACAGATCATCACTGGAGGCGGGGTGAGGCCTGCCGCAGCCAACCGGAGTTCGGCAAGGGCGCGGGCGGCGGAGGTGACGATAGCCCATTTTCCGGCCGGCAATTTCTCAAGAAATGCGGCTGCCTGCGGAATCTGGAGGATGCCGTCAACATCGTCCATTTCCTTTTGCAAAAGCATATCCGCCTGTTCCTGGATATCGAGGCCGGGAACTGCCTCGCGACGCACAACCTCGGATGCGCGCATGCCATGGATGCGCTGCAGGAAAGCCTCCGGCTCTATGCCGTTGTCTACGGCCCATTCGCGCCAGACCCGCTCCACCACCGCAATGGAATTCAGCAGCGTTCCATCCATGTCGAACAGGAAGGCGCCATATTCGCGCGAGGAGATCTGGGCGGTCGCCGGGACTTTGCTGTGCATCGCATTCTTCCGTTGGATGTGTCGGGTTGGCCTCGTGTCTATAGCATCGGCAGGCATAACGGAATCGTTTTTCCGCTCCTCAAGCAAATGGCGACCCATCCGCCAGTGGCGAACATCGTGCCGGAATCGGACAGTTTGCACGGACTGCGACTCGGGGCATGGTCAGGCAGGGGAGGCGGCGTCCGCACACGGTCATGCGGGCGTCAGGTTGCAGCAAGGATCAACTGCTATTGTGAGTTTTCGAAAGCAGTCAAAGTTCGCAAAATCAAAAGCTAAACGGAGCTTATGAATGTTGTGCATGAGATTTTTCGCAGCGGAATTCTCTTAACGAAACCGTCGTTTAAGGGGTGTTGTTAACCATTTGTTAACCATATTCGAGGTACCTAATTGTCAACGATTTGTTTACCAAGATGACCAAAGTGCTAACAGACCAGCGTTCGATCCGTATCAAAGGCCGCTCCTTCCTCGCGGTCGTTCTGTCCCCTGAAGCTCCGCTCGATCAATGGCTGGAACGGCTGGATGATCTTGCTGCACGTTCGGCCGGGTTCTTCCTGTCGCGTCCGGTGGTTCTGGATGCGTCTGAACTGTCGCTGGACAAGGCAGGGCTGAAGGCTCTGCTGGCAGCGCTGACGGAACGTAATGTCGGCATCATGGGGATCGAAGGTGTTCGCCCCTCGATGATCGAGCCGGGCATGCCGCCGTCGCTGAAGGGCGGAAAGCCCGCTTCAGATGTCGAGGTCGAGCCCGTCGCCATTGCCGCCGAATTGCCGGAAGAAAAGCCGCGCGCTTCGGGCGAGGTTCGGGCCGTGGTGCAGTCGCTGGTCATCAACGAGCCGGTGCGCTCCGGCCAGTCGATCATGTTCCCCGAAGGCGATGTGACCGTCATCGGTTCGGTCGCCTCGGGTGCGGAAATCATCGCGGGCGGGTCGGTGCATATTTACGGGGCGTTGCGCGGTCGCGCCATGGCCGGTTCGCTTGGCAATGTTTCGGCGCGCATCTTCTGCCGCAAGCTGGAAGCGGAGCTACTGGCAATCGACGGTGTCTACAAGGTTGCCGAGGACATTGACGACAAGCTGCGCGGCCAGCCCGTTCAGCTGTGGCTGGAAAACGATACGATAAAGGCCGAAAAACTTGGCTGACGACATAGAGAAAACAACACAGGAACAGGAGAGCCGTATGGGGAAGGTAGTCGTTGTTACTTCCGGCAAGGGCGGGGTTGGCAAGACCACCTCGACCGCAGCGCTTGGCGCCGCATTGGCGCAGAACAAGCAGAAGGTCGTAGTTGTCGATTTTGACGTCGGACTGCGTAACCTCGATCTCGTYATGGGTGCTGAACGCCGGGTGGTTTACGATCTCGTCAACGTCATCCAGGGCGATGCCAAGCTGACGCAGGCGCTGATCCGCGACAAGCGCCTCGAGACGCTGTTCCTGCTGCCCGCCTCGCAGACACGCGACAAGGACAATCTGACGCCGGAAGGCGTGGAATGGGTCATCGCCGAGTTGAAGAAACATTTCGACTGGGTCATCTGCGACAGCCCGGCCGGTATCGAACGCGGCGCGACGTTGGCCATGCGCCATGCGGATGTGGCCGTCGTGGTCACCAATCCGGAAGTCTCCTCGGTGCGTGACAGTGACCGCATCATCGGCCTGCTCGATTCCAAGACGCTGAAGGCCGAACGCGGCGAGCGCATGGAAAAGCACCTGCTTCTGACGCGCTATGATTCGGCCCGTGCCGAGCGTGGCGACATGCTGAAGGTCGACGACGTTCTGGAAATCCTCTCCATTCCGCTGCTCGGTATCATTCCCGAAAGCACGGATGTCCTGCGTGCTTCCAACGTCGGTGCACCGGTTACGCTCGCGGATGCCCGTTGTGCACCTGCGATGGCTTACTTCGACGCTGCCCGCCGCCTGTCAGGCGAGGACATTCCGGTGGTCATTCCGGGCGAAAAGCGGGGTATCTTCTCCAAGATCTTTGCTAGGAGGGCTGCATGAGCATTTTCGGCCTGTTCCGTAAACAAAAGTCGGCACCGCTTGCGCGCGAGCGACTGCAGGTGTTGCTTGCCCACGAAAGGGCGTCGTCGGGAACCGATCTCGTCGCCGTCCTCCGGGAAGAAATTCTCGCCGTCATCGCCAAGCATGTACAGATCGATAACGATCGGGTGCATGTGAAGATGGATCGTGACGAGCAYGTCTCCATACTGGAGATCGATGTCGAGATACCGTTGAGCGCCGACCTGCGCGCSGCGTGATGTWTTCTCCGAATACCGCCGCCCCTTGCAGGGCGGCGTTTTTCTTTACTCKGCCGTCGTATCGACCGGCATTCTAAATGCCTCGGCCAGATCGTCGGGAAGCGGGCGCTTGAGGTTTATGCCGTTCGGCGGGATCGGCGCGTTGAACCACTTGTCGTAGATCGCGTTGATTTCGCCGCTTGCATAAATTTTCCCAAGGGCTTCGTTGACGGCGTTCTTGAAGGCGGTGTCGCCCCGTCGGAGCATCAGGCCATAGGGCTGTGGTGGGGCAAGATATTCGTTCGAGATGGAATAGTCTTCGGGCTTGCCCGTTTCAGCGACGAAGGACCTCAGAAGAATATCGTCCATGACGAAGGCCGAGGCTCGATCTTCCGTCACCATGTCGAAACTGCCTTCCGTACTGTCGTTTTGCAGGACGGCGATGTTCAGTCCCAGTTTGCGGTTAAGCACATTCAGCTGACTGATATTGATCGTTCCCGTTGTCACCACCACGGTTCGACCGGCAAGATCGCTGACGCTTGTCATGTTGCTTGATTTCAGGGCGACATAACGCGTGCCGGTGATGAAGTGGCTGTAGGAAAACCACACGGCCTTGCGTCTTTCCTCCGTATTCGTGCTCGCCACGCATTCCATGTCGATTGTGCCATCATTGAGAAGCGTGATGCGGTTGCTGGGGGTGCGCTTGACGAAATCGATTTTCAATTCCGGCAGGCCCAACTTCTTCTTGATGGAATCCGCCACCTTCAGGCACAGTTCGATGCTGTAACCRATCGGCTCCGGACCAATTCCCATATAGGAAAAGGGAAGATTTCTGTCGGCAAAGCCGAGCCGGATGGTGCCGGTTCTGGCAATGGTTTCGAGTGTAGGCGGTTGGGTGTCGTCGGCGGCTGCAATGGTGGGTAAAAGACTAAAAACCCCAAGCATGAGCCACAATGTCGATCTCTGCATCGCGCATCTCCAGCCAAAATTATCAGTCAAAACATTTTCATAAAATAGAGGTGGGGTTTTTACTCCCTCAGTCCCGGTATTCGCTCGGATGGTCATAGGCTTGTTTCAAGGAGGCGGTCATCGGCAGGTTCAGGTTCATGCCATTGGGCGGAATGGGTTTGGTGAACCATTTTTCGTAAAGGCCGTGAATGGTGGGACCGGTGAAGATCTGCCGCAGGCTTTCGTTGACCGCCGCCTTGAAGGCCGGGTCGTTGCGCCGAAACACCAGGCCGTACGGTTCGGGTGCGCTCAGCGTTTCGTCCGAGAGCGCGTAGAGGTCGGGATTCTCCGATGTTGCCGCCAGCGCCGCCAGCAATATGCCATCCATGACGAAAGCAGAGGCCTTGCCGGCAACGACGAGTTCGAAGGCTTCCTCATTGGTTTTTGTGGGCATCACCGAGATATTGAGGTTCTTTTCGCGGTTCACCGCATTCAGCTGCTCGATGTTGACCGTGCCGGAGGCGGATGTGACGGAGCGTCCGGCCAGATCGGCAAGGCTCTTCAGATTGTCCTGTTTACGGGAGAGAAATTGCGTCGCGGTCATGAAATTCGGATAGGAGAAATCCACCATTTTCCGGCGTTCGCTGTTGTTGGTCGTCGCCGCGCATTCAATATCGATCTTGCCGCTCCGGACGAGAATGAACCGGGTTGCGGGCGTGGCCTTTACATATTCAATGTCGAGTTTGTCCAGCTTCAGTTGCGTGCGGATGTCCTCGCTGATCGCACGGCAAAGATCAGTCGAGAAGCCGGTCACTTCTCCGTCCGGCAGCTGATAGGAAAACGGCGGTTCTGCCTCACGATAACCGATGCGGATTTTCGCGGTCTTGGCAATCTGCCGAAGCGTATCGCCTTCGCCGGCGGCCTGCACCGGAGYTGTGGGGATAAAGCATGTGAGGAAAAGGCAAAATACTGAAATGCGCATTTTATGTCCTTTTGGCTGTCAGCCGCGTTCTCAAATCGCTTTTTGTGGCGGGTAATAGGTTTCCTGCATCGGTCGYCCGACGTCGCTATATTCGTCGTTTCCGGTTTGGGCGATGACGGCACGGTTCTTGAGTATCCGGGCAAGCGGCGCCGGCTCGGCAAAATAATAGCCCTGTGCCTCGTCACATCCGGAAAGCTTGAGGGCCTCGACCTGTTTCTTGTCTTCCACGCCCTCGGCGGTGACTTTCAGGCCGATCTGTTCTGCCATGTCGATGATGGTGTTGACGATGGCCGAGCACATTGGATTTTCCGGCAGGCCGGAAACGAATTCGCGGTCGATCTTGATCTTGTCGAAGGCAACATGCGTCAGCGTGCTCAACCCGGCATAACCGGTGCCGAAATCATCAAGCACGAGGCGGACGCCCATTTCCTTCAGCAGCTTTAAAGCCCTGGCGCTGTTGTCGCGCTCGAGCATTGCCGTTTCCGTCACTTCAAGCTCGAGCCGCTCGGCCGGGAAGCCGGAGGCTTTCAGCGCGCCGTCAACGATCGGGACAATATCGTCATTGCAAAGCTGCACGGCGGAAAGATTGACGGCAAGTCGGATATCCCTGGGCCAGGTCATGGCGTCCATGCAGGCCTGCGCCAAAACCCATTCGCCCAGAGGTTTGATGAAATTGTTTTCTTCGGCAAGCGTTATGAAGCGATCCGGCGTGATGATGCCAAGCTTGCTGTGCCGCCATCTGGCAAGGGCCTCGTAGGCGACAATGCGGCCGCTCTCCAGATTGACCACGGGCTGGTAATACAGCTCGAATTCGTGGTTTTCGAGCGCGGATTTCATGTCTATTTCGAGCGCGTGCTTGTGCTGCGCCGCCATGTCCATGCCAGGCTCGTAAAAGACAAAAAAGCCGCATCCCATGGATTTCGCCCGGTAGAGACCAAGGTCCGCATGTTGCAGAAGCTGGGTGGCGGAGTTGCCGTGATCGGGCGCGCAGGCGATGCCGATGCTGGTATCGACGCTTATATGGCTACCTTCGAGGCTGAAGCTGCGCGAGACCGCATGGACCACGCGCTTTGCCAGCGCGCCCGCATCCTCGCGACAATTATCGGTCACCGCTTGTATGATCGCAAATTCGTCGCCGCCGAGCCTGCTCACCATGTCGTTTTCACCGAGCACGGAGGAAATCCGCGAGGCCACGGCCACCAGCAGGGCGTCGCCTGCCGCGTGTCCCAACGTATCGTTGACGGCCTTGAAGCGGTCGAGATCGAGCAGCATGACGTTGAACGGCTGGCCTGACGTGGAAAGATGTTCGAGACGGTTCTCCAGCGTCTTCATCAAGAGCACGCGGTTGGGAAGCCCCGTCAGCGCATCATGATGGGCCATATGTTCCAGTTGCTGCGCCATGTCACGTATCTGCCTGAGCCGTCCACGTTCCAGAACGGCCTCCCGCAGGGTTTCGATGGCGGTGGCCATATCGCCGATCTCGTCCCGTCGATCCTGAAACGGYGTGACGACATCGGTTTCCTCACGGGCGATCCTGAGTGTCGCCTGCACCAGCGCCGGAACGGGTTTYAGAAAATGCCTGGCAATCAGCGTCACGAGAACGCCGGTGACGGTCAGAACAACGATCAGGGCGACGAGCGAATTGTAGATGAGCTTGCGCTGCGCGCCATAAAGTGCGTCCGAACCGCCGATGCTGACGGCGACCGCGCCAATCGGATTTTTCGTTTCCGTGCTGATGATCGGCAAYAGGCCGATATAATGGCTGGAATCGCCAATCGTCGCAAAGCCGGTGGCAAAACGCGCGGCGACCGCATCTCTGGAGAAGATGGGATCGGTGGCAATCGGTTTTTCGGCGTCGTCGGTGGCGTTGTCGAAGGCCGCCGCGATTTGACGGAATCCGGAATCGGCCTCATCGTAGCGGAAAAGCCAGACGGCATTCTTGGTCTGCGCACCGATGAGGGCGAGAACGTCGCTGGGGTTGAAGCCGGTAACGAGAATGGATGCGTCGTCGCCAATCGGCTTGTCGGTCAAGATGCCGTTCACCTGTCCGTCCGTGTCGGCGGTGACGCTGACATAGGTATAGATGCTGCGCAGGGTGGCGCTGGCAATCTGTGAATTGACGCGGGCCTGGTTGAGCCATTGCTCGCTGGCTGCGGCAACGAACATGTACCAGCCGACGAGCGCCCCGATGCTGTAGGAAAAGATCACGCCGCCGAGAAATATCAGGGTTATCTTGCTGGCGAGCGAACGCCGCCGCGAAAAGCGGCCCGGTACCGGCTGCGTCGTTGAGCGAAGCGTGTCACCGGTTTCAGTCTGTCTATCTATCCCCCGATAGGCAGTCTCTTCCATTCGCGATATTCCCCCGCGATGTCGCGTTATGATTGTTTTATGGAATTTTTATAGGGCATGTATTTCAATGGTGTCTGCTAAATAATTCAACAAAGTTTAGATGCGATTAAGAATTAATCCGTCTTTTTATAGTCGMCGCTTATATAAGGSGCCGAAAATATGTACCTCAGGTTGAAATATTCGATGGCTTGTGATGGGACATCGACGCCAAATACGCCGATGCATTGGGGCCCCTTTTCGCGCTCATCAACCGCGCTTTATGGTTGCAAGGGTACCGCGATTGACCTTGCCAAGCTGCCGATAAACGGCATGTTGTGCGTAACATGCCGGTTTCAGGGAACATATCATGGCTCACAAGGGCAAAAACATCGCGCAGCTTTCCATTCTCATCCAGAGCGGCCATCTTGATCCGCGCGCCTTGGCGGAAGAGACCCTTGGTGCAATCGGGAAATCGGAAGACCGGGCGATCTTTGTCGGCTTGACGGCGGAGCGGGCCATGGCGGAGGCGGAAGGCGCCTTGAAACGCATTCGCGAGGGACGATCCTGCGGCGTGCTCGACGGCATTCCGGTCGCCTGGAAGGACCTTTTCGATCTCGAAGGCACTGTGACCACGGCTGGATCGACGGTGCTTTCGAACGATGGGCCTGCGTCCCGTGACGCGGATGTGGTGAGCGCGCTGAAGGASGCCGGGATGGTCTGCATCGGCCGTACCAATATGAGCGAGTTCGCGTTTTCCGGCCTTGGCATCAACCCGCATTACGGAACGCCGCGCAATCCCGCTTCCACGGATGKCCACCGGCTGCCGGGCGGCTCTTCTTCCGGCGCGGGTGTCGCGGTTGCGGCCGGYCTGGTGCCGGTGGCAATCGGTACGGATACCGGCGGATCGGTGCGCATTCCCGCCGCCTTCAACGGTGTGGTGGGGTACAAGGCKAGCCGCGGCCGTTACTCGATGCGCGGCGTCTATCCGCTGGCTAAAAGTCTCGATTCGCTCGGCCCACTCACTCGCACTGTGCAGGACGCCGTGTGGGTAGATGCCGCCATGCGTGGCAAGGCGGCTTTTGACGCGGCGCGTACGCCTCTGTCCGGCTTGTCGCTCGTCGTGCCGGAAACAGTGTTTTTCGATGGCATCGAGGAGGGCGTCGCGGTCGCTTTTGAGCAGGCAGTGGAACGGCTTTCCCGCGCCGGCGCTTCTGTACGGCGGCAGGCATTCCCGGTCTTTTCGCAATTATTCGATCTTATCAAGGAAAAGGGTGCGCTGGTAACGGCGGAAGCCTTCGCCCTGCACAAGGCGCGGCTGGAAGGTGCTGATGCGGCTCGCATGGACCCACGCGTGGTTGCGCGAGCAAGACTGGGCGCGAATATCTCCTTGCCGGATTACATCGCCATTATCGAGGCGCGCGAACGCATGACGGCGGCTTTTTCGGGCATGATTGGCAAGAATGAGCTGCTGATATCGCCGACATTGCCTCATGTCGCGGCCAAGGTCGCACCGCTTGTGGAGAATGATGAGACCTTCTTTGCCATGAATGCCAAGACCCTGCGCAACACCCAGATCGGCAACTTCTTCGATCTCTGCGGCGTTTCCATTCCCTGCGGCACGGGTGAGGCGGGCATGCCCGTTGGCCTGCTGCTATCAGGCCTGCACGGCACGGATGACCACGTTCTGGGTGTGGCGATGGCTGCGGAAGAGATTATTCGGGGCTGATGATAAAGAAAAAGGCGGCCTTGTTTGGCCGCCTCTCAATGCACGCTTTAACGTGCCGCCCAGTTGGCGCCGCGGCGGAACATGGTTTTCATCTGCGGCACGGAAAACTCCTTGGCCTGATGGCCGAGCGCCGAATAGAAGACGCGGCCCTTGCCGTATTTGCGTTTCCAGACCACCGGCATCACTACACCGTCGATCCACCAGGCGTGGTCGCCGGTGAATTTTGTCGTCGCCAGCACCTCGTTGGAGGGATCGACATGCATGTAGTATTGCTCCGATGTGTAGGGGAAATCGGAAATTCCCTCCATCAACGGGTCGTCGGGGCGGGTGATGTTGACGTGATAGTCGATGATATTGCCGGGATGGGCGACCCACTGGCCGCCGATCATGAACTGGTACTCGACGCAGTCGCGGAAACTGTCGCCTGCACCACCGTGAAAGCCGGCAATGCCGACGCCGTTTTCGACGGCGGCGGTGAGATTCTTGATCTCTTCCTTCTCGATCTTCGACATTGTCACGATCGGCACGACAAGGCTCAGATCATGCACGGAAGGATCGGCGAACGCCTCCGTGCCGTGTTCGACATAGACCTTGAAACCATCCTCTTCCAGAATGTCCTTGACGATGGTGGCGCATTCCTGCGGCTCGTGGCCGCTCCAGCCGCCCCAGACGATGAGTGCTTCGCGCATTTATTTCCTCCTCGGGATTATTTGCCGAGCTGGCCGTCGACCAGCGAAGTTTCAAGGGGAGCAGGGCGCTCCACCCCGGTGGTGATGGAAACGGTGGTGCCGCTGTCCGCTGCCGTCTGGAAGGCCTCCATGACCTCCAGCACGTGCAAGGCAAGATCGCCATTGGCGCGGTGCGGGCGGTTTTCGCGGATCGCATGGGCCATGTCGGCCACGCCGATCGAGCGGTAGTTGCCGTCAGCATAGGGCGAAGACAGTGCCTGCGGCTCGAACTGGCCGCCCTTTTTCAGCAATTGCACCTCACCGCCGAAATGATTGGGGTCGGGCACGATCAATGTGCCTTCCGTTCCGTAGATTTCCAGCGGTACATGTTTGTGGCCCGCCACATCGAAGCTCATGCCCACCTGCACCACCGCGCCATTCTTGAATGCCAGCACGCCGGAAACATGGGTGGCGACATGGACTGGGATTTTCTCGCCATTCTTAGGTTCGCTGGTGATGAGACGTTCGTTGCGCGGCGCGATGGCGAAACCTGCCACCTTGGCGACCGGGCCGAACAGGTTGACGAGATCGGTGATGTAATAGGGTCCCATATCCAGCATCGGCCCGCCGCCGACTTCGTAATAAAAGGCGGGGTTGGGATGCCAGCGCTCATGGCCGGGGCACATGAAGGTAGCCGTTCCGCCAACCGGCTGGCCGAGCACACCTTCGTCTATCAGGCGGCGCGCGGTCTGGTGCCCGCCGCCGAGGAAAGTGTCCGGTGCCGAACCGATGCGCAGGCCCTTTGCCTTTGCCGCGTCCGCAAGCCGTTTACCCTCCACGAAATTGATGCCGAGCGGCTTTTCCGAATAGGCATGTTTTCCCGCCTCAAGTGCGCGCAGGCCCACCTCCACATGCGCCTTGGGAATCGTCAGGTTGACGATGATTTCCACGGAGGGGTCAGACAGAAGTTCATCGATACTTCTTGCCTGAAGGCCGAACTCGTCTGCCCGCGCTTTTGCTGCCTCCTCGTTCATATCCGCCAGTCCGCGAATGTCGAGAATGGGAAACGACGCCATCGCCTTGAGATAGGCGCTGGAGATGTTGCCGCAGCCGATGATGCCGATACCGACCTTGTTCATGTGATTTCCTCCCGTAAATCAGAAATGCCTAAGCCCACTCTCAACCTTGCCGGCTAGAGCGCCGGCCCTGTGGTGTTCCATGGCGATTCGTAAAGCTCGTAAAGTGCGACGGCTGCCGCYCCTTGCGCCCACAGTTCGTCGCTTGCGACGTCGAAAACCAGCTCTGCGACGCCTGCCAGCGATGGCGGCACGGCGGCGTTGTAACTGTCGCGGATGCTGGTAATGAAGGGCTCGCCGAGCTCGAGACTGGAGCCGGTGATGATGACCCGTGGCGGCGCAAACAGCGTGACGATATTGGCAAGCGTCAGGCCAAGGGCTGCACCGGCGCGCAAGGCTGCCGCTATAAGATCGTTGTCTTCCGCCGCAATCAGCGCATGGGCATGCTGCATGCCGCGACCAAGCCGGATAGCTTCTGCAAAACGCCCGTCCACCGGGCGGGAACCGAGAATGGCGTTCTCGCCCGCCTGGCTCGCCAGCCGCACGGTTCCTTCACTGGCAAGGCCGATCACGAGGTCGCCGAGATTGTGGCTGAGGCCGCCTGCACCACGAAACAGCTGGTTTTGATGCATCACGCCAAGCCCAAGTGTCTGCTCGAGCGAGATCAGCACCATGTCCTCCAGATCGCGCGCATGGCCGAACCAGTGATGGGCAAGCGTGATGGCGTGGGCGTCGCTTTCGATGATGGTGGGGGAATTCAGCCGTGAGGTCATTTCCTCGGCAAAATCGACGTTCACTTCCCGCAGGATAGGGCTGCTGCGGATCCTGCCGGTGCGATGTTCGATGACGCCTGGCAGGCCAAGGCAGACCATGTCCACATCTTCCAGCGACAGTCCGGCATCGACCACGCAACGCCGCACCCCGTCTTCCACCAGATCGGCAATGACGCCGATCGGTTGGCGGTCTACACGGATCGGCAGGGCGAGGGTGGACAGCACGTTGCCGCAAAAATCGGTGACGACGAAGACCATGCGGCTTGCCGCAATCTTGGCGCCCACCACGCGGGCCGCATCCGGGTTCAGCTCCAGCATCACCCGCGGCCTGCCGCGTGCGCCCTCCGTGCGGATATCGCCGATATGGCGGGTAAGGATAAGCCCGTCATCGAGCAGCGATGCGGTGATGGCCGATACGGTGGTGGTGGAAAGCTGCGTTCTTTCGCTGATTTCCACCCGGGAGATCGGTCCGTGGCGGCGGATGCTGTCCAGCACGCTTAGCCGGTTGATCGCGCGCATCAGTTCTGGGTCTGCGGTCTTCATGGGTTCCTGCTGCGATCAATGCCGGTTCGAAAACCAATTTATGTCGGATTGCGGATTAAATAACGGTGTCAGGGAGGGGTGTGTCAAGCCGTTCGCTCAAAAAATCGGCATGGCGCCTTGACAATGAGCGAGTGCTAAGGTGAATTAATCCGCATTGGGGAATAAATGAGGAAATCCCCGAGGGAGGATCACGATCATGACGATTAGGCACGCAGGCGCAAGCCTGAGCGGCAGGCTGATAGGCTTTGCCACAACGACAAGCATTGCTCTCATGCTCGGCGCCGCAAGCGCCTCGGCCGCAACGGTCGTTAAATGGATGCATGTGGAGTTGGACCCCAAAGCCGTGGCCGTCTGGGAGGAGATTGCCAAGGACTATGAGGCCAAACATCCTGACGTGGACGTGCAACTGCAGTTTCTCGAAAACGAGGCCTTCAAGGCCAAATTACCGACGTTGCTGCAATCCAACGACGTTCCCGATTTCTTTTATAGCTGGGGCGGCGGCGTCCTTGAGGAACAGTCAAAAACCGGCGCACTCAAGGATTTGAGCGAGGTTTTCGACGCCGATGGCGGCAAGCTGCGGCAGGCCTATAACGCCGCGGCAATCGACGGCCTCTCCTTTGACGGCAAGGTCTGGGCAGTGCCCTACAAGGTCAGCCTCGTCAGTTTCTTTTATAACAAGGAGCTGTTTGCCAAGGCGGGCGTGAAGGCGGAAGACATCAAGACCTGGGACGATCTCGGCGCCACCGTCAAGAAAATCAAGGCAGCGGGCATCGTTCCGATTGCCGGTGGTGGCGGTGAAAAATGGCCGATCCATTTCTACTGGAGCTATCTCGTCATGCGCAATGGCGGGCAGACCGTGTTCGACGCCGCCCGCAAGGGCGAGGGTGAAGGCTTCATGGATCCCTCCATCATCAAGGCGGGCGAGCAACTGGCCGAGTTCGGCAAGCTCGAACCCTTCCAGCCCGGCTATCTCGGCTCCACCTGGCCCCAGGCGCTCGGCGTCTTCGGTGATGGCAAGGCCGCGATGATCCTCGGCTTTGACAATACTGAAGCCAACCAGCGCAAGAATGCCGGTGACGGCAAAGGCCTTGCGGCAGACAATATCGGTCGCTTCGCCTTTCCCGCCGTCGAAGGTGGTGCTGGCAAAGTCACCGACACGCTGGGCGGTCTGAATGGTTGGGCAGTCACGAAAAACGCTTCCAAGGAAGCGATCGATTTCGCGGCCTTCCTGACCAGCAAGGAAAGTGAAGAGAAGATGGCGGCTGCGGGCATGATCCTGCCGGTTGCGACGGGTGCGGATGGAGCGGTCAAGAACCCGCTGCTGGCAGATTCGGCCAAGCAGCTTGCAAGCTCTACCTGGCACCAGAACTTCTTCGACCAGACACTGGGCGCTGCCGTTGGCCGCGTGGTCAACGATGTCTCCGTCGAAATCGTTTCCGGCCAGATGAGCGCCGAAGAGGGCGCCAAGCAAATTCAGGATGCTTTCGAGCTTCGCTGATTTCGGTTCCATGACGGCGCCGCGCGGGACGCGGCGCCGCAGTATCTGCCTGAATGAAAGCGGATAGAGATGACGGATATTTCCATGACTTCTGCGTCCATACCGGCGCGCGGCGCGTCGAAGACGAAGCGCAAGCAAAGCTCGGTCGCGCATGACCGTGCGCTGACCCTGCTGGTCTTCCTTCCGCCCGCATTGCTGCTCTTTACCCTGTTCGTCATCCTGCCCATGGGCGAGGCGGCATGGTACAGCCTTTACCGCTGGAACGGTTACGGCACGCCGACCGATTTCGTGGGCTTGAAGAATTTCCAGGTCCTGTTCGGCAATGCCGCCTTTTCGCAGGCTCTGCTCAATAACGGCCTCATCATCCTGATTTCCGTGCTGATCCAGATCCCGCTGGCGATCTGGCTTGCCATGATGCTGGCGCACCGCCTTCCGGGCGTCGTTGCCTTTCGGCTGGTTTTCTTCCTGCCCTATGTCCTTGCGGATGTCGCGGCCGGCCTGATCTGGCGCTTCGTTTATGATGGCGATTACGGCCTTTTCGCTGCCATCTCCAATTTCTTCGGCTTCGCCAACCCTTACGTCCTGGCCGACAAGGATGTGGCGATCTACGCCGTGCTTGGCGTCATCGTCTGGAAGTATTTCGGTTTCCACATGATGTTGTTCATCGCCGGCCTTCAATCCGTCGACAAGAACGTGCTGGAAGCTGCCGAAATCGACGGCGCCTCCGGCTGGCAGAAGTTTCGATACGTCACCTTGCCGATGCTCGGCTCAACGGTGCGCCTGTCCGTCTTTTTTGCGGTGATCGGCTCGCTACAGCTGTTCGACATGATCATGCCGCTCACCGGCGGCGGTCCGTCCAACTCCACGCAAACCATGGTCGCCTTTCTCTATACCTACGGCGTCATGCGCATGCAGGTGGGGCTTGGCAGCGCGGTGGGTGTCGTTCTCTTCGTTATCTGCGTGACGCTCGCCTTCGGTTACAAAAGGATTTTCATGCGCCATGACTGAACCATCCACTTCCGTCCGCATGCCGCTGCAAACAAAGCTCTATCTTTATATATCGCTGAGCCTGATCGCGGCCATCGTGCTCATCCCGCTTCTGACGACGGCGCTTGGCGGCTTCAAGACGCTGGGGGATCTGCGCGTCAACCCGTTCGGCTTGCCAGCCGAGTGGCAATGGGCCAATTACGGCGATATCCTCTTTGGCAAACGCTACTGGCTGCAGATATTCAATTCGCTGGTGATTGCGCTGTTGACGGTCTTTTTGACGCTGACCGTCTCTGCCATGGCCGCCTTCACCTTTGCGCATGTGAAGTTCTTCGGCTCGTCTTTCCTGCTGAATTACTTCCTGCTGGGACTGATGTTCCCGGCGGCGACCGCCATCCTGCCGCTGTTCATCCGCATCCGCGATCTCGGTCTGCTCGATACCTATTGGGGCGTGGTTCTGCCGCAGGTGGCTTTTGGGCTCGGCATGAGCATCCTTCTGTTTCGCAATTACTTCCGCAATCTGCCGGAAGAGTTGTTTCAGGCCGCTTTCGTGGATGGTTGCGGCTATCTGCGCTTCTTCTGGCACATTTCGATGCCGCTCTCACGACCCATCGTGGCGACGGTTGGGATCGTTTCCTTCGTCGGCAGCTGGAACAGCTACATTCTGCCGCTGATCATGCTGAACTCGGAATCGAAATATCCCTGGCCACTCGGCATCATGGTCTATCGCGGCGAATTCGGCACGGAATGGCAGCTCGTGCTCGCCTTCATCACGCTGACGATCCTGCCGACCGTCATCGTCTTCTTCCTCGCACAGAAACACATCATCGCGGGCCTGACGGCCGGTGCCGTCAAATCGTGACTTGAAAGGAGCAAAACATGGCTTCCGTCGAACTTAGGGATATCCGCAAGTCCTATGCCTCGCTCGATGTCATTCACGGCATCTCGCTCGATATAACCGATGGCGAATTCATTGCGCTGGTCGGGCCTTCGGGCTGCGGCAAATCTACCCTGCTGCGCATGATCGCCGGGCTGGAGGAAATCACCGATGGGGATATTCTCATTGGCGGCACCGTCGTCAATTCCATGACGCCGCGCGAGCGCAATATCGCCATGGTATTCCAGTCCTATGCGCTTTATCCGCATATGACGGTCGCCGAAAACATGGGCTTCAATCTGAAGCTTGCCGGGCAGCCGAAAAACGTCATCGATGAGCGCGTGGCGGAAGCCGCCCGCATGCTCGATCTCGGCAAGCTTCTGGACCGCAAGCCCTCGCAGCTTTCGGGTGGCCAGCGCCAGCGCGTCGCCATGGGCCGCGCCGTGGTGCGCAACCCGGCCGTCTTCCTGTTCGATGAGCCGCTGTCCAATCTGGATGCCAAGCTGCGCGTGCAGATGCGTAGCGAAATCAAGGCTCTGCATCAGAAAGTMGGTACGACCTCCATCTACGTCACCCATGACCAGATCGAGGCAATGACGCTGGCCGACCGGGTGGTGGTGCTCAATCACGGCCGTATCGAGCAGCAGGGCACGCCGCTCGAACTTTATAAGACACCTGCCAATCTTTTCGTTGCCGCCTTCATCGGCTCGCCGGCCATGAACCTCATCGAAGGCGTGGTCGACGGCGAGGGCGATCAACCTGCCGCCCGGCTGAAGGACGGGACGGCGATCCGCATTGCCGCCTCAAGAAATGTCAAGCGCGGCCAGTCGGTGACGATCGGGTTGAGACCGGAACATATCGGTTCGACCGTCGGCGGCGATATTTCACTGTCCGGCAGGACGGTGTTGGTCGAGCCGACAGGCGCGCAGACGCATGTGGTCTTCGAACTGGCGGGCGATYAGGTTACGGCGGTGGTGGATGGCGAGCAACTGGTCAAGRTCAACACCCCCTTTGCCGCCACCGTGCATCACGAGCGTGTGCATGTGTTCGACAGGGCAAGCGGTCTGGCGCTTTAGACGTGTTTCGTTTTTTAGTGGAATAACGAAATTCTCTCGCTCCCCGGCATTTGGGGCTTGTCTGAAAATAATGAGCGGTTAGCTTGGCAAATTGCGAGCCAAAGCGGCTTTACCGCTGAACTGTATCGATACAGGAGGAGATTTTTATGAAAACGATCAAGGGACCGGGTCTTTTTCTCGGTCAGTTTGCCGGTGATGCTGCGCCTTTCAATACATGGGACGGCATTACCAAATGGGCGGCAGAAAAGGGTTATGCCGGCGTGCAGGTTCCCACCTGGGCCGGGCAGTTGATCGATCTGAAAAAGGCCGCCGAATCCAAGGACTATTGCGATGAATTTGCGGGTGTCGCCCGCCAGAACGGCRTCGAGGTAACCGAGCTTTCCACCCATTTGCAGGGCCAGCTGGTTGCCGTTCACCCCGCCTATGACGAGGCCTTCGATGGTTTTGCAGCACCTGAAGTGCGCGGCAATCCGAAGGCTCGCCAGCAATGGGCGGTGGAACAGGTGAAGCTTGCCCTGAAGGCTTCGAGAAATCTCGGCATCAACGCACATGCGACCTTTTCGGGCGCTCTTGCCTGGCCCTTCATCTATCCGTGGCCGCAGCGCCCGGCCGGTCTGGTGGAAACCGCCTTTGACGAGCTGGCAAGACGCTGGACGCCGATCCTCGATTACGCCGATGAGCAGGGCGTGGATGTCTGCTACGAAATCCATCCCGGCGAAGATCTGCATGATGGCGTGACTTTCGAGATGTTCCTGGAGCGTGTGAAGAACCACAAGCGCGCCAACATGCTCTACGACCCGTCGCATTACGTGCTGCAATGCCTTGATTATCTTGACAATATCGACATCTACAAAGACCGCATCAAGATGTTCCATGTCAAGGACGCTGAGTTCAATCCGACCGGCCGCCAGGGCGTGTATGGCGGTTATCAGGGTTGGGTCAACCGTGCGGGCCGCTTCCGCTCGCTGGGTGACGGGCAGGTGGATTTCGGTGCGGTCTTCTCGAAAATGGCTGCCAATGATTTCGACGGATGGGCAGTGGTTGAATGGGAATGCGCGCTGAAACATCCTGAAGACGGTGCCCGGGAAGGGGCCGAGTTCGTCAAGCACCATATCATCCGCGTCACGGAAAAAGCCTTTGATGATTTCGCATCTGCTGGCACCGATGATGCGGCCAACCGGCGCATGCTTGGGCTTTAAAAGCATTTCCAGGAAAAGTGTGAAGCCGTTTTCCGTGTGGGAATGCGCTTAGAAAATGCCGAGGAGACATTATGGCTATTGAAGGAAAGACAACCGACAAGGCGAACACGCGGATTCGCCTGGGCATGGTGGGTGGCGGTTCGGGTGCATTTATCGGCGGCGTTCACCGCATGGCCGCGCGGCTCGACAACCGCTTCGATCTCGTGGCCGGGGCCTTGTCCTCGACACCGGAAAAATCCCTCGCCTCCGGCCGCGAACTCGGGCTTGCTCCAGAGCGTTGCTATGGGTCATTCGAAGAAATGGCAGAGAAGGAAGCGCTTCGCGAGGATGGTATCGAGGCGGTAGCGATCGTCACGCCCAACCACGTACATTATCCTGCGGCGAAGGCGTTTCTGGAACGCGGCATCCATGTCATCTGCGACAAGCCGCTGACCTCCAATCTGGAGGATGCCAAAAAGCTGAAGGACGTGGCGGACAAGGCGGACGCGCTGTTCATCCTCACCCATAACTACACCGGTTATCCTATGGTGCGGCATGCGCGTGAACTTGTGGAAACCGGTGCGCTCGGGAACATCCGTCTGGTGCAGATGGAATATCCGCAGGATTGGCTGGCTGAGCCGTTGGAGCAGACCGGTGCGAAACAGGCCGTCTGGCGCACCGATCCGGCGCAATCCGGTGTCGGCGGCTCCACAGGGGACATCGGCACCCATGCCTATAATCTCGGCTGCTTCATTTCCGGTCTGGAAGCCGATGAACTGGCAGCGGATGTACATACCTTCGTGGAGGGTCGCCGTCTGGACGACAATGCGCATGTGATGCTGCGCTTCAAGCCAAAGGACGGCAAGCAACCAGCCAAGGGCCTGCTTTGGTGCAGCCAGGTGGCTGTCGGGCATGAAAACGGACTGAAGGTCCGCGTTTACGGCGACAAGGCAGGCATCGAGTGGACGCAGGCTGATCCGAACTATCTCTGGTTCACGAAGCTTGGCGAGCCGAAACAGCTCATCACCCGCGGCGGTGCTGGCGCCGGTGCYGCSGCCGCRCGYGTCACGCGCATTCCCTCGGGCCATCCGGAAGGATATCTCGAAGCCTTCGCGACCATCTATACCGAAGCGGCCCAYGCCATCGAAGCCCGCCGCACCGGTTCGGAGCTCGACAAGGCGGTCACCTATCCGACCGTCGATGACGGTGTCAAAGGCGTTGCTTTTGTCACCGCCTGCATCGAATCCGGTAAAAAGAATGGCGGCTGGGTGAAGCTGTAAGATCGATATGGCGTCGCGGCGTATTTCTTCTCCCTGCGGGGGGGGGAGGGCCGGATGAGGGGGCAAGCTCTCGGCATATCTCTGCCTGCTTTCCCCTCACGACCCACCTGAAGACGTGATCAATTTGCGCGTGTCATCTGCTGCTGCATTCGTTCAGTCACGGGGCAACCGTCCTGTATTCTCGTCCAGGATGAGACGTTAAGTTTCATTTCGCAGCGCGCGAGATAGGAGCCGCCATCGACCCTGAGGCAGGATGTCTGGCCGAGTTCGAACATGACACCGCGATTTCGGCATTTGCAATTGTGGGCGTCCGCCAAGGTGGGGATCAGGGCCAGGGCTAGACCAATTACGAGCACTCCAAAACGCATGGCTGAGGCTCCAAAAGACAGGCCACCAGATTATACCTGTCCGACGGTATAGTCAAAACAGCCACGTTCAACGATGCGCACCGCAAGGCCATAACAGGCTCGAACTCTCCTGCTTTCACCCGATCAAAATCGCCCTGATATCATTCACATTCGTCAGCGTCGGACCGGTCACGACAAGGTCGCCAACCGCCTTGAAGGCGGTGTAGCTGTCGTGTCCCACCAGCGACTGGCGCGGATCGGCACCGGCGTTGCGCATACGCGCAAGCGTATCGGGCGTCACCAGTGCGCCTGCCGCATCCTCAACGCCGTCTATGCCGTCGCTATCGCCGGCAATGGCCCAGATACCGCCTGCACCCTTCAGCGTCAGCGCAAGGCTCAGCAGAAATTCCGTGTTGCGCCCACCCTTGCCGGCCAGCCCTTTGCCGATCGTCACCGTGGTTTCTCCGCCGGAAAGCAGCACGGCCGGGCCTTTGACTGGCAGGCCCTTGCGGCTGGCGGAGAGGGCGATACCCGCCATCACCGCGCCGACATCCTTTGACTCGCCCTCCAGCGAATCCCCGAGGATGAGCGGCGTAAGGCCAAGCTTCACCGCCTCGTCCGCCGCCGCCTGTAGGGCGAGCGAGGGTGTCGCGGTCAGCCTGATGTCCTCTTCTATATCGCCTGCCTTCGGCGTTTCCTCGCCCTTTTCCAGCACTTTGCGCACATTCTCGGGAAGATCGAGCGCATAACGGGAGACGATTTCCCGCACATTGTTGATATCGCTCGGATCGGCAACCGTGGGGCCGGAAGCGATTTCGGAGGGATCGTCGCCCGGTACGTCTGAAATCAACAGCGAAACCACTCTGGCCGGTTTGGCGGCCAGCGCCAGTCGTCCGCCCTTGATGCGGGAGAGGTGCTTGCGCACGGCATTCATCTCGGAAATCGTCGCACCGCTGGCAAGAAGTGCGCGGTTGACGGCCATCTTGTCCGCAAGCGTCATGCCTTCGGCAGGTGCGACCATCAGTGCCGAACCGCCGCCGGAAATTAGCGCGATCACCATGTCGTCTGCGGTCAGCCCTTCAAAGGAGGCAAGAATGCGTCTTGCCGCTTCGGCACTCATGTCGTCGGGCACGGGATGGGAGGCCTCGATGATTTCGATGCGCCCGGCCGGAACGGCATGACCGTAACGGGTTACGACGATACCGGAGAGGTTCACATCCGCCCAGGCCTTATCAAGCGCTGCGGCCATGGCAGCCGAGGCCTTGCCCGCGCCGACCACCACGCACCTGCCCTTGGGCGGGGAAGGAAGATGATGTTGCAGCACCTTTGCGGGATCGGCACTCGCCACTGCCGCCATAAATATGCGGTTGAGGGCGTCTTTTGCGCGGAGATCGTTCCATGCGGTCATAGGTTCATACTCCGATCCAGAGGAAGCCGAGCGCAAACAATGCCGGCAAAGCCTGAATGAACAGGATTTTCATATTGGCGGTAATGGCGCCGAAAATGCCGGCTATCAGGACACAGGTGAGGAAGAAGACCTTGAAACTCAGTCCTTCATCGCCCTGCGTGAGCCCATAGATCAATCCGGCTGCCAGAAAACCATTGTAAAGCCCCTGATTGGCGGCAAGCACCTTCGTCTGTCGCGCAAAATCCTCAGAGAGGCCGAAGGCCTTGCGGCCGGTCGGCTTTTCCCACAGCAGCATTTCCAGAATGGTGATGTAAACATGGATGGCCGCAACCACGGCAATCAGAATGCTGGCGATCATCGGCGGTTTCCTCCAAACCCTGATGTCCGGCGCGTCAATTATCCGCAAAAAGGGAGAGGCCGACCGGATAATCCGTTTTAACGGTGGCACACATGGCCGCAAGGCCATAATCCCTCTCTTCCCGCGCAAACCTGTTGAAGAGCCGCACAGCATTGCTTGACTCTTTGCTGAAATAAGAACAAAACAGGAACAATAAAACTGAAAAACCGGAATTGAAACCTGTCATGCCATGCAAAAGCGCGCGGAACAGTTGCTCGTTGTCGAAGAGCTGCGTGAAAGGCTGGAAAGGATCGGTGGCGGTCCTCACCGCCTGCACGAGGCCTTGCCTTTCGGCGTAGATGCCATCGATCACCATTTGCCTGGAGGCGGGCTGAAGCTCGGTTGCCTGCATGAGGTGAGCGGCGGCGGCAATGGTGCCGCCGATGGTGCGGCAGCGGCGCTTTTTGCGGCCGGTGTGGCAGCAAGGCTGTCCGGCAAGGTCTTATGGTGTGTCACCCGCAGGGATCTGTTCATGCCGGGATTGACGCAGGCGGGCCTGTCGCAGAACCGGGTCATCATCGTCGAATGCCGCGATGAGAAAGGCGTGCTCGACTGTTTCGAGGAAGGCTTGCGCTGCAACGGTTTTGGCGCCGTGATGGGCGAGCTTGCGAAGTTGCCGATGAATGCCTCGCGACGGTTGCAACTGGCGGCGGAAACCTCTGGTGTCACGGGCATCGCCATCCGCCGCTTCCGGCGCCCCGCCGATGCGGCGTTGTTTGGCGAGCCGACGGCCGCTGTCACCCGCTGGCGTGTCTCTGTCCGGCCATCTTCGCCCCTGCCGGTGCCGGGGGTGGGCAGGCCACGCTGGTTTCTGGAACTTTTGCGATGTCGCGGCGGCGAAAGCGCTGCATTTGAAGTGGAAGCCTGTGATGCAAAGGGTCGTCTCGCTTTACCTGCCGACATGGCCGACGGATCGCTACCGGCGTCTTTCGGGGCAGAACGCGCCGCCGGTTGAAAAGCCGCTGGTCATGATCGGCCGTCAGGGCAGCCGCCGCCTGGTGCTGGCGCTGAACAAGGCAGCAAAGGCGGCGGGCATCCGGCCCGGCACACCCGTCAGCAAGGCGCAGGCTTTGGTGCCGGGTCTCGTCGTCGAGGATCTGGATGCGGCGGCGGATGCCCGCGCCTTGCAACAACTCGCTTTTCATTTCCTGCGTATCTATGCCCCGATCGTCGCCGCAGATCCGCCTGATGGGCTGGTTCTGGATACGGCAGGTGCGGACCATCTGCACGGCAATGAGACGCTGATGTTGAGCGGCATGGTGAACCGCCTGCATGCCGCAGGCTTCGCCGCCCGCGCTGCCATTGCCGATAGCTGGGGGGCGGCCCATGCGCTTGCCCGGTTTGGCCGTGAGGAGATCGGCATCGTATCGCCGGGCGGGCAGCGGGCGGCGATCAGCGGGCTGCCGCTGGCGGCGCTCAGGCTGGAGGAGCGTATCGTTTCCGGATTGAAGGTGCTCGGTTTTCGCACCATAGGCGAACTTGCCGAGGCTCCACGGGCGCCGTTGACCCTGCGTTTCGGCCCGGAAGTGGTCAGGCGGCTCACTCAGGCTTTTGGCGAGACTGGCGAACCTATCGAGCCGGTGCGCATTGCCGAACTGGTGGAGGTGCGCCGCGCCTTTCCCGAGCCGATCGCGGCGGCGGAGACAATTGCCCGCTATGTGCAAAAGCTGGTTGCTGAGCTTTGCGTCTCGCTGGAAAAGCGCGGCCTTGGCGCACGTCGCGTCGATCTGCTGCTGCACCGGGTGGATAGCGGCTTGCAGGCCGTGCGGGCCGGCACCTCCAGACCGGTGCGTGATGTCAAACAGCTTGTCCGGCTTCTGACCGACCGGATCGACACCATCGATCCCGGCTTCGGCATCGAGTTGATGGTGCTGACCGCCACCCATGCCGAGCCGCTTGTCGCCGCGCAGGCCCGGTCCTCGCTTCTGGAGGAAGGGCGTGCGGAAATCGCCGATACGGTCGATGTCATCCTCAATCGTGGCCACAGGGTCTATCGTTATGCGGCGGTGGCAAGCGACGTGCCGGAACGTTCTCTTGCCAGCGTTTCGGCGCTGGCACCTGAGGATACCCTCGGCTGGCCTTGCCACTGGCCGCGCCCGGTCAGGCTTTTTGCAAGGCCGGAACCCATCGAAACTCTGGCGCTGCTTCCGGATCATCCGCCGCGTTATTTYATCTGGAAAGGCGTGCGCCATAATGTGCGGCGCGCTGATGGGCCGGAACGGGTGTTTGGCGAATGGTGGAAACGCGACCGCGAAAAGGCCGCCGTGCGCGATTATTTCACTGTCGAAAACGAAAGCGGCGAGCGCTTCTGGATTTTCCGCTCMGGTGATGGCGAACATACCGAGACGGGCTCACAGGGCTGGTTCATCCATGGGGTCTTCGCATGAGCACGCCGCGCTATGCCGAGCTTCAGGTGACCACGCATTTCTCCTTCCTGCGCGGTGCAAGTTCCTGTGATGAACTGTTCGAACAGGCAAAAAATCTCGGTATCGAGGCACTCGGCATCGTCGATCGCAATAGCCTTGCGGCCATTCCCCGCGCTTATGAAGCGGCCGATAATCATGGCATCCGGCTCGTCATCGGCTGCCGGCTCGATCTGGATGACGATCTTTCCGTGCTTGTCTATCCCATGGATCGCCCGGCTTACGGGCGGCTTTGCCGGCTGCTTTCCGTCGGCAAGAAGARGGGTGGCAAGGGTAAGTGTCGGCTCACATGGGACGATCTCGTAGCTTATGGCGAAGGCCTTATCGTGGTGCTGCTCGCCGATCTGGCTGACGATCTCTGCGCGCTTCGCCTGCGCCGGTTGAAAGCTGCTTTTGCTGACCGGGCCTATATGGCGCTGAGCCTGCGAAGACGACCCAACGACCAGATGCGGCTTTTCGAATTGTCGAATATGGCTGCAGCCGCTGATGTGCCGACTGTTGTTACCAATGACGTGCTGTTTCATGTGCCCGAGCGTCGCATGCTGCAGGATGTCGTTACCTGCATCCGGCACAATTGCACCATTGACGAGGCGGGTTTCCGGCGCGAGCGACATGCCGACCGCTATATGAAGCCGCCTCAGGAAATGCACCGGCTGTTTGCCCGCTACCCGGAAGCACTGGTCCGCAGCCTCGAAATCGCGAAGCGTTGCACCTTTTCGCTGAAGGAGCTGGTCTATCAATATCCTGAAGAGCGCAGCCTGCCGGGGCTGACGGCGCAACAGGCGTTGGAAAAGCTCGTCTGGGAAGCGGCGCCGGGGCGTTATCCGGATGGTCTGCCGGAGAAGGTTGAAAAGGCGCTGCATCATGAGTTGGGGCTTATCGGCAGGCTGGAATATGCACCCTATTTTCTGACGGTAAATGCCATCGTCCAATTTGCACGGGGGGAAAATATTCTCTGTCAGGGGCGCGGCTCAGCCGCCAATTCGGTGGTATGTTATGTGCTCGGCATCACCGCCATCGATCCTCTCAAGGTTGATCTACTGTTCGAACGTTTCGTTTCGGAAGAACGGCGCGAGCCGCCTGATATCGACGTGGATTTTGAGCATCAAAGGCGCGAGGAGGTCATCCAGTGGGTTTATAACACTTATGGTCGCGACAAGGCCGCGCTGTGCTCGGTCGTCACCCGTTATCGCGGGCGCGGGGCGCTGCGCGATGTCGGCAAGGTTCTGGGCCTGCCGGAAGATTTGACCAAACTTCTGTCCTCGCAGGTCTGGCGCTGGAGCGAAGGGGTGGGCGAAAARCAGGTGCAGGAACTGAACCTCAATATGGAGGACCGCCGCCTGAAGCTCGCCTTCGAGCTGGCCAACCAGCTTGTCGGCACRCCGCGCCATCACAGCCAGCATCCGGGCGGCTTCGTTCTGACCCATGACCGGCTGGACGAGTTGGTGCCGATCGAACCCGCCGCCATGGACGACCGGCAGATCATCGAATGGGACAAAGACGACATAGATATCGTCAAATTCATGAAGATGGATTGCCTGGCGCTCGGCATGCTCTCCTGCATGAGACGCGGTTTCAACATGCTGGAGGAGCGCACGGGCGTTAAATACGATCTCGCCACTGTCCCACAGGATGATGACCCTACCTATGCCATGATCCAGAAAGCCGACACGCTGGGTACCTTCCAGATTGAAAGCCGGGCGCAGATGTCCATGCTGCCGCGGTTGAAGCCAAAGATATTTTACGATCTCGTCATTCAGGTCGCCATCGTTCGTCCCGGTCCCATTCAGGGCGATATGGTGCACCCCTATCTTCGTCGCCGTGACAAAAAAGAAGAAGAACATTATCCCAAAGAGGAGCTGAGAGGCGTGCTGGGCAAAACGCTGGGTGTACCGCTGTTTCAGGAGCAGGCGATGCGCGTCGCCATCGAATGCGCCGGTTTTTCACCCGGTAAGGCGGATCAGTTGCGTCGCGCCATGGCGACCTTCAAGAATGTCGGCACCATCTCCAAATTCCGTCAGGATATGATCGATGGCATGGTGGATCGTGGTTATGAGCAAGAATTCGCCGAACGCATCTTCAAGCAGCTGGAAGGGTTCGGCAGTTATGGTTTTCCAGAAAGCCATGCGGCCTCCTTCGCGCTGATCGCCTATGCCTCCTCATGGCTGAAATGCCATCATCCCGATATTTTCTGTACGGCGCTTCTCAATTCGCAACCCATGGGGTTTTACGCCCCGGCGCAGATTGTGCGTGATGCGCGCGATCATGGCGTGGAGGTGCGCCCGGTTTGCGTCAACAACAGCCGGTTTGATTGCACGCTGGAGCCCACGGGCAAGAAGAATGCGAATGGTAAAGAGCGCTACGCCGTGCGGCTTGGCCTGCGCATGGTGAAGGGGCTTTCCAACGATCATGCAGCAAAAATCGTCGCCTGCCGTCAGGATCGCGATTTCGTTTCCGTGGACGATCTCTGGCGGAGGGCAGGTGTTCCCGCCGCTGCCCTAGTCTGTCTCGCCGAAGCCGATGCCTTTCTGCCGTCGCTGTCGCTTTCCAGACGCGAGGCGCTGTGGGCCATCAAGGCKTTGMGGGATGAGCCGCTGCCGCTTTTTGCTGCCGCTGCCAGTCGGGAAAACGCTGTGGTGGATGAGCTTTCCGAACCCTCCGTCGCGCTGCGGCCCATGACTGATGGCGGCGAGGTGGTGCAGGATTATGGCCATGTGGGGCTGACCCTGCGCGAACACCCCATGTCCTTCCTGCGGCGCGATCTTTCCCGCCGGCGCATCGTCAGCTGCGCGGAGGCGGTGCGCGTCCGTGATGGMACGTGGCTGGAAACGGCGGGGCTGGTTCTGGTGCGCCAGCGCCCAGGCTCGGCAAAGGGAGTGATCTTCATGACTCTGGAGGATGAGACAGGTATTGCCAATGCGGTTCTGTGGGTCAAGACCTTCGAAAAATACCGGCGCGTGGTGCTTTCCGCCGGCATGGTCGGTATTTACGGCAAGATCCAACGGGAAGGCGAGGTGGTGCATCTGGTCGCCCACCGGCTGACCGATCTGTCAGAGGCGCTGGCAAGCGTGGGTGAGCGCAACCACCCCTTTCCTCTGCCGCATGGGCGCGGCGACGAGTTCCACCACGGTATTCCGCCGGACGATCATCGCAACATCAGGAAACGTCCACCGCCTGCTACCCACTATGGAGATGAGTTGGAGAGGATAAAGGTCATTTCCCGCAATTTCCATTAGAGCATTTCCAGTAAAAGTGCGTAGCGGTTTTACGTCCAGAAAATGCGTAAAAACAAAGAGATAGAGCGCGTCAAAAGTTCCTGTTTAAACCGGACGTGCTCTAAGATGCGCTCTATGCCGCATCTTCCAGACCAGAGGTATCCTTCCTGCGGAACTGGCTGGGCGGCGCGCCGATCACGCGTTTGAAGGCGCGGCTGAAGGATGCCTCGGAATCGTAGCCGAGCTTTTCCGCCGCCAACGTGACACGCATACCCTCGCGCAGCCACAGTCGCGCCTGATGCATGCGTATGCGAACGACATAACGGGCTGGGCTTTCACCCACCACACGGGTGAAGCGTTCTGCAAAACTCGAGCGGGATGCACCCATCAGGGAGGCAAGCTCTTCCACGCTCCAGTCTTTCTCGGGGGTAAGGTGGATCGCTGCAAGCACCCGTCCGAGTTCGGGATTGCGCACGGCGGCAAGCCAGCCGCTGGAATCGCCGCAACCATATTCTACCCATGTGCGGATCAGTGTTGCCGTCAAGACATCGGCAAGCCGCGCCAGAATGCCACCGGCACCAACACGGTTCAGTTCCACTTCGCGCGCCATGGCTTCCAGGAGATGCGGAATGGCCGGATCGCTTTTGGCGAGATCGCTGGTCAGCATCACATCCGGCATCAGTTGCAAAAGCGGATGCAGATTATCCATGTTGAAACGCATCGAGGCGGTAAACGCTACCGTGTCGCCGCCGGCACCGGCACATTCCATGTCGAAAATGCCCTGACATACTTCCTTTTTACCGAACCGGTCGAAGAGGGCAGGTGTTACATCCTCGCCGCTGCCCAGCACATGGGCGTGGCCACGGGGAAGAAGCACTGCATCGCCGCACGTAAGCGTCAGCCATTCTCCGGAAGGTTTGCGTAATTTTGCCTGGCCCACGCCAATAAAATGAAACCGCGCCGCCTCCTGCTCGGGAAAGGCCGTCGCCCAGGGCGTTGCCATGCGGCAGCGGCCATATTCCACGCCGTCAAGCCGCAGACCACGCAGCATTTCCGTCAATGCATCATTCATGGCAACTCACAAATTCGGACGTTTGGTTAAGGAATGCGGATTTTTTAGCATGGAAACGCCGAGCTGTCACGCGTAGCTTACGACCATCGATTTGTGAGGCGACGCACCGGGCTCCCACCGGCTTCATCGTTTTGCCATTCCGTTTCAGGGCTCGTTCCCAGAATGCGCATCAGGAGATTTTCATGAATAACCGAACAATCAACGAACTTGAATATGCGCCACACAGACAAGAGCCGGATGCGAAGTGGGCGGCGGTGGTTTCGCTTTCGCTTGGTGTCTTCGGGCTGGTAACGGCGGAATTCCTGCCGGTCAGCCTTCTGACGCCACTGTCGACCGATCTCTCCATCAGCTCCGGCATTGCCGGCCAATCCATCACCGTCACGGCACTGGTCGCAGCGGTTGCCGGTCCCGGCGTCGTCATCGGCACGCGCAGCATTGATCGCCGGTGGACCCTGCTTGGCCTCACGACGTTGCTGATCATTTCCAGCACATTGGCCGCTTTTGCCAACGGTCTTTTCATGCTGTTTACATCGCGCGTTTTGCTCGGCATCGGCCTCGGCGGCTTTTGGGCCATGTCGGCGGCGCTGGCGCTAAGGCTTGTTCCGCTGGATAAGATGCCGCGCGCCATGGCCATCATCCTAACCGGCGTTTCGGTTGCCACCGTTTGCGCAGCCCCTGTCGGAGCGTGGATCGGCGCGACGCTTGGCTGGCGTGCGGCCTTTGCCGTCGCCGGCGTGCTGGGTGTCATCGCACTTGTCGTGCAGTTGCTCACCGTTCCCTCGCTGCCGCCGGCCGGTGCGCCCGGCCTGTCCACCATGTTCCGGCTATTGCAGCGCCCGCAGGTCAGGATCGGCCTTCTGACGACGCTATTCATCGTCGCGGGTCACTTCGCCGGCTTCACCTATGTTCGCCCCTTCCTCGAAGACGTGCCGCAGCTTGGCGTCGAAGCGATCTCGCTCGTTCTTCTGGCTTACGGCGTGGGCGGTTTTTTCGGTAATCTCTTCGGCGGCTTCCTCGCCGAGAAGAACACGGCATGGGCCGTGACATTTGCCGCCACCCTGATTGCCGCATCCGCTTCCGTGCTGGTGATTGCCGGTGCATCTCCCGTTGTCGCTGGCTTTGCCATTGCCTCCTGGGGTTTCGCCTTCGGTGCGCTTCCTGTCAGCGTGCAGAGCTTCATCACCCGCGTCGCCTCAGACGAGGCCGAAAGTGCGGGCGCGTTGCTGCTCACCACCTTCCAGATCGCCATTTCCAGCGGCGCTGTTCTGGGCGGACTGCTGATCGACCTTCAGGGTGCGACGATGGTCTTCGTTTTCGTCAGCATTGCAGCACTCCTCGGCGCATCGCTCATGGCATCGCGCCGTGGCGTGGTGCCGCAGATTGAAGCGTCGCAGGGGTAAGATAGTTGCCGGAAGAAAAAGGGCCCGCATCCGTGCGGGCCCGAATTTTATGATGAAAAAGCAAACCCCGCCTCCGTCATGCCGGCATCAGGCCCGGGGTGACAGAAGGGATGTCGATAGGCCTTTCGCCTTCAAGGCGTCTTGATTGCCTTTCGCGTCCGGTCCTTGCCGACCTCGATTACATGGCGCATGGCTTTCACGGCGGCGTCCGCATCACGGGCGGCGATGGCGTGCACGATCCGCAGATGGTTTGCGGCGATCTCGGCGATGGTTCCGGGCGACGAGGCCGGGGATGAAAGCTGGAATGAGATCGCAAGGGCGGCCTCGATCAGCCCGCTTGCCGAACGCATGAAGGGATTGCCGGACATGTGCGCCACGGCGAGGTGGAATTCGAGATCGACCTTGGCGATGGTTTCTGGCGTATGCTGTGGATTGTCGAATTTGGCGGCAATCACATAAAGGGAAACGATATCGTCATTCGATGCCTGAAGCGCGGCAGCCGCCGCCGCCGCCGGTTCGAGCGCGAGGCGGATTTCCGCCAGATGTGTAACGAATTCCTGGTCTATCCCGGCTTCGCAGCGCCAGCCCAGCACATCCGGGTCAAAGAAGTTCCAGCTCGAACGGTCGAGGACGCGGGTGCCGACCTTTGCCTTGGGTTCGACCAGCCGCTTGGCCGCCAGCGTCTTCATCGTCTCGCGCAATACGGTGCGCGAGACCCCGAAACGGAGAGACAGTTCGGCATCGTTAGGCAGCAAGGATCCTTCCGCAATCCTGCCCGAGACGATGGCGCTGCCGAGTTCGGAGACCACATGCGCGTGGCTGTTCCGGCGTTTTCGCCCGCTTATCGTCGTTTCGAGCAGCCCCAATAAAGCCTCCGTGTTGGTTATGCCGGATGTGGTCCGGCCAGTCTCCTGTTTGAATACCAGATGATTGCGCGCTGCAACACGATGAAGACAAAAAGCAGCACGCCAATAACGATTTTGGTCCACCAGGATGACAGGGTTCCGTCAAAAACGATGTAGGTCTGGATCAACCCCTGGATCAGCAGTCCGACGAAGGTTCCCGCCACCAGCCCCATTCCACCCGTCAGAAGCGTTCCGCCAATGACAACAGCTGCAATAGCGTCCAGCTCCACGCCCACCGTCGCCAAGGAATAACCCGATGAGGTGTAGAGTGTGTAGACGATGCCGGCGAGGCCGGACAGGAACCCGGAAAGTGCGTAGATGCCGATTGTCGTTGTACCGATCGGCACCCCCATCAGTTCGGCCGATTGCGGGTTACCGCCAAGTGCGTAGACATTGGCGCCGAAGCGGGTGCGGCTGGCAATCAGCATGCCGGCGGCAAAGACGAGAAGCATGACAATAGCAAGTGCTGTCAGCCTGCCGCCGCCGGGAAAGCGGAAATAAAATCCCTGTATCGCATCGATGAAGGGATGCGAGATCGGCACGGATTGCGTCGAGATCAGATAGGCCGCGCCACGCGCCAGGAACATACCCGCCAACGTCACCACGAATGGCGGGATCGACAGGAAGCGTATCATCGCCCCCATCAAGCAGCCGAACAGCGTTGAGATCACGAGCACGATGGCGAAGGCCAGCAGCGGGTGAATATTATAGGTGCCGACCATGACAGCCACGAAAACGCTGGTGAAGGCGATGACGGAGCCGATGGACAGATCGATGCCACCCGACAGGATCACGAAAGTCATGCCAACGGCAGCGATGCCGAGAAAGGCATTGTCGGTCAATAGATTGCCGATCACCCGTGTCGACAGGATCRCTGGATATTGCAGCACGCACAGAAGATAGGCGATGAGGAAGATCGTCAGTGTGGTGAGGAACGGAAGATTGCGGCTGTGGATCATCGCGCGGTACCTTCCTTGGTCATTCCGTTAGCCGTGGCCGGTTTTGCGTGTGGCTTTGGCGTTTTGACAAAGCCCAGGACCGCCATGATTGCCGGCGATTGCAGCGTCAGTACCACCATGATGATGCCAGCCTTGATGATGAGGTTGAATTCCGGCGGGAAACCGGAGACCAGAATGCCGGTATTGATGGTCTGGATGATGAGCGCGCCGATCAGCGATGCGGTGATGGAGAAGCGGCCGCCATTCAGCGATGTACCACCGATCACCACCGCCAATATGGCGTCCAGTTCCAGCCACAGCCCGGCATTGTTGGCATCCGCGCCGCGAATGTCGGCGGTCACGATCATCCCGGCGATGGCCGCGCAGAGACCGGAAATGGCGTAGACGAAAAACAGCAGGAACCGTGCCCGCACACCGGCAAGTGCCGCCGCGCGGCGATTGATGCCGGTTGCCTCGATCAGAAAACCGAGCGCGCTCTTGCGCACCAGAAGGCCGATTACCAGCGCCGCCGCCATCCAGATGATGACGGGCAGGGGAATGCCTGCGAAGGAGCCGGAGCCGATGGCGGAAAAGCTGTCGTCGTTGAAGGTGAGAATGACGCCTTCGGTGATGAGCTGGGCGATGCCGCGCCCCGCCACCATCAGGATCAGCGTGGCGATGATCGGCTGGATGTCGAGAAGGGCGACCAGCACCCCGTTCCACAGGCCGCAGGCAATGCCGACAGCAAGCGAGATGGCGATGACGGTTGGGATGGAATGGCCGTTGCTGATGAGTGTTGCCGCCACCGCGCCACAAATGGCGATAACAGCACCGATCGACAGATCGATGCCCTTGGTAGCGATCACCAGCGTCATGCCAATGGTCAGGAGCGCCACGGGTGCGGCACGCACGAGAATATCCATCAGACTGCCGTAAAGCCTGCCGTTCTGGAACGAAACATGCAGGAAGCCCGGCGAAACGATTGTAATCGCTGCCAGAATGACGAAGAGGGCGATCAGTTGGGGAGCAAGCCTTTTCAGGCGCCTTGTCACAGCCACCATCATGCCGCCTCCGTTCTGGCCGCATCCGCAATTGCCCGCATGATGTTGTCGGCCGTCACCTCGCCGCCCTTCAATTCGCTGACATGCCGGCGGTCGGACAGCACGACGACCCGGTGGGCAACGGCGGTCAGTTCTTCCAGTTCGGACGAGATGACGACGAGCGACATGCCCTCGGTGCAGAGTTTTTCGATCATTTTGAGGATTTCCGCATGGGCGCCGATATCGATACCACGGGTCGGCTCATCGAGGATCAGAAGCCGGGGATGGGTTGCAAGCCAGCGCGCCAGAATGGCTTTCTGCTGGTTGCCGCCGGACAGGAATTTTATCGGCCGGTCAGGATCGGCCGGGCGGATGTCCAGCGATTTGATGAAGCTTTCGGCTAGTTCCGCCTTCTGCCGGCGCGAAAGCGGCCGCGCCCACCCCTGGCGGGCCTGGAGAGCCAGAGCAATATTGTCGGTCACGGAAAAGTCGCCGATGATACCGTCAGTCTTGCGCTCCTCCGGGCAAAAACCGAACCCGGCCGTGATTGCGGCCTCAGGCGAAGAAAGAGCGATGGTCTTTCCGTCTATCGTGGCCTTGCCGGTATCGGGCTTGTCGATGCCGAACAGCAGGAAAGCCGTTTCCGTTCGTCCCGACCCCAAAAGACCGGCGACGCCGACGATCTCTCCCGGACGAATGCCGAGGTCGAAGGGGGCGATGCTGCCGCGTTTGCCGTACCCCTCGAAACGGATCGGCGGTTCGCCCTCGGCAACCGTGTCGTCAGTGGCCTGATGCTCGTGGGTGATGTGCTGAAGCTCGCGGCCCAGCATCATGGCGATGAGTTCGGACCTCGGCAGGTTGCCGATGTCGCGCGTGCCAACGAGGCGGCCGTTGCGCAAAACCGTCACCCGGTCTGCGATATCGTAGACCTGGTTTAGGAAGTGGGTGATGATGACGATGCCGATGCCGCGGGCGCGCAATTTTCGCAGCACGCCGAACAGCATCTCGACCTCATGGGCATCGAGGCTGGCGGTCGGCTCGTCCAGCACCAGCACCTTGCCCGAAAGATCGACGGCGCGGGCAATGGCGATGATCTGGCGGATAGCCACGGAATAGCTGGAAAGCAGGGCGTTGACGTCGATCGAAAGCCCGTATTGGGACAGCAGCGCCTGCGATTGTCTCTGCATCGAGGCTCTGTCAATGAGCCCGAAGCGATGCGGTTGGCGGCCGAGAAAGAGGTTTTCRGCAACRGTCAGATTTTCGAGAAGGTTTACTTCCTGATAGACGGTGCCGATACCGAGGGCCTGCGCTTCGCCGACATTGGTGGGCGATATCTCGCTACCTTCCAGAAAGATGGAGCCGCTGTCGCGGTGGTAAACGCCGGTCAGTATCTTGATGAGTGTTGATTTCCCTGCGCCGTTTTCGCCGAGAAGCGCGTGAATTTCACCGCGCCCGAGCGAAAAATCGACGCCGTCCAGCGCCGTTATCCCGAGAAAGGATTTACCGATGGCGCGTGCTTCCAGAAGTGGTGCCGTTTCGGACATTGCGCAGGCCCTGCATGAAAGAAGCTGTGACGGAGCGGCACGCATGACATGCCGCTCCTTCCGAAGATAAGGGGTCTATTAGTAACCCAGACCCTTCTTCGCCTCGTAGACCTTCATCGGGTCGTCAGACGCCGTGTAGAGCTTGGATTCGGTCTGAATCCACTTCGCCGGTGCCTTTTTGTCTTTCAGATAGGCTTCGAGAGCGTCGAAGGCAGGACCGGCCATGTCAGGTGTCAGTTCCACCGTCGCATTGGCTTCACCGGCGGCCATGGCCTTGAAGATGTCAGGCACGGCATCGATGGACACGACCTTGATGTCGGATCCCGGCTTCAGGCCGGCTTCCTTGATCGCCTGGATCGCGCCGACGGCCATGTCGTCATTGTGAGCGTACACGGCACAGATATCCTTGCCGCCGCTTTCGGCCTTGATGAAGCTTTCCATCACTTCCTTGCCCTTGGTACGGGTGAAGTCWCCCGTCTGCGAGCGCACGATCTTGATGTTCTTGTGCGAAGCGATGGCTTCTTCGAAGCCCTTCTTACGGTTGATGGCGGGCGAAGAGCCGGTCGTGCCCTGCAATTCGACAACCTTGCAGTCCTTCGCGCCGACATCCTTGACGAGCCAGTCGCCGGCAACCTTGCCTTCGTGAACCTGATCCGAGGTGACCGCGGTCAGGTAAAGATCATCCGGCGCTTCGATCTGGCGATCGAGCAAGATGACAGGGATTTTTTCTTCCTTTGCTTCCTTCAGCACGGCGTCCCAGCCGGTTGCGACGACAGGTGCGATCAGGATCGCATCGACGCCCTGCGCGATGAAGCCGCGAACGGCCTTGATCTGGTTTTCCTGCTTCTGCTGTGCGTCGGCGAATTTCAGCGTAACGCCGCGCTTTTCGGCCTGCTGCTTGGTGACAGTGGTTTCAGCGGCGCGCCATCCGGATTCGGAGCCGATCTGCGAGAAGCCGACGGTCAGCGATTGTGCGGAAACACTGGATGCAAGGCATGCGGAAACGGCGACAGTGATTGCCGCAAGAGCTTTTCTCATCTTATCCTCCCAGAAATGATGTCAGCGTGACGACGTCACTATGAGCATATAGTAATACTCTTGAAAAGGGGTTTTTTAGCGGATCTCCAATTCGCGTCATGCCGATTTTATGGAGGTGCAGCATTAAATTATTAGAAATCAATGGTTTATTGCGTGTGTTCTAATTTCTGCGCCGTGCAAAACTCGCCCGCAATATAGTCTGATCCGGCTTGACAGGCCGCGCCGCTATCTAATAGTAATACAAATAAGCAAGTCAGGTCGTGACGGAATGTGGGGCCTCGGGTCAGTTACAATCCGGCAAGGCAGGGAGGGAAGAGGCCATTGCGCAACGTCGGTATGGTCGTAAACACCGAAAAATATTCGGCTAAAGCTGAAGAACGGCTCCAGGTCACTCGTCTGGCGCTCGTCTGTCGGTTATGCGTGCTTMCGAGAAGCTGATTCCATTTTCCTTGCGCACAACATAAGCTTGTCGCATTTCGTAATATTTTACCGTTGGCCACTTCCGGCTGGAGACCGCATCATGACCAAATCCGACAATCTGCCCGCAACCCAAGGCAAGCTTCGTTCGCGCGCGTGGTTCGATAACCCCGCAAACGCTGATATGACCGCGCTTTATCTCGAGCGTTACATGAACTTCGGTCTCAGCCAGGCCGAGCTTCAGTCCGATCGCCCTATCATCGGCATCGCGCAGACCGGCTCGGACCTTTCGCCCTGCAATCGCCACCATCTGGAGCTGGCGCATCGCCTGCGCGAAGGCATTCGTGAAGCGGGCGGCATTGCCATTGAATTTCCGGTGCATCCGATCCAGGAAACCGGCAAGCGCCCGACGGCGGGTCTCGATCGCAACCTCGCCTATCTCGGCCTCGTGGAAGTGCTTTACGGCTATCCGCTCGACGGCGTTGTTCTGACCATCGGCTGCGACAAGACCACGCCTGCCTGTCTTATGGCGGCGGCCACCGTCAACATTCCGGCCATCGCCCTTTCCGTCGGCCCCATGCTGAACGGCTGGTTCCGTGGCGAGCGCACCGGTTCCGGCACCATCGTCTGGAAAGCGCGTGAACTGCTGGCCAAGGGCGAGATCGATTATCARGGCTTCGTCAAGCTCGTCGCTTCTTCCGCACCTTCCACCGGCTATTGCAACACCATGGGCACGGCGACGACGATGAACTCGCTTGCCGAAGCACTCGGCATGCAGCTGCCCGGCTCGGCCGCYATTCCGGCSCCTTACCGCGACCGTCAGGAAATCTCCTATCTCACCGGCCTTCGCATCGTCGAAATGGTCAAGGAAGACCTTAAGCCTTCCGACATCATGACCAAGGATGCCTTCATCAACGCCATCCGCGTCAACTCGGCCATCGGTGGCTCCACCAACGCGCCGATCCATCTGAACGGCCTTGCACGCCATGTCGGCGTTGAACTTACGGTCGATGACTGGCAGACCTACGGTGAAGACGTGCCGCTGCTCGTCAACCTGCAGCCGGCCGGTGAATATCTCGGCGAGGATTATTACCATGCCGGCGGCGTTCCGGCTGTCGTCAACCAGCTGATGACCCAGGGGCTCATCATGGAAGACGCCATGACCGTGAATGGCAAAACCATCGGCGACAATTGCCGTGGTGCCATCATCGAAGACGAAAAGGTCATCCGTCCCTATGACCAGCCGCTCAAGGAGCGSGCCGGTTTCCGTGTTCTGCGCGGCAAYCTGTTCTCCTCTGCCATCATGAAGACGAGCGTGATCTCGGAAGAATTCCGCAAGCGTTATCTCTCCAACCCGAACGACCCGGAAGCCTTCGAAGGCCGTGCCGTGGTGTTCGACGGTCCGGAAGATTACCATCACCGCATCGACGATCCATCGCTGAAGATCGACGCCAACACCGTTCTCTTTATGCGCGGTGCCGGTCCGATCGGTTATCCGGGTGCGGCAGAAGTGGTGAACATGCGTGCGCCTGACTATCTCTTGAAGGAAGGCGTCAACTCGCTGCCCTGCATCGGTGACGGCCGCCAGTCCGGCACGTCTGGCAGCCCGTCCATCCTCAACGCTTCTCCGGAAGCAGCGGCAGGCGGTGGTCTGGCCATCTTGCAGACGGGTGACCGCGTTCGTATCGATGTGGGTCGTGGCAAGGCCGACATCCTTATTTCCGGCGAGGAACTGGCCAAGCGTTACGAAACGCTCTCCGCCGAGGGCGGCTTCAAGTACCCCGATCACCAGACGCCATGGCAGGAAATCCAGCGCGGCATCGTCAGCCAGATGGAAACCGGCGCGGTTCTGGAACCGGCCGTGAAGTATCAGCGCATTGCCCAGACCAAGGGTCTGCCGCGCGACAACCACTAAGGCAGGGYCGTTTACGGCTCTTTGATGGAAAGGGCTTTGCCCTTTCCATCGTCATGCCCGGGCTTTGTCCAGAGCATCTGCAGATATTTGATTCTTCGAGATTTTGTAAATCCTCGGGTTAAGCCCGAGGATGACGTCGCATATGTTTAAAGTGTACGTCACGGATCGACTGTTTCACCGTGTYTGAGGCTACGCTGAACACATTTCGGCTCAAGGYCGCAGGACGGGAAAACGACGTTTCAACCGCCCCGTCAGCCTGCGCTTAAAAAMTTAAATCACAGGATAAAGGGACCAGAAGAACAGTTCGTATTCCTGATCACGGTCGTCATCGTTGGACTGGTCGTCCGGTCTGCGTGGCGTCCTGTCCTGCAAATCCTTCTCGACCCGCTCGTTTATGGCGGGCGTTCTTCGGCCGATGCCAAAGAGGTCAAAGGAGAGCATGTTGAACCCTGCTACCATGGCCATTTCCCTTCTTCACGCGAGTTAACAGTGCGTTAAGTTTCGCGCGTTGCCATGATTTCGTCAAGATTGGCCAAGGAATTTGTCTACCATTTTTAACAACAATGGCGTGACTGACGTTCCGCCAGCACCCGATTTCGCGCAACGAACGTTTATCGGCGCTGTTAGAGACCCTTCGAGGAGGTGCCGGAATAGCTCTTTTCGGCCGCGTCCAGCGCGGAATCGGTATCTGCGGCATGGCCGAGGCTTCTCAGGGCGCTTGAAACAGCGGTTATATTGGCTTGCACCGAATCCGGGTTGGCGCGCCGGCCGGTGTGATTRAGCCTTATCAGCCGTTCCGCACCGGGACCGACACCGCCCGAGACATCCGCACCTTGCTCCCTKGACGCAGCCGCCAGAAATGCGCCGGYATCCACCGTGTCCGGCAAGATCGCTGTCGAAACCAGAGCAGACGCGTCAGTCTCCTCCACCCACGTCGGTATACCAAGGGCCCTGATGCCGTTACGAGTGGCTGTCGCCGCTCGTTCGTGGCGTTCATTGGCGGATGCCAGACCCTCTGCCTCTATCCGGTCGAGCGCCGCCTCCAGCGCATAGAATTCCAGCGGCGCAGGTGTTCCAGGGAGCGCGCCGCGGCCGGTATCGAGCCAGAGTTTCTTCTGGTCGAGAAGTGAAAGCATGGAGTTCTCAGGTGCATTTCCATGTGAAAGAAGTTTCCAGGCACTTTCGCTGACGGAGATGGCGGATAAGCCCGCCGGKCCTGCCAGCGCCTTTTGCGGGCCGATGACYGCAATATCTATGCCGAGCTGGTCAACCTCGAAGGCATGGCCGCCGATGGAAGCGACGGCATCGACGACCGTGACGATGCCTCTGTCTTTGGCGAGCGCGGCAATGGCGGGCAGGGGGTTGAGAATGCCGCTTGCGGATTCCGCGTGCACGATAGCGAGAAGATCAAAACCTGGCCCTTCGTCCAACGCTCTCTCGACCTCGTGAAGTGATATCGGCTTTGCCGGAGCGGTGGTCAGGTTGCGAACCGTTGCGCCGCCACGCTCCAGCCAGCCCCCAAACCACGCGCCATAGGGACTAGTGACGATATTGAGCGCTCTCAGACCAGGCCGCGCGAGGCTGGTGGCCGCAGCTTCAAGCGCAAGCACTGCTTCCGCCTGTACCAGAAGCACATCGTTATTCGTGCCCATCAGCGCCGCCAGCCGGTCGGCGAGAGCGGCGTAACGGTCTGCTGGAAAGGCGGGCGGGTCGAGCAGCAATGCGTAATCCGGGGGGGGCATGTCTTATCCTTGCGTGGTGGTGGTCAGGCGCGGCGCAGCCTCGATCAGGGTTCTGGCRGTCGAGGATTGCGGCGTGGAAACGATGTTTGCTGTCCTGCCGATCTCGACGATCCGACCCGCCTCCATGATGGCGACGCGGTGGCAGACGGCGCGGATGACCGCGAGGTCGTGGGAAACGAAAATACAGGCGACGGCCGTCTCTCGCTGTATTTCGACCAGCAGTTCGAGAATTTGCCTGCGTACGGAGACATCGAGCGCTGAAACGGCCTCGTCCAGAATGAGAAGGGATGGTTTGAGCGCGATGGCTCTGGCAATTGCCACGCGCTGCCGCTGGCCGCCGGAAAGCTCGAACACCGAGCGGTCAGTATAGCTGGCGGGCAGCCCGACTCGCTCGAGAAGGCGGCGGATTTCTGCCGGGCGTTCGCGTCGTTCGACGATGCGATGAATACGCAGCGGTTCGCCTATGGCATCCTCGACGCTGGCGCGCGGGTTGAACGCGCCATGCGTATCCTGAAACACCATCTGCATATGCCGCCGCGCCGCGCGCAGTTCGCCGCCATCAAGCGCCAGCCAGTCGCGAGTTTCAAAACGGACCGTGCCTTCGTCGGCCGGGATCAGCCGCATCAGGATGCGTGCCAGTGTCGATTTTCCGCAACCGGAGGGGCCGGCAAGCCCAAGCGTCTCGCCGGGCTGAAGCGAAAAGGATATATCGGACAGTGCTTCCACCGTGCGTGCGCCGGTCCGGTAGGTTTTCGAGAGGTTTTCGACGCTCAGAAGGGCTTCGTTCATGATGCGGCCTCATTGATCAGAGGCGGTGTCGAAAGGTCGAGATAGTCGGAGAGCAGTGCGCGCGTATAGTCGTGCGCAGGCGCGGMTAACACCCGCCTGGTGGTGCCGTGCTCCACCAGSCGTCCGGCATGCAGAACGGCGATCTCGTCGGCAAGGCCGGAAGCAAGACCAATATCATGGGTGATGAAGACCAGCGTTCTTTCTTCTTCACGCACCAGCCCATCCAGCAGTGCGGCAATGGCGGCCTGGCTTACCGTGTCSAGCGCGCTTGTCGCCTCGTCGGCGATCAGGATTGCGGGGTGCGCGGCAATGGCGGCTGCAATCGCCACACGCTGTCTTTGCCCGCCGGAAAGCTGGTGCGGATAGGCGCCGAGGAGACGGGTGGGATGCGGCAAACGCACCCGTTCCAGAAGRTCGCGGGCAAGATCTCGTGCCTGCTTCCATGAAAGGCCCAGATGCCGCACAGCGCCTTCCGCCACCTGTTCACCGATGGTGAGAACCGGGTTCAGCGTCGCACCGGTATCCTGRAAAATATAGCCGATATCGCGRCCCGGCTGCGGCCTGTCTGTGAAAAGACCGCTGTCGCGGCTCCAGGAAATATCGCCGGAAACCCGTGCGCTCACAGGCAGAAGCCCGGCAATYGCCTTGGCGAGCGTCGATTTGCCMGAACCGCTTTCGCCGATGATCGCCARCCTTTGTCCCTGCCGGATYGTCAGCGAAATATCCTGCAGCGCCGGTCCGTCGCCGGCCGCATAGCGGACGCTGAGATCGTCGATCCTGCAGAGTGCATTGCCGCTCATGGCGTTTCTTTCCTCGTCGCCATCGCTTTGTTGATTCCCTCCGCGAGAAGATAAACGCCGAGAACCGTGACCAGAAGACCGATGCCGGGGATGACGGAGAGAAACGCCGCCGAGCGCAGGACGTTGCGTCCTTCCGCGATCATCGAACCCCATGTGACGATATTCGGATCGCCAAGGCCGAGGAAGGACAATGCCGCCTCGGTGAGGATGGCGGCGGCGACGATGATGGCGGCGAGCGCCAGAACCGGCGGCAGCGCATTGGGAAGTATTTGCCGAAACGCGATCTCCAGCGGATGCATCCCGATGGCGCGGGCGGACTGCACGTAATCCCGCTCGCGGATACTCAACACCTGCGCCCGCATCAACCGCGCTGGATCCGCCCAGGCGCCAAGTGCAATCGCAAGGATGACGATGGGCATGGATGGACCGATGGTGCTGACGAAGGCGAGCGCCAGAAGGAAATTCGGCACGATCTGGAAGGCGTCGGTAACACGCATCAGCGCCTCATCCACSAGGCCACCGGCAAATCCGGCAATTGTGCCGACGACGGTGCCGATCATGAGGGCGGCAGCGGCAGCGCCGATGCCGACGAGCAGGGATGCCTGCGCACCGTGGGCAAGTCCCGCCAGTACATCGCGGCCCAACCGGTCGGTGCCGAGGGGGGAGGCGGCGTCGGAGAAGGGCGCGATGAGCGGCTCACCGACGATCGACAGCGGGTCACCGGGAAACAGRAGGGGAGCGGCGAGCGCYGTCACAGCTAGCAGTGTCAGGATGATGGCACCTGCCRCACCTTCGAAACTGCGCAGGAGCCGGAGGGTGAAACTCATGTCTGTTGCTCCCCGCTGCCGATGCGCGGATCGAACACGGCATAGAGAATATCAACGACGAGATTGATMAGGATAACGAAAACGGCGCTTGTCAGAATAATGCCCATCAAGAGCGGTGTGTCGCGGCCGCTGACGGCTTCCTGYGCAAGCCGGCCAAAACCGGGAATGGCAAAAACGCTCTCGATCACCACGCTGCCGCCGAGCATGGTTGCCGCTTGCAGGCCAAGCACGGTGACGAGGGGCAGTGCGGCGTTGCGTGCGACATGGCGCAGCACGATCCGCCGTCTCGAAAGCCCCTTGGCCTTGGCGAAGAGCACGAAATCCAGCGGCCAGACCGCCGCCATGGCAGTACGCATGACGCGCAGGAAAAGCGCCAGATAGATCAGCCCGAGACTGGCGACCGGCAGGACAAGATGGCGGGCAATATCGAGCGCCCGTACAAATCCCTGTTTTCCGGATGCGATGGTTTCGATGCCGGATGTTGGCAGCCACCTCAGTTGCACGGCAAAGACGATGGCGAGCACAAGGCCGAGCCAGAAGCCCGGCGTGGCGTAAAGCGCCAGCGACAGGGCCGAGAGTACCCGGTCGGTCAACCCGCCGGGACGGGCGCCCGCCAGGATGCCGAGCGCGGTGCCGATGATGAAAGCAAGTGCGGTGGCACTACCCATCAGGAGCAGCGTGTTCGGCAGCCGTTCGAGGATTAGCCCCAGCACCGGTCGGTCAAACGCAAGCGACCAGCCGAAATCAAGTCGCAGCACCGAGCTGGCGTAAAGCCAGAAGCGGGCTAACACCGAACCGTTCAGACCATATTGCTCGCGCAGGGCGTCCCGCAGTCCGGCGTCGCCGCCGCCGATGGAGACGAGATAGGCGTCAACCGCGTCACCGGATGCGTTTTCAAGCAGCACGAAGGTGAAGACCAGAACGATCAGCAGCACTGGAATGGCGCTGATCACCCTTCGCCGTAGCAATGTCGCCGCGCGCCTCACGGCGCTTCCTCAGGTGCCGACCACCGTATCCGCCCAGTTGGAAACGGCCCAGCGTGGATTGCTCGCGACGTGTTTGACAGTATCGCGCGCAACCGTGATGAAACCCCATTCGGCGACATTGATCAGCGGCAGATCGGCGGCGACCTGCTTCTGGAAATCCTTGTAGAGTACCGTGCGGGCTGCCGTATCCACGGTTTCCGCCGCCTTGTCGATCAGTGCATCGAGCGCCTTGTTCTCATAGCCTCCCTGATTGGAGAAGCCGACGCCGGCTGGAATGCCGGAGCGCACGAGAATGGTGGTGGAGATCGCCGGATCGCCACGGAAGACCGGCGGCGCGATGGCGAGATCGAAGGCATGGTCGGTATAGACGGCCTTCTGGTGCGCGGCGGCATCATTGTTGACCAGCTCAGCATCGATGCCGATTTCCTGTAGCGCCTGGCGAAGATAGGAACCGAATTGCTTGGTTTCATTGAAGTAAGGCGCCGGCAGAAGCTTCAGTGAAAATCGCGTTCCGTTCGCTCCGCGTGCATAACCCGCCTCGTCCAGCAGGGCGTTCGCCTTGGCGACGTCGAAATCGTATGTTTCAACGTCTCCCGTGTAAAACTGGGGTGCATTTTTCGGTACGGGGCCGGTCGATGCTGTGGCGTAACCGAGGAAGACCTTGTCGATGACGAATTTCTTGTCGATGGCGTGGGCGATCGCCTTCCTGACCTTGAGGTCGGTCAGCTCCTTGCGGCGGTGGTTGATCTCCACGACGAGCTGATAGGTGAGGGCTTCGTAACCCTCCGGGATGACCTTGATGCCCGGCTCCTTCGCGATGCGGGCAAGATCGGCAAGCGGCACGGCGGAAAAGGCTGCGAGGTGGATTTCTTCGGCTTCAAGCGCAGAAGCGGCGCCCGCCCGGTCGGGCAGAACGCGATAGATGATCTCATCGAGTTGCGGCTGGTTCTTGCCCCAGTAATTGGGATTGCGGGTCAGGCGGTAATATTCGCCGGGCTTATATTCCGCAAAAACGAAAGGTCCGGTGCCGACTGGTTTCGTATTGGCCGGATTGGTAGCGATATCGCTGCCTTCATAAAGGTGTTTCGGCACGACGCTGGTGACAACCGGCAAAGCGTTGCGGATGAGCTGGAAGGGTGTCGGCTTGGAGAAGCGGAAAATGGCCGTGTGGTCATCAGGCGTATCCACTTTTTCAAGATTGGCAAAGACCAGCCGCCCAAGGTTTTGCAGCGGCTTCCAAACCGAAAGTGCTGAAAAGGCCACATCTGCGGAGGTGAAGGGTTTGCCGTCATGCCAGGTCACGCCTTCGCGCAGCTTGAACGTGGCACTCAAACCGTCCTCCGATCCATGCCATTCCGTCGCAAGCCTTGGTTCCAGCCCGTCCCTGCCATTGAAGGAGGCTTCCGCCAGCGGCTCAACGATCTTGCTCGAGATATAGAACACGCCGTTGGAGGCAACGATGGCCGGATTGAGGTTCTTCGGCTCCGAATCGGCCGCAACGATCAACCGCCCACCGGGCTTTGACTGCTGCGCGGCGGCAATGCCCGCAAGTCCGGTGGTTGCGGCAAGAAGGAGCGAGGTCTTGAGAAGCGAGCGGCGGGACAGGTGGACAGGCGACATGAGGTTCACTCCGGAATGAGGGCGGGCGGGCCTTTCCGCTGGGCCGCGGCCTGCCCGATCTTAAGACTGCAACCGCAGCAGTGTCCACGTTAATTCACGGGCTTTACAGCAATGATTTTACGTTGCGCGACCGCTTGCGGAAACAATATGCTTCAAGGCACCACTCCCCTTTTCTTAAGCCGCGCCCGTTGCCGTAAAACGGCGATGAAAAACTGATTTAACGCAATAAATATAGAGGCTTGGAGTGCCGATTCCTTGCTGGTGCATGTCACGTCTCACCTGTGCCTAAAGCGAAATTCTGCCTGCGTGACCCGGTTTGGAAAGGGGTAATTAACCTTTATTTTCTATTTCAGGGAGACCGAAATATGTACGTTTATGATGAGTGTGCACGCTGCCATGAGCTTCTCCCGATCCAGATTCCAGAATTCGTCCAATAGCGTAGGGGAGGGGAGCGATAAGGCTCGTCATGCCGGCGGCAAGGCCGTTGCCGGTCAGGAGCAGGCCGCGGCAATGAAGGCGGGTGTTGTGCCCCGGCCGAATGCCGATGTCAGTGCTGCCGACGCCATCGAAGGCCGCGCTGAAATGCCGGGCTGGCAGAATGCTTTCGTGCTTGGCCCGAATGTGCGTTTCACCCGCACGCCGGAAAGCGCCTTTAGCCGGCGCATGCCGGTCGAGACGCCGCATCTTGCGGAAGAGGAGGCACCCGCCGACATCCTGTCTGAAACTGCCGAGCCTGAGATGGTCGTGCAGCCGGAGGCTACTGTACAGGAGCCTGCAATTGCGACGGTCGTAAAGTCGCCGGAGCCGCGCATTCAACCGCCACGCATGCCGTTTCTGCCGCAGCCGCCGGATGCGCGGGGCGCAAGGGCGCTGACCTACAAATTGCGACTGGAGCTTGCGCGCAAACAGGCGGAAGAAGCCGCTGCAGCAGCGCTGATGCCGCCTCAGCCAGTTGATGTAGCCGCCGTCTTCGAAGCGCCGGTACCGGGAACCGATTCACCTGTTCAGCCGCTGCCCGCCGCGTCGTTTGCATCTGTCGAACAGGTTGCAACGCCGCAGGCATCCATTCCCGCCTTTGCCGCCCATCTGCCGGATGAGCTTTTCTGGGAAGTCATGACTCTCGATCTGCCGGATGACGCCGGCGAAGGCCTTCCCGCATCTGCGCGCACCGTTCTCGCAAACCCGTTGCTGACAGCGCCTGCGATTGCCCCGACGCTGGCATCCGCATCTCCGGTCGCTTCGGCWATCCGGCTTTCGGCCGTACCGCCCGTYATCAGGATTCCGGGTGGTTCAGCGATCAGGCTTTACCGCGAAATCGGCGTGCATCATCCTGCAATTCCAGYCCCAACTCAGGTCGTTGAACCAGAGRTCGCTCCGCAGCCGGTCGTGGAGACGGTCGCGGTTGCTGAGCCGCAGAGGCCTGTTGAGCAGGTTCAGCTGGCGGAAAGAGTCGTTGCCGAGCCGCGTTTCACGCCCCGCGCGCCCATCCAGGCCTCGCAGCCKATGTTCCGGGAAGCGCCGGTCTTTGCAGACGGCGAATATGAATACCCCTCCATCGATCTTCTGCARCAGGCYCGCGTCCAGCAGACCACGACCATGACGCCGGAGGCGCTCGAGCAAAGCGCCGGCCTGCTGGAAAGCGTGCTGGAGGATTTCGGCATCAAGGGCGAGATCATCGATGTGCGCCCCGGCCCAGTTGTGACGCTTTACGAATTCGAGCCCGCCCCCGGCGTGAAGTCCTCGCGCGTTATCGGCCTGTCGGACGATATCGCCCGCTCGATGTCGGCGCTCTCGGCGCGTGTCGCCGTCGTGCCCGGCCGCAATGTCATCGGTATCGAGCTTCCCAATCCGGTGCGCGAGACGGTCTATCTGCGCGAGCTTATCGAAGCGACCGATTACAGCGAGACCCGCCAGAAGCTAGCCCTTTGCCTTGGCAAGACCATTGGTGGCGAACCTGTCATCGCCGAACTGGCGAAGATGCCGCATCTGCTCGTTGCCGGTACCACCGGTTCGGGCAAGTCGGTCGCCATCAACACCATGATCCTGTCGCTGCTCTACCGGTTGAAGCCGGAGGAATGCCGGCTGATCATGGTCGATCCCAAGATGCTCGAGCTTTCGGTCTATGACGGCATTCCGCATCTTCTGACCCCTGTCGTCACCGATCCGAAGAAGGCGGTCATGGCACTGAAATGGGCCGTACGCGAAATGGAAGACCGCTATCGCAAGATGTCGCGTCTCGGTGTGCGCAATATCGACGGTTACAACGCAAGGGCCGCTGCCGCCCGCGCCAAAGGGGAGACGGTGTTCTGCAACGTGCAGACCGGCTTCGACCGCGCAACCGGCGAAGCTGTCTACGAGCAGGAGGAAATGGACCTCACCGCCATGCCCTATATCGTCGTCATCGTCGACGAGATGGCCGACCTGATGATGGTCGCAGGCAAGGAGATCGAAGGTGCGATCCAGCGTCTTGCGCAGATGGCGCGCGCTGCCGGTATCCATCTCATCATGGCCACCCAACGCCCCTCGGTCGATGTCATCACCGGCACGATCAAGGCCAACTTCCCCACCCGCATTTCCTTCCAGGTGACCTCGAAGATCGACAGCCGCACCATCCTTGGCGAACAGGGTGCCGAACATCTGCTCGGCCAGGGCGACATGCTGCACATGATGGGTGGCGGCCGCATCTCCCGTGTCCACGGTCCGTTCGTGTCGGACGAGGAAGTGGAAAAGGTCGTGGCGCATCTGAAGACCCAAGGTCGGCCTGAATATCTCGGCACCGTTACGGAAGACGCCGACGAGGCTGACGACGAGGCGGAAGAGGAAACGGCGGTCTTCGACAAGACATCGATGGGCGACGACGATAGCGACGATCTCTATGAAAAGGCCGTTAAGGTGGTGATGCGCGACAAGAAATGCTCCACCTCCTATATCCAGCGCCGCCTGTCGATCGGATACAATCGTGCCGCCTCCCTGGTCGAGCGCATGGAGCAGGAAGGCATTGTCGGTCCCGCCAACCATGTCGGCAAGCGCGCCATCATCGCCGGTGAGCGCGACACATACGAGGCGATTGGCGGCGACGACTGATTGATCCATTCGGGGCGCGATATTCGATTGCAAAAACGCGCCCCGTGAYTAGCTTGTGCGGCATGGATTCTGGAATCGGGAGGTTCCCCTGATGTCGCACRGCAATGAAAATATCACYGTCCTCGCAAGGCTGGATGAAATGGAGCGGTTTTGCCGTTCCGTTTTCCTGGCTGTCGGCACCGATGATGAAACCGCCGATGCGGCGACCCGCGCCATGATGCATGGCACACGGCTGGGCGTAGACAGCCACGGCGTTCGGCTTCTTGCTCACTACATCGCAGGACTTGAAGGCGGGCGTCTCAATCCGCGGCCGCAGATCAGCCGCGTGTCCGGCTTCGGCGCAGTGGAGACGATCGATGCCGACCATGCTCATGGCGCCCGCGCTACCTATGCGGCCATGGACAGCGCCATGGCGCTTGCTGGGAAATTCGGCATCGGCGCCGTTGCGATCAGGAATTCCTCTCATTTCGGCCCGGCCGGCGCTTACGTGCTGGAGGCGGCGCGGCAGGGGTATATCGGCATTGCCTTTTGCAACTCCGACAGTTTCGTGCGCCTGCATGACGGCGCGATGCGTTTCCACGGCACCAACCCCATTGCAGTCGGCGTGCCGGCAGCCGATGACATGCCCTGGCTTCTGGACATGGCCACCAGCGCCGTGCCCTATAACCGGGTTCTGCTTTACCGCAGCCTGGAACAGCAATTGCCGGAAGGAGTTGCGTCTGATGGCGACGGTATCGACACGCAGAACCCCAATGCCGTTGAAATGCTGGCTCCGCTGGGCGGTGCCTTTGGTTTCAAGGGAGCGGCGCTTGCGGGAATGGTGGAAATCTTTAGCGCCGTTCTCAGCGGCATGAAGCTCAGTTTCGATATCGCCCCAATGTCGGGGCCAGATTTTTCCAAGCCGCGCGGGCTTGGGGCCTTCGTCCTGGCGTTGAAGCCGGAAGCCTTTCTTGAACGCGAAGTGTTCGACGAGGGCATGAAACGCTATCTCGAGGTACTGCGGGGATCGCCAGCGCGGGAGGACTGCAAGGTCATGGCGCCGGGCGATCGGGAATGGGCGGTAGCGGCAAAGCGGGAGAGGGAAGGCGCACCTGTCGATCCCGTCACGCGTGCTGCGTTTTCGGAACTTGCGGCAAAATTCTCGATCATTCCGCCCGCATATCACTAAGAGGGGGCGTGTCGGTGACGGCGCTTGCCGCCGCCATCGCATCGTCAGGCGGGGCGCTGTAGCATTTTGGGCTGCGGGTAGGGGGTAGTCGCCACGTTCAGCCTTTCGGCGACGACCGGGCGTCCGATATAATAACCCTGCGCATAATCGATCTCTAGCTGGCGCACGAGCCTCAGCTGCTCTTCCGTCTCCACGCCTTCGATCAGGATCTTGTGGCCGCGATTGCGGATGAGACGGATCATGTCCTGCAACATCGCCCGGCCGCGGGGTGTCTTGCTGTCATGCAGGAAGGAGCGGTCAATCTTYACGGTATCRAAATCCGTCATCCGCAGCCAGGAAAGGCCCGCAAATCCGGTTCCGAAATCATCCAGCCATATATTGATGCCGAGCGTCTTCAGATCGTTCAGACAGCGTAATACATCCGAATGCATCTCCATATCCAGACCCTCGGTGATCTCGAAGGCCAGCCTGCCGCCGGCAATCCCCGCCTCAACGAGGATCGCTGCGACCGAAGTGGCAAAACCAGGGTTCTTCAGCTGCATCGGCGATACGTTGACGCTGACCACCGATACCTTGTCATCGGCCAGTATCTGCCGGCAGGCGGTCTTTATGGTCCAGAGACCGAGCTCCATTATCGTGCCGGTGCGTTCGGCAATCGGGATAAAGGTGCCGGGCGAAACGGAGCCACCGTCGAGCAGGCGAAGCCGCATCAACGCTTCGGCTCCCGCCGTCTCGTTGGTCGATATGTTGAGGATCGGCTGATAGACGAGAGAAACGAGGTTTTCCGCGACAGCGATTTTCAGAAGTGCGGCGATATTTTCGGTTTCGTCGCTGGTCTGCGGATCGTCCGGATCGAACAGCTTCATGCAATTGCGGCCATTGGCCTTGGCRATATAAAGCGCCCGGTCGGCCTCGTTGATGATCTTTTCGAGCTTGCCATCCGGATTGGGACGGGTGAAAGACGCGCCAATGCTGACGGTGACGATGAAGGTTCCGTCCCGGCGCTGRTCGTGCGAAAGCGACAGGTCTTCGACGGTGTGGCGGATGGTTTCGGCAAGCTCGCCCACCTGCTGTCTGGACTTGAACGGAGCGAGTACGATGAACTCCTCACCGCCATAACGGCCGATGGAGGCGCCATGGTCGATGATCGCGTCCTGCAGGGCGTTGCCCACTGTCACGAGGCACTTGTCGCCTTCCTGGTGGCCGTAGCGATCATTGTATTTCTTGAAGAAATCCACGTCGATCAGAAAGACGGCGAAACCTTCCCCCTTCTTGCTCCAATTGTCCCACAACAGGCGCAGATGCTGGTCGATGGCGCGGCGGTTCTGCAGGCCTGTCAGGGAATCGGTATTTGAAAGCCGCAACAGCGCCTGCCCGCGCTCGTCCGCCGCTTTCTGCTGGGCCTTGGCTTCCAGTGCGTTGAGAAAGACGTGGTAGCGTTCCCGGTTCAGGTTCCAGTTCACGTAAGAGGTGAAGACGAAGCAGGAGATATAGAAGGTGCCGAAAGCGAGCTTGTAGAACGCATCTTCGGGAAACTGCGTCGCCGCCAGAAAGTAGGTGACAAGAATGATGCCCGATGACACGAGCGAAAGATGGAARCGGAAGGTGAAAAACAGATTGGCGCCCATCATGAAGATCGCCCCGAAAACCATGTAATAGGACATGTTTTCGAGATTGTCGGTCAAGAGCGAGGGCACAAGCCAGCCAATATAGCCCATGACGAGCGCAGTGGCGCAGGTGAGGTCAAGTGCGGCGGTGCTCGCGCCCATGCGCAATTGAATTTCGAGCGTCAGCAGGGACGTCAGGACGACGATAACTCTTGCGATTATGGTGTAAAAGGCGACGTCGGGCACCAGAATGATGTCGGTAATGGCAAATAGCAGATAGATGAAAACAGCCGTCCACAGGCCCCGCCTGATCGAACCCCGGCGGCTACGCTCACCTTCCTGCTGGTAAAGGGCAAGAAGTTCATCAGAAAACCGGGCGTCCGGCCGCCGATATTCTTGCTGTCCACTCACCTCGCCTAACGTGTGCTTCATGCACTTTCCCATAGTGTTGCGTATACTTTATCAAGTAACTGCTTATTCGACCTTTGCGTGTACTTTCACGCTAAGCGCGATTTCCTGCCGATTTCTCTCCATGCGGGCGGAAACATGAAAAGCAAGAGCGCATCATACGCTCGCAACATTAAGTTTCACTAAATCGCGTATCCGCTTTCTCCTCCGGTCCACGAGTGTGACCAAAAAAATACGCTAATAAACTAATGTATCCCTACACTGCTCAAAAATCGAAAGCGAGTGGCCTTCCGTCTCCCAGAAACGTATAGTTAACAATGTGTTAATACTGGAGGCTGAAGTGAGGCAGGTAAAGAAAAGAAATCTGGACGGGGCAAGTCTGATCACTCCTGATACTGTCGCAAAAGAGATTTTTGCACGGAAAACGGAAGCGTTCGATGAGCATTTCGCAGTTGCGAAAGCAGAGATCGCGATCATTCTCGAATTGGCACAACAGCAGTTCGAAAATGGTGTTTCAGCACATGAGATAATACATCGAACGGCAGGCGCACTGCATGGCCTGCGCGAAAAGCTCCACTCAAGCGTGTGGGCTGAACTAATTCCTCTGGTGCAGAATCACTCCGTGTCGGACTATTTTCTGGAAGATCCCTTCACGCGCTGGTCGTTCGAAAAGCCGCGGGGCTATTCGGGCGATGCGCAGCTTCTCGACTTCATCTACGGTCACGACAGCGTTGCCGATAAGGTGAAGAACGCAACGCCGCTTGGCGCGGCTCTCTATGATTATACGAAGGACGCCAGTTCCTCGGTCGCTGTCCGCGAGCGGCGGGATTTGCTGACCCGGTTTGTTGACGAGGCTGCGGCCCGGCATGGAAGCGAAACGGAAATCCTCACCATTGCATCGGGACATCTGCGCGAGGCGGATGCATCCGTGGCCTTGAAAGAGGGCAAGATCCGGCGCTGGGTGGCGCTTGATCAAGATCCCCTGAGTGTCGGTTCCGTTGCCCGCGATTTCAACGGCAGCTGCATCGAGGCGATTGACGGTTCGGTGCGTGACATCGTCCTGCGTTCGCACGAGCTCGGCAAATTCGATCTGGTATATGCGGCCGGTCTTTACGATTACCTGAACGACAAGGTGGCGATCAAGCTCACGCGGCGCTGCATGGAGATGCTGAAGCCCGGCGGAATGTTCCTCTTCGCCAACTTCTCCGAAGACATTGTGGTCGATGGCTACATGGAGACCTTCATGAACTGGGCGCTGCTGTTGCGTTCGAAGGCGGATATGTGGCGGATCGTCAACGCCAGCGCCGATCCCGCAAGTATCGAGGCGGAGGTATTTTTCGGCGAAAACCACAATATCGTCTATGCCACGATGCGCAAAAAGGCCTGAGTCCAACCTCGTTTCGCATGTCCGCGCGAAATAGGCCGCCTGCATTTTACCATGCGGGCGGCAAGCCCTGTGCACGCCAATAATTATTTGATTAAACGTCGCTACAGGCCTAAGAATTCGCGCGAAATGCGTTGCAGAATGGAATGGCTGAAATGAAGAAATATTATTCGGATATGGGCGGTCTGCCGGGGCAGACGGAACTGCTGTCGAGCAAGGCTGTTTTCAAGACTGCCTATGCGGTCATCCCCAAAACCGTCATGTCCGATATCGTGACGAGCGTGCTCCCGCACTGGACCGGGACGCGGGCCTGGATCATCGCCCGACCGATGACCGGTTTTGCCGAGACTTTTGCGCAATATATCGTTGAAGTGCAGCCCGGCGGCGGCAGCGAGCGGCCGGAGCCGGACGCAAGGGCGCAAGCGGCGATCTTTGTCGTTGATGGTGAAATGACCGTGGAGTTTGAGGGCGTGCAGCATGCATTGCGGACCGGCTCCTTCGCCTTCCTGCCCGCCGGCTCGCGCTGGCAGCTGCGCAATTCCGGCACGGCACCGGTCAAGTTCCACTGGGTCCGCAAGGCGTTTCAGGCGGTGGACGGGCTGGAGCCGCCGCCGGCGATCTTCACGCATGAAGATGAACACGCTCTGTCGGCGATGCCCGATACGGACGGCAAATGGGCGACCACCCGGTTTATCGATCCCGACGACGTGCGTTACGACATGCACCTCAACATCGTCAGCCTGGAGCCGGGCGCTACCATTCCTTTCATGGAAACTCATGTCATGGAGCACGGTCTTTACGTGCTGGAAGGAAAGGCGGTTTACCGGCTGAACGAGGATTGGGTGGAAGTGCAGGCGGGTGATTTCATGTGGCTGCGCGCTTTTTGCCCGCAGGCTTGCTATGCAGGMGGGCCGGGCCGTTTCCGCTACCTGCTCTACAAGGATGTGAACCGCCACGTGAAGCTCTGGTAACGGGCGGAATCTTGGCGAAACCGAGATTTATCGCGCAATCCGTTGGCTTGCGCGATAAAGGCTTGCGTTGGATCGAATATCCCTAATAAATCCAGATATGCGGTCAGTCATCGCTGTCTCGCACGATTTCGGCATTCGGCATCCGCCCTTATTATCCTGAAGAAGACTGCCCGTATGATTGAAACGATCGATACCAATATCTTCAATCTTGCCCCTGTGGCGATGTGGATCGAGGATTTCAGCGAGGTGAAAAGCCAGTTCGATATCTGGCGGGCGCAGGGCGTCGAGGATATCCGGGCGTTTTTGCTGGCAGATCTGTCGCGGGTGGCGGCGTGCTCGCAGAAAATCCGCGTCGTGCAGGTTAATGCCAAGACACTTGAACTGTTCGAAGCGCGGGACAAGGCGCATCTGATCGATAATCTGTACCGGATTTTCCGCGATGACATGCTTGAAAGCCATGTGAACGAGCTTTCCGAGCTTTGGGCTGGAAAAACCGAATTCATCAGCAACGCCGTCAATTACTCGATTGGCGGAAAGCGGCTGGATATCCAGCTGCGCGGTGCGGTCATACCCGGCTACGAACAGACACTCGGGCGGTTGCTGCTGACCACAGAGGATGTGACGGAACGTGAGGAGGCTCGCCGCAAGGAGCTTTTCAACCGCCGTTATGCTGAAGGCATGTTCCAACATTCGCCCGTTTCCCTSTGGGTGGAGGATTTCAGCCGGGTTCGGCGTCTGATCGAGGAGGTCAGGGAACGCGGCATCATCGACTTCCGGGTGTTCATGGATGTGCATCCCGAATTCGTGCGCCAATGTATGAGCGAAATCCGCGTGATCGACGTCAACCGGGCGACACTGGACCTGTTTTGTGCACCGGACCGTCAGGTTCTGTTGCAGCGGCTTGGCGATATTTTCCGKGGTGAAATGGAAAAGCCCTTCCGCGAACAGCTGATGGAGCTGTGGAACGGCAATCTYAACCATCATCGCGAAGTGGTGAACTACGCGCTGGATGGTTCAGAGCGGCACGTGCTGCTGCATTTCTCCGTTTTTCCGGGCCACGAACGCGACTGGTCACTGGTGCAGGTGGCGCTGACTGATATTACGGCGCGGAAAAAGGCGGAAGCCTATCTCGAATATCTCGGCAAGCACGATGTGCTGACCAAGCTGCACAATCGCGCCTTCTATTCGGACGAAATGAACAGGCTGGAACGCAGCACGATCCGGCCCGTTTCGGCCATCGTCATCGATCTCAATGGCCTCAAGGACGCCAATGACAAGCTCGGGCACGACGCAGGCGACGCGCTGTTGCGGCGCCTTGGCGAAGTCCTGAACGGTGTCGTTACCGCGCCGAACCATGCTGCGCGCATTGGCGGTGATGAATTCGCCATCCTTTTGCCCGGCGCAGACAAGCAGATCGCCGCGGCGATGGTGGATACSATTTACGAACTGCTGAAGATCAACAACCAGTTCTACTCCAATGCGCCGCTTAGTCTTTCGCTGGGCGTGGCAACCAGCGARGCCGGMGAGACRATGGAATCGCTGGTGCGCCGTGCCGACATGCATATGTACGAGCAGAAAAACGCCTATTACGCCGCGATGCGCAACAGGTCTGCCGACAACAGCGATACAACGAAGGCCTCCCCGCAACCGGAAGCCAGCTCACTGAAGCGCCTTCTCTAGCTACAGGCATCTCGTTGGTGCCTTGCCTCACTGAGGATTTCCAACGCTCTGCGGGACCATGGCCGCCTATTTTTTAGCCTTTAGGCRCCATYGTCCTGGTCAAATTTGAGTGTATTCTAAAAGACCAGCGAAATTTGCTTTACGTACCTCAAAACGGACGTTAGCTTCTTCCCAAGAGCTTTGGGAGGAGTTCGYGCATGATGATTTCAAGTAAAATCGAGGGGCAAGATCCGTTCATTCGCACCGGGTACCGGTGACKACACATGGCTTTTGCTGAGGAATCTCCAGATCAGGTCCTTATACGGACTGTCGGGTTGTCCAAGTCTTTCGGTCCCGTCCAGGTTCTGAAGGATATAGAGATTGCTGTGCGCGCCGGTGAAGTTCACGCCATCATTGGCGAGAACGGGGCTGGTAAATCGACGTTGATGAAACTGCTTGCGGGCAATGAGAAGCCTTCAAGTGGGGAAATCAGGATCGATGGCGAGGCAGTTACGCTGAGCGGACCTGTCGACGCCGAACATCGCGGCATCGTTCTCGTGCATCAGGAAATATTGCTGGCCCCGGATCTGACGGTGGCTCAGAACATCTATCTGGGCCGCGAATTGTGCAAAGGCCCGATGATGGACGACCGCGCCATGCGTGCCGGCGCCCTGAGGGCTATCGCCGATCTCGGCGGTACGATCGATCCCGATGCCGTCGTCGGCAGCCTGTCGATTGCCCAGCGCCAGCTGGTGCAGATAGCCCGCGTTCTGCTCGTGCCGCATCGCGTCGTCATTTTCGACGAGCCGACCGCAAGCCTCACGCCCATTGAAACCGATGCGCTGTTGAACGTTATCAGGGACATAAGGGCAAAGGGCGTGGCCGTGCTCTATATTTCGCACCGCCTGCCGGAGGTGAAGGAGATTGCCGACCGTGTGACCGTTCTGCGCGATGGCAGGTTGGTCGGCTCCCACCCAATATCGGCGCTTGAGCCCGCCGATATGGCGCGGTTGATGGTGGGACGCGATGTCGCCAAGCTCTATCCGGACAGGAACGCCGGCGGCGAGCACGAGCCTGTCTTACAGGTGGAGCATTTCACCGTTCCCGGTTATGCGCAGGATGCCGGTTTCAGCCTGCGAAAGGGCGAAATCCTCGGTTTTGCTGGTCTCGTCGGCGCGGGCAGAACGGAGCTTATGGAGGGCGTGCTTGGCCTGCGTCCAGGGCGGGGGACGATCCGCCATCTCGGAAAGCCTGTGCATTTTGCAAAGGCGGAAGACAGTCTGAAGGCCGGTATCGTTTATCTGAGCGAGGATCGGAAGGGCAAGGGATTGCTGCTGACGAAGGACTTGCGGGTCAATCTCACACTCGCCTCGCTGAGGAAATTCAGCCGCCTGTTCCAGATCGATATCCGTCGAGAGAAGGCAGCGCTCGATGATGCGGTGCGTGATTTCGATATTCGCACGGGAAGTAAGGACTTGCTCGCGGGCCAGCTGTCCGGCGGTAACCAGCAAAAGCTGCTGCTCGCCAAGATGATGCTGCTCGATCCATCGATCGTCATCATCGACGAGCCAACACGCGGCATCGATATCGGCACCAAGGAACAGATCTACCGTTTCATAGCAAAGCTYGCAGACGAGGGCAGGTCGATCATCGTCGTGTCCTCGGAGATGCCGGAACTGATCGGCATCTGCGACCGCGTCCTTGTAATGCGCTCCGGCAGGATCGTCGGCGAAGTGACGGGGGAACGCATGACCGAAAACGATATCGTGGCACTCGCGACTGGCGTGCACACGCAGGAATTTGCCTGAGGGCTGATGTCCCGGCAGGTTGGCCTGAAGAAAAGACAATTGAGGGGAAATATGACTGAGGCCGCACTTGATAACGGCAAAACGCCGAAGACCTCGAAAGACTGGGACCTGCGCGCCGTTGCGCCCTTTGTGGCGCTGGCTTTGCTGCTGGTTCTCGGCGCCGTCGCCAATCCGAATTTCATCGGTATCGACAATCTGCTGAACGTGGTTACCCGCAGCGCCTTCATCGCCATCATTGCGCTCGGCGCCACCTATGTCATCACATCCGGCGGACTTGATCTCTCCGTCGGCGCGATGGTGGCTTTCGTTGCCAGCCTGATGATCCTGTTCATGAACAGTGGCGTTATTGCCAATCCGCTGGTGATGCTACTGGCCGCCATGGCGCTGGCTATCGCCATCGGTGCCGCTTGCGGGCTTGCAAACGGCCTCATCACCACCATCGGCCGCATCGAGCCCTTCATCGCCACGCTTGGCACCATGGGCATTTATCGTGGGCTGACCACCTGGCTGTCGCAGGGTGGCGCGATCACGCTGCGCAACCCGGAAATCCAGACGCTTTATCGCCCGGTCTATTTCGGCAATGTGATCGGTGTGCCGGTGCCGGTCATTGTCATCTTCGTCACTGCCGCCATCGCCGCTTTCGTGCTTTACCGTACCCGTTACGGCAGGCATCTGACGGCGGTGGGTTCCAGCGAGGATGTGGCGCGTTACTCCGGTATCTCGGTCGTTCGCGTCCGCACGATTGCCTATGTGGTTCAGGGGCTTTGCGTCGCCGTTGCCGTCCTGCTTTACGTACCGCGTCTTGCCTCCACCTCGGCCACTACAGGCATGTTGTGGGAGTTGCAGGCCATCACCGCCGTTGTCGTCGGTGGCACGGCGCTACGGGGTGGTGTGGGCCGCATCTGGGGTACGATTTGCGGCGCCTTCATTCTGGAGATCGTTGGCAACATCATGATCCTGTCGAACTTCGTCAGCGAATATCTGATCGGTGCCATTCAGGGCGCGATCATCATCATCGCCATGCTGGTGCAGCGTTCGCTCAGCCGCAGATAGCCGGACGATCGATGAGACATCTGGCCGCGCAATCTGGGGCATGCGCGGTTTAAACAGGAGGAACGCCCCGGTCTTGGGAGGAAGAGACTATGCGTAGAAAATTYATCGGCGTGGCATTTGTCGCGCTGGCTGCCGTTCTTGCGGGTTCTGCCCATGCGCAGGAGAAGAAGGTAACGATCGGGGTATCCATTCCGGCGGCCGACCACGGCTGGACGGCGGGCGTCGTTTACCATGCCGAACGGGTGGCAAAGCTTCTGATGAAGGAGCATCCGGGTCTGAACGTCATCGTCAAGACCTCGCCGGATGCCGCCAACCAGGCAAACGCGCTTCAGGATCTTGCCGTGCAGGGGCTGGACGCACTGGTCGTGCTGCCGTCTGATCCCGATCCGCTCGTCAACGCCATCAAGGAGATCAAGGACAAGGGCACCTTTGTCGCGCTCGTCGACCGCGCGCCGAGCGTCAACGACAATTCGATCCGCGATCTCTACGTTGCGGGTAACAATCCGGCACTCGGACAAGTGGCAGGCGAATACATCAAGAAAACCACGCCTGATGCGGAAGTGGTGGTCATTCGCGGTCTGCCGATCCCGATYGACCAGCAGCGCCAGGATGGTTTCGACAAGGGAATTGCCGGTTCCAGCGTCAAGGTTCTCGACCGCCAGTACGGCAACTGGAACCGCGACGACGCCTTCCGCGTGATGCAGGACTACCTGACCAAATACAAGAAGATCGACGTGGTCTGGTGTCAGGACGACGACATGGCGGTTGGCGTGCTGGAGGCAATCCAGCAGGCGAAACGCACCGATATCAAGTATATCGTTGCTGGCGCCGGTTCCAAGGACATGATCAAGCGCGTAATGGACGGCGACAAGCTAATTCCGGTCGACGTGCTCTATCCGCCGGCGATGGTGGCGACCGCCATGCAGCTTACGGCTGGTCATTTTTACGATCAGGTGCCGGTTGCTGGCGAGTATATTCTCGACGCTACGCTCATCACCAAGGACAATGCCAAGCAGTTCTACTTCCCGGATTCGCCGTTCTGATAAGCCGTTTCCGGCTAAGCAACGCCCGCTGAAAGGCAGGCGTTGCATCCGCACTCCTGCACCCCGGACCAGATTCGGGGTGCAGCGCGATCAGGTCGTTGATCGCGATAGAGTCCTTCATAGCGCGGGCGCGCCGCGGCTCGATGCCGGATTAAATACGGCATGACGAGGGGAAGGTCGGCGGAAACTATACCGCTCCCCCGCTCTTCATCCATTTTTCCTGAACCACGCCGAGAGATAATCCACGAAGCTGCGCACTTTCGCGGGAAGGTAACGGCGGTGGGGGTAGACGGCGTATATGCCGCGGTCTTTGGAAATATAGTCGTCGAACAGGGTCACAAGCTCGCCGGACTGGATGAAGGGTCTTGCAATGAAGTCCGGCACCATGGCGATGCCAAGCCCTGCGCGGGCGGCCCGGAGTGTCGCCTGCGGGCTGTTCACCTCGATCGGTCCACTGATGGTAACGGAGTTCGAGCCGCCATCCGCTTCAAGATAACGCACGGTGTTGTGGAAGCGGGTGTTGGTGTCGATGATGAAGGGCACGCGGGAAAAGTCCTGCGGACCATTGAGCGGGCCGTGTCTGGCGACAAAATCCGCCGTTGCTACTGCATAGACCCGGAAATCGGAGATCTTGCGGGCGATGAGGCCTGAATCTTCCAGACGCGTTATGCGAATCGCAAGGTCGAACCCTTCCTCGATCAGATCGACGAATCGGTCATCGGCGACGATTTCCAGAGACAGTTCCGGATTTTCCTTGGCGAAATCGATGAGGCTCTGGCCAACATCGGCGTCGATGAAGGTGCGCGGAACGGATATTCTGAGCTTGCCCTTCAGATCGGCATTCTTCTCGCGCACCAGATCGGCGAGGTTGTCGATCTCCTTCAAAATGTCGGAGGCGGTGCGGTAATATGTATGGCCGGCCTCCGTCAGCGAGAATTGCCGGGTGGTGCGGTTGAGAAGCAGTGCACCGAGATCATCTTCCAGTTCCCGGACATATTTGGACAAAAGCGCCTTGGAACGCCCAGTCTTGCGGGCAGCGGCGGAAAAACCCTCCGCTTCGACAACGTCGATAAAGGCGCGGATGCGGGTGAGCGTGTCCATGAAAATCCTCCGGTTCGTTCCATATAATTGAACGCTGAGGCGCGACTGTTCAACCCGTAAAATGGTTGCCGAAAAAATCCGCTATATGGTGAAAAAATCCTCTTGATTATGACGGCGAATATTCTTATCTCCCGTGCTGCCCAAAGTCGCACGTGCCCATGTGTGTCCGCCGAGTCCTCGATGTGGTGAGGAGTTCGGTAAGGTACCTGGAACTAACCCCTCCAGTCGCTATTCCGGCCAACCGGGAAATGCGAGGACATATGAAGCAACGACGGTGCGGGCCTTTCTGGTTCTCTGCCGGCTTTCCATCAGCCGGGGTACTGAAGAGGCACACCATCATTGCCTGAAGTGCGGTCGGGTCATTCCCTCCAATCGATGGCAGACAAAGCCGAATGATGCTCTGGCAGGGCGTCATTCATATTTGCGCCTTGAGCGTATGCTATCGATTCTGCGCCTCCACCGGCTGATTCGTATGCATATCTCGAGCGTCCTTTGTCCTCCGGATTTTCCGGAGCCGGTTTTATAGGGAATATATCGATGACGACTGCACGCATTCTCGATTTCATCAAGACCCGACGTCCCGAAGGCCCTTGCCTCGTCGTCGACCTCGACGTCGTGCGCGACAATTTCAACGCGTTCCGGCATTCCCTGCCGAACAGCGCGATCTACTATGCGGTCAAGGCAAACCCGGCTCCCGAAATCCTGAAGCTGCTTGCTTCGCTCGGCTCGAACTTCGATTGCGCCTCCGTGGCTGAAATCCAGATGGCGCTTGATGCAGGTGCAACGTCCGACCGGATCTCGTTCGGCAACACCATCAAGAAGGAACGCGATGTCGCCCGCGCTTACGCGCTCGGCATCGATCTCTTCGCCGTCGACAGCCATGAGGAAGTCGAGAAGGTTGCCCGTGCCGCTCCCGGCGCACGCGTCTTCTGCCGCGTGCTGACGGACGGTGAAGGTGCCGAATGGCCGCTGTCGCGCAAGTTCGGCTGCGTACCGCAGATGGCTGTTGATGTTCTGGTCTACGCACATCAGCTGGGCCTCGAATCCTACGGCGTTTCCTTCCATGTCGGTTCGCAGATGATGAATCTCGACGCATGGGATGCAGCGCTGGGCGATGCCAAGCGCGTTTTCGCTTCGCTGTCCAAGCAGGGTATTCACCTGCAGATGGTTAATATGGGCGGTGGTTTCCCGACCAAGTACCTGCGCGACGTTCCTGCTGCCGAAGAATACGGCCAGGCTATCGACACGGCGCTGCGCAAGCACTTCGGCAACCAGATCCCGAAGACGATCATCGAGCCGGGCCGTGGCATGGTGGGTAACGCTGGCGTCATCAAGGCGGAAGTTGTTCTCGTGTCGCGCAAGTCCGACAACGACAACCATCGCTGGGTGTTCCTCGACATCGGCAAGTTCGGCGGTCTCGCCGAGACGATGGATGAGGCTATCCGCTACCCGATCCGCACCGAGCGCGATCAGGACGAGATGGAGCCTTGCGTTCTGGCCGGTCCGACCTGCGACAGCGCCGACGTGCTGTACGAAAAGAACATGTACCCGTTGCCGGTCTCTCTGACCATCGGCGACGAGGTTCTGATCGAAGGCGCAGGTGCCTATACGACGACCTATTCGGCGGTTGCCTTCAACGGTTTCGAGCCGCTGAAAGCCTACGTCATCTGATCCGAACGCCGCCCGCTGAGTAAGGCGGCGTCTCGAACAAGCTTCCGTTCCGGCTTTGCCGATTGTGCTGTTGCGCAAATCCCTGCTTGCTGCTCCTCTTCCAGCCGAGGAAAGCGTGTCGGCGGGCCGGAACGGCTCCACCATTTTTGATCAAGGGCCGCGTGTGGGCGGTTGTGTGATGGAGGGCCGAGAGATGGCCGCTCTTCTGAATTCGGTACGTGCATTTTTCACCCCGCAGACATTTCATGTCGATCAGGAAAATCCGGGCGATGTCGTTGCCCGTGAAAACCTGCTCGATCGCGCCATGGGCGCTGGCCGCCGCCGCAAGTCTTCCGAAAAGCTGCGCGCCGGCCGCGTCCCAGCGGAAGGTCTGGCGCTCGTTGCCCGTGACGAGGACGGCCATGTCATCGGCACGGTGCGCCTGTGGAATGTCGAAGCTGGCATTTCGCGCGAAGGCCGCGCTGTCGAAGCGCTGTTGCTTGGCCCGCTTGCGGTTGATGCTGCCCATGAAGGCAAGGGCATCGGTTCGGCGCTGATGCGTGCGGCAATCTCCGAGGCAACCAAACGTGGCCATGGTGGCATTCTTCTGGTGGGCGACGCCGCCTATTATGAGCGCTTCGGCTTTTTTGCCGATAAGGCCCAGCACCTGATCATGCCCGGCCCGTTCGAGCGCAGCCGTTTTCTGGCGCTTGAACTCAAAGCCGGCTGGCTGGAAGGTGCGGCTGGTATGCTGGTTGCAAGCGGCCGCAGGCTCTCTGCCTGAGACGATATCCGTATCTAATGCCCCGGCTGAACGGCCGGGGTTGATCCGGCTGAAATTGGATTGCTGCAAAATGTTCTTTTATGCAAAGCTGCGGGTTCGGACGTGATACCGGTTCGGGCGGCGACAAAGTTGCATTTGGCTTTTTTGGACATTGCATCGGATATGTCTGCACCCGCGTGATTTCAAAAGCGGAGATCAGCTATGCAGGCAGCTTTACTCAGAACGAACCGTGACTACCGTCTTCTGTTTTCCGCGAGCGCCGTATCCAATCTTGCCGATGGCATTTCGATGGTGGCGATACCTTGGCTTGCAACCCTGCTGACCAGCGATCCGCTCTTGATCTCTATGATTGCGGTGGCGCAACGGCTGCCCTGGCTGCTGTTCGCGCTTCCCGTCGGTGTCTGGACGGATCGAAGTGACCGGCGCCTGCTTATGGTGCGGGCCGATGTGGTTCGGCTTGCGCTGATGATCTGCGCGGTCGGCATGATCTCCACCACTGCAAACCTGCCGTCACCGGCAGAATCGGGATCGGCGGCTATTTTTTCACTGGCGGTAATCGCTTTCCTTCTCGGTTGCGCTGAGGTCGTGCGGGACAATGCAGCCCAGACGATATTGCCTTCACTTGTCGCACCGAGCGATCTCGAACATGCTAATGGTCAGATGTGGAGCGCCGAAGAGGTCACTGGCCAATTCATCGGCCCGCCACTGGCAGGCTTGCTGATTGCCGCGGGCATTGCCATTCCCTTTGGTCTGGATGCCAGTTTTTACGCGGTTTCGGCGGCATTGGTTTGGCTTATCGTGCTGCCTCCACGCAAACCGTCCAGCATAGCCTCTTTCTGGCCCGCATTGCGAGAGGGGTTTGGCTGGATGCGGCGCAATACGATGATCCTGCGGCTTGCCATCATGCTGGGGGCAGTCAACGCCGTATTCGTTGGAGGAATGACGGTCCTCGTTCTCTATGCGCAGGAGGTGCTCGATCTTTCCGCGACAGCCTATGGCGTGCTGTTGACGTGCGGCGCGGTTGGCGGTGTTCTTGGCGGGCTGGCTTCGCCGTGGTTCGCCCGTAGACTGGGCGCGAGGACAAGCCTCGTTCTGGCGCTATGCACATTTGCGCTGTTCAATCTGGTGCTCGGCCTTTCGAGTTCCGCGCCACTGGTAGCAGTCGGCCTATTTCTCGAGGCTGCGGCGGGTATGTTGTGGAATGTGGTGACCGTGAGCTACAGGCAACGGCTCATTCCGGACGAGTTGCTTGGACGCGTCAATTCCGTCTATCGGTTTTTCGGTTGGGGTGCGATGTCGTTCGGCGCATTTGCCGCTGGCGTTCTGGTCACCATTGCCGAACCGGCCTTCGGCCGCATCGAGGCGCTGCATATGCCCTATCTGATTGGAGCCGCTGTTTGTGCGGTTCTGGCGGTCTACGGTCTTCTCCGGCTGCGTTTCTGAGGTGCCGCGGCGCTGTAGTCGGTCATTGTCCCTGCATGATCTTATAGTGCCTCTTGCATTTGGCATTTTGCGGGTATATACCCGGAAAATGCCAAACGATAGTTGTCACTGCATCCTGCTGCGCAAAGCATCCCGTAAGGTCTCGTCCTACTACGATGAGGCGCTGGCGCCGCTTGGCGTCAATATCGGCCAGTTCAGCCTGTTGCGGAACATCAACCGCATGGCGCCGGTGTCGCTCACCGATCTCGCCGCGCGGGTGGAACTGGACCGCTCTACCGTTGGCCGCAATACCAAGGTGCTGGCCCGGATGGGGCTGGTGGCCATCGGCCATGGCGAGGATCAGCGCGAAGCGATGCTGACCGTGACGGAGCAGGGGCAGGAGATACTGAAAACAGGCGCGCCCCTCTGGGACGGAGTACAGGACGAAATCGAGGCCAGGCTTGGCCCGGAAAAGACCGCTCAATTGCAGGAACTACTCGCAGCCCTGTAATTTTTTTGATGATAAAACGGGTATCTGCCCGCAATATAGGGTATATACCCGTAAAATTTCGGCCGCTGGCCGCTGGAAAGGGATTTTGAACATGCTCTCCACACGCCTTGCCAGCTGGATGGCCAACAGAAACATACATTATGGCTGGCTTGTTGCCGCAACCACCTTTTTGACGATGCTGGCAACCGCCGGCGCGATGGGATCGGCCGGGGTGATGATCCAGCCGCTGCATCAGGAGTTCGGCTGGGATATTGCCGATATTTCATCTGCCATGGCGGTCAGGCTGGTGCTCTTCGGCCTGCTCGGGCCCTTTGCCGCTGCCTTCATGAACCATTTCGGTATTCGCCAGGTCGTGTCGACGGCCCTTGCGCTGATCATGGGCGGCATCGTCGCCTCGTTCTTCATGACTGAGGTGTGGCAGCTGTTGCTGTTATGGGGCGTGGTGATCGGTGTTGGCACCGGCATGACGGCACTGGTGCTGGGCGCGACCGTGGCATCGCGCTGGTTTTCAAAGCGCCGGGGACTGGTGATCGGCCTGATGACGGCCAGTAACGCTACCGGCCAGCTGGTTTTTCTGCCTTTGCTCGCGGCACTGACGGAGGCCTATGGCTGGCGCACCGCGCTGACGCTATCCGTTGCGGTGATTGCGATCGCCATGATTCTCGTGCTGCTCTTGATGCGTGACCATCCCGCCGAWGTCGGCCTGCCAGCCTATGGCGAGACGGTGGTGGTAAAACCGCCGAAACAGGACCACAAGTTTCTTGCAACACTGGCATCCCCGATACTGACGTTGAAGAGCGTGTCCGGAAACCCGGTTTTCTGGGTGCTTTTCGGAACGTTCTTCGTCTGTGGACTTTCCACCAACGGCCTTATCCAGACACACTGGATTTCCATTTGCGGTGATTTCGGTATGGCGGCGGTCACGGCGGCCGGCACGCTGGCGGTGATCGGCATTTTCGATTTCTTCGGCACCATTTTTGCCGGCTGGCTCTCTGACCGTTTCGACAATCGCTTCCTGCTCTTCTGGTTTTACGGTCTGCGCGGGCTGTCCCTGATCTATCTCTCCTTCTCGGGCTTCAGCTTCGTGGAGCTTTCGGTCTTCGCCGTGTTTTACGGGCTGGACTGGGTGGCAACCGTGCCGCCAACGGTGAAGCTTGCCGCTGAGAGTTTCGGCCGCGAAAAAGCGGGCCTGGTTTTCGGCTGGGTGTTTGCGGGGCATCAGTTGGGGGCCGCCACCGCTGCCTTTGGCGCAGGTTTCTTCAAGAGCGACTTCGACACATACATGCCCGCACTGCAGATTGCCGGCGTGATGTGCATGATCGCTGCTGTCTCGGTACTGCTTCTCAAAAAGCCTGGTTCCGCGACTTTGGCACCGCAGGCCGCCTGAGATTGCAAAGGAGAAGGCTTGTGAAACAGGCCAACTTCCGACTGCCGGGCCCGCTATTTTGACCGTTGTCATGGCTATCCGTTGCGTATTTGTCACACCAAGCACCGGCTAGCTGCCCTGGCTTATCGTTCGCCTTTCGGTTTGATCCATCTCAATCCGCTCACCTCTCCCTTGGCGATAGTGGCCGTAGCGGCTGCGGCAAGCGAGGATTCGCGAATGCCCGCCGCCATCAGCCGGTTTCCCGGGCTTGCCCGGCTGCGGCGCGCGATAGGAGAGATGGAATGACGAACAGGAAGAAAAAAACCGCCTTGCTTGCCAGTGTGACGGTGAGCGTCGCGGCGATGCTGATGTCGGCCAACGCGATGGCGGCAGATCTGGCCCCGCCGGCACCAGCCCCCACCGCTGAAGAGGCGATTGCGGCGGCGAGCCCATGGATGCTGCGCGTGCGTGGTCTCGGGGTCATTACCCATGACAGCGGCAGCGTTGACGGTGTGCCGGGTGCAGGTCTCTCCTATTCGGATACGGTCATTCCTGAACTCGACATCAGCTATTTCTTCACCCCGAATATCGCTGCCGAACTCATCCTCGGCACCACATACGCCAAGATCAACGGCGAGGGTGTGCTGGCCGGCACGCCGGTGGGCAAGACATGGTTGCTGCCGCCGACGCTGACCCTGCAATATCACTTTACTGATTTCGGCGCCTTCAAGCCCTATATCGGCGCGGGCGTGAACTATTCGATGTTCTACAACCAGTCCGAAAAACCCGGCTTCAGCAATCTTGATGTCAAGAACAAGTTCGGCGCGGCCGTGCAGGTGGGTTTCGACTATATGCTGGACGAACATTGGGGCGTGAACTTCGACGTGAAGAAGATTTTCCTGAAGACCGACTGGACCGCAGAACTTGGCGGCACGCCAATCAGTGGCAAAGCGAAACTCGATCCCTGGTTGATCGGTGCGGGTATCACCTATCGCTTCTGACCCCTTGGCCTCGCGCCGTCGCTGCCTTTGACGGGCGGCGCTTTCTGAGCTATATGGACGGCCACGGGCAGAAGAGCCCCGGCCGTCCGCAGGCGTTTACGCCCTTGGTGAAGCTCTTTTTGGAATAACGGTCATCCCCATGTTTTGCATGTCGTCGATGGCAACGCGGACCCCTTCGGAAAAATACGGCATGCGCATGTTGGAGAACCGTTATGAACGTGTCCAAACCGCTTCCCGCGCTTGAGGGATTGAAAGAGCAGGCAAAACGGCTGCGCGCCGCCCTTGAAGGGCAGGGGCAGGCAATCACCCATTCAAAGGCGCTTGAACTCATCGCCGCGCAATATGGCTTCCGCGACTGGAACACCCTGCATGCCACGGCGGGAAACCGTCCCGCATTCAATCCCTATCTTCTTGGTTCGCGGGTGGAAGGCCTCTATCTAGGCCAGCCCTTCGTGGCCTCCGTTCTGGGCGTGCAAACGCTAGGCGGCGACCCGGAACGCTACCGGCTGACCCTGCATCTCGACGATCCCGTGGATGTGGTGACCTTCGAAAGCTTCTCGGCTTTCAGGCAGCGTATCCACTGCAATATCGATACGTCCGGACGCACGGTGGAGAAAACCTCCAACGGTAGGCCACAGGTTGAGCTGGTCTGGTAGTCCGAGCACCCGCCGAGAGGCGGGTGTCTCCTTGTCCTTCGTAAGACCCTAAATCCGCTTCCCCGCCGCATCGAACAGATGGAAGTCCTTCGTCTGGGCGGCAATCCGCAGGTTCTCGCCGATACCAAGCTGCGAGCGGCCGGGAACGCGGAAGACGATGGTGGTGCCGTCTGTGAAGGAGCCATGCACGTAGCTTTCCGCGCCCACCAGTTCCACGGCGTCCACCCGCACGGTGCCAGTGAAAGCGGCATCGGGAGCTTCTGTTTCCGCGAGCGTGATGTCTTCCGGACGGATGCCCAGTGTTGCGGTGGTTTGCGGCAGCGCGCCTGATCCATTCACCGACCACCCGGATGCACCGTTAGCCGATGGGGTGCCGTAGGGCAGGAGGTTCATGGAGGGCGAACCGATGAAGGTGGCGACGAAGGTGGTGGCCGGTTTTTCGTAAAGCTCGATCGGAGTGCCGATCTGCTCGATGCGGCCGGCATTCAGCACCACGAGGCGGTCGGCCAGCGTCATGGCTTCCATCTGATCATGGGTTACGTAGACGCTGGTGGTGGCGAGAGAACGTTGCAGGCGGCGGATTTCGACGCGCATCTGCACGCGCAGCTTGGCATCGAGGTTGGACAGCGGCTCATCGAACAGGAATGCGGCGGGCTTGCGCACGATGGCACGGCCCATCGCCACGCGCTGGCGCTGGCCACCCGAGAGCTGGCGCGGCCTGCGCTCCAGATATTGTTCGATTTCCAGCGCCTTGGCTGCCTCGGTGATACGCCGGTCGATCTCGTCCTTCGGCGTGTTGCGGTTCTTGAGGCCATAGGCGAGGTTCTGCCGCACTGTCATATGCGGGTAAAGCGCGTAGTTCTGGAACACCATGGCAATATCTCGGTCTGACGGTTCGAGATCGTTGACGACGCGGTCGCCGATGACGATCTCACCGCCCGATATGCTTTCCAGCCCGGCGATCATGCGCAGCAATGTTGATTTTCCGCAGCCGGAGGGGCCGACCAATACGATCATCTCGCCATCKGCTATATCCATCGATACGCCCTTGATGGCGTCGACATTGCCGCCGTAAACCTTGCGGACGTCTTTCAGCGCAATTTTTGCCATTACTTCTCGGTCTCCACCAAACCTTTGACGAACCAGCGCTGCATCAGCACCACAACGATAATCGGGGGGATGATGGCGAGGATCGCCGTCACCATCACATAATTCCAGGGCGTCGAAGCGTCGGTGAAATCCACCATGCGCTTGAGGCCGATGATGATCGTGTTCATCTTGGCGTCGTTGGTCACGAGCAGCGGCCAGAGATACTGGGTCCAGCCATAGATGAACAGGATCACGAAGAGAGCGGCGATATTGGTTTTCGACAGCGGCAGCAGAATATCGCGCATGAAGCGGAACGGCCCTGCATTGTCGATACGAGCCGCCTCGACCATTTCGCCGGGAATGGTCAGGAAAAACTGCCGGAACAGGAACGTCGCCGTCGCGGACGCCATCAGCGGAAGCGTCAGTCCCGCATAGGTATCGATAAGCCCGAGGTCGACGATGACCTTGTATGTGGGCAGGATGCGCACCTCGACCGGCAGCATGAGCGTGATGAAGATCATCCAGAAGAAGCCCATGCGAAATGGAAAACGGAAAAATACGATTGCGAAAGCCGACAGGAAAGAAATGACGATCTTGCCGATGGCAATGGCGAGCGCCACCACGAAGCTGTTGAACAGCAGCCGTTCAAGGCTGACGCCGACCACTCTTTCGACGCCGCCGACCATGGCATCTGTATAGTTTTCACCAAGATGGTCGCCGGGCAGCAGCGACATCGGTGGGCGAATGATGTCATTCGACGTCATGGATGACGCGATGAAGGTGTAGTAGATCGGGAAGGCCACGATGATGATGCCGAGAACCAGCATCAGATGGGCGATCACGCGGGCGACCGGGCGATTTTCAATCATCAGGAAATCCTCAGCCGTAGTGCACGCGCTTCTCGACGAAGCGGAACTGGAAGGCGGTCAACGCAATGACGATCACCATCAGGATGACGGATTGCGCGGCGGAAGAGCCGAGGTTCAGGTTAACGAAGCCATCATTGTAGACCTTGTAGACCAGTGTTTCTGTCGCCTTGGCAGGGCCGCCGCCAGTAACTGCGTGGATGATGCCGAACGTATCGAAGAAGGCATAGACGGTGTTGACGACCAGCAGGAAGAATGTTGTCGGCGCCAGCAGCGGGAAAACGATGGTCCAGAAGCGCCGCGAACCGCGTGCGCCGTCAATGGAGGCCGCCTCCAGCAATGATTTCGGAATTGCCTGCAAGCCTGCGACAAAAAACAGGAAATTGTAGCTGATCTGCTTCCATGCGGCGGCTGCGACCACGAGCAGCATGGCCTGATTGCCGTTGAGCAGCGGGTCCCACATGATGCCGTTGCGGCGCAGGATATAGGAGAAGGTTCCCATGGCCGGATTGAACATGAACAGCCAGAGCATGCCAGCGACGGCGGGTGCCACAGCATAGGGCATGATCATCATGGTGCGGTAAAAACCCTTGCCGCGCACCACGCGGTCTGCCGCCGTTGCCAGAAGCAATGCCAGCCCCATCGAGACGAGTGCGGTCAGGACGCTGAAAATGACCGTGACGTGCAGCGCGTTCAGATAGCTTTCATCCGAAAGTACGGCGGAAAAATTGGCCAGCCCGACGAAATTGCTGTTCAGCCCGAAGGCATCCTCGCGCATGGTCGACTGGTAGAGCGCCTGACTTGCGGGCCAGAAGAAAAAGATCACCGTCAGGATGATCTGTGGCGCGACCAGCAGATAGGGCAGGATCTTGTTGGGGAATACGACGCTTTGCACGGCGATCTCCTGATGAAATGGGAATACCGCCCGCACCGGGTGAGGATGCGGGCGGGGGCAGGGATCGTTTAGTTGCCGGTTGCCTGCTTGATGGCCGCATCACCGCGCGTGACAATCTTGTCGAGTGCGGATTTCGCGTCCTGCTTGCCGGCCAGCATCGCCTCGAACTCTTCGTTCATGATGTCGCGGACCTGCGGCAGGTTCACGAGGCGCACGCCCTTGGAGTTTTCTGTCGGTGGCTTGCCCATCATCTGCAGAAGTGGCGTTTCGCGGCCGGGATTCTTGTCATAGAAGCCGGATTTCTTGGTTTCCTCATAGGCCGCGATCGTTACCGGCATGTATCCGGAGACCTGATGCAGACGAGACTGGATCTTGGTCTGGGAAAGGAAATGGAAGAACTCGGCCACACCTTTATATTCGGCATCGCTCTTGCCGCCGAAGACCCAGAGGCTCGCGCCACCGGGAATGGTGTTCTGCGGACCATGACCCTCGTAATAGGGAAGCTGGCCGATACCGTAATTCATGCCGGTCTTGATGATATCCCCAAGGCCGCCGGAGGATTCGGTAAGGATGCCGCATTCGCCGGACATGAACAGCTGCTTGGCTTCCGAAGTGCGCCCGCCGTAACGGAAGGTGCCGTCTTTCGCAAGGTCGGCAATGGCCTGGAAGTGTTCGACGAAGAGCGGCGCGTTGACGGCAAGCTTCACATCGGTGCCGCCCAGCCCGTTTTCATTGCTGCCATAGGAGACGTTGTTCCATGCGGCAAAGTTTTCGGTCTGGATCCAGGTCAACCATGTTGAGGTGAATCCGCATTGGGCAGCGCCGCTTGTCTTGATCTTCTTGGCAGCTTCGAAAACCTCCGGCCAGGTCTTCGGCGGATTTGCCGGGTCAAGGCCTGCCTTCTGGAAGGTGTCCTTGTTGTAATACAGGATCGGTGAGGACGAATTATAGGGGAAGGACAGCATGGTGCCGTCAGGCTTGGAATAATAGGCGACGATGCCGGCCAGATATTCGTCCTTGTTGAAGGTGTAGCCGCCCTCCTTCAGTACTTCCGCCACCGGTTTGATTGCGCCGGCAGCACCCATCATCACGCCGGAACCGGCGTCGAAGACCTGAATGATCGCCGGCGGCTGCTTGGCGCGGAAGGCCGCAATGCCGGCATTCAGGGTTTCCGGATAGGTGCCCTTGAAGACGGGCATGATCTTGTAGTTTGTCTGGCTATCGTTGAACTCTTTCGCGAGCGCGTCCACGACCTCGTTATTGGCGCCGGTCATGGCATGCCACCACTGAATTTCCGTCGCGGCGAATGCGTTCGATGTGACAAAAAACGAAAGCGCAGATGCCGCAGCAAGACGGTAGCTGAGTTTTTTCAAGGCGATTCCTCCCATTTTAAAAACAGTAAAAGATACAGCCCCTTATTGCAGCCTATCCTCCTCGATATAGCTGCGGGCGAGCTTTTCTGTATTAGCGGCCTGATTTAAAGCGAACTCTAATGAAAATGCAATAGATGGTGGAACGAAAAAAACGAAAGTGAACGAAACGGTTTTATTATTCCATTTTGGGTCCGCTTTGGTTTTTTCGTGTGCTTGTGGGCATGGCTCGGGACGGGATACCGGAAGCAGTCTGCGGATGCCATGTTCAAGAGCAATTTCTAACAAGAAGTATTGATATGTTATTACATTACGTATTAAATCTCTCCAAGATTTGCTGCTTGAAGGTGCGGATGTGTTCGGAATGAAGCGGAAGAAGGCGGTTGCACCAGAAGACATCTCGTCCGTCACCCCATCCACCGGAACGGTGCCTGTCACACTGCTTACCGGCTTTCTGGGGGCGGGCAAGACCACGCTTCTRAACGAGCTTCTGAGCGAACCGGAAATGCGTGGTGCCGCCGTCATCGTCAACGAATTCGGTTCGGTGCCCATCGATCACGGCTTGGTCCGCACCGGTTCGGAGCGTTATTTCAGGACCACGACCGGCTGCATCTGCTGCACCGCCACCAGCGATATCCGCACCTCGCTTTACGAGTTGCATCTGGCCTTTCTGGAAGGGTTGGTGCCGGAAATATCGCGTGTCGTCATCGAAACCACTGGCCTTGCCGATCCTGCGCCGATCATCAACAGCCTGATTCCCGGTGGTACGCCTGCCGCCGGCCTGCGCGACCATATCGTCGCCCGCCACTTTCATCTCTCCGGTGTCGTTACTGTTTTCGACATTACCTCCGGCCAGGCGATGCTCGACAGTTTCATCGAGGGCTGGAAACAGCTTGCCTTTGCCGATCACATTGTTTTGACCAAAACCGATCTCACTGACGGGGCGGCGAGGGGCTGTGAGAGCCTCTCCGATCTCAATCCTGCCGCGCGTCTGCATGACCGCAACGCGCGCGACTTCAATCTGATGTCGCTGTTTGCGCCGGCGGATTATTCCTTGCGTAACAAGCCGGAAGACGTAACGGGTTGGCTTGCCGCCGACAGGCTGAGCCTGCATGCGGCGCACGTGCACGATATCAATCGTCATGGTGCGGGGGTCGAGGCGTTCGATTTGACGTTCGAAGGCGCTTTCGATCCGCAGGCGATCGTCACCTTTCTCGAACTCGTCACCAGCAACGTGCATTCCGGCCTGCTGCGGCTCAAGGGAATTTTCGGTGCGACGGATGATCCGGACCGTCCAGTGGTCGCCCATGCCGTGCAGCACCGGCTTTATCCGCTGAGCCGTCTGGAAAGCTGGCCGGATGGCAACCGTGCAACACGTGTTGTCCTCATCGGCATGGATATGCCGCAGCAGCCGATCCGCGATCTTTTTGAGGCATTGGCCTCGCAGGCAGCAAGAAGGGTTTTCCGATGACGGCAAGAGCAAATCCGCTTGCACGCAGCGGCTCTGCGATAGTCTCTAAGGCCCGTCTTGTGAAACACTGGACGCGGGAACTGCTTGCCCTCCGCGAAGACGAGATCGTTTCCGTCAACGAGATTGCCTGCGTACAGCCGGATTGCCCGCCGAAGGAAACGGTAATCCTCGTTTTGTCCGCATCCGGCGAAACCCGGCAATTCTCAGTTCACCAGGCGCTGCTGGATATAGAGCGTGATGATATCGTCAGATCCGTCGCCGCCAATCCGCCGTAAGGCCATCTGTATCGAACGCCGTGGCGCTTGACGACAGGTGCCGTCATCCGGCACTTCAGGAGCAGCGGGATTCGCTAAATGTGAAGGGTACGGAATGGCCGATCTGGCGGTATATGCGGGTTTGTTTCTGACGGCTTTTGTCGCGGCAACCATCCTGCCCATGCAGTCGGAGGCCGCACTTGCCGGCCTGATTATTTTGAAGTCCCAGCCGGTCTGGCTGTTGGTTACTGTTGCCAGTGCCGGCAATGTCGCCGGATCCCTCGCCAACTGGCTGCTCGGCCGTGGCATCGAACGCTTCCGGCATCGGCGGTGGTTTCCTGTGGGGGAAGCCGCGCTGCAACGTGCCCAGAACTGGTACAGGCGTTACGGCAAGTGGTCGCTGCTGCTCAGCTGGGCGCCGCTGATCGGCGATCCGCTGACGGTTGCGGCCGGCATCATGAAGGAGCCGCTGCCGGTTTTTCTTCTGCTTGTTACCATTGCCAAGGTTGGGCGTTATCTCGTGCTGACGCTGGTGACGCTGAATTTTCTTTGAATTGCGTTGCCGATACCTTCTCCCCGACGGGGAGAAGGCGAAAGAGGCATCCACTCGTCAAAAAGGTCGGAGTTGAGAACCAATCAAGCCGCCTGCCGGTCCCAGCTGGCGAAGGGGTCGGGCAGGTGTCGCCATGCGTCCGGGGTGAAGGCATCTGTGTCGATCAGGCACGCATCGAGTTGCGCGCGGATGCGCGCTTCGCTCATGGGATCGGAACCGATGAAGACGATTTCCTGCCGGCGGTCGCCAAAGACCGGGTCGAGATAGGGCTTCATCATGTCGAGGAACTGCTGCTCGCGCGGCCATTGCTCGCTCGGCACGGCGGACCACCAAAGGCCCATCTTGCCGGTGCGCACCAGTGCGCCGGCCTGGCTTATCTCCCCGACATAAGCTGGCCGCGTGGCCAGCCAGAAGAAGCCTTTGGCGCGCACCACACCGGGCCAGGCGCGGTCGATAAAACGTTGGAACAGCACGGGATCGAAAGGCTTCCTGGCGCGGTAAACGAAGGAGCGGATGCCATATTCCTCGGTCTCGGGAATGTGGTCCTTGAAACCGTGCAACTCCTTGAACCACAGCGGGTGTTCTTCGGCCTTGGCGAAATCGAAGCGGCCGGTGCCCAGCACCTCCTTCAGTTCCACCTTGCCGAAATCGGCCTCAATGAGTTTCGCATCCGGGTTCAGCCCGACGATGATCTTGCGGGCGGCGTCCCGCTCATCCGGCGTGGCAGTGCCGATCTTGTTGAGGACGACGACATCGGCAAATTCGATCTGCTCGACCAGGAGGTCTACGATGGTTCGGTTGTCCCCTTCGCCCGCCGTCTCACCACGGTCGGCAAGAAAGTCAGAGGAACCGTAGTCGTTGAGAAGATTGGCGGCATCCACCACCGTCACCATCGTGTCCAGATGCGCGACATCGGAAAGGCTGCGACCGTTTTCATCGCGAAAATCGAAAGTGGCGGCCACTGGCAGCGGCTCGGCAATGCCGGTGGATTCGATCAGCAGATAATCAAACCGGCCCTGCTCGGCGAGCGCGCGTACCTCATTCAGAAGGTCGTCGCGCAGCGTGCAACAGATGCAGCCATTGGTCATTTCCACAAGCTGTTCCTCGGTGCGCGAAAGATTGGCGCCGCCATCTCGCACAAGTGCCGCATCGATATTGATCTCGCTCATGTCGTTAACGATCAACGCGACCCGCAGACCGTCGCGGTTGGCGAGAATATGGTTGAGAAGCGTTGTTTTTCCGGCACCAAGAAAGCCGGAGAGGACAGTGACGGGAAGTTTTTTCGACATGCGGGCCTCGTTTTATTAGCGGTGGTAGCGTGGGAGTCATCGTCGTCACGACTTGCGGTAGAGAACGACGGGGCTAGTGGTCACATCGCTTGTTGCTTGTAACGTAATAACATTACATAAGCGCAGCGTGTCAACTGGCTTTAGAAAAATTGCTTGCCGGATGCTTCCTTCGGCTTGTCCCGGGAATCCAGAACCTGGCACGACCATACCCCCGAGGTGATCCTGGAGGTTTCGTCCAATGTGAGATGGAACCTACCTTTCCGATAGTTAATGTTATTTCATTACATATTCGTTTGACGAATGTAATAACATTACATATGAGGGGGTCATCAAATGACATCATGCCCCGGAGGGATCGATGAACGATCCGTGCCTTGCCTTTAAAAATCTGACACTCGGATATGCCGGCCGCGCGGCGGTGCATCATCTGGATGGCGATATTGCCAAAGGGTCGCTCACGGCGGTGATCGGCGCCAATGGGTCGGGAAAATCGACGCTGATGAAGGGCGTCGCCGGCATTTTGAAGCCACTTGGCGGTGAATGCCGGGTTACTCCAGGCGTTTCCGTCGCCTATCTACCGCAGCAGTCTGAACTCGACCGTTCCTTTCCGGCACAGGTGCGCGATCTGGTCGCGCTTGGTCTCTGGCCCAAACGCGGCCTGCTCGCTCGCCATCGCCAGTCGGACCGGGCGGCCATGGCCCATGTGCTGGAAGCGGTCGGACTTTCTGGCTTTGAAAAACGCAATATCGATTCACTCTCCGGCGGCCAGATGCAACGCGCCCTTTTTGCCCGCGCCATGTTGCAGGATGCGCAACTGATTTTGCTGGATGAGCCCTTCAACGCTGTCGATGAGCGCACCGTCGCCGACCTCATGGTGCTGATCAAAGCATGGGTTGCCGAGGGGCGCACGGTTCTGGCCGTTCTTCATGACTACGAGCTGGTGCGTCAGCATTTTCCACAAACACTTCTGCTTGCCAGACGGTTGGTGGGCTTTGGCCCGACACGGGAGGTTCTAAGGCCCGAAATGATGCAGCAGGCACGACGGTTTCACGAGGCATGGGACGGCGACGCCCCATGGTGCGAACCCGCAGCAGCGACGGTGAACGCCGACCTGGCGGAAAAGCCGCAGGATTTCCCCAAACACCCGCAGGCGCATTCGCATATCCATGTCTGATTTCTTCATCGAGCCATTCATCCAGTATGTCTTCATGCAGCGTGCGCTTGCCGGTGCCTTGATCCTTGCTGTCAGTTGCGGGCCGGTCGGGGTGTTTCTGATGCTGCGCCGCATGAGCCTGACGGGTGATGCCATGTCGCACGCCATTTTGCCGGGGGCGGCGGTGGGCTTTCTGTTTTACGGGTTGGAGATTTTGCCGATGACCATCGGCGGGCTGGTCGTCGGTCTTCTGGTGGCACTGGGTGCCGGTGCGGTTTCGCGCTTCACCATCCAGAAGGAGGACGCCTCGCTTGCAGCCTTTTACCTCATTTCTCTGGCGCTCGGCGTGCTGCTCGTCTCCTGGCGCGGCTCCAGTGTCGATCTCATGCATGTGCTTTTCGGCACGGTGCTGGCACTGAACAATGRAGCGCTCGGCCTCATCGGCGGTATCTGCGTCGTAACGCTGACGGTGATGATGGTTTTCTGGCGCGCGCTGCTGGCGGAATGCCTCGATCCCCTGTTTCTGCGCTCGGTCAGCAACTGGGGGAGCCCCGTGCACTTCCTCTTCCTCGCCATCGTCGTCCTCAATCTGGTCGGCGGGTTTCAGGCGCTCGGAACCCTGCTTTCGGTTGGCCTGATGATGCTGCCCGCTGCCGCCAGCCGCTTCTGGTCCAATCGCGTCGCGCCAATGTGCTTCATCTCGATCGGCATCGGCATGGTCTCGTGTTTTGCAGGCCTGCTTCTGTCCTATCACGCGTCGTTGCCATCAGGTCCGGCGATCATCCTGTCCGCAGGCGTCATCTATGTCCTGTCCATCGTCGTCGGCACACGCGGTGTGCTTCGCGATCTTCTCGGTTCCGGTCGTCACAGAACGGCCTGAAAACAGCGTTTGAAAAAAGGAGAACCCTTCATGTTCCAAACCCTACGTCTTGCTACCTGCGTAAGCCTTCTCTCCCTTTCCCCGGTCCTGATGGCGCAGGCTTCTGCGGCTGAACTCAAGGTCGTGGCCAGCTTCTCGATCATTGCCGACTTCGCGAAGAATGTCGGCGGCAAYCGCGTCGAAATCACCACGATCGTCGGACCTGACGGCGACGCGCATGTCTACGAGCCGCGCCCGGCCGACGCCGTTGCTGTCAGCAAGGCGGATGTTGTGCTGGTGAACGGCCTTGCATTCGAAGGCTTCCTGAAGCGGCTGATCGATACCAGCGGCACAAAGGCGCCGGTGGTGGAACTGACCAAGGGCGTGAAACCCCTCAGGATTTCCGACGAGCCAGCCGGTCACGCACATCCGGAAGCCGAGGAAGAGGCGGGTCACGACCACAAGGCAGAGGAAGCGCATGACCATGAGGGACACAATCACGGTGAATTCGATCCGCATGCCTGGCAGTCAATCAAGAATGCGGAAATATACGTGAAGAACATCGCCGGCGCATTTTGCGAGGTCGACAAGGCCGGTTGCGCAACTTACACCGCCAATTCACAGGCCTATATCGCCAAGCTCGCGGCTTTGAACGAGAAGGTGAAGACCGAGATCGCCGCCATTCCGCCGGAAAAACGCAACATCATCACCTCACATGATGCCTTCGGTTATTTCGAGCATGCCTATGGTCTCGAATTCCTGGCGCCGGAAGGTATCTCGACGGATTCCGAAGCGTCTGCCGCCGACGTCGCCAAGCTGGTGGATCAGATCAAGCACGACAACGCCTCGGCGATCTTCGTCGAAAACATCACCGACAAGCGGTTGATGGACCAGATTGCCAAGGAAACCGGCCTGAAAGTTGGCGGAACGCTTTATTCCGACGCGCTCTCGACAGCCGACGGCCCGGCCGCAACCTATATCGATATGGTCAACCACAACATCGATACCATCAAGGCGGCCGTGCTTAGCCAGTAAGAAGACAAAACGGGCGAGGGTGGCACCAGCCACCCTCAGACACCTGACTAACGTATCCCCACACTCGATGTCATCCTCGGGCCCGTTCCGGGGATCCAGTCACGTATCGTAAAATCAATAGCTGGCAGATGCTCGCGATAGGCCCGAGCGCGACGGAGGAGAAGTTTTTTCCTTCTGTCCTAGGCCCCACGGTCGATTGTGCCGTCTCGCAAATTTTGCCCAGCCGGTAAGCCTTCTCCAGCGTTACCAACGCCCAAATCTCTAATTTCCTTCTATTTTTCCCGGAATACGCGGTTCAACAGGGATGTGATCTCCCTGTTTAGGCTGCTTGCGTTCCCCGTTGACAATCGATCAACCGTTTGAAATGGTAAGATGTCAGACCAATTCAAAGGGTAACTCTTGGATAGATCCAGCCGCGAACTAATGCAGCCTATTCCACCCAGCGACCGTGTGCGCCAGGTCGAGGCGGCACTCTCCGATTACGTCGAGAGGGCGGGACTGAAGGCTGGAGATCGGTTGCCGGCCGAGCGAGAGCTGATGGTGGCGCTGGGTGTCGGCCGTTCCACCATTCGCGAGGTCATCCGTAAGTTTCAGGCGCTGGGCGTTATCGACAGCCGCAAGGGCAGCGGCAATTATCTGCTTAAGCCGATTTCCGCCGCAACCGTGCATATGCCTATCTCCATCGATGCCGAAAGCCTGCGCGATGCGTTGTTGATGACGTTGGAAGTCCGGCGTGGCATCGAGGTTGAGGCCTCGATGGCTGCGGCGCGCCGGCGCACGGTGGAGGATATCGCCACGATGGAAGCGCGGCTCGATGAGATGGAGCGGGTGCATCTGGCTGAAGGCACGTCCGGCAAGGCCGACCTTGCCTTCCACCTCTCCATCTATGACGCCACGCATAATTCGCTGTTCAAGCAGCTGCTCGAGCAGATGCGCGAAGGTTTCGAACGTTTCTGGCTGAAGCCTTTCGACCGGCCGGACTTTGCAAGCCGCTCCTTCCCTTTTCACCGCACGCTGTTCAACGCCATCGCCGCCGGCGATGCGGAGACCGCCCGTGAAGAAACACTGAAAATCCTCGCTGTCGTCGAGGAGGATATCAAGGACATGTCGAAATGAACCAAGGCAACGATCTCTTCGATCCCGCCTCTCTGATCGTCGCCCATGACGAGACCCACGCTTTCGAAGCTGTGGTCCCGCCGCTTGTGCAGACTTCGCTTTTCACCTTTTCCAGCTACGACGAAATGGTTTCCACCTATCGCGGCGAAAAGGTGCGGCCGGTCTATACGCGAGGGCTCAACCCGACCGTCAGGATGTTTGAGGAAATGCTGGCAAAGCTTGAGGGCGCGGAAGATGCGCTTGGCTTCGCCAGCGGCATGTCGGCCATTTCCTCCACCGTTCTCTCCTTCGTTTCGCCGGGTGACCGCATCGTCGCGGTGCGCCATGTCTATCCCGATGCGTTTCGCCTGTTTGGCACCTTCATGAAGCGCATGAATGTCGAGGTGGTCTATGTCGACGGCCGCGACGAGGCGGCGGTTGAAAAGGCTATGCCCGGCGCGAAGCTCTTCTACATGGAAAGCCCGACCAGCTGGGTGATGGAGGCCCATGATGTCGGTGCGCTCGCCGCGATCGGCAAGCGCCATGGCGCCGTCACCGTCATCGATAATTCCTGGGCAAGTCCTGTCTTCCAGCAGCCGATCTCGCTCGGTGTCGATCTCGTCGTGCATTCGGCGTCGAAGTATCTCGGCGGGCACAGCGATGTGGTCTCCGGCGTGGTTGCCGGTTCAAAGGCAATGATCGACCGCATTCGTGCAGAGACCTATCCCTATCTCGGTGGCAAGATGTCGCCCTTCGATGCGTGGTTGCTGATCCGCGGCTTGCGCACCCTGCCGCTGCGCATGAGGGCGCATCAGGCATCGGCGTTGGATATTGCCAGCCGCCTGCAGGCGCTCGATGTGGTGGAAAAGGTTTGCCATCCTGGATTGGCGAACCGCCTGCCGCCCGGCCTCAACGGTACGTCTGGCCTGTTTTCCTTCATTTTCAAGGAAGGGGTGGATGTGCGCGCTTTTGCCGACCGCCTCAAACTTTTCAAACTGGGTGTTTCCTGGGGTGGGCATGAAAGCCTGATCGTCCCGGGTGAAGTGGTGCTTGAACAGAAGGCGCAGCCAAACTCCGCCCACACGTTCGGCATCAGCGCGCGTTCCGTGCGCCTGCATGTCGGACTGGAGGGCACAGAAGCGCTCTGGAACGATCTCGAACCCGCGATCAAGGCGGCCTCGGCCGTCTGACGCGTCTCAAAACTGACGACAAAAAGGGGAGAACGACATGAAAAAACTGGTAGCAGCAGCAATCTTTACCGCCCTGATGACCGGAACGGCGCTGGCGGATACGACCTTGAAACTGGTCGAGGTCATTACAAGTCCCGAACGGACGGAAACGCTGAAGGGCATCGTCTCGAAGTTCGAAACTGCCAATCCCGGCACCAAGGTGGAGATCATCTCGCTGCCCTGGAGCGAGGCCTTCCAGAAATTCGCCACGATGGTCTCCGCCGGAGATGTGCCTGATGTCATGGAAATGCCTGACACCTGGCTTTCGCTTTATGCCAATAACGGCATGCTCGAAAGTCTCGAACCCTACCTCGCCAAATGGGAATACACCAAGGGTCTGAGTGAACGCACGCTGGAACTCGGCCGTGATGTGAAGAACACGGCCTATATGCTTCCCTACGGCTTTTATCTCCGGGCCATGTTCTACAACAAGAAACTGCTGGAACAGGCTGGCGTGAAGGAGCCGCCGAAGACGCTCGACGAATTCGCCGATGCCTCCAAGAAGGTCGCAGCACTTCCCGGCAAATACGGTTATTGCCTGCGTGGCGGGCCGGGCGGACTTAACGGCTGGGTCATGTTCGGCGCGTCCATGGCGGGATCGAACGAGTTCTTCACCAAGGACGGCACCTCCACCTTTGACAGCCCTGGCTGGGTGAAGGGCCTGACCTATGTGATCGATCTCTACAAGAACGGGTTGGCGCCGAAAGACAGCGTCAACTGGGGCTTCAACGAGATCGTCGCGGGCTTTTATTCCGGCACCTGCGCCTTCCTCGATCAGGATCCGGACGCCCTTATCGCCATTGCCCAGCGCATGAAGCCGGAAGATTTCGGCGTCATGACCATGCCGAAGGGACCTGACGGCAAGACCTTCCCGACCATCGGTTTCGCCGGCTGGTCGATCATGTCGGCATCCGCCAACAAGGACCTCTCCTGGAAACTGGTCGAGACGCTGGAAGGGCCGGAAGGCAATATCGAGTGGAACAAGAAGACGGGTGCGCTGCCGGTGCACAAGTCGGCGGAGAAGGACCCCTTCTACGCCAGCGAGCAGTTCAAGGGCTGGTTCGACGAACTGGCGGACAAGAACGCCGTGCCGACGAAGATGCCGACCTATCTTGAGGAATTCGCATTCTTCAAGGATTCGCTTGTTATCAAGACATCGCAGGAAGCGCTTCTTGGTGATATCTCACCGGAAGACCTCGCCAAGCAATGGGCTGACTATATGACGAAGGCGCAGCAGAAGTTCCTCGCCTCCAAATAAACCACACGGTTGGCCGCGCGAGATTTGAACCCGCGCGGCCGTTCTTGCGGGCTGTCACAAACGGCAGGCCCCATTTCAAAACGTGCGGACCGGCTGGCCAGAAGCGTTAGAAAAACCTGTCCGCCCCGCCGTCCGATCAGGAGCGATCAATCATGTCCTATGCCCATGGCGCCGGACCCGTGGCCGCGCGCAACCGCGCCGGCAAGCCGGCAATGCAGCGTTTTGCCGACTGGGCCGAACCCTGGCTCTATAGTGCGCCGGTTCTCGTGCTCATTGTTGCCGTCATGCTGGTGCCGCTGGTGCTCGGCCTGTCCTATGCGTTTCGTGACGTGCAGCTGCTCAATCCTTTTTCCGGCGGTTTCGTTGGCTTGAAACATCTGGAGGCACTGTCGCAGGATGCGGCCTTTTACCGGGCGCTGAAAAATACGCTGTGGTGGACGGGGGCTTCGGTATTCCTGCAGTTTTTCTTCGGTCTCATTTTGGCGCTGCTGCTGGACAAGCCGTTCGCGGGCAGGGGGCTGGCCCAGGCGCTGGTGTTTCTTCCATGGGCCGTGCCAACCTTTCTTGCCGGTCTCAACTGGGCGTGGCTGTTCAATCCGGTCATAGGACCGCTGCCGCACTGGATGGTCTCGCTCGGGCTTCTCTCCGCGCCCAACAATATTCTTGCCGATCCGCAGCTTGCCATGTGGGGGCCGATCATCGCCAATGTCTGGTGGGGCATTCCTTTCTTCGCCATCACATTGCTTGCCGCACTTCAGGCGATCCCGCGTGATCTTTACGAGGCCGCTTCCATTGACGGGGCAAACCCGTTGCAGCGCTTCACCTCCATCACCCTCCCATTTCTCGCACCCACCATCGCCATCACCGTTTTGCTGCGCACCGTCTGGATCGCCAATTTTGCCGATCTCATCATCGTCATGACCAATGGCGGACCGGCAGACCGCACCCAGATCGTTGCGAGCTACATCTTCACGCAGGCCTTCCGGCGGCTCGATTTCGGTTATGCCTCGGCCATCGCGCTGGTACTTCTGGTGCTGCTTCTGGCCTATTCCATGCTCATCGTGCTCCTGCGCCAACGCCTTATCGAGAAGGACTGACCGATGACATCAAGGATATTCCTCACCCTTGCCCATCGCCTGGCGATCCTCGCCTATATCGTCTTTGCGCTGTTTCCGCTGTTCTGGCTGCTCAAGGTCTCGGTCACGCCGAATGACCTGCTTTATAGCGAAGGCGTGCGAATGTGGCCGTCGCACGCGACGCTCGATCATTATCGATATGTCATAGAAAACAGTGCCTTCCCGACATTTTTTAAGAACAGCGTCATCGTTGCCGGCTCCACGGCACTTGCCGTTACGGTGCTCTCGTCACTGTCCGGTTATGCGCTGTCGCGGTTCCGCTTCAAGGGCAAATACTGGATCGTGGCGCTGATGCTGATTACCCAGATGTTTCCGCTGGTCATGCTGGTCGCGCCGATCTTCAAGATGCTGTCGCCGCTCGGCCTCACCAATAGCCTGACGGGTCTCGTCATCGTCTACACCGCCTTCAACGTGCCGTTTGCCACTTTCCTAATGCAGTCATTCTTCGACGGTATTCCCAAGGATCTGGAAGAGGCGGCGATGATCGACGGGGCAAGCCGCTTCACGGCATTCCGCCAGATCATCCTGCCGCTGACATTGCCGGGCATCGCTGCGACGCTGGGCTTCGTCTTCACCGCCGCGTGGAGCGAGTTGCTGTTTGCGCTGATGCTGATTTCGGGCAACCAGAGCGCCACATTCCCGGTCGGGCTGTTGACCTTCGTTTCAAAATTTTCCGTCGATTTCGGGCAGATGATGGCGGCGGGTGTTCTGGCGCTCATTCCGGCCTGTCTCTTCTTCCTGCTCATTCAACGTTATCTCGTGCAGGGCCTGACGGCCGGCGCGGTGAAAGGATAATCCCATGGCTTCCATCGAGCTGAAGAATGTCGGCAAGACCTATGGCGACCTTGCGGTCCTGCACGGGGTCGATCTGAAGATCGAGGACGGCGAATTCATCGTCCTCGTCGGCCCATCCGGCTGCGGAAAATCGACACTGCTGCGAATGATTGCCGGTCTGGAGGAGATTTCAGCGGGCGAATTGACCATCGACGGTGAGCGCGTCAACGACCGCAAGCCGAAGGACCGGGATATCGCCATGGTGTTCCAGTCCTATGCGCTTTATCCGCATATGAGCGTCGCCGACAATATGAGCTACAGCCTGCGCCTGCGCCGCAGCACCAAGGAAACAATCGCGGCGGCCGTGGCCGGTGCTTCGGCGAAACTCGGTCTCGATCCCTATCTGGCGCGCCGTCCGAAAGCGCTTTCCGGCGGCCAGCGCCAGCGCGTCGCCATGGGCAGGGCCATCGTGCGCCAGCCTAAGGCTTTTCTGTTCGATGAGCCACTCTCCAACCTCGATGCACGGCTTCGCGAGCAGATGCGGGCCGAAATCAAGCGCATGCATGCTGATCTCGGCGCCACCTCGGTTTATGTCACCCATGACCAGATCGAGGCGATGACGCTAGCATCCCGTATCGTCGCGATGAATGCCGGCCATGTGCAGCAGATCGGCGCACCGCTCGATCTCTACGATCGCCCAGCCAATCTGTTCGTCGCTGGTTTTATCGGTTCGCCGGGCATGAATTTTCTGGAAGGACGGCTCGGGCGTGAGAATGGCGGTAGTTTCGTCGTGCTCGGCGATGGCACACGCCTCGAACTCGGCCGCGACGTGAAGCTTGCCGATGGTGAGCCGGTCACACTCGGTATCCGGCCGGAACATGTCACCGTCTCGCCTGCGGATGGTGCTGTCGAGGCGACCGTCGATCTCGTCGAGCCGACGGGTCTCGGCATCATCCTGCACCTGACCGTGCATGGATTGCCCTTCAAGCTGTTTTCGTCTGATCGGGCGCTGTTGCAGCCGGGCAAGTCCATGCGGGTCGGTTTCCCGCAGGAACGGCTTCATGTTTTTGACCGAAACGGTGTCAGGATCGACGAGGCCTGAACTTAAGGCGTCATATCGCGATGCCCTTGTCATCGAACCTGTGGATTTTGGCATCATCTGGTGTGATGAAGACGGTATCGCCGTGTTTGCATTCGAATTCACCGTCGGTTCTGGCGGTGATGGGGCCGATGCCGGGG
>NZ_JBFREP010000014.1:0-96487 GCF_052114365.1 Agrobacterium sp. MCAB5
TGTCTGCGGTTTTTCCAGGGGGTGCCGCCGCATCCTGCCAATGAACCGCGCGCTTCTCAAATCGCCGCGAAGGTCGCGCATTTCACCTTTTACGCGCTGTTTTTTGCCCTGCCATTGTCGGGCATTGCGGCCTATTATTTCGGCGCGCGGGTAGCAGGAGAATTGCATTCCGGGCCGCTCAAGGGGCTGATGTGGGTGTTGATCGCTGGCCACGTCGCCGCAGTTCTGGTCCACCAGTTCTACTGGCGCACCAATGTTCTGAAGCGTATGACGCACGGCTAACGCACTCCCGCTTTTCCAAAAGCGAAGACGCTCTATCTCTCTGTCTCTTCGTATTTTCTGAAGCTAGACCCGCTCGAATTGCCATTAGCGGCGGTTTGTCACGTTCCCGGATGATTGGAAATAGTGATGATGAGCCTCGCCACACAAGGCGGCAACGAGGTTATGGGATGCGGGATAGCGAAGACATATTGCCGGGCGCGGACTGGCGGGATTGCTTTGAAGGAGAGATGGTGACGGCCGCATCGAGTTCACTCGACGTGAGCAGACTACTCCTCGATCATCCTCCGGCATGGATCAGCGGCCTTATGGCGCTTCGAAACCGTCTCGTATCGCTTTTTGGTCTCAGAACGGTCGAGCTGGCGGCGGGTACTTCGGCGGGCGGATTTCCAGTGCTGTCGTCTACTGCGGACCGGACCGTGCTCGGCTTTGACGACAACCATCTCGATTTCCGTATCGTCGTCGATGTGGAACAGGAGCTTGGTCGGCAGATCGTGAAGGTCACGACTATCGTCCGGCGCAAGAACCTGTTTGGGCGTCTCTATCTTTTCGTCGTCGGGCCGTTTCATCGTCGCATCGTGCCGGCGACGATGCGGCCGTTTTGCGCCAATGTCCGCCCCGTCAAGACCGGAGACGAGTGGATCAGTCGACCCGTGTGAGGGTAAAGCCCTGCGCACGCAGGAGTTCAATTACGCCTTCTTSGCCCGGCAGGTGCAAAGCGCCGACGGCCATGAAGACATTGCCTTTGGCAAGCTCAGGAGCCGATCGCTCCGCCATGACGTGGTTGCGATCGGTGATGATGCGTTGCTCGAAGGCGGCGTAGCCCTGGTCATTTTCAGACGCTTTCTTGGGATCGATGCTCTTCAGCATGGGCATGGTCATGCCGATATCACCGCTGACATAAAGATCGGTCATGGTCGTCATAATGTCGTCCATGCGGTCGCCCAATTCGAGCGTTTCGATCAGCGCCTGCAGATGAAATTCCATTGGCAGCTCAGACATGGCCGCAAGCTGCTCCACCATGGTCTCCAGCCCGACAAGATGCTTTCCGTCCGCGACYGCATCTTCAGCGAGCTTCTTATCAAGGAAAGACAGGCCAGTGGCCTTGCGGGCAAATTCGCAGGCGGGAAGGGCGACGAAACTCGACAGCATCCATGGCTTCATGCGCGAAACGGCACTCAGCGGAATGCCGCGCTCCTTAAGACCCTTTTCAAGGCGTGCGACATTTTCGGGTGACAGGATGTCGGTGATCGACTTGCCGTCCAGAAACATGGTGAGGTCGGGTCTTGTCAGCAGCGATGCCGCAATTTTCTTGTCATCGACGATTTCGTCCGATTCCACGATGACCGTCGCGGCTTTTTCAAACGCGGGTGTTGCGGCCGCTGGCATGCCAAGAACACGTGGATCGGTGACATGCATGGTGCCGAGAAGAAAGGACGGTGCCGTTCCAGCTTTTTCGATGCGCCAGAAGTTGCCCTTGCCGTTCGGGATAGCTGCCGCTTCCTGTTCGATCTTCGCGAAGTCCTGCGGGTCGCTCTTGCGCATCTCCACGAGAATATCGCTGCCCGTGCAGCTTATCTCCTGTTCGGCGGCTTGCGCCTCACCCAACGATAGCAACGTCGCGAAGAGGATTGCGACAGCAGTGACGTGCAGCGCGGCGAGCAACCAGAGCAGGGTGTCGCCGGTCTTGCCCATCAGGGTGGCGGTGAGATTTTGTGGCTTTATCAGGCTTTGCATAGGTACYATCCGGTTCTAGTCCACTTATAGAACGGCGGCTTGGACGTCTGATTAATGACTATGGTTAAGCATTTCCTGCTTCATGCGCGCGGGTGGGCATTATCGTAGATTTCCAGCAATCTTGCGGKATCGACGCCGGTATAGATCTGCGTGGTGGAGAGGCTGGCATGGCCGAGCAGTTCCTGAATGGTGCGCAGGTCGCCGCCGCCGGCCAGCAGATGGGTGGCGAATGAGTGGCGCAGCGCATGCGGTGTGGCGTTTTCCGGCAGGCCGAAAGCGCCACGCAACTTCTGCATCTCGCGCTGGATGATGGCAGGTTGCAGCTTGCCGCCGCGCGCGCCGAGGAATAGCGGCTGGTCGGCAGCTAGATGATAGGGGCAGAGCTTTTTGTAGGCCTCAACCGCTTCCGTTACCACCGCCAGCAAAGGCACCACCCGGGTCTTGTTGCCTTTGCCGGTGATGCGAAGGCTGCGGGCGTCGCGCGTGAAATCGGCCGGAGCCAGCCCGAGCGCCTCGGAGATGCGAAGACCGCAGCCATAAAGAAGCGAGAGAACCGCAGCGTTACGGGCGGCAATCCACGGCTCTTCATTCAATTGTGCCTCGGTGGTGGTTATTTTCAGCGCCTGCCGGTCCGTCAGCGGTTTCGGCAGAGATTTCGGCTGTTTCGGCGAGCGCATGGCGGTGGCCCCGGCCGCATTCACCAGACCTTTCTTTTGCAGATAGTGGAGAAAGGAACGCAGGCCCGCCAGATGCCGCCCCAGCGAGCGTGCGCCGGCGCCTTCCCTGCGACGACTGGCCAGAAAGGCGCGAAGATCGACCGGGCGCAGATCGGCGATATCGGCGATTGAAGCTGGCTTGCCGATGTAACCGGTGAGAAATGTCAAAAACTGGCGAGTGTCGCGCTCGTAGGCGTCGACGGTATTGTCCGCAAGGCGGCGTTCACCGGCAATCGCGGCAAGCCAGGATTGGCGCTCGTTCAAGAGATCGGGTGTGGCAAAAGTCAGAATTTCGGTCACGGGGCGCTCCATTCCTCTYCCAACGCTATGCCCTTATGGTCAGTATTTGGTTAAGGCTYGCGCCTGRGCTTCGCATCTGGCGTGGACTTTACCGGGGTCAGCCATTACATCCGGGCGGTTTCCTTTTTCATTCCGCCGGGGCATGTTCGCCACATCATGGCAAAAGATTCGTCCGATCTGTTTGGGGCTCTGTTCGACCCGCCGTCGCTCACGCGCACGGTGCCCGTTCTCGTGCCGATGCCGGCGCCGGGACCCTACAGTTATGCCGTGCCTGACGATATGGTGGTGGAGACCGGCTCCATCGTTCAGGTGCCGCTTGGACCACGGCAGGTCTTCGGCGTGGTGTGGGACGATGCAGGAGAGAAGAGCGTCGATCCGAAAAAGCTGCGGCCCATCAGCAAGAGTTTCGAGTGCCCGCCGCTGAAAGCGGAAATGCGGCGCTTCATCGACTGGGTTGCCGCCTACACGCTTTCTCCGCCCGGCCTTGTGGCGCGCATGGCCCTACGCGCSCCCGCCGCCTTCGATCCCGAGCCYATGATCGAGGGGCTGCGGCTGACCGAAGGCAGGCCGGAGCGGCTTACTCCCGCCCGCGAGAGAGTGATGGARCTGGCGGCCGAGGGCCATGGCTGGACGAAGAGTGGCCTTGCCCATGCCGCCGGCGTTTCTACCAGCGTTGTCGATGGTCTGGTCAAGCAGGGCGTATTCGAGACGGTTTTTCTGCCCGCGCCGCCCGTTGTGGCCGAGCCTGATCCTGACTATGCCGAGCCGCGACTGGAAGGCCCGCAGAAACAGGCGGCATCGGAAATTCTCGAGGATGTGCGCAAGGGTGGTTTCCATGTTTCACTGATTGATGGTGTAACCGGCTCCGGCAAAACCGAGGTCTATTTCGAGGCGGTGGCGGAAACGCTGCGACAAGGCAAGCAGGTCCTCATCCTGTTGCCGGAAATCGCGCTGACGGCGGCCTTCCTAGATCGCTTTCACGACCGCTTCGGCGCCAAGCCGGCGGAATGGCATTCTGACCTGTCGCCGCGCATGCGCGAAAAGGTCTGGCGACAGGCGGTGACAGGTGAGGTGAAGGTGGTGGCCGGCGCGCGCTCGGCGCTGTTCCTTCCCTTCGACAATCTCGGCCTCATCATCGTCGATGAGGAGCATGACCCGGCCTACAAGCAGGAAGACCGCGTCTTTTACAATGCCCGCGACATGGCGGTCGTCAGAGCCCGGATCGGGGATTTCCCGGTGGTACTGGTCTCCGCCACGCCGTCAGTGGAAAGCCAGGTCAACGGCAGTTCTGGCCGCTATAAYACCATCCATCTGCATACGCGCTTCGGCGATGCGGCGATGCCCGATCTGCATCTGATCGATATGCGTCGCCATCCGCCGGAAAGGGGAGGGTTTCTTTCGCCGGTTCTCCTGCGCGGCATCGGCAAAACCATCGAAAAGGGCGAGCAGTCCCTGCTCTTTCTCAATCGTCGCGGTTACGCGCCGCTGACGCTCTGCCGGGTCTGCGGTCACCGTTTCCAGTGCCCGCAATGTTCGAGCTGGCTGGTGGAGCACCGGTTCCGCAATCAACTGCAATGCCACCAGTGCGGTCACAACGAGCCGACGCCGGACCATTGCCCGGAATGCGGCACCTTCGATCATCTGGTGGCCTGCGGGCCGGGGGTAGAGCGGATCGCCGAGGAGGTGGAGAAACATTTTCCCGAAGCCCGCACCATCGTGCTGTCCTCTGACCTGATGGGCGTCAAGCGGCTGCGTCTGGAGTTGGAGGCGATCGTCAAGGGAGAGGCGGACATCGTCATCGGCACGCAGCTGGTTGCCAAGGGGCACAACTTCCCCCTTATGACGCTTGTCGGTATTGTCGACGCCGATCTCGGGCTTGCCAATGGCGATCCGCGCGCAGCGGAGCGAACGTTTCAGCTGCTCTCGCAGGTGACCGGTCGCGCCGGGCGAACCGGGCTGAAAAGCCACGGCCTGTTGCAAACCTACCAGCCGCAACACCCTGTCATGCAGGCAATCGTKTCCGGCGATGCATCTGCCTTTTACGAAAGGGAGATCGTGGAGCGGGAAAAAGCCGTTCTTCCGCCTTTCGGACGGCTTGCCTCAATCATCGTTTCCGCCGATACGCGTGCGGAGGCCGAAACCCATGCGCGGGGTTTAAGGGCAGCAGCACCGCAGGTTACGGGCATCATGCTGCTCGGCCCGGCGGAAGCGCCGCTGGCGCTTATCCGTGGCCGGCACCGTTTTCGCCTGCTGGTGCATGGGCGGCGCAATTCCGACATGCAATCCTTCCTTCGAACGCTTCTGGCCAATGGCCCGAAGGAACGGGGCAGCGTGCATGTGCAACTCGATATCGATCCGCAAAGTTTCCTTTGAACTTTATCAATGGGGACGTTTTCCCGCTGTCATGACCGTGTCATAACGCAGCAGGCAAAAATGATTTGGGGAACGAGATGGAGTTTTATTTTCCCGCCGAATTCGGCGAGCAGCTGGCCTTCGGCGCTGCGGTGGTGTCGGTCGTGATCGGCCTGTTTTTCATGTTTGCACCAGGCGCTACTCTGCGTGCCTTCGGTCTGCAGGCGATCGGCGAGCGCCGGGATGGTTACGCGCTTGTGCGCTCGTCGCTTGCCGGTTTTTATCTCGGCCTCGGTGCTTCCGCGCTGCTTCTGGCGCAGCCCATGGTCTATCTCGCCTTCGGTGCGGCTTTCGGTCTMAGCGTGTTCGGYGGCATTCTCTCCATTCTTTCGGATGGAGGCGCAACAGTGCGGAATTTCATACTTCTGGTTGTACACCTTCTGTTGTCTGCACTGTCGTTGAGCTACGTGTTCGGACTGGTCTGAGACGGGCTTTTTGGCTTTTGTGCCGCACCTGCGGCGCATCCTGGGCGGAATCGGAAAATTTAAACGCATTCCCCCTTGCCCAAACGGCGCTTTCCGCTATTACGCGTGTTGCGAGTCCCGGCGTCCTATGCTAGACGGACCGCGAAATTGGGAAAAGGCAGGGGGGAATTCCGGTCTTTTTCGGGGAAATTGAAACGATTTCAAGAATTTGATGCGGAGGATCCCCCTCGCTGATGTTCTTGGACGATTAGCAGGGAAAAAGTGCCCGTGGCAGATACCTCCCATGGAACATCCGGTGTAGCCGAAAGGTATGCATCGTCGCTTTTCGAGCTTGCTTTGGAAGCGGGTGCGGTCGAGGCAGTTGGAGCCGATCTGGACAGGTTCGGCGCACTTCTCGATGGAAGTGACGATTTGAAGCGTCTGGTTGCGAGCCCGGTGTTTTCCGCCGAGGATCAGTTCAAGGCAATCACCGCAATCTGCGAGAAGGCCGGTCTTGCCGGTCTTGCTGTCAATTTCCTCAAGGTCGTTGCGAATAACCGCCGTCTGTTTGCCGTTCCCGGCATGATCCGCGCCTATCGCTCCATTGCTGCTGCCCATCGCGGCGAAATTACCGCCGAGGTCACCTCGGCACATGCGCTCGACGAAGCGCAAGAAACTGAACTGAAGGCGGCGCTGAAGAGCGTTACCGGCAAGGATGTGACGGTTTCCGTTACCGTTGATCCTTCGATCCTCGGTGGCCTGATCGTCAAGGTTGGTTCTCGCCAGATCGATACGTCTCTTCGCACCAAACTTTCCACCCTTAAGCTTGCACTGAAAGAGGTTGGCTGATGGATATCCGCGCCGCGGAAATTTCCGCAATTCTGAAAGATCAAATCAAAAATTTCGGCAACGAGGCGGAAGTCTCGGAAGTCGGTCAGGTGCTTTCCGTCGGTGACGGTATCGCCCGCGTCTACGGTCTCGACAATGTTCAGGCCGGCGAAATGGTCGAGTTTCCTGGCGGCGTTCGCGGCATGGCGCTCAACCTCGAAGCCGACAACGTCGGTGTGGTTATCTTCGGTTCCGACCGTGCCATCAAGGAAGGCGACACCGTAAAGCGGACTGGCGCTATCGTTGACGTTCCGGTTGGTCCGGAACTGCTCGGCCGCGTCGTTGACGCCCTCGGCAACCCGATCGACGGCAAAGGCCCGATCAACGCCGCCAAGCGTTCGCGCGTTGACGTCAAGGCTCCCGGCATCATTCCGCGTAAGTCGGTTCATGAGCCGATGTCGACCGGCCTCAAGGCTATCGACGCCCTCATCCCGGTTGGCCGCGGCCAGCGCGAGCTCGTCATCGGCGACCGCCAGACCGGCAAGACCGCGATCATTCTCGACGCGATCCTGAACCAGAAGGCCATTCACGACAATGGTCCGGAAGGCGACAAGCTTTATTGCGTCTACGTTGCTATCGGCCAGAAGCGTTCGACCGTTGCCCAGTTCGTAAAGGTTCTGGAAGAGCGCGGCGCCCTGCAGTATTCGATCATCATTGCTGCCACGGCTTCCGACCCGGCTCCGATGCAGTACCTGGCACCGTTTGCCGGTTGCGCCATGGGCGAATACTTCCGTGATAACGGCAAGCACGCCCTCATCGGTTATGACGACCTTTCCAAGCAGGCCGTTGCTTACCGTCAGATGTCGCTTCTGCTGCGCCGTCCTCCGGGCCGCGAAGCTTATCCGGGCGACGTCTTCTATCTTCACTCCCGTCTTCTGGAGCGCGCTGCAAAACTCTCCGACGAAATGGGTGCTGGCTCTCTGACGGCTCTGCCTGTCATCGAAACCCAGGGCAACGACGTTTCKGCCTTCATTCCGACCAACGTGATCTCGATCACCGACGGCCAGATCTTCCTYGAAACCGACCTGTTCTACCAGGGTATCCGTCCGGCCGTTAACGTCGGCCTGTCGGTTTCGCGCGTTGGCTCTGCCGCCCAGATCAAGGCGATGAAGCAGGTCGCCGGTTCGATCAAGGGTGAACTTGCCCAGTATCGCGAAATGGCCGCCTTCGCCCAGTTCGGCTCGGACCTTGACGCTTCCACGCAGCGCCTGCTTAACCGCGGTGCCCGCCTGACCGAGCTTCTGAAGCAGCCGCAGTTCTCTCCGCTCAAGACGGAAGAGCAGGTCGCGGTGATCTTCGCAGGTGTCAACGGTTATCTCGACAAGATCCCGGTCGCGCAGGTCGGCAAGTTCGAGCAGGGTCTGCTCTCCTACCTCCGCTCGGAAGGCAAGGCGATCCTCGACACCATCCGCACGGAAAAGGCAATCAGCGACGATACCAAGAGCAAGCTCAAGGGCGCTCTTGATAGCTTCGCGAAGTCTTTCTCGTAATTAGGGCTCTTTTACTCGGACGGATAACGGATGCCTTCACTAAAGGATCTGAAAAACCGCATTGCCTCCGTAAAGGCGACGCAGAAGATTACCAAGGCGATGAAAATGGTCGCCGCGGCGAAGCTTCGGCGCGCCCAGGAAGCTGCGGAGGCCGCCCGGCCTTATTCGCAGCGCATGGGCGCCGTTCTTGCCAACATCGCCAAGGCGGTCGAGGCGGACGTCGCTCCGGCGCTGATGACCGGCACCGGCAAGGACAACGTGCATCTGCTCGTTGTCTGCACGGCTGAACGTGGTCTTTGCGGCGGTTTCAACTCGCAGATTTCCCGTTTTGCCCGCGATCAAGCCCGCAAGCTGATTTCCGAAGGCAAAACGGTCAAGATCATCACGGTCGGCAAGAAGGGTTACGACAGCCTTCGTCGCGAATTCGCAGCTAATATCATCGAGCGCATCGAACTGCGCGAAGTGAAGAAGGTCGGTTTCGAAAACGCCGACCAGATCGCCAAGAAGGTGATCTCCCTGTTTAATGCGGGTGAATTTGACGTCTGCACGCTGATCTACTCGGAATTCAAGTCCGTCATCAGCCAGATCCCGACCGGTCTGCAGCTTATTCCTGCCGCAGTCCCTGTTGTGGAAGAGGTTGAGGCAACGCAGAGCGCCGTCTACGAATATGAGCCTGATGCGGCTTCTATTCTGGAAGACCTTATTCCGCGCAACATTTCGGTTCAGGTTTTCCGGGCTCTGCTCGAAAACGTTGCCGGTGAAATGGGCGCCAAGATGAGCGCGATGGACAACGCAACGCGCAATGCCGGTGATATGATCAACAAGCTGACGCTTTCCTACAACCGTCAGCGTCAGGCTCAGATCACCAAGGAACTCATTGAAATCATTTCGGGCGCGGAAGCGCTCTGAGGTAAGGAAAGAGGGTAAGGATAATGGCTAAGGCAGCTACCCCCAAGAAAACCGCAGCGGTGAACGGCGCGGGCAAGGTTACCCAGGTTATCGGCGCTGTTGTCGACGTGGCGTTCGAAGGCGAACTGCCTCCGATCCTCAACGCGCTCGAAACCGATAACAACGGCAACCGCCTGGTTCTGGAAGTCGCTCAGCATCTCGGCGAAAACGTCGTACGCACGATCGCCATGGACTCGACCGAAGGTCTCGTCCGCGGTCAGGTCGTCGCTGATACGGGCGCCCCGATCGAGGTTCCTGTCGGTCTGGAAACGCTCGGCCGCATCATGAACGTCATCGGTGAGCCGGTTGACGAAGCAGGTCCGATCGTAACGGCCAAGAAGCGCGCCATCCACCAGGACGCACCGTCTTACGTCGAGCAGTCGACGGAAGGCCAGATCCTCGTTACCGGCATCAAGGTCGTTGACCTTCTGGCTCCTTACGCCAAGGGCGGCAAGATCGGCCTGTTCGGCGGCGCTGGCGTTGGCAAGACGGTTCTCATCATGGAACTGATCAACAACGTCGCCAAGGCGCACGGTGGTTACTCGGTATTCGCCGGCGTGGGTGAGCGTACCCGCGAAGGTAACGACCTCTATCACGAAATGATCGAGTCGAACGTCAACAAGCTTGGCGGCGGCGAAGGTTCCAAGGCWGCTCTCGTTTACGGCCAGATGAAYGAACCGCCGGGCGCCCGCGCTCGCGTCGCTCTGACCGGTCTGACGATCGCTGAAAACTTCCGCGACGAAGGCCAGGACGTTCTGTTCTTCGTGGACAACATCTTCCGCTTCACGCAGGCTGGTTCGGAAGTTTCGGCTCTTCTCGGCCGTATTCCTTCGGCTGTGGGCTATCAGCCAACGCTCGCAACCGACATGGGCCAGATGCAGGAACGCATCACCACCACGAACAAGGGTTCGATCACCTCGGTTCAGGCGATTTACGTTCCCGCCGACGACTTGACCGACCCTGCGCCGGCCACTTCGTTCGCGCACCTTGACGCAACGACGGTTCTGTCGCGTTCGATCGCAGAAAAGGGTATTTACCCGGCTGTTGACCCGCTCGACTCCACCTCGCGCATGCTCGACCCGATGATCGTCGGTGAAGAACACTACGAGGTTGCCCGTAAGGTTCAGTCGACCCTGCAGCGCTACAAGTCCCTTCAGGACATCATCGCMATCCTYGGCATGGACGAACTGTCGGAAGAAGACAAGCTGACGGTTGCCCGCGCCCGCAAGATCGAGCGCTTCCTGTCGCAGCCGTTCTTCGTTGCCGAAGTCTTCACCGGTTCTCCGGGCAAGCTCGTCGCACTCGAAGACACGATCAAGGGCTTCAAGGGCYTGGTCAACGGCGAATACGACAGCCTGCCGGAAGCAGCTTTCTACATGGTCGGTTCGATGGAAGAAGCCATCGAAAAGGCAAAGAAGCTGACTGCTGAAGCTGCCTGATTATGAATTGGCGGGCGCGTGGTTCGACCACGCGCCTTGCACACGATGACGGTGAAACCGGAACGGCTTTGCCGGCGTTTTAATAAACAAGTCCGTGACGCCCGCGTAATTGAAAAGAAGTGAATAGCCATGGCTGACAGTTTCAAATTCGATCTCGTTTCCCCGGAACGTCTGCTCGTTTCCGAAACGGTTACGGAAGTCGTCATTCCGGCTACGCTGGGTGAGATGACGGTTCTGGCCAATCACGCGCCCACCATGACGACGATCAAGCCGGGCCTGGTGACGGTGAAATTCGCCTCTGGCGAAACCCATAAATACGTCGTTTTTGGTGGTTTTGCCGATATTCTTCCGACAGGTTGCACGCTTCTCGCCGAATCCGCTGTTTCGGCTGACGATATGTCCCCTGACACGCTGCAGAAGCGCATCGATTTGGCCAAGGCCGAAATTCAGGAAGGCAATCATCACCACGARCATCTGACCAAGCTTGAAAAGCATCTCTACGAACTGACGAACCTGCATGAGGTTCTCGTCGCCGCTTGAAAGCACCGGGCGGGTTCGAAAGAATGACTGTCCACACAATATCCAAAACAAAAAAGCGGCCGTTTCGGTCGCTTTTTTGTTTTCGGCCACTGCCTGTTTTCTTAAGCAGGCAGAAAAATCTGAGTTCTCGTTCCAGTAAAAGCGCCTCGGTCCGCTCATTACGTTTGCGGAAATCGATTCCGATTTTCAGGGCGATAGGCTAGACATGATGGTGAAAAGTAACGTGCTGCTGCCGGTCGGGAGTAGGCGAGAAGGCGTGTTTCTTGTCATGGAGGGATGATCGCCGTGTCGATAGAAGCCAGTTATCGAAGGGTCGCAAGATCCGCGCTGCGACAGGGCGCCCTTAGCACGGGKGAGCGCGCCGTGCCGGAGGAGGTGCCGGTTGCCTTTTCTTACGGCGGCAGCACCCATGCCGTGATGATGGCTAGTCCCGCTGATCTTGTCGATTTCGCCGTCGGCTTCAGCCTGACAGAGGGCATCATTTCGGCACGCAGCGAAATCCGGGCGATAGAGGTCATTGAAGCCGGGCAGGGTTATGATGTCCAGGTGGATCTGATGGATGCCGAGGCTGATGCCCTGCGGGCGAGACGGCGGCATATGGCAGGTCCGGTTGGTTGTGGTCTGTGCGGGATCGAATCCATAGAACAGGCGGTTCGCGTGGTCCCCGATCTCAGCGGCGTGAGAATGTCGATCCACGGTGATGACATCGTTGCTGCGGTGAAAGCACTGAGCGACGCACAAAGCCTCAACCGCGAAACGAGGGCCGTTCACGGTGCGGGTTTTTATAGTCCTCAAGATGGTTTGCTTGCGGTGCGCGAAGATGTCGGTCGCCACAATGCGCTCGACAAGTTGGCCGGTGCTGTCGTGAATGCCGGTATTTCCGCCAAGACAGGCATTGTTGCCGTCACCAGTCGCCTGTCGGTGGAGATGGTTCAGAAGACAGCGATCCTTGGTAGTCCGGTTATGGCAGCAATTTCGGCTCCTACCGCGCTTGCCATCGAAACCGCCGAGAGTGCRGGCATCACGCTTGTTGCGCTGGTGCGGGGTGAAGACTTCGAAATCTTCACCCGTGCGGACCGCGTCATTTTATAATGCCAGTTGCCTGCCGGCATTGGCATCCGAGCTTCGAAGCATACTAAAACTCCGCCCATTCGGGCGCAGCATTTCCGTGAGACCTTGCCGTTGTGTATCGCGGCTGTGGTGTTGTCAGCCTCGTTATTGCAGCGGGTCTTTTATTGATCGGCTGAGCGGATGATATCTGTCCTTCGCGCGATATTYTGAACTGCCGSAGCAATTCGTGCAGGTTGTCCGCTTCATTGGCGAGGCCGTGGCTGGCGGCAGTGGTTTCTTCCACCATGGCGGCGTTTTTCTGGGTCGCCTGATCCATAACGTTGACGGCCTGGTTGATTTCTCTCAGACCGTTGGCCTGTTCGCGCGAGGCCTCGACGATGGCCGAGACGTTGGCATCGATTTCGCCCATTTGCGATTGAATATCCCGCAGCGCACCGCCGGTTCTGCCAACCAGATCGACGCCATTGGCGACCTGTTCGCGGGAGGTGTTGATGAGGGACTTGATTTCCTTGGCAGCAACTGCGGATCGTTGCGCGAGTTCCCGTACCTCTTGAGCGACCACCGCGAAACCCTTGCCCGCTTCACCGGCACGGGCAGCTTCCACGCCCGCATTCAGCGCCAGTAGATTGGTCTGGAATGCGATGTCGTCAATGACGCCGATGATGTTGGTGATTTCACCGGAGGAGCGCGAAATCGCGTCCATGGCGGAAATTGCCTGCTGAACGACTTCACCGGAATGTTCGGCATGTTCTCTCGTGCGCAACACCAGTTTCCCGGCCTCGCCGGCGCGCTGGCTGGCATCGGTCACGGTGGTGGTGATTTGCTCCAGCGCCGCTGCGGTTTCTTCCAGCGAGGCCGCCTGCTGTTCGGTTCGCTGCGAGAGTTGATCGGCGGCTATGCGGATTTCACCCGAGCCGGATGCGATTGTCGAGGCATTGTGAGCGATCGTCTGCATGGTGGACTGAAGTTTGCCGACCACGTCGTTGAAGTCCTGGCGCAATTTCTCCATGCTGGGCACGAAGCTGCTATCGAGACGCTGCACCAGGTCACCCTCGGCCAGTGCCTGCAAGGCATCGGCGAGAAGGGTGATGGCGCTCATACGCGGCGTCACGTCGGTTGCGAATTTCACAACCTTCACCACTTTGCCTGTCTCATCCAATACCGGGTTGTAAGCGGCCTGGATCCATATCTCCTTGCCGTTCTTTCCATAACGAACAAATTCGTCYGAGATGAATTCTCCGGATGCCAGCCGCGGCCAGAAATTGGCATAGGCTGGCGATGCTGCATAGGCCGGATCGCAGAACATACGGTGGTGCCGGCCTTCGATTTCCTTGAGGTCGTAGTTGACAGTGGCGCAAAAATTCGGATTGGCGGTAATGATCGTRCCATCCGGCAAAAATTCGATGGTGGCCTGGGAGCGTGAAAGCGCTTCGAGTTTGCCAGCATCTTCTACAGCCTTGATCTTCTTGGCTGTGATGTCGGTCGCTATCTTGACAACCTTATAGGGTTTGCCTGACCTGAAGACGGGGTTGTAGGAGGCCTCGATCCATATGGTCGATCCATCCTTGCGTATGCGGCGATATTCCTTGCCCTGAAATTCGCCGTGCGCAAGAGATTCCCAGAATTCCTGGTATGCGTGCGATGCGACAAATTCCCGGTCGCAGAAAATACGATGATGCTTGCCGACGATCTCCGCGAGATCATAGCCCAGCGTCACACAGAAATTGCTGTTTGCTGTAAGAATATTGCCTTTAAGGTCGAATTCTATGACTGCCTGCGATCTGGATATCGCATCGAGCATATTTCGATTGTCTGCGCTTTTCCCTAACCCCAGCATTAACGTCCCCCAAATAGCGGCCTCGGCGCGCGCTGCCGCACAGGAGGTGTGGTCGGCGCCGTATCATGTTGAACAACGAACAGGTTCTGCCGCCAAAGGCAGCAATGCAGGCACTTGCGACTTGTCAGCCTCGGTCAGGTATCGGACCCCGCGTGATGTGATGTAGGCGCGGTACTGTTCGTCGGCTTTTAATATTAGATATCTATAATATTAAAATGTTCTTATTTAATAAAAGAGACGGTCATGAAAACAAAAACCGCCGGGCAGGTGCTCCGGCGGTTTGGTTCAATGGTCAATAGTCTCGTATTTGAGCCTTTGTTCTTAGGTTGCCTAAGAACGCGAACCGGCCGTCATGCAAAGGAATTGCAACGATCAGGCGGCGAGATCTTCCGCTTCGGTTCCCTTGAACATCTTTGCAAGGTTCAGGAAGCAGATCATGCCATGTTCGTTGGCAATGATGCCTTCGGAGTAGGACTTGTCGAAAGAGGCCGAGATTTCCGGAACCGGCTGGACCTGATTTGCCGGGATCGTCAGAATGTCCGAAACGCGATCGACGAGCATGCCGATGACCATGTTGTGCACTTCGGCCACCACGATGGCGCTTCTTTCATTTGCGACGGTGCTTTTCATTCCGAGTTTGTGTGCGAGATCGATGATCGGAATAACCGAACCGCGCAGGTTCATGACGCCGATGACGTCTTTCGGCGCGTGGGGAATGGGCGTTGAAGGCGCCCAGCCGCGAATTTCGCGGATAGTCGTCGTCTTCACGCAGAATTCCTGATCATGCAGGCGGAATGCGATGATTTCGAGCGTCTCGCCGCCAAAGTTGGTAGAGTTTATCATTGCCATCAGAATTCTTCCCAATGCTCGCTGTGGAGGCCAGCGCAAGTGCACCGACACTTGCATATGCGAATTTGGCGTTCTGCCTGGTGCCTGAACAGCCGGAAACAATATTTTCCGCCTTCAATGGAAGATTCGTAGCATGAGATGGTTTCGCAAACCTAAATGCGAAGACTTCAATATTCTTTCTCGTAAAATATACCGGCTGCACCTTCGCCATTACCGCCCGCTTCACCGCGCAGCTTCACGCCGCGCCCGACATCGAGGTTGATGATGGCCTTTGCGCCGGAATCGCCGCTTTGCTGCAGTTCGAGATAGGTTCGCTCGTTGAGATATTTGCCGGCGGAAACGCGGGCCTGGCCTTCCGAATCCGTCGAGATGTCGAGATCGTCGACRCCGAGATTGCTTCGSAGCTTGTCGAACAACGATGTGGAGCGCCCGCCGGCAAGCTGGGCTGCCGCATCCGCCAGCCGCGCGATCTGCAAGGCCGAGAGCTTGGACATGGATTGGCCGAAGATCAGCTGTGCCATAACCTCATCCTGCGGCAGAGCCGGGGTTGAGGAGAAGGCGAATGTCGGGTCGTTGGCATTGCCGGAAACCGCAACGGTGATGGTGGCGGAACCAGCGGTGGACTGCGCCTCCATATCCAGAACCGGCACGAGGCCGCCGCCGAAGGTTATCTTGCCCGTATTGAAATCGAGACGGCGGGTGAGAATTTCGAGCCGTCCACGGCGCATTTCAAAACCGCCGGAGATGACGGGAACAGCTGCCGTACCGCGAATGGTCAGATTGCCGGTCAATTCTGCGTCGATGCCGCGTCCGCGCACGAAGATGCCGCTTGGTGCGTTTACCTGCAGATCAAGATTGATAGTGGATGAACTGCCACTACCACCCTGATCGTTGCCGAGTGCCTTTACCTGCGCCCGCACCTGCGGCGGGGCGTTCTTGTGCTTGACGTCGATTTCCGTCAGCGAGGCCGGAAGTTTCTCCGGGATGGTGATGGCGCTTCTGTCCAGCGTCAGCTTGCCGCCAAGCACGGGCGAATTCAGAAGCGGACCCTTCAGCGTCAGCGTGCCGCTTACGATGGTCGTCACCAGCGTGCCATCATTGTAACCGGCGCGGTCCAACGTGATCGTGATGTCGGCTGGAAAGCCCGAACCGCCCGTTATACCGACGCTACCCGTTCCCGAGATCGTTCCGCCGCCAGCAAGCTTTCCCGTCAGCCGGGAGATGATGGCGCGATCACGATCGAAGGTGACCGTTGCAGCCAGCCCGTTGACCGTGAGGTTACGGCGCACATCGGTCAGGCGCGTACCATCGGTGGTGATGCTGCCGGTAACGACAGGCGCGGAAGCGCTGCCGGAAATCTTCACATCGATGGCGGCGGTGCCGTCCACATCGAGGCCCTGTGCTGCGGTTTGTGCGGCAACGGCGGAGAAGGGCAACCTCCCGGAAAAGGCCATGGAAAGCGGACGGTTACCGGCRATGCCGAGGGAGCCGCCGCCCGAAAGCGACATGCCGCCCTGACCGGTYACATTCGTATCGATCTGCARGGTGCCGCCGGCGAAACGGCCGTTTGCCTTGATGCCGAGCGCTGCAAGCCCTGCCGCACGCGTCTGGGCAACCTCGGCATTCGTCCAGTTCAGATTATAATCGACCGCTGGGTCTGAAGCCGTGCCCTTGGCGCTGACTGTCCCGGATATACTCCCCGCCGCATCCAGCCCGGTGGCGAAGGCATTTGCGAGGTTCGCGGGAAGCGAGCGGATATTGGCGTTGATGTCGAGTGTCGAACCCGCCTTGCCGTTTACCTCGACGCGCCCGTCGCCGGTGATGATAGTCAGACCGGAGATGCGGGCCGTGCCGTTTTCGATCGCAATTGTACTCGGCTTTTCAAGCCGTACGGCAATGCCCTTGGGGGCGGCCGAGAAGGCATCGAGCCGCACGGTCATCGGCGATCCTGCGGTATTGGCACTGCCCTTTACCACGAGCGGCGCATTGTCGTAGCGTCCGTTGACATCGAAGTTGGTGGTCGTGCCGGAATGGCCAATGGTTGCATTCAGCGCCGAAATCGCCGCAGTGCCAGCATTGACGCTGTCGGCGCTGACCTTGCCGTTGATGGCGAGCGCCTGAAGGTCGTCAATGGAGATATCGGCAGTGAGCTTCGAAATAACCGTTGTGCCCTGGCGGATGCTGCCGCCATTCGCCTTTATCGTCGCGGCAATCCGGCCGTTATCGTTACTGAGTACGATGTCGCCGGCAATATCGCCATCTGCCTGTTGCGCGGCAAGTGCCGCCAGCAGGGCCAAGTCCGGGAAATTGAACGAAAGATTGCCAGATGGCAGGAATTGTTGCGAGAATTGCAGCTTCCCGTTCAAGATGTTGCGACCCACTGCCACATGAAGCTCGGGTATTGCCGTGCCGTTTTCTGTCTGCACCACATTGGCGTTGGCGTCGATCTTCTGCCGGTCGAGGCTGCCGCTGGCGGTCAGTTTTGCCTGCGGTGCGGCCGGATCGGCCTTGCCTGCGGCATTGACCTTCAGGGCTTCAAGCTTCCGTCCGGCAAGAGTGGCACTTTCGGAGCTTAAGGTGACATTGAAGTCGGGCGCGGCAAGCGCGCCGCTGGCTTCAATTGCAAAATCGGCAACGCCCTTTGCCTGTGGCGTCAGTTTTTCGAGAGCGGGAAACTTGCCCGTCAGATTGGCGCTCAACGCGTCGTCTTCGAGACTGACATCACCTGTCGCTTCAATTGTTCCGGATTTGACCACGAGGTTCTGAACGCTTGTGCGCCCGCCAATGATCAGGTCGATATCGCCCTGCAAAGCTATGGTGGTATCGAATTTTTCCGCCAGCGCTGGCGGCAGGGTGGCGGGCAACGCGAAGAGCTGCACGCTGGATGTCAGGCGATTGTTCGCGAGGTCGAAACTGCCGTTCAGCGTTCCGCCGACGCTGGCGCTCTCCAGCGTCGCGCCGTCAAAGCCGAGCGTCGAGGAGGTRAGGCTGACCGGCGCCTTGATGGTGACCGGCGCACGCACCAGCCGGTCGATATCCGGGCTGACGAAGGACGATTGTGCCACGGAGAGAATGGTGTCGATGGTGCCGCTGCGATCGGCAATGTTGAGATTGCCGCTCCTGGCCGCCAGCTTGACATCATCAAGCCTACCCTGTGGGAGGGAAAGGCTGCGCAACGATGCCGTGGTGTTGAGATGAGCGGCATCAGCGTTGCCTTTCAGGGAAAGATCAATGCCATTGATGAGGGCCTGGATCTCGCCATTGTTCAGCGGCCAGCGGAAATCCACTGRCCCGGCGGTGCCGATGAGGTTGGCACTAAGATCGTTCTGGCCGTTCGGATCCACGGTGCCCGAGGCAGTCAGCAGCAATGTGCCGGTTTCCAGCGTGCTGCTGCCGATTTCGATGCGGCCCTGTGGTGAGAGCGTGGCGTTTGCATCAAGTTTCGTCTCGCCGGCAAAAAGCTGCCGGAAAGCGGGGGGCAGAAGCAGATCGGGCTGGCCGCCGCCTGCGACCTCGATACGCCGCGTGYCGTCGTCTCCAAGTAGATGGTGGCCGGTGACGTTGAGCACGGGGTTGCCGGCGACGTTGCCGCGCAGAGTGCCGGTCCAGTCAGAAAGCGGACCTTCACCGTTCACATCGATCGCCACGGCGGGTGTGCCCGGAAGCGAGAGCAGCGTGGCCAGAAGCCCGCCCTCGGGCTCCTTCATCTCCGCTTTCAACTTCAAGACATTTTCATTCGGCAGAAACGCGATGTCCGCATTGATGGCAGCGTCCGGCGTGCTCTGCCGGTGGGCGGTGAGCGATAGCCTGATATCGTCCTGCGCGGCCTTGAGATTGCCCTCGGCGGTCAGCTCGAAGTCGCGGCCAAGAAGGGATTGTCCGAGGCTAATATCGGGGAAATCGAAACTGTCGATGTCGATTTCAATCGGCAGGGACGAACTGCCGGAGCTTTTGGTCGATGTTTGCTCAGCGGGAAGCGGTTTGCGATCGACATCAATCGATCCGGCCGACACCCGGTCGGCGTGGAAGGTTCCGGCAAGAAGCGAGAGCGGCGACCAGTCAACGGCGATCTGGTTCACGCGGGCGTAAGGTCCCTGCCGATCCGAAAGGGTGACATTGTCGAGCCGCAGGCGACCGGTCAAAAGACCGCTGGGTGGAGAGATTTCGATTGTCTGGTCGGGCGTGGAAACGAGCGATGAAATCTGCTTTGCGGCAATTCTTGCACCCATCGGGGTAAGACCGACGAACAGAACCGCAAGCAACACCAGCACCACGCCGCAAAGAGCAGCGTAGCCCAGCCATTTCAGCAATCGAATCAACGTTGTCATCAAGCGTAATCTACACTCTGTTGCTAGGGTGTTCGATGGCGGCGTTTAAAAAGACTGGCCGATGCCAGCATAAATGCCGAAATTGTTGCCACCATCATATTTTTCAAGCGGCATGGCGACATCAAGACGCAAAGGCCCAAAGGGCGTTGCGTAACGCAAACCAATACCGGCGCCAGCCCGGATATCGGAGAAATCGGGGGTTACGCTGTCGGATACCACACCCGCATCGATAAAGGGCACGATTCCGATCGTATCGGTGACCTTGATACGGGCTTCGATGGAGCCAACCACGTAAGAGCGGCCGCCAGTTGCATCACCGGCTGCATTATAGGGCGATATTTCCTGGTAGCTATAGCCGCGGACGGATCCGCCGCCGCCGGCATAAAAGCGCCTTGTGGTCGGTATGTCCTGCAGATTGCTGCCGCCGACGAGCACGCCGCCGGAAAGCTTTCCGGCCATGATCAAGCGATCTTCGGCGCCGAGTCCCTTATAACCCGAAATAGAGCCTTCAAAGGAGGAAAAGAAAGTGCCGTTCAGCGCTTCATAGCTGGGCTTGGCGGCCACCGATGCACGAAAGCCTTCAGTGGGGTTGAGCTTGTCGTCGCGCGTATCGCGAACGAATTCCAGCGGTATGGAGGTGGTCAGATATTTGTTCTTGCCGAATGCGTCTTCGGTATCTGCCCACTGCACCTCGAGACCGGCTGCTGCGGTATCGGTGTCGTTCAGCTCATAACTGAAACCGGCGGCTCCMGTTATGGTCTTGGCCTCATAGGTATCGGGATGTTCGGTCTTGGCGATCAGGCTGGTCTTGAATGTGGTGCGCGGGTTGAACATGCCGGGCTTTGTGAAGGTGATGCCCGCCGAATAGTCCATGCCTTCAACGCTCGATGCTTCGGCGATGCGTGAAACCGAACCCTCGATCCGCAGCGATTCCGCCTGCCCGAACAGGTTCCTGTGGCCCCAATACCCCTGGAGGCCAATGCCTTCCGTGGTGGAATATTGTGCGCCGACGCCGAAATAACGATGCTTGCCCTCTGACACCTCGATGGTGAGCGGAATGGAGCCATCGCGTGACAGYGTTMCTGCTTCCTTGATTGTCAGGCTGGAAAAGACGCCGAGCTGGCGTAGCCGGTCTGCGGCCTTTCGCAGTTTTTCCGGTGAGTAGGGTTCGCCGCCATTGAGGCGCGAATAACGGCGGATGAAGTCGCCGTCGACGGTTTTTTCGCCGGTGACGGTGACCGCGCCGAGCGGTGCCACGGGGCCACCTTCGGCAGCCATGGTAATATCGACCGTGTTCGTCGCGTGGTTTGCAACGGCCTCGCGTTTCGTCAGCTTCGCAAGCGGGCGGCCTTCGGCTTTCAGATCATCGATCAGCTTGTTGCCGGCGCGGATAATTGCCAGAGATCCGGCATCGCCGCCGGTGACGAGACCGTATTCTTCAAGGTTGCGGCCCGTCACATCACCCTCGAGCCTGATATTGCCGAGCGTGAAGACCGGGCCGGGGGTGACGGTTATGACCACGGGCACCGGAGCGGAGTGATCGAACACCGGATTGGGYGGCAGATCGTCCACATCCTTGCCGGCGACCGTGACCTTGACGATGCCGCCATATCGGGCGTTTTCGTAAAGCGCTGCGATCAGCCTGTCCCTGTCATCACGTGCCTTGATCAGAAGGCCGAGATCGCCGGAGGCCGGTTTGTCCTTGTCGGCCAGAAGAAGCGAGCTGTTTTCCAGGCTGCCTTTGAGAGATTTGTCTGCATCGGCAGCATTCAGCGTCACGGCATATTTGACCGGATTTATAACTTCGATCTCCGGTTCTTCCGAACCCCAGAGACGCACGCCGAACAGCTTGAAAGCAAAGGCATCGCGAGTAAACGCCGGGTACAGGGCGAACGTAACGGCAACCGCAAGAGCGGTGCCAGCTTTCCGATACGCAATACCTGTCTTCGGGTTAGTCCGTGTTCTTCGCATAAGCTGCTTTATGGTTGAGCATTTATTATGGCTCTGACCCGTTTCCTGTCCGTTAACAGTGCAGTTTAATCATAAATAAACGGCGTTGAGGACCCTTCGGACTGTGTTTTGCCCGCCTTAACGCAAAAAGCCCCGGATGACCGGGGCTTCTGTGCAACGGTATTTCGTGCAGCTATTAACGGCAACGCGCCGTGTAACGCTGACCGTACTGGTCGCGATAATAGCAATAGCCCGGTTCGGATGCATTGCCGATCAACGCGCCGCCAACGCCACCGATCGCCGCGCCCACTGCCGCACCACGAACGTTGCCCGTGATAGCGCCGCCCAGGACCGCACCGGAAACGGCACCGATCGAAGCACCCTTTTCAGTCTGCGTGCAGCTTGCAAGCGACAGGCCGACCAGCGCAAATATGATTGCCTTTTTCATGAAACTCTCTCCAACGTTACAATGAGCTCTTCGGCTCGGTAGGCGTCCCATATTTATCTGCGGCGACTGCTACCTCCGACCGCCACAGATAACTAACAATTCGATACCGTTTAGGGAAGCCTCCTCTTTCAGGCGTTCTTCCGCGCGTAAATCGATTGCGTCCCAAACAACGGCGCCGTTTGAAAAAGGTTCCAAATTTCCGGGTTTTTTGATGTGAATCAATTTTGTACTTTTCATCGGCGTCTATAAACGGTTTATTGGAATGGTTCAAAACAACGGCGAATTGACGCAGACGTGGTTAAAGCAGCTCGCAAGGGTTGACGGTCCCGGTGTCGAGGCAGAAAACGATCTGGTCAATTCTGGAGCATGGCATGGACTTCGAGGCATTTTTTACGACGGAACTGCAGAGCCTGCATTCTGAGGGACGCTATCGCGTTTTTGCGGATATCGAACGCCAGCAGGGCAATTTTCCCCGCGCGACACGGTACAACGCCAATGGCGAGCGCAAAGACGTAACCGTCTGGTGTTCCAACGATTATCTGGGCATGGGCCAGAACCCCAAAGTCATCGAAGCCATGAAAGCCGCCATCGATCACTGTGGCGCGGGTGCGGGAGGCACCCGGAACATTTCTGGGACCAACCATCATCACGTCCTGCTGGAACAGGAACTTGCCGATCTGCACGGCAAGGAATCCGCGCTGATCTTCACGTCGGGTTACGTTTCCAACTGGGCGACACTCGGCACACTTGGCCAGAAAATTCCAGGCCTCGTCATTTTCTCCGATGCGCTCAACCATGCCTCGATGATCGAAGGCATCCGTTACGGCCGTTGCGAGCGGGTGATCTGGAAACACAATGATCTCGAAGATCTCGAGGCAAAGCTCAAGGCAGCCGATCCAAGCGCGCCGAAGCTCATCGCCTTTGAATCCGTCTATTCAATGGATGGCGATATCGCCCCGATCAAGGAAATCTGCGATCTTGCCGATCGTTATGGCGCCATGACCTATCTCGACGAAGTCCATGCCGTTGGCATGTACGGACCGCGCGGCGGCGGTATTGCCGAGCGCGAAGGCCTGATGGATCGCCTGACGATCATCGAGGGAACGCTCGGCAAGGCTTTCGGCGTGATGGGCGGTTATATTGCCGGGTCCACSGCGGTCTGTGATTTTATCCGTTCTTTTGCYTCCGGTTTCATCTTCACGACGGCCCTGCCGCCGTCGCTCGCTGCCGGYGCAATCGCMTCGATCCAGCATTTGAAGGCAAGCCCCTTTGAGCGCGCCCGTCATCAGGACCGGGTGCGCAAGCTGCGGGGGCTTCTGGATGCACGCGGCATTCCGCATATGGACAATCCCAGCCATATCGTACCGGTCATGGTGGGCGATGCCGCCAAGTGCAAATGGATTTCGGATATCCTGCTCGACAATCACGGCGTCTATGTGCAGCCGATCAATTATCCAACCGTGCCGCGCAAGACCGAGCGTCTGCGTATCACGCCGACACCGCTGCACACCGATGCCGACATCGAACAGTTGGTCGGCGCGTTGCACCAGCTCTGGTCGCATTGTGCGCTGGCGCGTGCCGTGGCTTAAGGCCGCAGTTCAAACAAGAGAAAATCTGGCCGCGTTTACGCGGCCTTTTCTTTGCTGGCGATCAGTTCCCGCGCGTGATTGCGGGCTTCCCCGTCCGCCGAAAATACGTCTTCGATGCTGTTGGCTGATCGGCCGTCATGCATGCGGTCCATGACCGTTTCGACGATTTCGGCCATATCGAGAAAACCGATGCCGCCTTCGACGAAGGCGTGAAAGGCGGTTTCTTCGGCGGCATTCAGGGCCGCGCCCTGCAAGCCTCCGCGCTCCAGCGCCGTGCGCGCCAGTCGGAGTGCTGGAAACCGGGTTTCATCAGGCGCTTCGAAATCGAGCCGCGCCAGCTTGGCAAAATCCAGGCGCTCGACATTGAGATTGCCGCGCTCAGGATAGGTGAGGGCATAGGAGATGGCGGTGCGCATATCGGGCGAGCCGAGCTGGGCGATATAGGAGCCATCCGTGTAACCCACCATCGAATGTATGATCGACTGCGGATGGACGATCACTTCGACCTGCTCGGGCCTGAGATCGAAGAGATATTTCGCCTCGATCATTTCCAGCCCCTTATTGAACATCGAGGCGCTGCCGATCGATACCTTCAACCCCATCGACCAGTTGGGATGTGCGCGGGCGATATCTGCCGTGACATTGGCCATCTGCTCACGCGACCAGGTGCGAAAGGGTCCGCCGGATGCGGTGAGTACGATGCGCTCCACGGCCTGTTTGTGATCGCCCGTCAGGCACTGGAAGATCGCGCTATGTTCGCTATCGACCGGGATCAACCTGCCGCCGCCCTGTTTGACCGTGCGCAGGAAAACGTCGCCTGCGGAAACGAGGCATTCCTTGTTGGCAAGCGCTATGTCTGCGCCGCGCCGTGCGGCTGTCAATGTCGGGGCAAGACCAGGTGTTCCGGCAATCGCTGCCATTACCCAGCCGGCCTCCATAGAGGCCGCTTCTTCGAGGCCGGATTTGCCCGCCGCAACTTCAATGCCGGTGCCGGCAAGGGCCGCTTTCAGCGCTTCGTATTTGCCATCCTCGGCGGTTACCGCAAGCTGCGCGCCGAATTCACGCGCCTGTTGCGCCAGAAGATCGATGTTTCCGGCGCCGGTGAGCGCCAAAACCTCGAATTGTCTGCGACCACCCAGCTGACGGACGACATCCAGTGTGTTCGTACCGATCGAACCCGTCGAACCCAATATCGTCAGCCTGCGTGGCATTTCACTGGTATCTGTCATCTTCCGTCCGTCGGTCGTTTCCGGTTGCCCGAAACCGATGCATAGTTTCTGGCGACATGCACTAGCCTCTACTCGTGAAAACCGGTCATAACAAGGACACAGCCGGGCTATTGTTTTTGCGTATGGCAAAGCCATATGCAAGAAAAAGGATGAGAGAATATTGATGCGACGTTTTCTGGTTTCCAGCGGTTGGATTTTTGCGGCAAGCCTTGTGCTGGTTCTGGTCTTTATTCCTTTCGACCCACGCCTTTCGGAACATGCTCAAGCCCTGCCGGGAAGGATAGTTTCCTTCAATCGCTCCATTACCGATTTCGGTACGTTCAGCTGGATGCTTTATTCCACCGGCGCTCTTGCCATCCTCGCCTATGTCGGCGCGCGGGTCCTGCAGGCGCGGACCTATGCCGGCCGGCTGAGAACGGCATGGCGGCTTCTCGCTTACTTCTTTCTGACGATCGGAACGGCGAGCATATTGGTCCACACACTGAAATTCCTGATCGGGAGGGCGCGGCCGGAGCTTTTTCTGGAAATGGGTGCCTATAGCCTCACGCCTTTTACCGGTGACAATCTTTATGAGAGCTTCCCGTCAGGCCATTCGACGGCTGCCGGAGCGTTTTTCGGTGTTTTCGCCATGCTGATGCCGCGCTTCCGCTGGGCGTTCCTGCTGCTTGCGCTTGTCATTGGTGTTTCACGCGTCATCGTCGGCGCGCATTATCCAAGCGATGTGGCCGCCGGGCTGTTGCTTGGCATGTGGACGGCCATGGCCTTCGCCTTTATCTTTGCCCGGTCCGAAATGCTTTTCCGTTTCGATGCACATGGTTGGCCACAGCCGAAAAATGCAAATCTGCTGGCGGCGGATGCACGGTAGAGACGTTTAACGGACAGGGGGCGGTGATGGAAGAAGCGAAAGTCGTGCCGGAGAATGACGGCAGGGCCGTTCAGCACATCCGCACGTCCGTTGTCGTGGCCGGTGGCGGGCCRGCCGGCCTGATGCTYGGCCTTTTGCTTGCCCGCAGCGGTATAGACGTAACGGTTGTCGAGAAACATGGAGATTTTCTGCGCGATTTTCGCGGCGACACCATTCACCCMTCCACGCTTGAACTGATGGAGCAGCTGGGTTTTGCCGAGGAGTTCCTGAGCCTCCCGCATACGCGTGCGCCACGGCTGAACGCAGTCATCGGCGGCGAGCGTATCACGATCGCRGATTTTTCGCGGCTGCCGGTCCATCATCGTTTCATTGCCTTCATGCCGCAATGGGATTTTCTCAATTTCATCGTCGGCAAGGCCGGGCAATATGAGAATTTCCGGCTGCTGATGAATGCGCCGGTAACCGGCCTGATCGAACGCGACGGGCGTGTTGGTGGCCTCATGGTCAATACGCCGGAAGGCGCAATCGAGATCGCCGCTGATCTGGTGGTAGGCGCGGATGGCCGCAACTCCATCGTCCGCGAGGCGGCGGGGCTTGAAGTACAGCGCTTCGGCATCCCGACCGAGGTGCTTTGGATGCGCCTTTCGAGACAGCCGGGTGATCCGGCCGACACAATGGGCCATGCGGGTTCGCGGCAGGGTTTCGTGATGATCAACCGCGGTGACTACTGGCAATGCGGGTACGTGGTGCGCAAGGGCTTTTTCGCTGACATGAAGATTGAGGGACTTGAAGCCTTCAGGAACCGGGTTGCGGAAATCTGCCCTTTCCCGCGCGAGAGGCTCGACGAAGTTACGAGCTGGGATGACGTGCATCTGCTCACCGTCCGTATCGATCGGTTGAAGCGCTGGTGGAAGTCCGGCCTGATCTGCATCGGCGATGCGGCCCATGCCATGTCGCCCGTCGGCGGTGTCGGCATCAATCTTGCCATTCAGGATGCGGTTGCTGCGGCCAATGTTCTGGTGCCGGTATTCACATCCGGCCGGACCATTGCCGATGACGACCTTGCCGCCATAGAGAAACGGCGATCCTTTCCAACCAAGGCCACGCAATTCTTGCAGCGGATGATGCGTGTCGGTCGCAAGAAAGAGCAGGCGGAAACGGCGGAAAAGCCGAAAGGCCCACCCGCCATCGTGCGGGCGATCATGCGGTTTCCACTTTTTGCCCATCTGACTGGCAGGCTGGTGGGGTTGGGCTTTCGTCGGGAAAAGATCGAGACGGTGTGACGCGGCTTAAGCCGCGTTTACGATTTCCTTGGCATATTTCAGCCCGATAACGGCGGAACCGATCAGCCCCGGCTCGATCCGGCAAATGGCAGGCACGACGAGCGGCCTGTCGAAGCGCCTGAGAATGCGGCCCCTGACGGCTTCGTCCAGAGCTGTCACGAGTTCCCTTGAATTCGAAAGCCCGCCGCCGACGGGCACGATGGTTGCGCCGGTGACATTGATCACCATCGCCAGCGGTGAGGCGAGAATATCGATGAGTACATCGATGGTTCTTGCGGCTTGCGCATCGCCTGCCTGCCAGGCGGCAATAATATCCTCACTGGTCATATCCTGCCCGTGAAGATGCAGATGCAGCTTTTCCATGCCGCGCGCGCTGCCGATCGCGTCGACACAGCCGGTGAGGCCGCAACCGCATTCGAATCGCGGCAGCGATACCGGTGGATTGCCGGCCAATGTCGCGGCCACTGGCCCATGTCCCCATTCGCCGGCAAAACCGCCGTCGCTGTTGATGAGCTTGCCGTCAATCACCAGCCCGCCGCCGACACCTGTTCCAAGGATAACGCCGAAGACGACGCGATGTCCTTGTCCGGAGCCGATTTCCGATTCGGCGATCACGAAACAATCCGCATCGTTCGAAACGATAACGGGAAGGTTCAGGGCTTTTTCCAGATCGTCTTTTAACGTTCTGCGGTGAATGCTGGGAATATTGGCGACTGTCGCCTTTCCCGTATCAAGATCGATGACGCCCGCGATCGACAGTGATACGCAGTCGGGTGTGCCGCCGCTGTTGTCGATGACGGATTTCAGGCCGGCAGCGAAGTCTTCGAAGCTGGTTTTGGGCGTTGGTATACGCGGTACGGGGCGAATATCGTCCGGGGCATGGGCAATCGCGCCCTTGATGGTCGTTCCGCCGATATCGAAACAAACGATCATGGTTCAGACTCCGGAACGTGTGGCATCGTAGATTTTTTCTCCGCCAATCCATGTTGAATGCATCTGGAGGTCTGGTGTCAGCATCACGAAATCAGCATCGAAACCGGACAGGAGTTTTCCCTTGCCGGAGGCGCCGATTGCCTGCGCCGGATAGGCGGATGCCATTCGCAAAGCTTCTTCCAGCGGCATTTCCATCTTCTCACGCATGAAGCGGATGCAGGAGAGCATGTCTATATCCGCTCCCGCCAGCGTGCCGTCGGCCAATGTTAGCCGTCCACCGTTGCGATAGACGCGCCGGCCGTTCAGTTCGAAACCGTCATCATCCGTGCCGATGGTGGACATGGCGTCGGTGACAAGGAAGATGCGGGCCGGGCCATTCTTGGCGCGCARCGCAATGCCGATTGCGGCCGGATCGACATGGAATCCGTCGGCTATAAGCCCGCAATGCAACTTGCCGTTCGAAAGTGCGGCCCCGACCAGCCCCGGCTCGCGGTGGCCAAGCGGGCTCATGGCATTGAAGAGATGCGTTACCATGGATGCGCCTGCATCAGCATAGGCCGTCGCAACATCGAGACCGRTGTCGGTATGGCCGAGGCTGACGACGATGCCGGCGTCGCTGAGTGCTGCAACCTGCTCGACAGTAACATTTTCCGGGGCAATGGTTGTCAGCACGAAGGGGAGTTCCGCCYTGCAGCCGGTYAGGACYGCGAGGTCGTCTGTCTCCATYTTRCGGATCAACGCCGGATCATGCGTGCCCTTGCGCGCGACGGAAAGATGCGGCCCCTCGAAATGCAGGCCGAGGAAACCGGGCACATGCTCCTTGCCCGCGGCAATCCCCGCCTGCGCCGCCCTGAAAGTCACGTCCGACCGGTCGGTGATGAGCGTCACCATCAAAGCCGTCGTGCCGAACTGGGCGTGGGCGGAGCAGATGCGGGCAATGCCAGCYACATCCGGCTGGTTGTTGAACATGACGCCGCCACCGCCATTGACCTGAAGGTCGATGAAGCCCGGAGCGATCAACAGCCCATCTGTATCGATCACTTCGGCGTCGGCAGGCACGCTGTCCAGGACAGCGGCAACGCGCCCTTCGCGGATCAGGAGCACCTTGTCATGATGCCATTCGGCGCCATCGAAAATGCGGGCGCCGACAAATGCCTTTATGCCGCTCATTGGGTTTCAGTCACCTTCTTCAATGCCACGGGAGCATCCGGGTTGAAGCCTCTTGCGCGCGACAATTGCTCGATGAAGCCGTAAAACGGTGCGATAAGCAGCAATGCATCGGTCAGGGGATGGTTGGTTTCCACGAAGGGCAAGGGCTTGGCCGGGCTACCCTTGGCGGATGTGACGAAAACATTGGCGCCTTTGTGGGCAAGGCTTGCGGCAATATCCGTAACGGAGGTCTCGGCGCGGTCGCGCGCGGCAAAGGCGATTACCGGAAATTTCGGTGCGACCAGCGAAACCGGGCCGTGCATGACTTCTGCCGACGAATAGGCTTCCGCGTGCAGCTCGCAGGTTTCCTTGCATTTCAGCGCGGCTTCCGCGGCAATCGCAAGAGCGGGGCCGCGGCCCAGCATATAAAGTGAATCCTCACCCTTCACAGCCTCGCCAATATGGCTCCAGTCAAGCGCGATCGCCTTGGCGAAATTCTGCGGCAGGGTGCTGACGGCCTTCGCGAGCAGGCTGTCTTCCGTCCATTCGGCAAGGATGGCCAGACCGGCGACAATGGAGTTGACGAAGGACTTGGTTGCGGCAACTGCCTTTTCCGGTCCCGCCTGGATGTCGACGGCGTGATTGGCTGCGTCTCCAAGGGGGGAGGGCAGGGTGTTCACGAGGGAGAAGGTAAGCGCTCCGCCCTTGCGGGCACTTTCCGCCAACGCGACGATGTCAGGGCTTTTGCCCGATTGCGATACGGCGAAGGCTGCCGCCCGTTCCAGTCGCAGTTTCGTCTGGTAGATCGAGGCGAGCGAAGGGCCGAGCGAGGCGACTGGAAGCCCCGTCTGTAACTCGATCGCATATTTCAGGAAATGCGCGGCGTGATCGGACGATCCGCGGGCAATGGTGACGATAACGGCCGGGTCACGGGCTTTCAGCTTGTCTCCGGCCTGCCGGAAGTCGGCACTGGTATTGTCCAGCAGACGGGCGACGGCATCGGGAATCTCGTTGATTTCCTGGCGCATCAGGGTTGTCATCGTTTTCTGTCCTTGGTCGATGTGTTTCAGTCGGAGGTCATCGTCAGTTCGGCGACGAGGTCGTAGGCGTCGCTGCGATAAAGGGCGCGCGATATTTCCATGAGGCGGCCGCTTTCGAGATAGGCCATGCGCTGCACGGAAAGTGCGGCAGACCCGGGGGGAACCCCAAGCAGCATCGTTTCCTCATCCGTAAGGTTGCGCGCGGAGATGCGCTGGATGGCGCGGACGGGGCGAATATCGCTTTTCGCAAGCTCCTGATAAAGCGAGTTTTCCACCAGCTGTGGGTCCGGCAGAATATCGCCCGGCAGGCTCGTGACTTCGAGCGCGATCGGCTGGTCGTTGGCAAGGCGCAGTCGCGTCAACCGGGCAACCATGGCGGATTGAGAAAGGCCGAGAGCCATCATCTCGTCACCGGTCGGGTAAAACAGGCCTCTTTCAAGCCAGCGCGTGCTCGCCACCATTCCCCGGCGGCGCATATCCTCTGTAAACGAGGTAAGCTTGGTCAACGGCTGCTGCATACGGGTGATGGGTTTGACGACAAAGGTGCCCGACCCATGCCTGCGGACGAGAAGTCCGTCGCGAACGAGATCGTCCACAGCCTTGCGCACCGTGACGCGGCTGACGCAGGCGCTTTCGGCAATATCGCGCTCGGGCGGCAGGGCATCGCCATGTTTGAGGCGGCCGCCATTGATGGCGTCTTCAATCGTCTGACGCAGTTTCAGGTAAAGCGGGCCGCCGCCTCCCGATTGCAGGTCGTCCAGATTAAGCGTTGCCCCGTTCATCCATAACCTCTGTCRCAATCGATGTGGCGAATTCCGGCTATACCATATGCGTCACAATCGGCAATACCAAAATAGAACCATTAGTGGATTTGCACGACTAATCGGTGGTTTTTTCGATCATTTGCCGAATAATAAGGCCTCATGCTTGAAATTTCCGCATTAACCAAAAAAAATTTCCGGCAATTGGAATTGCTATAGACGATTGGCATTTTTTTGGTATTGTTTTTGTATCAGTGGCTGACGGCGCTCTATCTCGCGCCTGTCTCCGCTGGGGAAATCGGTCTCCGGTCCTCACTAGGATTTGCGAGATCGAATTTAACTTGACCGTTATGAAAATTAATTTCATCGTGGCGGAAAATTATCGCAGATATCAGGATAACCAGCAAAGAAATGGTTGCTTCTGCGAAAATGAATTACGAATGAACAGGGAACAAAGTTCATGAAGGTGGGAATTATCGGACTCGGATTCCGTCTCGGTTATCTGGGCTACGTTTTTCACGAGATCGACAAGGATTTCGAGATCGTCGGTTATGTCGATCCTGCCCCGGCCGGTCTGCCGGGTCTTGAGGAAAAGGGCATTTCGGCTGGCAAGGCCTATGACAGCCCCGAGGCGCTGATTGCCGGCGAGACATTCGACCTTTTGATGATCGGCTCACCGAACCATATGCATCTGGAGCATATCCGCATCGGGCTTGAAGCCGGTTGCACCATTTTCTCGGAAAAACCCATCGTCGTCAGCATCGAGGAAAGCCTCGAACTCGCCCGGTTGCTCAACAAGCATGGACATGAGCGGCTGCTGGTCGGTCTGGTCCTGCGTTACTCGCCGCTTTACCGCGATCTGCGCGCCGCGCAGGCCGAAGGCAAGCTGGGTGACGTCGTCTCCATCGAGGCTTCGGAACATATCCCGCCCTATCATGGCGCGTTCTTCATGCGCGACTGGCGGCGTTACGAGAACTATTCCGGCTCCTTCATGCTGGAAAAATGCTGCCACGACCTCGATCTCTATAACGGCGTGGTGGGTGCCCGGCCGCGTTTCGTGTCGAGCTTTGGCGGGCGCAAGAGCTTCACGCCTGCAAATGCTCCGCAAAATGACGGCATCAACGACATGGAAGTCTACCATCGCAAGCCGAGCGGCTGGATGGGTTCCGACAAGGTTTTCGACAGCGACGGTGATATCATCGACTACCAGACCGCGATCGTCGAATATGAAAACGGCGCATCGCTCGCCTTCCATACCAATCTGAACGTTCCCGACGATTTCCGCCGTTTCTGCGTCATCGGCGCCAAGGGCATGGCCGAGGGCGATTTCGTGCGCGGCTTCCTGAACGTGCACAATGCCCGCACCAACGAAAAGACCGTTGCCAAGACCTATTCGGCGGCAACCGTGCTCTCCCAGCATTATGGCGCGGATGAGCAGATGGCCGAGGACGTGATCAACCATGTCGTCAAGGGGACGCCCCTGCCGGTTTCCGCGCTCGATGCGATCGAGGCCGGTATTCTGGCGCTCGCCATGGACGAGGCGCGCCATGGCCGCAAGGTGGTCGATCTCAAGCCGGTGTGGGAGGAATATGATCTGGCACTCCACGGGCAGTTGAAGTCGCCCGCCGTGAAATCGGCTTAAGGGGGCGCTGCGATGGATGCGAAACGCAGCGCGGTCATCTTTGCCTGGCTTCTTCTTTTGCCGGCGCTTTTATACATCACTGTTATTGTTGCTTATCCGCTCGTCGATACCTTCATCCTGTCCTTCACGGACGCGTCGTTGAAAAAGACGACGAACTGGGTGGGTTTCATCAATTACGAGAAGATCTTCAACGAGACTTTCGCCGGGGTCATCACGCGGACCTTTATCTGGACCTTCTTTTCCGTCTCGATAAAGATGATCATCGGCACCTTCGGTGCGGTGTTGCTGAATTCGGCCGTTCCCGGTCGGGCCCTGTTTCGCATCCTGACGATGCCGCCATGGATCGTGCCGATGGCTATCGGCATCTTCATGTGGGGCTGGATGTATAACGGCCAGTTCGGCATGATTTCCGGTGTTCTCCAGAATCTTGGCCTGGTGGACGGTCCAGTCGCCTTCCTCGCCTATGGCAGCACGGCTTTCTGGGCGACTATCATCACCGACGTATGGATCGGCGTGCCGATGGTGACGCTTTATCTGCTGGCGGCAATTCAGGCCATTCCGCAGGATCTTTACGAGGCAGCCTGGACCGACGGCGCCAGCCGCACCTACCGCTTCCGCCGCATCACGTTGCCGCTGATGCTGCCGGCCATGATTACCATGTCGATGATCTCGCTGATTTCGACCTTCAATTCCTTCGACATCATCTGGATCCTGACACAGGGCGGACCGACGGGCCAGACGACGACCATGATCATCGACACCTACAAGACGGCGATCGGTTCCTACAAATACGGTGAGGGCGCGGCGCGTGCAGTGCTGATCTGCATCTTCCTGTCCATATTCACCTACTTCTACTTCCGCATCACCAGCCGTATCTCGCAGGAGACCAGCCGATGACCGACAAAAATGCGATGATCAACCGTTACAGATGGTATGAGATCGTCGGGATTTATTGCGGCATCGCCGTATTCCTGACCTTCGTGCTGGCGCCGTTTGTCGAAGGGTTTCTGGTTTCGCTGAAACCGCTCAGCCTGCTTTTTTCGTCACCGTATAAGTTTTGGCCAGAAAACGGCTCCTTCGAAGCTTACCGGACCATGTGGGTCAGCGTTCCCGGCTTTGCCCGCTACGTCTTCAACTCYTTCTTCATCTCGACRATATCGACSATCATCGTTCTGCTTCTGGTGGTGCCGGCGTCCTATGCTTTCGCGCGGTTCCAGTTTCGCGGTCGCGGGCAATTGCTCGGCGCGTTTCTGGCGATCAACATGTTCTCCGGTGCGGTGCTTYTGATCCCGCTTTACCGGCTGATGCGCAATATGGGCGTSCTGAACACCTATCTGGCGATGATCATTCCCGGCGCCGCCTTTTTGATCCCCACTGCCATCTGGCTTTTGCGAACCTACATGCTGCGTATTCCGCGCGAACTGGAAGAGGCGGCCTATGTGGACGGCGCGAGCTATTTCTATACCTTCCGCCGGGTGATCCTGCCGCTTGCTATGCCTGGCATYGCCGTCGTGTCCATCACCACCTTCATCGGTGCTTATGCGCAGCAGTTCATCTTCGCGCTCACCTTCAATTCCAAGACCGAATATATGCCGCTGCCCATCGGCCTGTTTGCCTATTTCGGTCGTCAGGAAGTCGTCTGGAATGAGTTGATGGCGGCCAGCTTCGTCGGCATTGCGCCGGCCATGGTCGTCATCTTCTTCATGCAACGCTATCTCGTCAGCGGGCTTACCGCCGGCGCGGTGAAATAATCAACAATAGGAACGACCACCAGAAAACGGGAGACTATCTATGGCACTGAAACATTACGGATTGGCGCTTTGCGCCTTCGCATTTGCCGGTTCCACTGCCCTTGGCACGGTGGCGGCACACGCCGCCGACAAGGAGATCAGCTGGATCTATTGCGGCGACAAGATGGACCCCATCCATGAAAAATACATCAAGGAATGGGAAGGCAAGAATGCCGGCTGGAAGGTCGTTCCGGAAGTCGTCGGCTGGGCGCAGTGCCAGGACAAGGCAACGACTCTCGCAGCCGCCGGCACTCCGGTCGCCATGGCCTATGTCGGTTCGCGCACGCTGAAGCAGTTCGCACAGAACGACCTCATCGTTCCGGTGCCGATGACCGAAGACGAAAAGAAGACCTATTATCCTAACATCGTCGACACGGTTACCTTCGAGGATACGCAGTGGGGCGTGCCCGTCGCCTTCTCGACCAAGGCGCTCTATTGGAACAAGGACCTCTTCAAGCAGGCCGGTCTCGATCCGGAAGTGCCGCCGAAGACCTGGGCTGAAGAGATCGCCTTTGCCAAGCAGATCAAGGAAAAGACCGGCGTCGCCGGTTATGGTCTGCCCGCCAAGACCTTCGACAACACCATGCACCAGTTCATGCACTGGGTTTACACCAATAACGGCAAGGTCATMGACGGCGACAAGATCACCGTCGACAGCCCGCAGGTTCTTGCAGCTCTGAAGGCCTACAAGGACATCACGCCTTACTCCGTCGAAGGTCCGACGGCCTACGAGCAGAACGAAATCCGCGCCATCTTCCTCGATGGCAAGGTTGGCATGATCCAGGCGGGATCGGGTGCYGCAACYCGCCTGCAGGAAACCAAGATCAACTGGGGTATCGCAACCCTGCCGCTCGGCCCTGAAGCCAAGGGTCCCGGCACGCTGCTCATCACCGACAGCCTCGCGATCTTCAAGGGAACCGGTGTCGAAGAAAAGGCGACCGAATTCGCCAAGTTCATCACTTCTCCCGGCCCGCAGGGCGAATACGAACTGCAGGGCGGCGCTGGCCTGACCCCGCTTCGTCCGTCGCCGAAGGTTGATGAGTTCATCGCCAAGGACCCCTTCTGGAAGCCGCTGATCGACGGTATCGCCTATGGCGGTCCCGAGCCGCTCTTCACTGACTACAAGGGCTTCCAGGACACGATGATTGAGATGGTGCAGTCTGTCGTTACCGGCAAGGCGACACCGGAAGATGCCGCAAAGAAGGCCTCTGCCGCTCTCGAGCAGTACAAGTAATCCACWTTTATACGGTTGCGGGCGCAGGTCGCCCGCAACCTCATAATTCGTTGCGAGAATACCCGCCGCTATGACGGCAGGAGCTTCTCGTGTGTTTTAACGGTTCCGATAAGRCGCGATTTTTCCGTGTCGCGGAACGTCTCTGAACGCAGCCTGATGTCGGCTGGTGACGGGAGAGGCAAGTTTTGGGTCAGCTTTATCTCAACAACGTCCGCAAGAACTATGGACATTTCGAAGTCATCAAGGGCGTTCAGCTCGACATCAGGGATGGCGAGTTCGTCGTTTTTGTCGGCCCCTCGGGATGCGGTAAATCCACATTGCTGCGCATGATCGCCGGCCTTGAGGATATTTCCGCCGGCGACATCGTCATCAACGGTGTGAAGGTCAATGACTTGCCGCCGGTTAGACGCGGCATCGCCATGGTGTTCCAGTCCTATGCGCTCTATCCGCATATGACRGTTTTTGAAAACATCGCTTTTCCCCTCCGCGTCGAAAAGATGGAAGAGGGCAAGATCAAGGAAAAGGTCGAGGCCGTCGCCAAGATCCTGCAACTCGACCAGCGCCTGCAGCAGCGTCCCGGCATGTTGTCCGGCGGCCAGCGCCAGCGTGTAGCGATCGGCCGCGCCATCGTTCGCGAGCCGAAGATATTCCTGTTCGATGAGCCGCTTTCCAACCTTGACGCCGCACTTCGCGCCGACATGCGTATCGAGCTCACCAATCTGCATCGGACGCTGAAGGCGACGATGATCTACGTGACGCATGACCAGGTGGAAGCCATGACCATGGCCGACCGCATCGTGGTGCTGAATGCGGGCGAAATCTCCCAAGTCGGGGCGCCGCTGGAACTTTACCACAAGCCCGCAAACCTGTTCGTCGCCGGTTTCATCGGCAATCCGAAAATGAATTTCCTGAAGGTCACCTGCAAATCCGTCAGCGCCGATGGTGTGACCGTGGAGTATGAGGGCCAGACAATCACCGTGCCGGTGGAGCCGCGCGCCGGTCTTGAAGGAACGCAACTGACGCTCGGCATTCGCCCGGAACACACCGGTCTCGAAACGGCCGACCTGAATATCAAGGTCGCGCCCAGCGTTATCGAGCGGCTGGGTGTGAATACGATCGCTTATGGCGTCGCGCCCACGGGTGAAAATTATTGCGCGCTTCTTTCCGGTTCTGCGCCTGTTGTCGTCGATGAAACCATCGTCACCGGTATTAAGGCGTCGGATTGCCATCTGTTTGATGAAAGCGGCACATCGCTCGAACGGCGTGTCGATCTTTCTGTCCTCAAACTGATACAATAAAGGGCGGGAACCGGGCCATGAAATCTGTCTCGCCATGCCCGGTTTTCTGCGACGCTATCGTTTTTCAGCGGCCTTCGTCCTCCAGACGAAAAAGCAACGCCGGGCTTTCGGCCCGGCGTTCAAATCGGTCTGGCAGGTCCGCTGGATCACGGCATGGGATTGGGCATGTATCCGGTGAAACCGCTGATTTTCCAGCGGCCCTCATGCAGTCGGCAATAATAGAGCGTCTGCCATTTCATGACGTCGAAGCTGCCGTCGGCCTTGCGAAGCCCGCCGTCGAACTTCTTGCGAACCAGCGCGGTCTCACCTTCCACTTCGATTTCTTCCAGCGTGGTGGTGGTGAAGATCGCATTGCGCGGGTCTTCAGCGAATTGCTGGGTCTGGAAATCCTGCGCCTGTCGCAGCCATTCGTCGCGATAGGCGTCAAGCGAGGGGAAGGACAGGCGCCAGTTGTCCGGGTTTGCATCCCGGTTGGCGTTGATGCCGAGAAAGCCGTCCTTTACGAAATCATCCGCGACTTTCGACCAGTCGGCAGTGAGGAAGGCGTCGATATCCCGCGTTACCAGCATGTCCCAGATGGAGTGGCGGGCGACGTCTGTCTCGGGAAAAGGGTTTTTGAATGGGTCGCGCATGATTCAGGTCCGTTGTTGAAATTATTTTCAAGATTTGGATATTTCTCTGGCGAATATTGTTGGCATATGCTCATCTCGCAATCAACAGAGAAAATAATTTTCAAATCAAAGGTGTCCGGCGTGTCGTCAACGGGGCGAAACATGGTCGATTCATGGGTGTGTACGGTTGACGGGCGTCTCGGATTAGGGTGCATCGGAAACGGGGCCAAGCCTTAAGTTTTGGCGGAACGGAGACCGGTGAGCATGGATATTTTCGCAAAGATTCAAGACGACAGGGGACAGTTCTCGCAATCGGAGCGGCGGATCGCCGATATCCTGGTTTCGGACTTCGAGTTTGCGGTCAATGCATCGATCATCGAGCTTGCCGCCCGCGCCGAGGTTTCCCCGCCAACTGTGACGCGGTTCTGCCGCCGTCTGGGTTGCCAGAGCTTTTCGGATTTCAAGGTCAGCCTTGCCAAGACCGCTTATGTCGGCATCCGCTACCTCACCTCGGAACCGACCAGCACGGGCCCGTCGGACGTCGCCGAGGAAGTGCTTGCCAAGGCGCAGGAGGCGCTTTTCCTGCTGCACAAGACGCTCGATCCCGCCCTAGCCGACGAAGCGGCCGTACGGATTGCCAATAGCGGCATGATCTACGCGTTTGGAGCCGGTGGTAATTCCTCGATGATCGCMTCGGAAATYCAGAACCGGCTGTTTCGCCTTGGCCTGCGAGTTTCGACCAGCGCCGATCACAGCATGCAATTGATGATGACTGCCGCTGCGCGGAAGGAAGACGTCATCATCGGATCCTCCTTTTCCGGCCGCAACATGGAATTGGTGAAGTGCTTCAGGCTGGCGCGGGAAATGGGGGTTACCACCATCGCGCTGACCCAGAGCGATACGCCCGTCGCCTTGGCCGCCGATATGGTGGTGGCCGTCAACGTGCCTGAGGGAAACAATATCTTCCGCCCAACATCATCGCGTTATGCCTATCTGGCGGCGGTTGATGTTCTGGCGACGCTAGCTGCCTATCACCACCGGCAGCGGTCGATGGTGACCCTGCGGCACATCAAGCAGCAGCTTGTGGAGCATCGTGATCCGGACGACCGGCAATTGCTGGGTGACTAGAGCATTTCCAGTGAGCCGCGTAGCGGTTTCACGCCCGGAAAATGCATAAAAACAAAGATGTAGAGCGGCTTGACCTCAAAACCCGCTCTGGAAAGCTTCGAAGGAGTAGCATGACATGCAGGACAGGAAAGACCAGGTCGCCGTCGTAACGGGCGCGGCGGGCGACATCGGCCGGGCAATTGCCGCGGCGCTTTCTGAAAGCCACGCGAAGGTGGTGTTGGTGGATATCGATCCCGACGCCCTTTCCAATGCGCTTTCCCTGCTTTCCGGTTCCGCCTTCGTTTCGAAAACCTGCGACGTCACCGATCCGAAGGATCTTGCAAGGCTGGCCTTGGAGGTTGCGGAGCTGGGTGATGTCGCGACCCTCGTCAACAATGCTGGTGCTGCAAGGGCCGTCAGCCTGCACGACACGACCGCAGAGATATGGCGCAAGGACAATGCCCTTAACTTGGAAGCACCGTTTCTCTGCTTCAGGGCTTTCGAGGACGCGCTTAAGCGCACGCAAGGGTCTGTCATCAATATCACCTCCGTCAACGGCATGGCTGTGTTCGGCCATCCCGCCTATAGCGCAGCAAAGGCAGGCTTGATCCATCTGACGAAGCTGATCGCTGTCGAATATGGAAAATTCGGCATTCGTTCCAATGCTGTTGCTCCAGGAACCGTGCGCACGCAGGCTTGGGAAGCGCGGGCGGCAGTCAACCCTCAGGTCTTCGAGGAAGCGAAGCACTGGTATCCGTTGCAGCGCATCGTGAGGCCTGAGGATGTCGCCAACGCCGTCGCTTTTCTAGTCGGGCCACAGGCAGCGGCCATCAGCGGCGTATGCCTGCCGGTGGATTGCGGCCTGACGGCAGGGCAGGCGCCGCTCGCCCGCACTTTCTCACAATCCGAACACTACTGACCGAAGTCCTCTCGGGCTTGAAGCACAATAAAGGGGAGCATCATGGCGCTCGCACAATTTCGTCTCGAAAACTCATGGCATCCGCTCGAAGATTCCGCATCGGGTGGCTTCACCTTCACCCTGTTCAATCTTTCCAGCGAGCCGGTGAAGGATTTCCGGATCGTCTATACGTCGCTGACGCGGACTATCGACAAGCCCGTCTGCGGCAATGCCGTCTATCTGCGCCGCAATGCCAATTTCCATGAATTTGCGCCGCCAACGGGTTTCGTGCTCGAAGCCGGGAAATCGTGGCGTTTTACCGTTGACGGCCTGCTCAGGCCTGCCCGCCATCGCACAGACGGTGCGAAATCCGCCTATATCAGCCTTGCCGACGGCACACATCGCGCGGTTGATGTCGCTGACCTGATGCTTGACGGGCGCCATAGCGAGCCGGCGCCAGCCCTGCTTCCCGAAGGAAAGCTCGATCTGCCCTTCGCCATCCAGCCCTGGCCTGCGGAAATCGATGCCGCGCCGGGCGAAGACTTCCCCGTCGCACTCTTCCCGACGGAAGAGGCAGGCAAGGAAGAAGTGCTTGCGGTGGAAACTGTTTCGTCGCTGTTCCGCAGGCTTTTTGCCGTTGGTCACGTGCCTTTCAGCCTCGCGCCTGTTCATGAGGGCAAACCGCTTCGTTTCAAGCAACATAGCGGTCTGGAAGCGGAAGGTTATCGCCTGTCTTTCTCTGATGACGCCGTCGTCGTGGAATATTCGGCCGCTGCAGGTCTGCAATACGGCCTGACTGTGCTYGCGCAATTGCTGCACGGCGCGCGCACCGATACCAAATTCCGTTTCCCGGTTTCMGGCACCATCGCYGATGCGCCGCGTTACAGCTGGCGCGGTTGCCATCTGGATGTCTCGCGACAATTCTATCCGACCGGTGATGTCGTGCGGCTGATCGACATTCTTGCATGGCTGCGCATGAACCGGTTCCATTGGCACCTGACGGATGACGAGGCTTGGCGTCTCGAAATCAAGGCTTACCCGCTGCTGACGACAGTCGGCGCGACGCGCGGCCCGGATGCGCCGCTTCTGCCGCAGCTCGGCAATGGGGCTGAGCCGGTTTCCGGTTATTACACGCAGGATGATGTTCGCATGGTCGTCGCGCATGCGGCGGCACTGAACATCGAAATCGTGCCGGAGGTCGATATTCCCGGCCACAGCACGGCGACTCTCGTTGCCTATCCGGAGCTGACGGATGGGCAGGAAGCGCCGGACAGCTATCGCTCCGTACAGGGCTATCCCAACAATGCGCTCAATCCCGCCATCGAGCCGACCTATGAATTCCTTGGCAAGATATTCGACGAGATGGTGGAGCTTTTCCCCTCGCGGCTGATCCATATCGGCGGCGACGAGGTAGCAGATGGCTCCTGGCTTGCCTCGCCGCTTGCCAAGTCGTTGATGGAAAAGGAAGGCCTCGACGGCACCTTCGGTATCCAGTCCTATTTCATGAAACGTATTCAGGGGATGCTGCATGAGCGCGGCCGCCAGCTTGCCGGCTGGGACGAAGTTTCGCACGGCGGCGGTGTCGATCCCTCGGGAACATTGCTGATGGCCTGGCAGAAGCCGGAAGTTGGCCTGGAGCTTGCAAAGCAGGGCTATGACGTCGTGATGACGCCGGGACAGGCCTATTATCTCGACATGGTGCAGGATGAAGCCTGGCAGGAGCCGGGCGCAAGCTGGGCCGGCACCGTTCCGCCGTCGCATACATATGCTTACGAGGCAGTGGGTGAGTTCCCCGAGGAATTGAAGGAGCGAATGAAAGGCGTTCAGGCCTGCATCTGGTCCGAGCATTTCCTCAACCGCGCCTATTTCAACCATCTGGTTTTCCCGAGACTGCCCGCCATTGCCGAGGCGGCGTGGACGCCGAAAGCGCAGAAGGACTGGCTGCGTTTCTCCGCCATCGTCCGCTTGAGCCCGGTCTATTGAGAGGAAGGCGAGATGCGTATTGCCGTTGGTGGAATTCATACCGAATGCAGCACCTATTCGCCGGTGCTGATGCGTCAGGAAGATTTTCGCGTCTTTCGCGGGACGGAGTTGCTGGAAGCCGAATATTTCAATTTCCTCGGCGAAGGCGGGGCGGAGGTGTTGCCGCTTCTGCATGCGCGGGCRGTGCCGGGTGGTCCCGTGTCGCGCRCGGCCTATGATGCGTTCAAGCAGGAATTCTTGGAGCGTCTCAAGGCTTGCCTGCCGCTCGACGGGCTTTATCTCGCCATGCATGGCGCGATGAATGTCGATGGAATGGACGATGCGGAAGGGGACTGGATTTCCAGCGCCCGCGCCGTAGTCGGACCGGATGTGATCATTTCCGCCAGCTACGACCTGCACGGCAATGTCAGCCAGTCGATCATCGACCAATTGGATATTTTCGCCGGCTACCGAACTGCGCCGCATATCGATGTGCGCGAGACGATGGTGCGGGCGTGGACGATGCTCATCAAGGCTCTGAAAACGGGCGAGAAGCCCGGTGTGGCATGGGCGAAAATCCCCGTTCTCCTGCCGGGTGAAAAAACCTCCACGGAAGATGAACCGGCCAAAAGCCTCTATGCCGTCTTGCCGGACTACGATGCGCGGCCCGGCATTTGGGATGCGAATTTCATGATCGGCTACGTCTGGGCCGATGAACCAAGGGCGACGGCCTGCGCTGTCGTGACCGGGACGGACAGGGAGGCCGCGCAGGSGGTCGCCTCGGAGATTGCGCAATCCTACTGGAATGCCCGACAGGATTTCCGTTTCGGTCCCGTGACCGAACCGCTCGAGGTCATCATGGATATTGCGGAAAAAACAACAACCGGGCCGATCATTCTGGCGGATTCCGGCGACAATCCGACCGGCGGCGGGGTGGGCGATCGCGCCGATGTTCTGGCGGCGTTGATTGCGCGCAATTGGCAGGGCGCGTTGATCGGCGGCATCACCGACAGGCCGGCGGTCGAGGCCTGTTTTGCGGCGGGCGAGGGCGCGGCGCTTTCCCTGAAGATCGGCGGCAGTCTCGATCCCGAAAGCCCTTCCATCACTGTCGAAGCCAAGGTCCTGAAACTGGACGATCCAGGTGCTTCCGATCAGCGGCARGCGGTAGTCGTCATCGATGGCATTACCGTCATTCTGGCTGCAAGGCGCAGGCCCTATCACATGATCGCGGATTTCACCCGTCTGGGCTTCGATCCGAAGGCGGTAAGGCTGCTGGTCGTCAAGTCAGGTTATCTTTCGCCGGAGCTTGCGCCCATCGCCAATCCCAATCTCATGGCGTTGACGGAGGGGGTTATCAATCAGGATATCGAAAACCTCGCCAATCGCCGCCGGGATGGCGATTTTTACCCATGGAAACCGCATTTCAACTATATCCCGAAACCCATCCTTTCGGCCCGCTGGCGATGACAGCGGTTCGATAGCATTTCATTCAGCGATCCGGCSGTGCCGGATCATCTCAGGCGAACCTTCATGCCGTCGGCTCTTTCCCTCGTTTTCAACAATCCGTCGATCCGCATCGGGGCGCTCGCCATCCTGTTCTTCGGATTTTCGAATGCCGCCACCGCCCCCTATCAGGCGGTGATCGGCATTCGCGAAATCGGGCTCAGCAACACCGTCTATTCCCTGCTGATGCTGTTTGCCGCCATCATCAATGTCAGCGCCAGCGTCCTGATGGGCATCGTTGCAGACCGGCTCGGCGAATATCGCAAACCCATGCTGCTGATCGCGCTCTTCGGCGTCAGCGGCTATYTGCTGGTTTATCTCGTTGGTAATGCCACCGCCTTCGTGACCGCRAAGCTGCTGCTCCTGCCGATTTTCGGGGCRATGAACTCTCTGATTTTCGCGCATGTGCGCGCCGATGCCCGCAATCTTTCGACGGGCGACATGATCGCCGTGAATTCGATCATGCGGGCCACGATTTCGCTTTCATGGGTGCTGGTGCCKGGTATCGTCGGTATTTTTCTGGTRAAYTCCGGCAATATGCTGCTGGCTTTCCTGTTCTCAGGCATYTGCGCGCTTATCTGCTTTCTGCTTGTCGCCTTCTGCCTGCCGCGCACGGCCACGCCGGCATCGGTGAACACGCAGGCACGCTTCGGTGTCCGCGCTTCACTTGCGGAAATCGGGGAGCGACGGGTGYTGCTGCGGATCATCGCCATCGCGCTCATCTGCTCGATGCTGCATCTCAATGATTCCATCCGCTCGCTCATCATAACGGGTCAGGCAAAGGGAACGGTCGCGGATATCGGTATCGTCGCKGGCATCGTTGCCGCGCTGGAAATCGTCTTCATYCTGCTGTGGGGCTGGATCGAAAARAAGGTGCCGCAAACGCTAACCCTTGCGGCGGGAGCGGGGCTTTATGCCATCTACCTCATCCTGCAGGGGCTCGCGACGGCACCTTGGCATATCTATGCGCAGACCTTGATCAGCGCGCTCGGCGCAGCCGCCATCATCAGTATCCCGATCACCTATCTGCAGGAACTGATTGCGGATCGGCCGGGGCTTGGCAGCTCGCTGATTGCCGTCAACATCTTCCTCGGCGCGGGTTTGGGTGCGCTGATTTTTGCCGTCGGCACGCTCGTCACGAGCTATTCAGGCACTTCAATCCTGGGAGCGGTTGTGGGTCTCGGCGGCGTTTACATGCTCTACGCGCTTGATGGGAAGGGCCGCCGCAGGTAGAGCGTCGGACCGAAAAGTGTGGGCGGTTTTCGGATAAGCCGGCGCGAAAACACGGCACATTCAAAAGAAAGAGGTTACGATGATTCTCGAGATTTGCGTGGACGACGTGGCCGGTCTGGAAGCGGCGGTCAGGGGTGGGGCCGACCGAATAGAACTTTGCGCGGCATTGTCCGGTGGCGGTGTGACGCCGTCTGCGGGTTTCATGCACCGGGCGGCGGCCTACGCCCTGCCGGTGAGCGTGATGATCAGGCCGCGCGCCGGGGATTTTGTGTTTACGCGCGACGAAGCCGATGTGATGAAACGCGATATCGATGCGGCGCGCGCGGCGGGGCTTTCCGGCGTGGTGCTCGGTGCCTCGCTTGGCGATGGCTCGCTCGATATTCCCCTGCTCGAAGAACTGCGCCGCCACGCCGACGGGCTCGATATGACGCTGCACCGGGCGATCGATGTTGTTCCCGACATGGATGAAGCCTTGGARGCCGCTATCGCGCTGGGYTTCCCGAGAATTCTGACGTCCGGGGGCGCGCGTTCKGCGCTTGAGGGCATCGAGACCTTGGCSCGATTATCCGAGCTTGCCGCCGGGCGGATTGTCATCATGCCGGGGGCCGGGGTGCGTCCACCAGTCGTGCAGACATTGCTGGACCGCTTTCCCATTACGGAGATCCACGCATCCTGTTCCGCCATTCCGTTTTACGATCCGGAAAGCCGGGTGGCGAAACTCGGTTTCACCGGCGCGGGGCGCAAGGGCACSGATGAAGAGGCCGTTCGAGAGTTAAAGGCGATCCTCACCGCTCATCAAAAAGGCGGCGTAAAGCTCTAGCCGTTCCTGCGGCGCCATCGAGATCGAGGTGGATCACATCCGGTCCCGGCAGGGCCAATGCCGCCCTGATGGCATCGGCCATGGATTGCGCAGAGATATCCTTCTCTTCCAGCACCTGTGCCAGCCCCAGCCGCGCCAGCCGTTCGGCGCGGGCGCTCTGTTCCGTTTCGCCATCGGCCGCAAACGGGATCAGAAGCGAGCGGCATTTTGCCTGTAGAATATCGCAGACGGTGTTGTAACCGGCCTGCGAAACCGAAAGCCGCGCGCCGGCAAGCAGGCTTGCGAAATCCTTGCGGAAGCGGAAGATGGACACATTTTCGGGCGCCTGCACCGAGATCGCATCGAAATCTGCCTGCGGCATGTTGGGGCCGGTTATGAGGCACCAGCTTTTGATCTCTTCCAGCAGAGGCGATGCCTCAAGTGCGGCCCGGATAAGGGCTGCACCAACGGCACCTCCGCCAGCGGAAACGACGATATCGAATTTTTCCGCCGGTTCCGGCGATGGCAGCGGCGCGACGAGGCCGGTATAGACAACGCGCTGGCTGATTTCGCCGGCAAGGGGAAAGGTCTCCTCCAGCCGGACGAAATCCGGATCTCCGTGGACCAGCACTGCGTCGAAATGTTTCTTCACCAGCGACACGGTTTCTTCGTCCCGGCCGGGTTTGGTTTTTTCCTGCAGAATATCGCGCAGCGACGTCATGACGAGCGGGCGTGGTTCACTGTCCTCGATCTCGTGCAGAAGCGGCAGCAATTCGAAACGCACCTGCCTGCGGCCGAAGGGGAAGGCCTCTATGATGACGATATCCGGCTTTGCGCCGTGATAGGCGCCGATCAGCATATCCGTTCGAAGCTTCTTGAAGTCGTCATCGACCGGTTTGCCGGAACTATCGACAAGGCCGGAAAAGCTGCCGTCGCTGACGGCGATCGGCGGCAATTCGACATGGCGGATGCCTTCGCCCGGAAAGCCGGGAACCGGGGTGCCGCCTGTCACCAGAACGACATCGAAACCATCAGCCTGAAGGGCGTTGGCAACGCGGCTGGCGCGGGCGATATGGCCGATGCCCAGAAGGTGCTGGACGTAGAAGAAAACGGAAGGGCGCTTTTCCGTATCGGTCATGGCGTTTTTTCCCACTCGGTTTCGAACAGCGTCTTCAACTCGGCAATGCTGGTGCGGTTGTCGAAGGCGGTTCGCACACGGTTTTCCGCCGCACTACCCAGACGCTCACGCAATTGCGGATCGGTAATCGCCGTGCGCAGAGCCTCGGCGAAGGCAACCGGATTTTCGGGCTCCGTCAGCAGGCCGTTTTCACAGTCCACGAAGAATTCCGGAATGCCTGATATATTGGTGGAAATGCAGGTCAGTGCCTGGCTGGCGGCCTCGACCAGCACATTGGGAAGACCGTCTCGGTCACCATCGCTGGTGATGCGGCAGGCAAGGGCGAAGAGGTCGGCCTCGCGGTAATTCTCCAGCACCTGTTTCTGGTCCATGGCGCCGGTCCAGACGATCCTGTCGGCGATGCCAAGCTCGTCGGCGAGTTTTTTCAACCCGGCAAGTTCGTCGCCGCCACCGATATGGGTGAAACGCCAATGGATGTCCTGTGGAAGCGAGGCCAAAGCCTGCAACAGAATATCGATGCCCTTTTTCTTGACGGCCCGTCCAACACTCAAAATCCTGACCGGATCATGAGCGTCCGATCCATCTCTTTGCGGACGCGGMGTGTCGAAATGCGGGAAGCGGGTGAGATCRAGACCGTGATAGCTCAAATGCACATTCTGCTTGACGCCGGAAAGGGTGCGAAGATGCTGAAAGCCGCTYGCGGTGCAGGTCACGGCCCAGCGGGCGCTTTCCAGCTTTGCGGCAAGGTCCCGGTCGCTGGAGGTCCAGATATCCTTGGCGTGAGCCGAAATCGTCCAGGGCGTGCCGGTGATAAGATGGGTATAGGCGGCGACCGAGGCGGGTGTGTGGATGAAGTGGACATGCAGCCACCCGGCATCTACGGGCCATTCGTGCGCCAGCACGGCCGCCTGCCCGAAACGGCGGAAGCGGTTGCGGCTGAGATCATGCGGCAGATCGCTGAAAAACCGACGCAGCGCCTTGGTGAAGCCTGGCTTTTTGCGGCATGCCCACAGGGCCTTCAGCACGCGGATGGGCTCGTCATGCAGATATTCCGGCAGGTAGGTCACGGGTGCGCGGATTTCATCGTGAACGGGGTGGCGTTTTTTATCCGTCGGGCGGCGCATGGACATGAGTTCCAGCGTAAGGCCAGCCTTTTCAAGCCCCAGAAGTTCCTGGGCGATGAAAGTCTCGGACAGGCGCGGATAGCCCTTGAGGAGCACCACGATTTTTTTTGTGTCGGTCACGTTGCGCGTGTCTCTTTTGAAGCGGTGGTTGTCGGGGAGCCGGTCACGCCGTCAGCGTTATTGGCACCTTGTCGCCCTCGGGCGGCAGCCATTCGGCTATCCGTTTCGAAATGTTTTCCAGACCATCGAGCTTCAGGTCCTGCGAATTGRCGGAAGGCGGCGCGCGATTCGGCAGCGCTTTAAGAGCTGCCGCCATTTTYGCCGGATTCTCGGCATCCTCAGGTAAAAGCATGTCGAAAAGGCCGAGCTCCGACGCGCGGCTTGCGCGGATAAGCTGCTCCTCCCTCGGCACCGTGCGCGGCACGACGAGGGCAGGCTTGTCGAACGACAATATCTCGCAGACGGTGTTGTAGCCGCCCATCGACACGACGGCCTGAGCGCCGGCAACGAGGTCTTCCATGCGGTTGTCGAATTCGATGATCTCGATGTACGGAATATCGGCAACACTGCTCATGAATCGCTGGCGCTGGTCTGCCGGCATGTAAGGGCCGAGCACCACSAGCGCCTTGTGCGTCAGTTCGCTATCATGACGGTAGGCGTTGATGACGTCATCGATCAATTCGCTGCCGTCACCGCCGCCGCCGGTGGTGATGAGAAGATAGTCGCCCTCCGGCCGGTGCGCCACGGTTTCCGCCTGCGTTTTGGAGCGTTGCAGGAAGCCGACGAAATCCATCTTGTCGCGAACGGTCTGGGGAACGTCGAGCCCCGTCAAGGGGTCGTGGAAGTCCGGCGGGCCATAAATCCAGACGTGGTCATAGAACTTGCCGATCTTGGTCATCACGTCATTGCGCTTCCACTCCGCTTCAAGCAGCTGCGGTGCGTCCATGACGTCACGCAGGCCAATGACAAGCTTGGTTCCCTGTCGCTTGAGATACGCGAGCGTTTCCTCCACCTCGCCACGAAGACCCATGGGCTCCTTGTCGACGATGAAGATATCCGGCTGGAAGCTTTCGGCAGTGTGATAGATGATGGAGCGGCGCATCTTCAGTGTTTCCTGAAGATCGATATGCCGGTCCATGGAGGTGTATTCGCCGTTGCGCAGCTTGATGACGCTCGGGATTTTCACGAAATCGACACGAGCGCGATAATCGAAGGCGCCGGCGATAGTCGCACCCGAAATGATAAGCACGTTGAGGCCGCGATAATCCTCCACCAGCGCGTGAGCGATCGTGCGACAGCGCCGCAGATGTCCGAGACCGAAGGAATCGTGGCTGTACATGAGGATGCGTGCGTCGTTCAGACGGGAGGTCATCGGCCACACCTCTTTTTGCCTTTCCCAAAAAAGGCGATGGCGGAAGAGCAGTTTATCAAGGCGTGTTCCATTTTATCTGAAGGGATCCGCAGCATCACGTAGTCCGTCACCGAAGAAATTAAAGGCCAGAATGACGAGAACAACCGGAATCGTCGGGATGAGAAGCCACGGATATAGCGCAATGACGCTGACGCTGCGCGCCTCCGTGAGCAGAATTCCCCAACTTGTGATCGGCGGCCTGAGGCCGAGACCAAGGAAGCTCAGCGCGGTTTCGCCGAGAATCATGCCCGGTATCGTCAGCGTCGCCGAGGCGATCAGATGTGACATGAAGCCGGGGATAAGGTGCCTGCCGATGATGCGCGGTGTGCCGGCGCCCATCAGTTGTGCAGCCAAAACATAGTCTTCCTCGCGCAATGCCAGCAATTTGGAGCGCACGGCGCGCGCCAGTCCCGTCCAGTCCAGCATGCCGAGAATGATGGTGATGCCGAGATAGACGAGGATCGGACTCCAGGTCACCGGCATGATTGCTGCGAGTGCGAGCCACAGCGGAATGCTCGGAATGGATTGCAGGACTTCGATGATACGCTGGACGATGAGATCGAAAGTGCCGCCGCGATAACCTGCAAGWCCGCCGATCACAATGCCGAGAACGAAGCTCATGGCGACACCGAGAAGGCCGATCGTCAGCGAGATGCGCGCGCCGTAGATGATTCGCGACAGCACGTCTCGTCCAAGCCGGTCGGTGCCGAGCAGGAACAATTCACCACCTTCGGCCGGACATACGAGGTGGGTTCTAGCCTCGATCATGCCCCAGAAATGATAGGTATCGCCCTTGCAGAAGAAACGCAGCGGCTGGATATCCGTCGGCACATCCCGGTAGACACGCCGCAGATTGTCCATGTCGAGCGTCATTTCCCGACCATAGACGAAAGGCCCGACAAATTTTCCGTCATTGAAAAGGTGAATGGCCTGGGGTGGGGCGTAGATATGCTCGATATTGCGKGTGTGAAGATTGTAAGGCGCGAGGAACTCGCTGATCAGGATCGAAAGATAAAGCACCACCAGAAAGGCGCCGGACCAGACGGCGATCTTGTGCTGGCGGAACTGCCACCACATGAGCCGCAGCTGCGACGCCTTGCTGAAGGCCGCCATTCCGGACGTATTGGGTTCGATGAGCGACGGGTCGAACGGCGCCGTCGAAACGTAGTGGGGCAGTGCTTCGCCGGATGTCGGGATGGATGAAGTCATTTGACGTTACCACCTCCGAAGCGGATTCTCGGGTCAAGTATGGCAAGGGCGATATCCGACACAAGAACGCCGATCACCGTGAGGAAAGCAAGGAACATCAGGAAAGAGCCGGCCAGGTACATGTCCTGGCTTTGCAGCGCCCGGATGAGCATCGGACCGGTTGTTTCGAGTGACAGCACGACTGCAGTGATTTCCGCGCCTGATATTATGGCGGGCAGGATCGAGCCGATGTCCGAGATGAAGAAGTTCAGCGCCATGCGCAGCGGGTATTTGATCAGCACTTTGAAAGGGTGAAGCCCCTTGGCGCGGGCGGTTACGACATATTGTTTCTGCAACTCGTCCAAGAGGTTGGCGCGCAGGCGGCGGATCATGCCGGCCGTGCCCGCCGTTCCGATGATGAGGACGGGTATCCAGATATGTTCGAGAATCGATTTGAACTTTGGCCAGCTCATCGCCTGGTTCAGATATTCCCGATCCATCAGATGGCCGATGGAGATGCCGAACCAGATATTGGCGAAATACATCAGGATCAGCGCCAGCATGAAGTTGGGGATGGCGATGCCAAGCAGACCGAGGAAGGTCAGGCCGTAGTCGCCCCAGCTATATTTGTGCGTGGCGGAGTAGATGCCGATCGGGAAGGCAAGAATCCAGGTGACGATGATGGTGACGAAGGACACCAGAACGGTCAACCACAGACGGTCTCCCACAACCTCGTTTACCGGCAGCTGATATTCGAAAGAATAACCGAAATCGCCAACCAGCATGCCGGTTGCCCAGCGGAAGTAACGGATCGGCGCCGGCTGGTCGAAGCCATAGCGGACGCGCAACTCCTCGATTTCGGCAAGGTTTGCGGTCTCGCCCATGGCGCGCAGTTCGGCGACGTAGCTTTCGAAATAATCGCCCGGCGGCAATTCGATGATGGTGAAGACCAGCATCGAGATCAGGATCAGCGTGGGGATCATGACGAGGATGCGCTTGAGAATATACCGCAGCATATCAGGCGTCTCCGTCATACCAGAAGGCATCCGGCATGTAGATGCCGAGATACGATGTGGGTTCAAAGCCGAAAAGCGCCTTTTCCGGCACGTTTCGCATGCGTTTGACATGGACGACGGGTTGCAGCGCGCCGTTGACGATGCCGATGGAAAATACCTGCTGCGTGTAGATACCAAGCATTTCCAGCCAGATTGCCTCRCGCTCTTCCTCGGTGACGCTTCGGCGCCATTTTTTCAGGAGATCGAGCAGATGCGCTGCTTCCGGCAGGTCAGGCTCCTTGCCCTCGCGCCCGCCGGACAGATARTGGATGCCCCAGACCGGCCATTGCAACTGGTCGTCGCCGGTGGGCGCAAGGCCCGAAGGCAGCATGTCGGGGGTCGGTACGCCATTGTCCATGCCCATCCACACCGACATCAGCACCTCGCCGCCCATGGCGCGCTTGCGGAAGACATCGCGCTGGGTCGGGCGGACCGAAACCGCAATGCCGATATGCCGCCAGTGGTCCGTGACCAGTTCCATCACGTCCGTTTCGAGCGTGCTTTCGCCTGTGGTCTCGACGATGATATAGGCTGGACGGCCGTCCGGCAGAAGCCGGTAGCCGGCGCTGTCGCGCTTATCGAGACCTGCTTCGTCAAGCAATCTGTTGGCCATCGCCCGGTCGAAGGCACTCCAGGCCTCGGCAAATTCCGGTCGGTAAAGCGGGCTTTCCGGCAAGACGGTGTCGGCGCTTTCCTTGGCCAGCCCGTAAAAGCAGACCATGTTGATTTCGTGCCGGTTTATGGCGAGCGACATTGCGCGGCGCACGCGCACGTCCTGGAAACAGCTCCGCCATACAGGATCGGCGCAGTTCAGATTGGGCAGAAGCGCAATGCGCGACCCTTGAGAGCGTTTGTAGAGGTTCACCTTCAGAGGAAAGCGCTTTTCGGCATCCTTCAGGAAGGTGTAGTCGGCGAAATCGAGGCCGAAATATTGCAGATCGCTGTCACCCGACGCCGTCTTGGCCGAGATGATGTCGGAGGAGGTGACGTTCAGCAGGAACCGGTCGAGATAGGGCAGTTGAAGGCCGTTTTCGTCGACACGGTGATAATAGGGATTGCGCTCGAAAACGAACTGTTCGGCCGGTGGCGAAGTCGTATTGCGCCAGGCGTCCAGCGTCGGCAGAGCGGGATTTTCCGGACGGACCTGCCGCGACATCTTGATATGCAGCCCGCTCCAGTCATCCGCCTTGTTCTTCTTGATGAGCTTGGCGAGGTTTTCCGCGGTCTGATATTTGATGTGGAACTGCTTCATATAGGCGGCGGGCAGGAAAAGCCGCGCGGGCGATGCTGCTGCGAGCTTCGCCAGAAAATCGGGGTTAGGGCCTTCCCAGGTATAGCGCACCGTCAGCCGGTCGATGACTTCGATCTGGGGAGGATTGTTGTTGACCAGCAGTTCGATTGGCGGGCCACCCTTGTGAATTTCCTTGTTGAGAGCGACATCCTCCCAGAAATACCGGAAATCCTCGGACGTTAAATCGCTGCCGTCGGACCATTTGTGGCCTTCTCGCAGCTTGAAGGTGAAGATGCGTTCGTCCTGAACGTCGTAGCTTTCCAGAATGTCGGGATGAAGCTCGAATTTTTCGTCGTAACCGACAAGGCGGGCATAGTTGCTGATGGGCATAAGCCGGATATCGCGCTGGCCGCCGATCAGCATGCGCACGGAACCGCCGTGTTTTCCGGGCTCCCGGCCGAGCGCCTTCATATCGATGACGCGCGGGTTTTTCGGCAAGCGCTCGGCAATATCAGGCAGCTCACCTTTTTCCCTCTTTTCCTTGAAGTAGGCGGGGTCGGTATAGGCAGCGCGCGCATAGGTCGGCAAAAAGACGGAGGCCATCAAGGCAAGGGTGGTGCGGCGCGTAATCACGAGCGAAGCTCCCTGATGTCGGCATTGCCATTTGCGAGAACGAAATGGCCATCGCCAAGATCGGCAGAGATCATTTCGCCGTCACCCTCGTCGCGGAATTGCTTGCCCCAGTCGAACTTGCCCGTCGCGCTGATCTTGCCGATGGTGCGGAAATCGAGCGGACGGTCGAGATCGGGAAAAGGCACGGCCGCCAGCAACGATTTTGTATAGGGGTGAACCGGAGAGCGCATCATGATTTCCCGCGGCGCCAGCTCGACGATGCGGCCCTCGCACATCACCGCCACGCGGTCCGCCATGTAATCCACAACTGCCAGATTGTGCGAGATGAAGAGGTAGGTAAGTCCGAGGTCCTTCTGCAAATCCTTGAGCAGGTTGAGGATTTGCGCCTGCACCGAGACATCTAGGGCAGAAACGGGTTCGTCGCAGATCAGCAGTTCGGGACCCAACGCCAGGGCTCTGGCAATGCCGATACGCTGCCTCTGGCCGCCTGAGAAACTGTGCGGATAACGGTTCAGCGCGCTTTCTCCAAGGCCGATGGCCTTGACGAGATTACGGACTTTTTCCGCGCGGTATTTCGCATCGCCCCGTCCATGGATTTCAAGCGGCTCGCTCAAAATATTGCGCACGGTCATGCGCGGTGAAAGCGATGAGATCGGGTCCTGGAAGACCATCTGTATCTTCGACCGCAATTCCTTTAGATCGCCGTCCCTAGCATTGAGGACGTCGATATCGCCCTGCGGCCGGTGAAAGGTCACGGAGCCTTCATCCGGGCGAACGGCGCGCATGAGGATTTTGCTGACGGTTGTCTTGCCGCTGCCGCTTTCGCCGACGAGGCCAAGGCATTCTCCCCGGCGGATTTCAAAACTGACGCTGTTGACCGCCTTGGTGGCATTGGCATCGCGGCGGCTGAACCAGCTGGACTTCCGGGTCGTGAAGGTCTTGCTGATATTCTCCACGGTCAAGAGCGGGCCGGGGGTCTTGTTCACTGCGGCGGTCTTCTTGCCGACAAGGCTTTCGTGGTCGACGGTGATCTCACGAAGCGCCTTCAGCCTCTCACCTGGCTTCATGTCGAAATGCGGCACGGCGGCCATCAGGCCCTTGAGATAGGGGTGGCTCGGTGCCTTGAAAATATCGTCGACCGTTCCGGCTTCCATGATCTCGCCCTGATAGATCACRGCAACCTCGTCGGCGATGTTTGCCACCACGCCGAGATCGTGGGTGATGAGCAGCATGCTCATGTTCAGCCGGCTCTGGAGATCGCGCAGGAGTTTGAGGATTTGCGCCTGTATGGTYACATCAAGAGCCGTCGTCGGTTCGTCGGCGATCAGAAGSGCGGGGCGACAGATCAGTGCCATGGCGATCATGGCGCGCTGGCGCATGCCGCCCGACAATTCGAAGGGATACATGTTCACGACCTTCTTCGGGTTGGAAAACCCTACAAGGTCGAGCGTCTCATACATTTTTTCCGCGCGCTCGGCCGGCGACAGGATGCTGTGGATTCTCAGCGCTTCGTCAATCTGGTTGCCGATCGTGTGCAACGGCGAAAAAGACGTCATGGGTTCTTGAAAAATCAGCCCGATGCGATTTCCGCGTATGGCGCGGATTTCCCGGCCGTCCTTCGGCAGTTGCAGCAGATCGACGGGGCCGGCTGCGGCATTTGCTGGATCGGTAAACAGCACGCGTCCGTTCACGCGCGCCGTCTTGGGGTGGATGCCCATGATCGTCTGGCCGATGACGGATTTTCCGGAGCCGGATTCTCCGACAAGCGCGGTCACTTTTCCCGGAAGAATGCGAAGGCTGGCACCCCTCACGGCGTCAATCGTGCCACCCATAAGAGAAAATGAGACCCGCAGATTTTCAATACGGAGCAAATCTGCGCCTGCGCTCATGCTAAAGGGTTCCTTGCCGTCTCTCTTTATCGTTGTCTTGTGACAATTTGCTCAGGAGGGCTTAAAGGCACGTTATCGTAGGGTTTGTTGTCTGTCTATGCCTCTGAAACATCGAATTGTTTAGCAAATTCAAAGCCGGCTTCCAAATTGCAATGGCTTGCCTGATGGCTTGTGTTTRGCGATATGTTAACGAACGTTCCCGGGTGAGGATCCATGTCCGACAAGAAATATTACGATGCCCAGCTGGATAGAGCCCGGCAGTTGCAAAACCAAGGACAATATGCGGAAGCGCATGCGCTTCTCTTATCGCTGGTTGCAGTAAAGGACGGTCACCTGATGGGTGAGCGGACAGTGCTCGGTCTGCCGCGCAGGCTGCATGCGGCACGGCTGCGTCTTGCCAAGGCTGAAGGCGATGTGGTCGCGAGGATCGGCTATCAATATACGCTGGTTCCGCCGCCGCAGGTGCTTGCAAAATATGCGCATTTTTCCCCGGAGGAACACCGCKCTATCAATCTGAAAAGCAGGGAGRACGTGCCGAGGCGCATCCACCAGATTTGGATCGGAGACAAGGCCCCGCCCGTATCGGTCAAGGCCTGGGCCGCCCATGCCGCCTCGCATGGTTACGAATATCGCCTCTGGCGGGAGGCCGATCTTGAGCGGGAAGGCGTGTTTTCGAATGACGTCTTCAGGACGATGCTGGAAGACGGCGATTATCCCGGCGCTGTCGATGTGGCCCGCTATGTCGTGCTGGAGCGTTTTGGTGGCATCTATCTTGATTGCGACTGGTATCCGGCGCGGGATGATGCGAGTTTCGATGCTTTCCTGCCACTGRTAGGGCTGACGGCGTTYGATGAAGAAACACCGCGCGATACCGGGCAGGGCAGCATGCTTCTTGCCAACTCTTTCATTGCGACACCTGCCGGCCATCCGGTTTTCCGCAGGATGCTGGAGGCGTTTCCGAGAATTCTCGAGGAAATGCCGCGTGCGCCAGCCTGGTGGTCGACGGGTCCGCTTATCTTTACCGTCATCGCTCGGGCTGGGAGCATCAGCCTTGCGCCGGCGGGGTTTGTTGCCGCTTCTCTCGCCGATCGCGCCGCGTTGCAGGAGGTCGAAGCTGTCAGGCGCGAACTTGCCACCAGGACGGGTGGTTTGCTGATTGCCTGGAAGTCATGGTGATATCTGGTTGATGAGTTCCGCCGAGGWACGCCAGCGCGCGGCAGGATGTTTGCCKGTAATTTCKAACAGCCGTTTCAGAAAACGCCARACGTTGTCATCATGCACGAGATGATGGGTGAGGATGCCGGTYGTGCCGCCGTGCTCCGCAGTCTGCAGGATGCGGGCGGCGGTCTCGGCGAAAAGGATGTCGTCTTCGCGCCCACCGCGGCTGCCGTGCCAGTCAATCASGTCGACATGGGTGTTCAGGCAAGGTGGCACGGCGTCTTTCTCCGGGCCGAAAACCGAAAGCGCTCGATATCCGAGGTCTGCCAGTCCCTGCACCACATTGGCATCTATGCGGTTCCACGGCGGAACGAGCATAGGCACGAAACGCCTGCCATGCAGATCGTGCAGTTTTTCCAGTCCGGATTGCAACTCGTCGAGAACGATGGACAGGTCACGGTGTGATCCGAGTTCCTGTTTCTTTTCTTTCTCGGTGGCATAGTTCGTATGGGACCAGCCATGCACGGCGACATGGGCAATGTCAGTCGTATCCAGGTGCTGCGCGAGCTTGTCCGTCGTCATCTCGGGAATAACCGCAAGCGTGACCGGCGCGGAAAAGTTGCTGCAAAGATCGAGCAGCGTGTCGAGCGCCGGTGTCGGTTCCACCGCATCGTCGTCCCTGAGCCAGAGATCGGCCGTTATGCCGCGTCGTCCACATTCATCCAGTGCCGCTACGAGTTTTTCCAGACTCATGATGTTCGTGCCTTTGCTCGCAAMAGGATATCGTTCAGTTCTCTTGCGGCGTTTTCCAGAGATCGTTCATTTTTTACGAACTGGCGGGCTGCMCTTGCCAAGTCCTCACGCCGCTTGTCATYGCCGAGCAGRGTTTCGATTGCTCCAGCATAGGCGGCTGTATCATTTTCCGGTGTCAGTAATCCGGTGGTTCCGGATTTTACCACTTCGGGGACGCCGGCCACCGCTTCGGCGATAACCGGCAGGCCCGCAGCCTGTGCCTCGAGATAGGCGAGACCATAGGCTTCGCCATGCCCCGGCCAGACGTAAACCGATGCTTTTGAAAGAAGTTCTGCGATTTCGTTTGCATTTTTTTCTCCGTGCCAGATAAGACGGCGATCGGGRAAAGAGCTGAACATGGCYTGYACGGCAGCGCGTTCCGGCCCGTCGCCRATGATATCCAATGTCCAGTTCAAATCCTGCGGCAACAGCGCAAGCGCTTCGCGAAGCGCGCGATAGCTGTCGAACTTGTCGCCCGCCCGCATCATGGCGACGGTGATGAGTTTTCCCGGTGTGGGGCGCGGAGCAATTTCAAGAAAATTACTGGCATCGATAAAGGGCGCCAACATCGCCGAGCGGAGTGCGGGAGAGGCGCGGACAAGCCCGTCGCGATCACGCGCGGTGAAGCAGATATTGATGGCGGCAGCGTTCAATGCGGCCAGTAACTCGTCCTGAACCGCCTGCCAGCCCATGCCATTGCGCTTTGGGGAATAGGAGGCCTCGGCGGTGACGTAGGGAATATCGAAACGTGTGCCCAGTTCCGGCCCGAGCAAGTCCGGGGCCTTGTAATAGGGGTGATAACAAAACCACAGATCCGGCGCGCCTTCCCGCTGCCAGCGCTCCGTGATGGTCTCGATTTCGTGCGTCGCCGCATCGGCAAGCAAGGACCTCGCCGGATCGTCAGCCTGTTTGAGAAAGCTGCGCAGCTCGGAAGCGACGGAAACATCGTGGCCGTTCATCGCCATCGCCTTCATCAGCAGGCGGGCCATCAGCCGGTCTCCGGAGGGAACGGGATGGTTGGGCGATTTGAGCGGTGAATAAAAAGCGATCCTCATCCGGATGGTTGTGCGTCGCCCATGGCTCTGGCGTCAACCGGAATTTGAGAGGGCCGAGCCTTGACAGCCTGACCATTCTTGCCCAACTGAAAGGCATCTTTTTGCACATGCGCGGAGCGYGACACGCTTTGACTTCCCCAGTCGTTTCCCAGAACCTGCTTTCCAGCATCGAAAACAAAAGCGCCAAAGCGGCGGTGATCGGCCTTGGCTATGTCGGTCTGCCGCTAGCCATCACGATCGCCAAGGCCGGTTTCAAGGTCGTCGGTTTCGATATCGATCCCGGTAAAATGGTCGCGATCGATGCCGGCCGCAGCTATATCGAGGCGGTTTCGGACGAGGTGCTGGCAAGCGTCAGGCGCGATGATGGCTTCATCGCAACGTCTGATTTTTCCAGACTGGCTGAATGCGATGTGATTGCCATTTGCGTGCCGACGCCCCTGACGAAATATCGCGAGCCGGACCTCTCCTATGTCGAAAAGACCTGCCGGGACATTGCCGCGCATCTGCGCARGGGGCAGCTTGTGGTGCTGGAATCGACCACCTATCCCGGCACGACCGACGGRGTTGTGAAGACCATTCTGGAAGGTACGGGACTTGTCTCCGGCGTCGACTTCTTCATCGGTTTTTCGCCCGAGCGGGAAGATCCCGGCAATCGCGAYTTCGAGACCTCGACGATTCCGAAGGTCGTTGCAGGCGATGGCGAGGCTGCCGGGAAACTGATGGCTGCATTCTACGGCTCAGTGGTCAAGAAGATCGTTCCGGTCTCGACAAACGCCACGGCCGAGGCGGTGAAAATCACCGAAAACGTCTTCCGTGCTGTCAATATCGCGCTCGTCAATGAACTCAAGGTCGTCTACGAGGCCATGGGCATCGACATCTGGGAAGTGATCGACGCGGCGAAAACCAAGCCGTTCGGTTTCATGCCGTTTTATCCCGGCCCGGGTCTTGGTGGCCACTGCATACCGATCGATCCTTTCTATCTCACTTGGAAATCGCGGGARTAYGAGTTGCCGACGAGGTTCATCGAGCTCGCCGGCGARATCAACACCGGCATGCCGCGTCATGTCATCGGACGGGTTGCGGAAGCCCTCGACATCCGTTCCGGCAAGGCGCTCAGCCGCTCCAAGGTGCTGGTGGTCGGTCTCGCCTACAAGAAGAATGTGCCCGATATTCGTGAAAGTCCTTCGCTGAAACTCATAGAACTTATTCAGGAGCGCGGCGGCGAAGCGGCCTATTATGATCCGCACGTGGCAGAAATCCCGAAAACCCGGGAATATAGCCACCTGATGGGCATGAAATCCGTGGCTTGGGACAAGCAGACCGTCAGCGCCTTTGACGCTGTTCTGGTCGCGACCGATCACGACAATGTGGACTATGCCGCTCTTTGCGAATGGTCGCCGCTGATCATCGATACGCGAAACGTCTTCGCGCGTCGGGATATCGCCGCAAAACACATCATCAAGGCCTGATCGCCTTCTCCCGGGCATTTTCGGCAACATCGCCATACGGTTTTACTGGAAATGCCCGGCATTCATGAACGGACGGACTATGAGCAGATTGGACAGTTTCATTCGCCGGTTGACCGCGCAGCGCGATATCCTCAACCACGTCAAGGCCGATCTCGATCTGCCTGACGAAGGTGCGATCATGGAAATAGGCCTCGGAAACGGGCGCACGTTCAATCATTTGCGGGAACTGTTTCCGCAACGCCGTATCGTTGCCTTCGACAGGGCCATGGGCGCACACGCCTCGTCTGTTCCGGCGCAGGAAGATCTCGTCATCGGTGAAATATCGGAAACCGCTCCGGCCTTCATCGGTGTGGAGKCGGCCATGGTGCATGCCGATATCGGCACGGGCTACCCGGAAAAGGATGCCATTACCCTGACATGGYTGCCGGACCTTGCCGCGGGCATGCTGGCAAAAGGCGGCGTTGCGGTCAGCGGTCTGCCTCTGGATCATCCCATGCTGAAGCCTCTGCCGGTGCCRGAAAGYGTGCCGACCGACCGTTATTTTCTCTATCGCAAGATTTGAGGCCGGATGGCCCGCAGCGAGAGCGCCGGGGTTGCCTTATAGGTAGCGCTCGCTCTCTTCTTTCGAGAGCAGGAAAACTTTCATTTGCGAGTTTCTACCGCGAATGGCGATTTTTTCGCTTCGCAGATCGGCAATCTCCTGTCCCGCCTGAATGATGGCGGGTTCGGAAACAACAATGGCGGCGCCGAATTCCTTGGCCTTGGATTCCAGCCTGCTCGCCACATTCACGGTGTCGCCGATGGCGGTCAGGGTTTTCGCTGCGCCATAGCCCATGACGCCGACGATCGTCGGGCCGGCGTGGATGCCTACTACCACTTCCAGCCGGACGGCAAATTGTTTTTCCAGTCCCTCATTCAGGATTGAAAGCTCCCGCAATATGATAGCSGCGGCCTTCATGGCGTTGCGGCAGGCATTTTCTGCATCGTCGCCAAGTCCGAAAAGAGCCATGGCGCCATCACCGATGAATTTGTCGAGATGTCCTCCGGCCTGTTCTACGGCCTGCCCGACGATGGTGAAGTAGCGGTTTAGAAGAAACACGACGTCATATGGCAGTTTCGCCTCGGAAAGCGCGGTGAAATTGCGGATATCACAAAAGAGGATGGCGATCTCCTCTTCCTTGCCCGGCCGTGCCGGTTGCGCATCCGCTGGCAGGTCGCTCTGTTGGGGCGGCGATACCAGAAGCGCTATTCCAATATCCTGAGTGGGCCGCAACTGGCAGCCGAGCCGCACATCTGAATCGGCATGGATGCGCCTCAAAGTGGTYTGYTCGATATCTCCGGGAGGCGGAAGCGGGCCTTTGCTTTCGACAATCCTGACCCGGCAGGTCGAACAGCGTCCTTTGCCGCCGCATACGGAATAATGCGGTACGCCCGCGAGTCTGCTSGCCTCCAGAATGCTGAGCCCGGCAGGGACGCGCGCTTGCGCGCCATGCTCATAACGGATTTCGATAGCCGTCGATCTCTGYCGCCAGCTGCGCACGCCGCGCAAGACGAACACCAGCATGACCGCGCCGACAAAAATCGCTTCCGTTGCGTCGGTAACGAAACGGATACGCGTCTCCATCTCCCGTTGTAACGGTATGTCGTCTCTTTGAACGGTGGTATCTGCAAGCCCGGGAGGAAGTGAGTATTTTCTGTCCACCTCCTCCAGCCAGCGGCCGGCATCGCTGAAGCCCAGAAGCGCCAACAAAGGTAGCATCACCGCCACAGTCATGAATATCCCGGCAATTTTGGGATACCAGTCCCGGTAACGTAACCAGAAAAACAGGCCGATACACCCGTGGGTCCAGATCACGATCAATGCGAGGCTTTGCCATGCGCCGGCCATGGGGTTGTTGATCCAGAGCCGGCGAACGACCGAGTAATATCCCACGTCGATGTTGTAGATCATGTGCGACACGCGAATATTGACGGCGTGGCTGATGATCAAAAACGGGATCGACAGGCCAAGTATGGCTTGCAGCGCTTCGCGAAGCGGCATGCGCAATGTCCGGCGCTGATAAAGCGAGCGCAGGACAAGACAGACGTGCACCACAACCGACCCATAAAACAGCAGGCTGCTGACGGGATTGAGCCAGATCAGGCTGAACCATTTTCGCGCCCGCTCGGCGGTATCGATGGAGATGAGAGCGAGCGAATGGTTGAAAAGATGGGAAAATACAAAGGCAAAAATGATGAGGCCGGACAAGATCCGGGCGCGTCTCAAATTGGTCTCCGAAAAGAAACGGATCATGCAAATCCCATCATGCGGTCATTTGGCGCAGAATCATCATTAAGTGTGCTCTGGTGTCTTTAATGCAGGGTAGCTCGTGGCAATATCGTGGAGCAATGGGCCGGCGATGGTCAATTGTGCGTGTTCGAACGTCTGTTCGCCGCATGATACAAATCAGGCTTCAAAAAAGCGTCAAACGCACACCAGCAACACGAGATTGGTGACCGCGATCAGAGGTCGATGATCTGGCCGTCCATTGTCGCGAATGCACCGCTGAACTGGGCTTTTGCCTGTTTTTCGATATCGTCCAGCTCATCGTCGCTGCGGCTTGGGGCGTGGTGGATGAAGCCGACATTTTTTGCGCCTGCCAGTTTGGCAAGGCGGATCGCCTCCTGCCAGGACGAATGGCCATAACCGCGATAAAGGGCCATCTCCTCATCGGTAAACATGGCGTCGTAGAGGAAGAGATCGACGTCCTTGATCAGATCAAGCACGTTCTTGTCGATATTGCCCGGTTCATGTTCSGTATCGGTGATRATGGCGAATGACTTTCCCGCCCAGTCCAGGCGATACCCGATGGCGTTGCCCGGATGATTGAGCATTCCAGTTCGRATCGAGAGGCCCGGATGAACATCCAGGACGTCGCCCGGCATRAAGTCACGGGTTGCCATTTTTGCGCAGCAGACTTCCAGMGGTACGGGGAACCATGGCGGGCTCATGAAGTCCTTGAGCATTTCCCGCGTTGTCATGGTGCCGGCAAGATGACCCGACCAGATGGCGACATCGTTGGAGCTATTGTAGAACGGCTTGAAATAGGGAAAGCCGACGATGTGGTCGTAATGGCAGTGAGAGAAGAACAGGTTGACGTCGGTAATACCTTCCGCCCGCAACGCCAGACCAGCAGGGTGTAACCCCGAACCCGCGTCGAACAAAAGAACATGATCTCCGCATCGTACCTCGATGCAGATGGTATTCCCGCCATATTTTCGGAAGTTTTCACCTGAAACAGGAAGCGTTCCCCGCGCACCCCAGATCTTTACCCGAAAATCTTTATTACCTTCCCGACTTACGATGTCGGAATCGAACGCCATGACACACCCCGATTACAACGGAATCTTGCACGCTTCCTCCCATGAAGCCCGTTGTCTCTACAGATTATTATATCCGCTCTCTTTTTGGCGGACGCCCTTACCCTTATTCAGTCAGCATTTCATTTATATTGCAATGGTGCGACATTTATTTTTCCAACATCGCCATCCACGGTAGCAATAAATTGCGGCTCATGTTCTCGCGTTTGCACGCGCTTTGCTAAGCTCCGTCGTCGTCTGGGTGAGACGTTCGGCAAGAACGCGCATGACCTTGATGGTAATGTCAGGGAAATCGGACATGAGCTTGAAGAACTGTTCCTTGCCGATACGCAGGGCTTCCACGTTGGTGGAGGCGCGCACGGTTGCGGTTCTGACGCTGTCGCAGAGAATGGCGATTTCACCGACGATCGCATTRCCGGTCATTTCGGCCACTTTTAACGTGCCCGACGGAGAATCGACCAGAACATCCACTTTGCCGGTCAAAAGGACGTAGGCCGCATCGCCGACATCTCCCTGCCGGAACAGCATGTCGCCGGTGTGATAGGACACGCGGTCGGATGCGAATGCGAGAAGTTTGAGCTTCGACGGTTCCATTTCCGAAAAAAACGGGACGCGTTTCAGCATTTGAATTTCGTCTTTGAAAAGCATTGCCTTACCCTGTTCTTGTTCCACCTCGGTCACTTTCTTGGATTTATGTTGCGACCATATCCTTGAATGTACCGTTTTCCTGCGCAAGAGTCTCGTAACTTCCATCAGCGCTGATAAGGCCCTGATGGACGACGATGACCCGGTCGAACATGCGCGAGAGCGTCGCATTCGACAGAACCCACACGATCGCCGGGTTATTATTGTTCTGTTTCAGGAATGTGATGACCCGTTCGACAATTTCCTCCTGTTGCCGCGGATCGAGGCCGGGAAGGGGGCGATTGAAGACGTAATAGTCGGACTTGCGGATCAGCGCCCTTGCRAGATTGAGCTTCTGCCGCTGGAGTGGCCCGAGCCGCTTACCGCCAGCGCCGAGGTTGAAATCCAGACCCACCGCAAGCACACGCTCATAGACGCCCTGCTTGCGCATGACCTCGGCCACGATGTGGGTGATGCGCCGTGATGCGTCGGTATAACGATGGCTGACCTTGCCGAAGAGAATATTGTCCAGAAGGCTGGTGGCACTCATGTATTTCGTCGGATCGTAGATTTCGATCACGTTCTTCAGGCTGTCCGGCAGGTTTTCATGGAACATGTGCCGGACTTCAACGATCCGGTTCATGATTTCCGGTGACAGAAGGCCGAAACGCTGCCGGGGCTCAATGTAGAAGAAGCTCAGCCGCAGCATCGCGCGTCTTTCGCTTTCATTGGCCTCGTCGAAACTCCGGCTCTGAAGACGCTGCAGCATTTGCTGATAGACCGGAACATCGTCGGGCGTCATGAATGTCAGCTGCTGGAAGAAGGGGTGGTCACCCGGCAGGTCGGCGAAGATTTCCACGATGTTTTCGGCAATCGTATACCCCATTTCGAACAGGGTTTTGACGAGGCCTGTTTCGCGCATCAGCGAACGGAAATATTCGCTTTCGATGACGGTCCTGATCGACTGTGATGAGTCGCGCATGGTACCGAACAACAGGTTCTCGCCCACGGTAGCCTCGCTGTTGTAGCTCTCCAGCTCAAACGGAGCGATGAGGCCGCTCAGGTTCTCCTTTTCCAGTTCGGCGCGCAGGACATGTCGCAGTTCCACAATGCGGGCCGCAAGATGCAGGTCGGTCAAAGGGTCGATCGTCGAGCGCAACGCGAATTCCAGAATATCCTGTGAAAGTTCCACGCTGTCGAGCACAGCCAGAACGGCYTGGATGAGGTTTTCCGGCTTGCCGTCACCGGCCGGGCTTGAAGCGTAGTCGATCCATTCGCTGTTGATGTCGATCGTCGGATTGCCCGCAAGCTTGGCTTCGCGGATCTCCCATTTGCGGTGTTCCAGCGCTGCACCTTCGTATTGCTTTTCGACAAGCGGTGCRTGCTTGAGACCGTAAAGCAGATTGTCCTTCAGGCTGGCGTGGAAAAAATAGCTGTCCGAGGACACATAGGAGATGCGACGGCCCGTCAGCGATTCAGGCAATTCCAATATGTCGACGTCGTTGATGCTCACCTTGCCGGAGGTCGGCCAGAGCGTGCGGCCGATAGCATCCGCGAGCGCCTCTGCTCCCGATCCRCCGACGATGGCGATCACCTCGCCTGCCTCGATCTTCAACGATGCCTGTTCCAGAAGCCGGCTGCCGCTATCGTCTTCCAGCGTCAGATTGCTGACGACGATCGGTGCGGCAATTGCCGCGACTGCTCCCGGTGACAGTTTTTGCACCTTGTCATCGATCATGTTCGACGCATCGAACTGCTCGAAGACCTGCTCGTATTTTACCTGGACATCCTGACGCGCCTGATCCCAATCGATCAGCTCCTTCAGCGGTCCTGGCAGTTCCTTATAAGCGTTGATGACGGCAACCAGCTGCCCGACATCGAGGCTGCCCTTGAGCGTGAGATAACCGCCCAGTGCATAAAAGAAGAAAGGGGTGAGCTGCGCGAGGAAGTTATTGATGAATTTGACCAGAAACTTCCACTGGTAGAGATCGTAGCGGATCCTGAAGATGTCGCCGAGCCGGTGCGAGGCATCGGCACGCTCGAAATTGGAGGTGTCATAGGCGTGGATGGTGCCGATGCCGTCGACCATTTCGCCGATGCGCCCGGCAAGCTGGCGTGCGCTYAGCTGCCGCTGGCGCCCGAGTTCGATGAGGCGACGGCGCATTTTGGGGATGATGCCGACCTGGATGGCGGCCATGAAAGCCGCAATCAGACCCAGCCAGAAATTCTGCACGAGAATGAAGAAGAGTGCCGAGAGCGCCTGACCGCCGAGAAGCGCCGGCTGCACAAAGGCGTCGCCGGTAAATCCGCCCAGCGGCTCGACCTCGTCCTTCACCATGCTGGAGATTTCAGCACCCTTGACCCGCTTGAAATGCGTGGGCGGGAACCGCAGGATCCGATCGATAAGTTCGAAACGGATACGCCTGAGAAGCCGCTCGCCGAGGCGGCCCTTGAAGGTGTTGATATAATATTTGAAAAGCCCGTTGATGACGACAAGCGCAAGGAAGGTGAGGCTGAGCGCCATCAGCATCGACATGCGGTTGAGTTCGAGCCCGGGGAAGAGCGTCACGGTGCCCCAATAGGGAATATCGACCGTGAGATGCATGAAAAGCTGTGTCGCGTTTGCCCCTTCGAAGCCGTCTCCCTGAATGGGCCCGTTGACGATCTGTTTGGGCAGATCGAAGGCGAGGAAATAGGGGATCATGGACAGGGCGACGATCAGCAGAATGAAAAGCTGCTGCCGCTTCGTATGCGACCAGATATAACGCGTAAGGCTTTGTTCCATATAAAACTTCTATGACCTGTCGGGCAGGGCCCGGCGTGTTGGTTTGCGCGGTGTCAAGACGGTCAGGCTGCCGGGTGGCGGGATCCCCTCCTGCAAATAGGTATGTGACTCGCTATTTATCAGTATATTCAAGCGGTTTCGAGCAAAATAGCGCCCGTGCCGAGGCTGGCCCACGATCCCCGATATTTGTTTTTGTAACGTGCATTCCACATTCGATATTGAGACGACTACATTTTTAGACTTCCCTAATGTTATTGGTTTTACTGTAGAACAGGACGTTAGGACGCTCCGGTATAGTTATCCCGCAAATGGTTGAGCCGACACAGGCGTAGTGATTGCAAGGTCGATGGCGATAGATATTTCAGAGCGTGCAAGCGGTGAACCGTCCCCTGACATGTTGTCGCTCTCGGGCATTGCATCCGATGGGTCGATCGCACATCCGGTTTCTTTTCAAGGATGCACGGGTGTTTTTCACCCGGCGCGCAAAGAGGTCAAACAGGATCATGCGGTTCTTTTCGTCAGCCCCTGGGGCATGGAGGAACTATGCACTCGCAAGTTTCAGCGGGTTGTGGCTGAACGGCTGGCGGCGGCCGGCGTCGCCAGCCTGCGGTTCGACTATCATGGCGCCGGGGATGCGCTCGATCCGGAGGATGTCGGCCGTGCGGCGGATTGGCTTTCGGACACGCGAGCGGCGCTCGATTATCTAAAACGTCTTTCCGGCTGTTCCAGGGTGGTCGTCATCGCTCAGGGTCTCGGCTGTCTGATCGCCATACAGGCGCTCGCCGATGCGGCGGCCGTCGGTTCCATGGCGCTTCTGGCGCCCGTCGTCTCTGGTCGGAGCTATCTTCGCGAACTGGCGATGTGGTCGTCCATGATTGACGATGGCCTTGGTCTTCGTCCCGGGCAGCGCGTGGCGGAGGCGGGGGCAATTGCAGGCATGGCCATGCCGGTGGGTGTTGCTGATGCTGTCAAGAAGGTCAATCTTGCAAAGCTGAATACCGCTCCTGCGCGGAGCATTCTGGTGCTGTCGAGACCGGGCCGGGCGAGCGACAGCGATTTTGCCAAACAACTCGCCGCGATTGGTGCCGAGGTGGGGGAGGCGGAATTTGAGGGATATGACGATCTCGTATCCAGTCCCACACTCTCGAAAATACCCGGCGATGTGGTGAAGCGGCTTCGGGATTGGGTCCTGTCCCAAACTCATGCCGCGGATGCGGCGGGTCCGCAGGAGGATATCATCGTCAACGCTCCGCAGCGCGGTCGCGGTTTTCTGGAACAGCCGGTGCAATTTGGCGAAGCCGGCCGGCTTTTCGGTGTTTTTTGCGAGCCTGACGATCGGCCGGCGGTATCCTCGGTCCTTCTGCTGGGCGCGGCCTACGACCGGCATGCGGGTTGGGGCAGGCTTTCCGTGCAAACGGCCCGTTTGCTCGCACGGGAGGGTATCGCTTCGCTGCGGTTCGACGCGGCCAATATTGCCGACAGCCCCCCGGTCAAAAACGCGCCCGATCAGGTTCTTTACGATGCGGCGCAGAATGACGACGTGGCCGCAGCGCTCGATTTTCTCAGTCGGCGTGGCAAAGGACCCGTCGTTGCTGCTGGGCGCTGCAGTGGCGCCTACCTCGCYTTCAATGGCGCGCTTGCCGATGACCGGATCARCGGGGTGGTTGCGGTTAATCCGGTTGTGTTCCACTGGCGGAAAGGCCGCTCGGTCGATGAAGCGCTGCACAAACCGCCACGTTCCTTTGGGGAATACAGYCAGCGTTTTCGCCAGGGCGCYACGTTCAAGCGTCTCGTCAGCGGCGATGTCGATGTGGTGAGCGCCGGTCGCAATATCGCCAAGGCGACGCTCAAGAAGCTTTCGATAAAAACGGCAAGGCTTTCCCGCCGGGGGAGCGAGGAAGGGCGTGCCGTCTACGGTGCTTTCGACAAGCTCAAGACAAGGGATGTGTCCATCAGCCTGCTTTACAGCGACAATGACGACGGGCTTGAGCATTTCCGGTATTATTTCAACGCCGATGGCAGGGGCCTGTCGGCCTACCGGAATGTGTCGCTGACGATTATTCCTGACGCCGACCATAATCTTTCAACGCCTGAGGCCAGAAAAGCCTACATCGATGCGGTGAAGCTGATGGCTCTAAAAGGAAAATCGCCGGCTGGAGCCTAGCGAGACGACATCGCCGGAAGGGGGYGTTTCGGATGTTGCTGTCTCCGGCAKAAGGTCGATTTTTCTGRTTTCACCGGGTGCGAGATGGAACCAGCTTTCCGAGGCGCGGTAATCTTGCGCCGTRATATGGACGGATTGCGCCAACCGGTCCGTGCCGATCTCGAGCGACCAGATGCCGTTCGCCTCGCTCACCCCCACCTGAAGACTGGCGGCGTGCAGTGCTTTTTTCCGACCGAGAGGAAAATGGAATGCGTCGGCGATGACAGATCCGGTCGCGACATCGCGGAGCCGGGCTACCGTCACATCATGGGAGGGCGGGCCGAAACGATAGGCATAGGTCGTATCGAAAAAGGCGCCGAACAAATCGGTTGCGGCGATGGTCTGGCTCTGTCGCGGCGAGAGCGTCAGCGGCCGTTTGGCATGGACGACGGGTTGCGTGCCATCGCGCAGGCAGGTCAGTTCCAGCATGGCGTCAAGGTTGTCGCCGGTTTCGTTGATGACATGAATGTCCAGCCCGTTGGTGCCTTCATCGGAAAGGCTGACCTGGATGGGACGAAACGCTCTTTTCAGCGCATGCCAGACGGATTTGGGTCTGCCGGTGGCATCGATGATACCCCAGCCAGCGCCGGGAACGAGATCCTGCAAGGTCCAGACCAGGGCGCCCCGGCAAGAGGACGYGTCGCGACGCCATTCGGCGAAGGTTGCTTCCATGACCTCGGYAGTGACGGCACGAGACATGTCGAGATAGAGGCCGCCATCCTCCCGACGCAGCACGTCCGGCTCAACGTCGTAAAGCAGTTTCAGATAATGGTCGCGAATATCCTCGAAATCCCAGGAAGCGCCGCGATCGCGTGGCGTGCGCGCCTTCCAGCGCGGATCATGCACCGCCAGAGCGGGAAGATGTCTGTCCAGCGTTTCCTGTTCGGGAATATTGGCGAAGGCCAGGCACTCTGCGGCAAAGCGGAGATCGGCCCGGCGGGCATCTTCCAGCGGACGGCAATAGGCGCCCACACCGTAATAATGACCAACTCCGGCATTGGGAAAGAAGGGCAAGGCGCCGCCTGAAGGGGAATTCGCCACATAGGCCGCGTCCGGCCGTTTTTCGGTCAGGACTTCGGGCAAAATTGTCTCGGTGAGCGTTCCCTTCCATATCTGTTCCGGCAGACCGAGCATCGCGCCCTGCTGGTACATTTCGCTACCGCCGCAAAAAACGATCAGCGAAGGGGAAAGGGCGGTCGCCTCGAGGAACTGCGAGACTTCCGTAACGATGTGCTGGCTGAGCGCCTCATCTTTCGCTGGATAATCAAAATTGGCAAGCATGGCGTCCTGCCAAACCATGATGCCGAGTTCATCGCACAGCGTGAAGAACTCCGGCGTTTCATAGGCCATCGTGCCGCCGATGCGGATCATGTTCATACCGGCTTCGGCAGCTTTTCGAAGCCAAGGCTCATAGTCCGGTCTTGTTCCCGGCAGCCGCACGATGTCGGCGGTCGTCCAGACTGCGCCCCGGCAGAAAACGGGGTACCCGTTTATCCGGATGCCGAAACCGTTGCCGTCTTCGCCGTAATCCACCTCCACGCGCCTGAAGCCCGTGCGCCCGAGCCTGTGTTGCTTACCATCCAGTTCCAGAACGACTTCATGGAGCGCCGGTCTGCCGTGGGTATGCGGCCACCAAGTCTCGACATCGGGTATCCGAAGTTCGCCCAAGAAGTCGCCGTTTTCACCTCTGGAAAGATCGACGCTGTAGCCCGCGCAGGTCAGCCGTGCGGATGGAATGTCGTGGTTCGCCTCCAGGGCGATGTTGACCGTTCCCGTCCCGGTTTCGTCGAGCGAGGACCGGASTGWGCAAMGCACGCCTGMCTGTCTTATAAGGCTGATCGGTCGCCATGGGCCGGCGGCATGGATTTCCGGGCACCAGCCCGGCATATATCCGAGCGCCGTGGTGCGGATAAGCCGCAGACCTTGGGTGTTCATCATCTGCGGCCGCCAGCGGGCGCGKGGACCGGTTTTTTCGAGCCTTGGCGAAAGTGCCCGGAAGCAGATCGATAGTTCRTCTGCGCCTGTCAGTTCAACCGGCACYTCCAGCCTTTCGAACATGCTCTGACTGGCGGCGATCAGTTCGCCGTTGAGGAAGATTTCTGCAATCGTCGACAGGCCATCGAAGCGAAGGATCGCCCGCTCCCGCACATCGGAAATCATCGTCAGACGGTACCAGGCATCCCTGTCGTTCAATGGTGTCGGATTGAAACGGTCRAATTTYCCGGCCAGTTCCAGAGCTTGCGCCACTGTTCCGGGAACGGATACGTGRARGCTTTCAAGRGTTGCGGGAATTTCCGAGGGCGTTTCGCAGGCRTTGGCGGACGTCAKTGTCAGCGTCCAGCCTTCACTCAGCAATTTTTCGCTTTCGCGCGGAAGATAAGTCCTCACGCGGCCTCGCTGGTGTTCGACAATTTCGCCGCAAGGGCTTCCATCACACCATCCCATGCTTCCGCAGCCGGATCGAGCACCGAGGCGAGCGCGTCGAATTTACGGCGTGTGACGGCGCGAGCGAGTTGGAACTGCACGGTCTTGGCGACCTCGGATATGCGCAGCGCGTGGTCTCGCGCTTCAGCAAATTCGCTCTTGTCCAGCCATTCGAGGTGGCTCGCCGCCAGTTCGAAATTGGCGCCGAGCTGGCGCAGCGTATTGAAGGCATATTTGTGGAAAAAGCCAAACGGACGGTCTGCCACCTTCTCGACCTGAGCCGGAAACACGGCTGCAAAAGCCCTGACCGGATTGTCGGATGGTCGCCGTGAAAAATGAAACTTCAGCAGCCGTTCGGCCGTTTTGCGGATATGTGCCGGCGAAGGGTTGCTGTCTGCGAATTTCGCAAATTCCGTGTAGGGCAGGAAGGGCGGCTCGCTCTCTGACAGGAGATGCTGGAACAGGCCGTCGAAATCTTCGCCCGACAGGTGGAAAAAGCCTGCATTATGAAAATAATCGAGTTCCCGGTTTGCAAGGTCCAGCCGGTTGATGGCGATGGTGGTCTTGCCATGTTCCTTCCGGTAGCCCACCCCGTGGGTATCGGGCATATAGAAGCTGTCCATCTCGATCAGGCAGATGCGGCCGCGCTCCAGCTGCGCTTCGATATGGTTTTCAACCCGGTCGAAGATCGCAAGTTCGGTGGCGCGAACGCCATAAAGTGCTTCCAGATCTTCCAGCGGCACCTTGAAGAAGGTGAACTGGTCGCCTTCGAAATCCTGCGTCAGTGTGAAGCCGAACATGGCCTCAGGTGGCAACCCTTTCGAGGCCAGCACCTCGATCCACAAATCGATGTAGCAATTGGTCTCCGGCCACATTCTTTCCGAAGAATGAAGCGGGTGCTGCACATAATTTTTGGGATCGAGACCGGGGAAAATCTGCCGCATGAATGGTTAGCCCCAGAGTGTTTTCAAGGCCTTTTCGGGCCATGTTTTTACATCCAGTCCGTGATGCGCAAAAAGTGCCAGCGCAATGCGCTCAAGGCCGAAACCGACGCAGGCGGTGTGAGCCACATCACCGTTGTCGAGGTTCAATCCCCATTTCTGGCCAAAGGCGTCCTGATGGTAATTGAAGCTCATGCAGGCCGTCGGGTTGGTGGCGGATGTGACGGGGATCAACAGTTCGAATTTCAGGTTCTGGTCGCGCTGGTTGTTGGCGAGCATTTTGCCCGCGCGGCCGAAGAAGGGATCGTTGGCCACGTCGATGGTCACATCAAGGCCCACGGCTTCCATCATCGCCACGCCGCGATCCATCCATGTCTGGCGGAATTCGGTCACATCRCTCTCCGTGCCCATGCGMACATATTCCCGCATGCGGAARAGCTGCTGACGTGCCGGGTCCTTSGAGGGTTCATGGCGGAAACAATAGGACTGGATGTCGTAGAGACCGCCGCCGGAAGGCAATGCGCCGCGCTTGGCGATGGTCGGATAAAGAGGGTAGCAAGCGGCCGGCGTCAGCACGATATCGGTTGCTTTCTGGTCCTTTGTCCAGTCRCCGCCCTCATCCATGGATTTGAGAAGGCTGACATGGTCAAGTTCGCAACCGCAGAAGGAATGCACCGTGCCCGCAAGCTGCGGGAAGCTTTTCATGTAACCGCTCTTTTCGAAATAGGCGCGGTTGATGCCGGGCGGGAAGCGGATCGCCTCTGCACTGTCCGGGCCGCCGGTGCGGTCGATCAGGCGTTCGAATGCGGCAATGACGTCCTCGAACTGGCCGCTGCGTCCGTAAAGACCATCGACACCCGTTTCAATCAGCAGGCCTTCTTCGAACAGTCGATCGAGAAACGATGTTTGCATATCCATGGTCTTATCCCAAGAGGCTGGTGTCCTGCTTGTGAACCAGCAGGAGATTGGCGGAATTGCCGAGAATACGGTCGTTGGAAATCATCAGGCGCGCGGAATGCGCGTCGCGAAGGTGTCGGCCAAGGCTGTAGGGCGTACCGTTCTTGTAACCCATGATGCCGCAGACCAGCATCGCTTGGTCGATGATCTCYAGAATGGTTTCCGAAGAACAGATCTTCACATTGTTCATGGCAACCGCGAACGCCATGGACATCAGCTTGTCCGGGTCGCTCTTGGTGTCTTCGTAAGCCTTTACGCCCGCAATGACGTTGGATTTGACCACCTGCAATTTCGTGGAAATTTCGGCAATGTGGATAGCGCCTGGCGGTGTGACACCGGGCGACTTGCGTGCAGCCGTCCTGACGAAGGATTGCGCGCGCAGCACCGCATCCGACGCGATGCCATACCAAACGGCGCTCCACAGAAGATGCGAGCTTGCAAGCATGGATTGCGCGGCGATTTCCGCAAAGGGTTTTGGGAATATCTGCACCGCCGGTGCCTCGCCGCGGAACAGGAAACCGTCCGAACAGGTGCCACGCATGCCGAGTGTGTCCCAGACATGGGTCTTCTCGAGCTTGTACTGATCTTTCAGGAAGACGGTCATCACCTGATCGGCCGGGGCGGCATCCTTGTGGGCGCGCGAGGTGATGAGGATGGCATCCGCATTGCTGCCGTAGGAAATGACGGTGGCGTCCTTCTCCAGCCGGCAAATGTCTCCTTCGACCTCGATAGCGCAGATGGAATTGCGCAGATTGCCGCCGATTCCGCCTTCGGTCGTGGCCGAGGCGAGCAGAAGCTGTTCGCTTGCRATGCGGCTCATGAAGCCCGCATGCCATGGGCTTGTCTCGCCGTGTTCCACAAGGCTCGATGCCTTGATGTGGTGCATGGCGAAAATCATCGCGGTTGCCGAACAGGCCTGGCCAAGCCGGGCGCAGATATCGGCGATTTGCTGTATGGATGCGCCTTCGCCACCAAGAGAGGACGGGACCTGAATGCCGAGAAGGCGCTCTTGTCTCAGCGCGTTGACGGCTTCCTCCGGGAAGCGACCGGTGACGTCCACCTCGTCCGCGTGTTTGGCGGCAATTGCTGCGACGCGGCTTGCGCGCGCGGACAGCGTTTCATCCTGCGGCGCAACGGTCACATTCATCAGGCTGCCTCTTTACCATCCAGAATGAGCTTAACGGTGTCTTCAATGGCCTTGATGCTGGCAAAGGACTTGCGGTTCAAGAGGTTGTCGGGGAATTCGATATCGAAAGCTTCCTCGATACCCAGCATCAATTGCACCGAGGCAAAGGAAGAAAGACCTGCTGCATAAAGATCTGCTTCGTTTTCAATCGTATCGACGGGGGTAGGAAGCTGGCCGAATTTTGCCAGTATTTCACGAATAGTCGCATTCATTCCGACTTATCTCCCATGAATTTAACATCAGGATGGTTTGTGCTTATCGTTAATTTGAAAACGATAATATTCGCCTAAACCGTTAGGTTAATTACCACTAACGGCGCTTTTGTTGTTCGTCCACCTTTGCCAGCCATCAGCAGCACCCTTGACAAATGTCGGGCGGTGTTTTCTCTTGTGTCCATTCACCAGGGGTGTCCCGTCAAGGGGCTGAGATTCTGCTTTTATGCGCAGTGACCCGTTGAACCTGATCCAGTTCATACTGGCGTAGGGACGGTGCAAAGACCGAAGGTCGGAWTGCGTGTAACTTGCGCTGCCGAYGCGTCGGTATTTTCCATCATTCCGGCTCGAACTGGGTCTCCACTGTCAAACTTTGGAGCCTCATGATGAATATCGTTGCCAAGAATATCCCGCTTGTCGTCACAACCGGGCCGCATCCCGCCTCCACGAAAATCCACAAAACCGGAATTTTKYATCCGCATATTCGCGTGCCGATGCGCGAAATCRCCGTCCACCCGACGGCGGGAGAACCGCCGGTCACGGTCTATGATTCCTCAGGCCCCTATACCGATCCATTGCATAACGTTCTGATAGAAAAGGGTCTGCCGCGCCTGCGTCACGACTGGGTTGTAGCGCGCGGCGATGTCGCGGCTTACGACGGTCGGCACGTCAAACCGGAGGATAACGGCTTTGCCACCGGCGAGCGGCTGACGCCTGAATTTGCCGTGCGCCACCAGCCGCTGAGGGCCACGGAAGGAAAAGCCGTAACGCAGCTTGCCTATGCACGGGCAGGCATCATCACGCCGGAAATGGAGTTCATCGCCATCCGCGAAAATCTGGGGCGCGAAGCGGCGAAGGAGAAKCTGGCTCGTGATGGSGAGAGTTTTGGCGCGCAGATACCCGATTATGTGACGCCRGAGTTCGTCCGTCAGGAAGTCGCATCGGGYCGCGCCATCATCCCGGCCAACATCAATCACCTCGAGCTTGAGCCGATGATCATCGGCCGTAATTTTCTGGTCAAGATCAACGCCAATATCGGCAATTCCGCCGTCACCTCCTCCATGGCCGAAGAGGTGGAGAAGATGGTCTGGGCGATCCGCTGGGGTGCCGATACCGTCATGGACCTTTCGACCGGGCGCAACATCCACAATATCCGCGAATGGATCATCCGCAATTCGCCGGTGCCGATCGGCACGGTGCCGCTTTATCAGGCGCTGGAGAAGGTCAACGGCATTGCCGAGGACCTGAACTGGGAAGTGTTCCGCGACACGTTGATCGAACAGGCGGAGCAAGGCGTGGATTATTTCACCATCCATGCCGGTGTTCGGCTGCATTACATTCCGCTTACCGTCAACCGTGTCACCGGTATCGTCTCACGCGGCGGGTCGATTATGGCCAAGTGGTGTCTGCATCATCACAAGGAAAGCTTCCTCTACGAGCATTTCGACGAGATCTGCGACATCTGCCGTGCCTATGACGTTTCCTTCTCGCTGGGTGACGGGTTGCGGCCCGGTTCGATTGCCGACGCCAACGACGCCGCGCAATTTGCCGAGCTGGAGACGCTCGGTGAGCTGACACAGATCGCATGGGCGAAGGATTGCCAGGTCATGATCGAGGGCCCCGGCCATGTGCCGATGCACAAGATCAAGGAGAACATGGACAAGCAGTTGAAGACCTGCGGTGAGGCGCCCTTTTATACGCTTGGGCCGCTAACGACCGATATCGCCCCCGGTTACGACCACATCACTTCCGGCATCGGGGCAGCGATGATCGGCTGGTTTGGCACGGCGATGCTCTGCTATGTCACGCCGAAGGAACATCTSGGTCTGCCTGATCGTAACGACGTGAAGGTCGGTGTCATCACCTACAAGATCGCGGCTCACGCGGCCGATCTCGCCAAGGGCCATCCGGCGGCACAGGTGCGGGACGATGCGCTGTCGCGTGCAAGGTTCGAGTTCCGTTGGGAAGACCAGTTCAACCTGTCGCTGGATCCGGACACGGCGCGCTCGTTCCATGACGAGACCCTGCCGAAGGAGGCGCACAAGGTCGCACATTTTTGCTCCATGTGCGGACCGAAATTCTGCTCGATGCGGATTTCCCACGACATCCGCGCCGAGGCGCAGAAGGAAGGGCTGGAGGCCATGGCCGCGCGCTTCAAGGAAGGTGGCGAGCTTTACATGCCGCTCGCGACCCCGGCAGACGGCCAGTAGCATGCGTGTYCTTGTTAAGGGAACGGGGGTCGCCGGTCTGACGGCGGCCTTCGAACTGGCGCGGCGCGGCGCAACCGTGGAGGTTTCGGAGCGCAATGCTGAAGCCTCGCGCGGCGCATCCTTTTATGCGGGCGGAATGCTGGCGCCCTGGTGCGAGCGTGAAAGTGCGGACGAGGCGGTACTGACACTCGGCCAGGCGGCTCTCGACTGGTGGGATGAGGCAACCCCCGGCCTTGTCATCAGACACGGCACGCTGGTGGTCGCGCCCGCCCGCGACAAAGCCGAGCTTTCGCGTTTCGCATCCAGAACAACTGGATACCAGTGGGTGGATGAGGGTGAMATCGCCGCTCTGGAGCCTGACCTTGCCGGGCGGTTCCGCTCCGGGCTTTATTTCGCGGGCGAGGGGCATCTCGATCCGCGCCTTGCGCTCAAATCGCTGCATACGCGGCTTTGCAGCTTGGGCGTGCGGTTTCATATGGGTATTCCGGTGGATGAGCAGCCGTTCGATCGGGTGGTGGATTGCACCGGCGCTGCGGCGGTGGGCGAGATTGCCAATCTTCGCGGCGTGCGGGGAGAAATGCTCTATCTAGCCACGTCAGAGGTTTCCCTGTCGCGCGCCGTCCGGCTCTTACATCCGCGCATTCCGCTTTATATTGTGCCGCGTGAGCCGGGTCGCTTCATGGTGGGGGCGACGATGATCGAGACAGAGGATGCCGGAGCCATTTCAGCGCGCTCGATGATGGAGTTTCTGAACGCCGCCTATGCCGTACATCCGGCCTTCGGCGAAGCGGAAATCATCGAGACCGGAACGGGCGTGCGCCCCGCCTATCCCAACAATCTGCCGAAAGTTACGCAGGACGGCCGGACCGTCTTCATCAACGGCGCCCACCGGCATGGCTTCCTGCTGTCGCTGGCGATGGCGCGGCAGGCGGCTGAAATCGTCTGCCAAAATATCTCTGGAAAGGAACAGGATCATGAAACTTCTGGTGAATGGCGACGAGCTTGATCTCGCCACCGAGACGCTGGCTGGGTTACTCACCAGCCTCGACTATGAAGGCGAGTGGCTGGCGACGGCGGTCAATGGCGATCTGGTGCATTCGGATGAGCGCGCCGATTATCRAYTGAAGGCGTTCGACCGTGTCGAAATCCTCTCGCCGATGCAGGGAGGTTGAGGCCATGCTGACGCTTTATGGCCGTGAGGTCTCGTCGCGCCTCCTGCTCGGCACGGCGCGTTATCCGTCTCCCGCCGTGCTTGCCGATGCAGTGCGGGCCAGCAACACGGATATTCTGACGATTTCGCTGCGTCGGGAAACGGCAGGCGGCAAGAAGGGTGGCCAGTTTTTCGAGCTGATCCGCGAGCTGGATCGTTACATTCTGCCCAATACGGCTGGCTGCCATACCGTGAAGGAAGCGGTGCTAACGGCGAAGATGGCGCGTGAGGTTTTTCACACCAACTGGATCAAGCTTGAGGTCATCGGCCATCACGACACCTTGCAGCCCGATGTCTTTGCGCTCGTCGAAGCGGCGAAAATTCTCTGCGACGATGGTTTCGAAGTCTTTCCGTATACGACTGATGATCTTGTCGTGGCGGAAAAGCTCCTGGATGCGGGTTGCAAGGTGCTGATGCCCTGGTGCGCGCCGATCGGCAGCGCCATGGGGCCGCTTAATCTGATGGCGCTGAAATCCATGCGGGCGCGTTTTCCGGATGTGCCACTGATCGTCGATGCCGGTATCGGCCGGCCGTCACATGCGGTGACGGTGATGGAGCTTGGTTACGATGCCGTTCTGCTCAACACGGCGGTCGCGGGGGCGGGTGACCCGGCCTCAATGGCGGAAGCTTTCGCCCGCGCCATTGAGGCCGGGCATCAGGCTTTTGTGGCGGGSCCGCTGGAGCCAAGAGATATGGCCATTCCCTCGACACCGGTGATTGGCACGGCGGTATTTTCCTGATTCACCTTTTGCGTTGACAGTGCCCCGTGGCGGCGGGATACCGGGAGAAAAGGGGAACGGCATGGCGGCACGCAATAATCTTCTGACGGATATCAATGGGATTTTGGTCGGCAATGTCACCGATCTTGCACTCGGCTCCGGCGTCACCGCAATCGTTTTCGAAAAACCCGTAATCGCCTCCGGTTCGGTTCTTGGCGGGGCGCCCGGTGGTCGTGATACCGGCCTGCTCGACCCGGCGATGACGGTGGAAACCGTGGATGCCTTCGTACTTTCAGGCGGTTCGGCCTTCGGGCTGGATGCGGCGGGTGGTGTTCAGGCCGGTCTGCGCGAGATCGGGCGTGGCCTGCAAGTCGGTTCCACCCGTGTTCCCATTGTGCCGCAGGCGATCCTCATGGATCTGCTGAATGGTGGCAACAAGGAGTGGGGGCTGCATTCGCCCTATCGCGAGATGGGCTATGCGGCTTTCAGGGCGGCGCGTGCGGAGCCCTTCGGGCTTGGAACAGTCGGCGCGGGAACGGGGGCGACCACCGCCACCTTCAAGGGCGGTCTTGGTTCGGCAAGCGCTATCAGTTCCGGCGGTTACAAGGTGGCGGCCATCGTCGCCGTCAATGCGCTTGGCTCGGCAACCGTTGGCACCAGCCGCCATTTCTGGTCTGCGCCTTTTGAAGAGCAGGGCGAGTTCGGCGACTGCGGTTTTCCTGATCGTTTCGAACCGGATCATACCGCGCTTCGTCTCAAGGGCGTCAACCTCACCGCGACGACCATCGGCGCCGTGGTCACCGATGCCGTCCTTACCAAAGCGCAGGCGCACCGCCTTTCCATCATGGCGCATGACGGGCTGGCGCGCGCCGTGCTGCCCGCCCATCTGCCGAGCGACGGCGACACCATGTTTTCGGCTGCGACTGGTGAGAAGCCGCTTGAGGGCGGCGCTCATTTCGCGGAACTCTGCCATCTCGCTACCATCGTTATGGCGCGCGCAGTGGCGCGCGGTGTTTACGAGGCGACGGCTCTGCCGCAGCACGGTGCGCAGAAAGCCTATCACGATCTTCATGGCCGGGGTTTCTAGCCAATGAGCAATATACATCAGCCACTGAAGCCCGTTCTCCGCATCGATTTTCCGCCCGGAGATCGTCTCGGCCACGGTAAGATCGAGTTGATGGAGCTGATTGTCGAGACCGGCTCGATATCGGCCGCCGGGCGAGCGATGGACATGTCCTATCGYCGTGCATGGCTGCTTGTGGATGCGCTGAACCATATGTTCAGGCAGCCGGTGATCGAATCCCAGCGGGGCGGCAAGCAGGGTGGTGGGGCCGCGCTGACGGCATTCGGTGCCGAATTGCTTGAACGGTATCGCAGCATGGAAAAGCGGATGAACGAGGCTCTGCGCAAGGATATCGACTGGCTTGAGGCCAACCGCAATCCGGATGCCGCCATCACTAATACGGATCGAGAGCCGCCGACTTTATGATCGCATGTACCGGTTTCCCGGGTTCCAGCTGGAGACGTTCGCGCGACAGATCGGTGATGCGCGACTGGATAATATCGCCGCCGCAATCCACCTGAACGGTTACCATGCCATCTTCGCTGGCGGAGATACCGGCAATATGGCCTTCGAGGATGTTAAGGGCGCTCAGGCCTTCGGGTTTTGCCGTGGCAAGCATGACGTCACGCGCTGGTATCAGCACGCGTGCCGGGGTGCCGCGTGTTCCTCCTTTTGCTGGAACCTGCAGGAGCGACGAGCAGAGCCTTACGGCAGCAAGCCCGTGCCTTTCATCGAAGCTTTCGATGTGTCCCGAAAGGATGCTGCCTGCTTCTCGTCGCTCAAGATGTGCACTGAAATCCGACCGTGACAGCACGTCGGCCGCTTTTCCCTGTGCCTCCACCTTGCCGTCCTTCATAACAACTATGCGGTCGGCAAGGCGGGCGACTTCCTGGATGGAGTGGCTGACATAGACGATCGGGATTTTCGTTTCTTCGCGCAGCCGTTCCAGATAAGGGATGATCTCGGCCTTTCGTTCCTCGTCCAGTGAGGCGAGAGGTTCGTCCATCAACAGTAGTCTGGGCGATGACAGGAGTGCGCGGCCGATGGCGACCCGCTGTTTTTCACCGCCGGAAAGCTTGTTCGGACGACGCTGGAGAAGATGGCCGATGCCAAGCATGTCGATAATGCGGTTTTCATTCGCCTGCTCAGCTTTTTCCGTAGCGAACCATTTGCCGTAGTTCAGGTTCTGGGCAACGCTGAGATGAGGAAATAGCCGCGCTTCCTGAAAAACATAACCAAAATGGCGCCTGTGCGCCGGCAGGAACAGGCGCTTTCCGCTATCGGCCAGCACTTCGCCATCRAGCGATACCTGACCACTATCTGGCCGCAGCAGACCTGCGATGATGCGGATCATCGACGTYTTACCGGAGCCGGAGCGTCCGAAAAGCGCTGTAACGCCGCCATCAGAGGTGAATGACGCGTTGAGTTCGAAGGAGCCGAGGCGGTGGCGGGTGGAGACAGAAAGCGTCATTCCATGCTCACCCGTTTGCCGATGATGCGGGCCAGAAACTCGGAGACGAGCAAGGCCGACATGGAAATCACGACGGAAACGATGGTCAGCCGCAATGCGCCTGCATCGCCGCCCGGAACCTGCGTGAAAGTGTAGATGGCRGCGGACAGCGTCTGGGTTTCGCCGGGAATATTGGAAACGAAGGTGATGGTCGCGCCGAATTCGCCCATGGCCTTGGCGAAAGCGAGGATCATGCCCGCGATGATGCCGGGCAGGATCAGGGGAAGCGTGACGGTGAGGAACACCCATAGGGGGCTTGCACCCAGGGTTCCGGCCGCCTCTTCCAGCTTGCTGTCCACCGCTTCGATRGAGAGGCGGATGGAGCGCACCATCAGCGGAAACGCCATGACGGCGCATGCGAGCGCCGCCCCCGTCCAGCGAAAGGAAAAGACGATGCCGAACCAGCTGTCKAGAAACTGGCCGATRGCGCCYCTGCGGCCGAAGAGGACGAGCAGCAGAAAGCCGGTGACGACGGGCGGTAGAATGAGCGGCAGGTGGACGATGCCGTTGAGCAGCGACTTGCCCCAGAAGCGCCCGCGCGCCAGCGCGACGGCAACCGCAATGCCGAAGGGCAGGCTGGCGAACATGGCGATGGAGGACACCCACAGGCTGAGCCTGATCGCCGTCCATTCTTCAGGGCTGAGTGTCCACCAATGCAAAGCCATATCCTACAATCGTCATCTCTCGCGGTCCCATACTGGATGGGACCGCGAAACGCAGTTTATTTCAAAACGGTAAAGCCTTGCTTTTCGAAGAAGGGCGTAGCCTTGGCGGACTTCAGGAAATCCAGATAGGATTTTGCCGCCGGAGATTTTGCTTCCGAGAGAATGGCGACGGGGTAGATGATCGGCGGATGGCTGTCCTCCGGGAAGGTGCCGACGATCTTCACGCCCGGATCGGCGGCCGCATCGGTCTGGTAGACGATGCCATAGGGCGCTTCGCTGCGCGACACGAGCAGCAGCGCTGCGCGCACGCTTTCCGCGCCGGCGACTTTCTTTTCCACGGATGACCAGACGCCGAGCTTTTCCAGCGCAGCCTTGCCGTATTTACCCGCCGGAACGGAATCGACCGCRCCCATGGCCAGTCGGCCATCGCCCACCAGTCCGGCGAGATCGAAGTCCTTTTTGATATCGACCGGCTTGGCCTTGTCGGCCGGGGCGACGAGAACGATGCGGTTGCCAAGAAGATTGGAGCGGCTTTCGACGTYGATCAGCTTCTTTTCGGCAACATAATCCATCCAGGCGAGGTCGGCGGAAATGAAGATATCCGCCGGTGCACCCTGCTCGATCTGTTTGGCGAGTGCGGAGCTTGCGGCRTAGGACACGGTCGCTTCATTGCCGCTTTCCTTCGCCCATTCGGCATTGATCGCATCAAGTGCGTTTTTCATGCTCGCGGCAGCAAACACCGTGACTTTTTCGGCGGCATGGGCGGGAACCACCGCAAAGGATGCCGCCACCCAGAAGGATGTTGCTGCGGCGATGGTTTTGAAGAAGGTGCGGCGTAAGAGTCTCATGGTGTGTTCCCCCGGTTCGAGATATCCTGATGAATATATCGATAGGCCTATAGGGCAATCATTATATTTTCAAGAATATATCGATGCCGTTTAAAAAAGCCGCCACGACCGGCGGCTTTCAGCCTGGTTGATCAGAAGCGTTCACCGGCGAAATGAGCGATCTGTGCGCCCGCCTCGTAATAGGCTTCCTTCACTGCCCGGAAGGCCTGCGCTTTTGGTTCGGTCACGGGAAGAGGCAGGTCGTTTTCGGCGATATCACCGAGAATATGTTGCGCAATCACCTTGCCGAAGGCAGTACCGGGTGCGATGCCGCGGCCATTATAACCGGAAAAACCGACGACATTTTCCGCGAATTTATGGAAACGCGGCACGGCATTGTCCGTCATGCCGATCTGGCCGTACCATTCGCATTCGAATTCCGTCTCTCCCAGTTGCGGGAAAAGCCGCTTCAGCGATCGTTTGGCCCATGCCCGGTGAATGGCGGCACCCGTGCTGCGCAAGGCGCCGACGCTGCCGAAGACCAGCCGACCCGCTTTGTCCATGCGGAACGAGGAGAGGATTTCCTTTGTATCCCAGCAACCTTCTCGGTTCGGCAGGATAATCTTTTGCAGATTGTCGCTAAGCGGTCTGGTCGCGAAGTTGAAGTAGGGCAGGTAGGTCTGTTCGTCGCGGACGATCTGCCACGGCCCGGTGCTGTAGGCTTCGGTGGCGACGACGATCCAGTTGGCGGTCACCGATCCCTGCGGTGTTTTTACCACCCATTTTCCGCCGCTGCGTTCGGTCGACACGACGGGGCTGGCGGTGTGCAGCCGTGCTCCTGCCTTTTGCGCGGTGGCAGCCAGACCACGAACATAGGCAAGCGGCTGAAGCGTGCCGGCGCGCGTATCGAAAAGTGCGCCGGAATAGGCGGTGCTGCCGGTGTGTCTTGCCGTKTCATYGGCATCGAGAAGGCGGACGGGAGCGCCYCTGGCTGCCCATTGTTCGCAGCGCTCGCGAATTTCGGCGAGCCCTTTTTCACCGACGGCGCAATGCAATGTGCCATTCTTTTCGATCTCGCAGGGAATCGCGTGTTTTTCCACCAATTCGCGCACCAGCAACGGCGCATCACCCAGAAGGCTGAGAAGCCGTTCCCCATAGGTTTCGCCCAGCACGCCGGGCAACTCCCTCGGCATGACCCACATGCCGCCGTTGATGAGACCGACATTGCGGCCGGCGCCGCCGAAGCCGATTTCCCTGGCTTCGAGAAGAACGACATCCATGCCCTTTTCAGCAAGATGAAGGGCGGCGGATTGTCCGGTGAAGCCGCCACCGACAATCACCACATCGGCAACCGCCTCGCCTTGCAGAGCAGGCGTTGCGGGCGGCTGCGGCGCGGTCTTTTCCCAGAGGCCGTGCGAGCGGGGGTCATTATACATCGTTCCACCATTTTCCGGGCGAGTTCATTTGTTTTCCGTATGAGTCACAAGCCCTTGTTTATGAGACTTTACAAGCGGCCTCACCTGTTGAATATCGACATATCGTCAAGAGTTCATTCCGTGAGGGAATATGGTTCTGCCGCCTCGGCGCTTCTTACCGTCGCTTTCACTTCTTGCGGCCTTTGAAGCCGCCTCGCGCACCGGCAGCGTGACCGCGGCTGCGAGAGAACTCGGGCTTACTCAAGGCGCGGTCAGCCGGCAGATCCTCGCGCTTGAGGAGCAACTTGGCGTGGCGCTGTTTCTGCGCGAGCGGCAGACAATCCGGCTCACCCGGGCGGGGGAGGGTTATGCGCGGGAAATCCGGGAGGCCCTGCGGCGAATATCGACCGCGTCGCTCAATCTGCGCGCCAATCCGGATGGCGGCACGCTCAATCTCGGTGTTCTGCCAAGCTTTGGTACGCGCTGGCTGGTGCCGCGTCTTCCCGATTTCATTGCCCGACATCCGGGCGTTTCGGTCAATCTTCTTACGCGTTCGTCGCTGTTCGATTTCCGCACCGATACAGTCGATGCAGCGATTCATTTTGGTTTGCCGCATTGGCCGGGTACCGAACTCGTTTTTCTGATGCATGAAACAGTCATTCCGGTGTGCAGTCCCGCTTTCAGGGAGCGCTACGGGCTTTCACAGCCGGGCGATCTGCTGCATGTGCCGCTGCTGCACATGACGACCCGGCCGGATGCCTGGGAACAATGGTTTCGCAGCCATGATGTGGTTTTCGACAATGTGCATGGCATGCTTTTCGATCAGTTCACGACGATTGCCGAGGCGGCGAGCGCCGGGGTCGGGGCATCGCTCATTCCGTCCTTCATGATCGRGGAGGAGTTGCGAAGCGGCCGGCTTGTCGCGGCGGTTACCGGCGAGGTGGAGAGCGAAGAGGCCTATTATCTCGCCTGCATGCCCGATCGCGCCGGTTACGCTCCGCTCGAAAGTTTTCGAAGCTGGATCGTTTCTCAGGCCGCGATCGGGGCTGGTAGCAGCGGATGAGACTTTTCTGCCTAAACCGGCAGGCGGTCTTGCAAGACCGGCGCGGCTAAGCCAATAGTGCGCCATGACGCATGGCGAAGAGCCACGCACCACAAGTTCCAATACGGGAGATGTCCGTGAAGCCCATTTTTGTCCAGCTTCAATGCGAGCCCGGCAAGACCTATGATGTCGCCGATGCCATCTATAAAACGGAGCTGGTTTCCGAGCTTTATTCCACCAGCGGCGAATATGATCTGATGCTGAAGATCTATCTTCCGCAGGAAGAGGATATCGGCAAGTTCATCAACCAGAACATCGTCAATATTCCAGGCATCGTCCGCTCGTTGACGACGCTGACCTTTACCGCGTTCTGACGCGCGTCTGGGCGGCGAGAGAGTCTTTTCAGCCCTAGGATCTGGGCTGGCTGGGTTCCTGCGACAAGCACAGAAACGAGGAGAGGTGGGAGCTCTAGGAGCGCGTGGCTTTTGCACTCCAATCCGGATTTGAAAAAGCTATTTCACCTTAGTGCAGGGCGTATTGATACACCCCGTCGTGGTTTATGACAGACCAGTGGACGAATTGTCAGGCAATAGAAAAGCGCGCCATCGACCCGGTATTCGGGATCCGATATTGGGCGCGCTTTGGTTTTGAAAGGTCCGTGAGCGGGTGATGGGTTTCCCGCATCAGGCCGCGGCCAGGTTCCGGCTGCGCACGAGATTGCGAATTGCAATCCGCACATCGTCGGCGCTGTCGAACTTCTGTTCGTCCAGGTCGTGGACGTGGAACTTCACCGCGATGAACTTCAGCCGGTCGTTGTCCGGTATGACGATGCCGACGGGTTCGCCAGCGAATTCAATAACTTGCTTTTGCATAGGTATACTCCCGCTGTGGCTCATTAACACAGCATGTTGTCGAACTGATTTTCAGAAAATTGAGACCGTCAGGTCACATTCGACAGCAGCGGGAACACGTGGATTTAAATCCAGCATTCCAGGACTCAAGACCAAGGATTGCGTTGATGCGAATATATTTTGACATGACACACTCCCTGTATTGGTGTTGATCCGGAATCAGGAGACTCGCTCTCCAGTTCCACACTGATAATCCAGACCACCATTAAAATCAATGCTGATTGTTATAGGTAGAATATTTTTCTTTATGATGACAGGAGGGGGGCGGAAATGTGAAATTTTTGTTTTCGTTCGACGCCGCTTTGAAAAGCCCGGCACGGCGGGCTTTTTATGCTTTTTTTAATCGTCGCCGGATGCAGGCGGCGGGTAAATATGATCGTTTCCGTTGAAGTCCGAGACGGAGTAGCAGCCATCGCGGGTTTTTTCGGCCGCATTCGGGCCGATCGTGGCCTTGCCGTGACCGCCCGGAATGTCGAGAACGTAGGTCGGCTGGCAAAGACCGGAGACATGCCCGCGCAAGGCGGAAACGATTCGCTGACCTTCTTCTATCGTCAGCCGGAAATGGCTGGTGCCGGGCGCTAGGTCGGGGTGGTGCAGGTAGTAAGGCTTGATACGGTTCTCGACAAAGGCGCGCATCAGTTCGGCGAGAATTGCCGATTCATCGTTGATGCCCTTCAAAAGCACGGTCTGGCTGACCATGGCGATGCCGGCATCGATCAGCCGCGCGCAAGCACTTCTGGCTGCTTGCCCAAGTTCGCGTGCGTGGTTGGCGTGCAGGGCCACATAGGTGGTTTTGCCGCTGGCCTTCAATGCCTCGATCAGCGGCCCGTCGATTCGTTCGGGATCGACGACCGGTACACGGGTGTGGAAGCGAACGATCTTGACGTGCGGTACGTCTTTCAGCCGCGTCATCAGGTCGGACAATCGCCGCGCCGAGAGTACCAGCGGATCGCCGCCGGTGAGGATGACCTCCCAGATGGCCGGGTTGGCTTTTATATAGTCGAATGCGGCGTCCAGCTCTTCCGGGCTCATCATGCCGTTGCCCTGCGGCCCGACCATTTCGCGGCGGAAACAGAAACGGCAATAGACGGGGCAGACATGCACCGCCTTCAAGAGCAGCCGGTCCGGGTAACGGTGGACGATGCCATGGACGGGGCTATGTGCACCGTCGCCGATCGGATCGTCCCGTTCTTCGGGAAGGTGGACGAGTTCGGCTAGGTCCGGCACGAATTGCCGCGCGATGGGGTCCTGCGGATCGCGGCTGTCCATCAGATCGGCCATTGTCGATGTGATGGCTAACGCGTAACGCTGCGTCACCGCGCGCACGTCCTCGAGCGCCTCGGTCTTGATCAACCCCGCCTCAACAAGTGCTTCGGGTGTCTTGATGGTTTCAAGCCTTGTCATCGTCCGTATTCCGCGACGGGTGCCCACATGACCAGATCGATTCGGGGCGCGCCGGTTGCCAGCATCACCAGTCGGTCGAAACCGAGTGCTATGCCGCTTGCCGGCGGCATGATCGCCAGCGCCGCCAGAAAATCCTCGTCCAAAGGATAGGTCTCGCCGTAAACCCGCTGCTTCTCAACCATCTCCATTTCGAAACGCCGTCTCTGCTCAGCAGCGTCTGTCAATTCGCCAAAGGCATTGGCAAGTTCCACGCCACACGCATAAAGCTCGAACCGTTCCGCCACCCGCGCATCCCCAGGCGATTTGCGGGCAAGCGCAGCCTCGCTTGTGGGATATTCATCGAGAATGGTGGCGCGGCCKAAGCCCAGTTCTGGTTCCACCCGCTCCACGATAACGCGGCTGAACATATCCGCCCAGGTGTCGTCCCTAGCCACACGAATTCCGGCATTGGTGAGGCTTGCGGCGAGGTGCTGGCTATCCGTCTCGCCGTTTCGGTCAATCGTCGCCAGAAGATCAATTCCCGCATAGCGATCGAAGGCTTCCGCGACGCTCAGACGTTCCGGTTCGAGGAACGGATCGACGCTGCGGCCACGATAGGTGAAATTGTTTGTTTTGGCGGTTTCTGCCGCCAGCGCCAGAAGATTGGCGCTGTCCTTCATCAGGATCTCGTAGGTTTCTCCGACCCTATACCATTCCAGCATCGTGAATTCTGGGTGGTGCAGGGGGCCTCTTTCCCGGTTTCGATAAACATGGGCGAAACAGAAAATGCGTTCTTCACCGGCCGCGAGCAATTTCTTGCAGGCGAATTCGGGCGAGGTGTGGAGATAGAGCGGAGCGGCGTCGCCGGCTGGCGTCAGTCCCTGGGTGGCGAAGGCATGCAGATGTGCCTCGTTGCCGGGAGAAATCTGCAATGTGGCGGTGTCGACCTCTAGAAAGTCCGCGCGCGCGAAATAGCTGCGAAATTCCGACTGGATCGCGTTGCGTCCAAGCAGAAAGGCGCGGCGGTCGGCATGGACGTCGGGCGTCCACCAGGGCGACATTGTCTCGTTGCTTGAGCCCATCTCTTTTTTCTTTTCCGTCTTACCTGCTGGCCTTGTTACGGATAAACGGCCCGCAAAACGCCTGATCGCATCATTTAAAGCAATTCCGGGCGGAAAACCGCTAGGCACTCTTCCGCGAATTGCTGTAGAAGGCTGGCAATTCGCGCGGATTTAAGGTAGTTGCGCCCCAGAAAAAAGACAAAACGTCTGCCGGGCCGGTGCTATCGCGCAGTCCTTTACGACGCATTTCATCGAGTTACAAGGAAGTCATATGGTCAAGGTTATCGCCTCATCCGTCCGCAAGGGCAATGTTCTCGACGTGGACGGCAAGCTCTACGTTGTTCTCACCGCGCAGAACTTTCACCCGGGCAAGGGCACGCCGGTCACTCAGGTTGACATGCGCCGCATCGTTGACGGCGTGAAGGTTTCCGAGCGCTGGCGCACGACCGAACAGGTCGAGCGYGCTTTCGTCGAAGACCTGAACTTCCAGTTYCTTTATGAAGACGGCGAAGGCTTYCACTTCATGAACCCGGCAAACTACGAYCAGGTCGTTGTYGATGTCGAGACGATGGGCGACCAGAAGGCCTATCTGCAGGAAGGCATGACCTGCGTTCTTTCCATTCACGAAGGCAATCCGCTGGCTGTCGAACTGCCGCGCCACGTCACGCTGGAAATCGTCGAAACGGAACCGGTTGTGAAGGGCCAGACGGCTTCTTCTTCCTACAAGCCGGCAATTCTTTCCAACGGCATCCGCACCATGGTGCCGCCGCACATCGACGCCGGTATCCGCGTGGTCATCGCGACGGAAGACAATTCCTACGTCGAGCGCGCCAAGAACTGAGCYTGACGGCAGGTTAAACAAAAAGCACCGGGCGACCGGTGCTTTTTTGTGTCTGGAATACAAAAAAGCCCGCGTCTCGACGCGGGCTTTTCATTTGCCTTGAGGCGTTTCTTACATGCCCTTTGCAGCGGCCACGGTTGGGCCGGCGGACTTCTTCGGGRCAGGCTGGCCAACGGCATAACCGCCACCGAGAGCCACGTTGAGCGAGACATAATCCTGCGCGGTCGTCTGGATCGCCGTTGCAAGGTTTGCCTGCGCATCGGAGACCGACCGCTGGGCATCCAGAACGTCGAGCAGAGACGACGCACCGTCACGATAGCTGGCTGTCGAGAGCTGCAGCGCTTCCTGGTAGGATGAGACAGTCTTTCTCAGCGCGTCGACGGTACGCTGGTCGCGATTGATGGCGGCCAGGGCGTTTTCGACTTCTTCAACGGCGTTGAGAACGGTTGCCTTCCAGACGAGATATTGCTCGCGTGCTTGCGAGTTCGCGATGTCGACATTGGCGCGCAGTCTGCCACCATCGAGGATCGGGAGAGTGAGGCTCGGACCGAAGGACCAGCTATTGGCCGTTCCCCTGCCGCCGCCACTCAGGAAATTGTAGCTCGGGGTGATCGCGCCACCAAGCTCGATGCTTGGATAAAGCTGTGCCTCGGTTACACCGATCGTGGCGACCGCAGCGGCGAGATTGCGTTCAGCGACGCGGATGTCCGGACGGTTGCGGATCAGGTCGGCCGGGATGCCGGTGCGGGGAACAGCGCGCGCAACAGGCTGGCGTGCGCCCTTCTGCAGCTCGGTGATGAGCGACGAGGCCGGCATGCCGAGCAGGGTCGCGATGCGGTGGGCTGACTTGCGGAAGCTGGTTTCGAGGCCGGGTATCTGCGACAGCGTTGAATTGACCAGACCTTCGGACTGGACGACATCGAGACGCGAGGCCGCACCCGCTTCGAGCTGCAGCTTCGTCAGATCTAGCGTTTCGCGGCGTGAACTCAGGTTCTGGCGGGCAATCGCCAGGCGCTCCTGATAATAGCGCACGTCGATATAGGCCGCGGCGACTGAGGAAATCAGCGTCAGGCGCTGAACGTCGACGGTGGAGTACGCGGCGTCAAGCGACGCATCGGCGCTTTCCGTTGCCCGGCGATAGCGACCGAAAAGGTCGAGGAACCAGGAAATGCTAAGGCTGCCGTTGGACACGTTGGTGACGGGAACGTCACGGTAGCTGCCCTTGGTCTCGCTGGTCGTGTGGCTGCCACTGCCWGTCAGGCTCGGCAGGCCGCCGGCGCCGTCCACGATCACCTGGGCCTGCGCCTGATTGATGCGCTCGATTGCCTGCATCACGGTGAGGTTCTGCGCAAGGCCGGTGGAGACGTAACCGTTCAGGCGGTTGTCGTTAAAGGCCGTCCACCATGCAACGCTGCTGATGTCGCCATTACTGGTTTTTCCGGCTTCCGCGAACTTTCCCGGCAATTGAATTTCCGGCGTCTTGTGGTCGGGTCCGACAACGCAGCCCGAAAGCAGTAGCATTGTCAGGGGAATAGTAGCGCGAATAGACAGCATATAATTTTCCCAATTCTCTGGTTGGCTTACCAAGCGCGGCTTGCTGACAAATGGGCTGCGCGGTCGATATGCCCTAGAAACGTGCGTTTGCCAAATCGGCCATATTTCTAGCAGCGTATTAACGGTTGGCACAGCCCATTTTTGTTTTGTTAACGCCTTGAAAGGCGACGAATGATGACGAAAAAGGACGGAACGAAGAAAATTCCGAGCAGTGTTGCAGAAAGCATACCACCCAGCACCCCGATACCGATTGCATTTTGTGCAGCGGAACCCGCTCCGGTTGCGATCGCGAGAGGCACGACGCCGAGGATGAAGGCGAGCGACGTCATGATGATCGGACGCAGGCGCAGCTTCGCCGCCTCCAGTGCCGCTTCCACCAGACTTAACCCGTGCTCCTGCCTCTCCTTGGCGAATTCAACGATCAGGATCGCGTTTTTCGCGGCAAGGCCGATGGTCGTCAGCAGGCCCACCTTGAAGTAGACGTCGTTCGTCTGGCCGAAGAAATGGGCCGCAGTCAAAGCGCCGAGGACACCCACCGGGACAGCCAGAATAACCGAGAACGGGATCGACCARCTTTCATAAAGGGCGGCCAGGCAAAGGAACACGATGAGAACCGACAGCGCGTACAGCATGGGCGCCTGCGAGCCGGAAAGGCGTTCCTGATAGGAGATGCCCTGCCATGCCACGGTGTAACCGCCTGGCATGCTTGCCGTCAGACGTTCCATCTCGTCCATGGCTTCGCCGGAAGCAAYGCCYGCGCCGGCGGTGCCTTCAAGCGAAATCGCGCCCGTACCGTTGTAGCGTGCCAGTGACGGCGGCGCGTTGATCCACTTCACCTCGCTGAAGGAGGAGAAAGGTACCATTTCGCCGCTGGWGTTGCGGGCATACCAGAACTTCAGGTCGTCCGGCTGCATGCGATAGGGTGCATCGCCCTGAACATAGACCGGCTTGAGCTCACCGTTCAGGGTGAAGTCGTTGACATCCCGGCCGGCAAAGATCGTCGACAGCATCAGGTTCACGGAGGAAAGATCGACGCCCATGGCCCCCATCTTTTCCTGATCGAGAATGATCTTCATCTGCGTTTCGTTGTCCTGGCTGTCGCTTCGCAGAGAGCTGATCTTTGGATTGCTTGTTGCAAGCGCAATCAGGTCCTTGGAGGTTGCGGTCAGAGCGTCGGTGCCGTTGCGGCCGCTATCCACGAGATACATGGAGAAACCGCTCGACGTGCCCATGCCCTGAATTGCCGGCGGCAAAAGCGGGAATACCTGTGCATCGCGGAAGCCGAAGAACGTACCCATTGCCCGCTGCACAATGGCGGCGGCGTGTTGATCGGGTGCGGTTCGCTCGGAAAAGTCCTTGAGCTTGGTGAAGACGATCGCGTTGTTCTGACCCGAACCGCTGAAGCTGAATCCAAGCACGCCGAAAACCGATTCGACATTGGCTGCTTCTTTTTCACGGAAGTAGCTTTCGACCTGTTTTACCACCTCGTTGGTGCGTTCGATGTTCGAACCGGTCGGTGTCTGGATGATCGTCAGCAGCACGCCCTGATCTTCCTGTGGGAGGAAKGAGCTTGGCAGTTTGGTGAAGAACCAGGCGCAGCCGCCSACGACGATCAGGAAAAGAATCGTCACGCGCAGGGGCCGCTTCAGCAGATAGCCGATCGACGARACATAGCCGTCCGTCGTCTTGCCGAAGCCGCGGTTGAACCAGGCACCCGGTCCACGCTGCTTTTTGGTATGGTCGATGGGCTTCAGCATTGTGGCGCAGAGCGCCGGCGTCAGAACGATGGCGACCACCGCCGAAAGCAGCATGGCCGAAACGATCGTGATCGAGAACTGGCGATAGATGATACCAGTCGATCCGCCAAAGAAGGCCATGGGAATAAACACGGCGGTCAGGACGAGCGCGATGCCGATGATGGCGCCGGTTATCTCGCCCATCGATTTTTCCGTCGCCTCGACCGGCGACAGGCCCTCTTCCGACATGATGCGCTCGACGTTTTCAACAACGACGATGGCGTCATCCACGAGAAGGCCGATCGCCAGAACCATGGCGAACATGGTCAGCGTGTTGATAGAATATCCGGTGACTGCGAGGATGCCGAACGTGCCGAGGAGCACGACGGGCACGGCGATCATCGGAATGAAGGTGGCGCGCAGGTTTTGCAGGAAGACCAGCAGCACGACGAAGACGAGGATGATCGCCTCGATCAGCGTATGCACCACTTTCTCGATCGACAGCTTCACGAAGGGTGTCGTGTCGTAGGGATATTCGATCGAGACGCCCGCAGGCAGCGAGCCCTCAACGGCCGTAAGTGCGGACTTGACACGTGCTGCAGTRTCGAGCGCGTTGGCGCCCGTGGCGAGGTTGACCGCGAAACCGGCGGAAGGACGGCCGTTSGAGCGGGAATCACCGCCATAGGTTTCCTGGCCGATTTCGATGCGGGCCACGTCGCTCAGGCGAACGGTTGCGCCGTCCTTCTCAACCTTCAAGATGACCGATTCGAAATCGGCGACGGTGGTGAGCTGGCTCTGCGCCGTCACCGTCACATTGAGCTGTTGGCCCTGGACGGCTGGAACGGCACCGAGGGAGCCGACCGAAACCTGGGTGTTCTGGCTTTCGATGGCGCCGGTGACGTCAGCCGTGGTCAGCTGGTATTTGTTGAGCTTGAACGGATCGAGCCAGATGCGCATCGCATATTCGGAACCGAAGACGTTGATGCTGCCCACGCCTTCAAGGCGCTTRATCTGGTCTTCAACGCGCGAGGAGAACACGTCGCCGAGATCRGCCGAATTGCGCTTGCCGTCCGTCGAGATCAGCGCACCCACCATCAGAATGCTCGATGTGGAGCGGCTGACCTGAATACCGCGCTGCTGCACGGTGTCGGGCAATTGCGACTGCACGAGCTGCAGCTTGTTCTGCACCTGAACCTGCGCGATGTCAGGCAGGATGCTGTTGCCGAAGGTCAGTGTCACTTCGGCGCTGCCGGTCGAAGAAGACGAGGTCATATAGGTGAGGTCGTCGAGGCCGGTCATGCCGTCCTCAATGATGGTCGTCACCGATTTTTCGACCGTCTCCGCGCTAGCGCCATTATAGGTTGCGCTGACGCGGACCGTCGTCGGGGCAATATCGGGATATTGCGAGATGGAKAGCGTCACAATTGCCAGAGCGCCGCCCAGCATGATGACGATGGCGATAACCCATGCAAAAACGGGGCGCCTGATAAAGAAATGGGCCATGGCAGTCCTGCCTTACCTTTTACGAGCTTCGACCGAGGGTTTCGTGCTCATGTTTATTTCGAGGGGGCGGCGGCAGGCGGAGCTTGCTGCGGCAGAACGACGATACCGCGATCGTCGATGGTCACTTCCACGGGCGCGACCGTCGCGCCGTCGGCAATCCACTGGAAGCCGTCAACGATGAGCTTGTCGCCATCCTTGACGTTTTCCGTCACCAGCCAGGCATTGCCCGACTGCTGGCTGGACGGGAAGGTGCGCGTTTCCACCTTGTTTTCCGCGGTGACAAATTTTGCGGTCAGTTCGCCATTGGCGTTCCGGCTCGCTGCGCGCTGCGGGATGCGGAAACCCGTTTCCTTACCGATGGTCAGCGTTGCGCGAACATAGGTGCCGGGAAGCAGAAGATCGTCCGGGTTATCGAAGAGAGCACGGATGGAGAAGGTGCCCGTGGTTTCGCTCACCGCCATGTCCGACATGTCGATCTTGCCGTCATGCTTGTATTCGGTGCCGTCTTCCAGCGTCAGGTGAATGCCGGTTTCCTTGGTATCGCCGCCGAGCTGGCCCGACGAGATCGCCTTTTTCAGACGCAGAAGATTGATGCTGGATTCCATCAGATCGATGTAGATCGGATCGATGCGGCGCAGCGTCGTCAAAGCCGTCGTCTGGTTTGCCGTCACCACGTTGCCGATGCTGAAAGCGGTAGCGCTGGTGATGCCGTCGAAAGGCGCGCGGACCTTGGTGAGATCGAGATTGATCTCAGCCGTTTCCAGCGCAGCCTTCGCTTGGGCCACGTCGGCTTCGGCCTGAAGCAGCGTCACCTTGGCGTTTTCATATTCGATCTGCGTTGCGCCGCTGTTGACCAGCCGCTCGTAGCGGGCAAGGTTCGCCTGGGCGCTCGGAACGCTTGCTTCGGCTTTCGCCACGCTTGCCTTGGCCTGTGCCACTTCTGCCAGATAGGTGTTGTCTTCAATCTGGTAGAGAATGTCACCCTGCTTGACCTCGCTGCCTTCCTTGAAGGGAATGTCGCGGATGATGCCGGTGACGCGCGGGCGGATTTCCGCKGTCTGGAACGCGCTTGCGCGGCCGGGAAGAACGGTGGTCAGGGGRTATTCGCTCGTCTTCATCACAATGATGCTGACCGGAGACGGGGGACGCGCGGCGCCCTGGCCGGCGGTCTGGCTGCTTTCGCCGCCATCGCTGCATCCCGCGAGAACTGCGGTCATGCACAGAGAAGCAAATAGGGGTAAAATACGTCGGCTCATTGTTCTTCCCTGCGTATCGGTCGCATTCAACTATAAGCGCAGTGTCGCTCGGCGGATGCTGGTCCGGGTGCAGGGACGATGGGTGAAGGCCCTATTGGGGACCTTCTTCGTTCAATCTGCTCGGACCGCCATTCGCATAGAAGCGCAGGCTTTCACGCTTCGCAAGCAATTGCGAGAAGGTGACGTAAGTTGAGAATCGTCACTTAGCAAGCGGATTGCGCAATCCTGCCTCGATTAAATCAACCAGTTGATCGCAACGTGTTGCTAAATTGCCGATATCTTCCCGTGCTATGAGGACGGGATGGATGACGCTCGCGAGTGCGTGTAGGACGGTTTCCGCCAGAGGCGGTATGTCGGCGGGGGCGTAAATTCCCTTATCTACGCCATCGCGAATAATGTCGGCCACCAGGTTTGCTATAACGGATTTGTAATAGTCACCGCACTTCATGTCCTGCTTGGCCGTCATCAGGATCATTTCGAATATATAGGGATTGTCGTTGAGGTTCTGATGGTGTTGTTCCATCAGGGTGCGGGCGAGATGGCGCAGCCTTGAAACTGGTGCATGACTTTTATCGAGCGGGTGGATTTCCCGCTCGAAAGCACCGATCTGCTCAAACCCGATGGCATCGACGAGCGCATTCTTCGAATTGAAGTTCTTGAAGACGTTCGCGGGCGACATGCCTAGTGCTGCGGCGATATCGGCAATCGCCACTGCATTGAACCCGCGCTCGCGAAAAAGTTCTTCGGCTTTGGCAAGAATGTCCCGCCGCGTCTCTTCGGCGGAACGGCGAGGCCGGCGCTTGACAGGAACGTCGTTCCTCCTGTCACCCTTTCTCGCCTGTTCGATCGTTTTGCTCAAGGTCAGACTCCGGGGAAAAATTGCTCCAGGTTCCGGCGTACTCTTGCCAGCGGCGTCTCACCGCTATCGTCGGGAACGAAGCTTTGTCCGGTGATGCGTTCGTATGCATCAATATATACCCTTGACGTCTGCAATACGAGTTCCTGCGGAACTTCCGGAACGTCGTCCTTATAGGGATCGCAGCGTTCGGCAACCCAGGCTCTCACGAAATCCTTGTCGAAGCTTGCCGGCCGTGCGCCGTTGCGGAAGCTCTCTTCATAGGTTTCAGCCATCCAGTAGCGGCTGCTGTCAGGCGTGTGGATTTCGTCGGCCAGAATGATCGTGCCGTTTTCATCGGTGCCGAATTCGTATTTCGTATCGACGAGGATGAGGCCCTGCTTTGCGGCAATTTCCTGTCCGCGCTTGAACAGTGTAAGCGCGTAACGGGAAAGCGTGTCCCATTGCTCCTGCGTCAGAAGTTTTTTCTCCACGATCTCGGCCGGCGTCAACGGCTCGTCGTGACCACCATCGAAGGCCTTGCTCGTCGGCGTGATCACCGGCTCGGGCAAGATCTGGTTGTCCTTCATCCCGTCCGGCAGGCTCATGCCGTACATCTGTCTCTGGCCTTTCTTATAAAGGGTGAGGATAGATGTGCCGGTGGTGCCGGCCAGATAACCGCGAACCACCACTTCGACAGGCAATATTTCAAGCCTCTTGCCGATGACGACATTCGGATCGGGATAGCTGACCACGTGGTTGGGGCAGATATCCTTCGTCTGCTCGAACCAGTAGCGTGCCGTCTGGGTCAATACCTGCCCCTTATAAGGAACACAGGTGAGGATGCGGTCGAATGCGCTGAGGCGATCGGTTGATATGATAATGCGGTTGCCGTCGGGCAGATCGTAGTTTTCACGCACCTTGCCACGGTAGTAATTCGGCAGCTCGGGAATGACGGCTTCATCGAGAATGCGCACGGGCTCTCCAATTCTTAAGGCTATAAGGGGCGTTGGACGCCCCAGTCTGGCTGAAACTCTTATCCGTTCCTATTGCATGTTTCCCGAAACAGAACCAGTCGGCACATACAGGAGGCTCTTCCTGCCCTCCCGTGCGGTCCGCCTTGAAACTATCTTTTATTTTCATACGTTTAGCAAAAATGTCAGTTTTTTGACGATAGGTGTGTTGACTTGTTTGTGGGTGTTCTCTTATAAGTCCGCTCACTGAACGAGGGCGGCGGCGCTGCTGGCGACGAAGTCTTTCGTTCTAAAGAAATCATGTTGATGAGCTGACTGCTTGTTGTTTTCCAGGGGCTTTTGCTTTTGGGGTTTGATTTTGTGACTGCATTGAGC
>NZ_JBFREP010000015.1:0-161212 GCF_052114365.1 Agrobacterium sp. MCAB5
TGAAGGATGGACGGCTGCGGCACCGGCTGGAAACAGCGACGCTGTGCGATGCCCAAATCATCTCGGACGTTTTCGACATGCCTGTCGCCCAGCTCACGCATCCGGTCACGGCGAGGCCGGTATTTCTTCCCCTGCCCGGACGGACTGGCACGGCATGATGTTCGCCAGGATGAGTTACAGCAAGCCCGCCATTCAGGAAAAGGCCTATGGCCGTGCGCTTGCGGCAGCACTGCTTACGCTTCTGGCCATGCTGCTTCTGATTCTGGCACATGTTGGCTCTGGCCCGCGCGCCGTTGCCCCACATGTTCTGAACGACCTGATATTTTCCTACGACGCCCGCAATTTTGACCAGCAGGTTTTGCTGCGTCTGCGACTTCCGCGTCTGCTTGCGGCGCTGCAAGCCGGCGCCTGCCTTGGAGTGGCAGGGCTTCTGTTGCAGACGATGCTTCGAAACCCGCTGGGCGAGCCGCATATTCTKGGATTAAATGCGGGCGCGAGCCTCGCRGTCGTCGCGGCGACCGTGACGCCGSTGGGGYTAATCGCAACRCCGGCCTTGCGCCCTGTGCTGGCGGCSACGGGCGCAGGCATCAGCTTCTCGCTCGTCCTTCTGCTCGCGTCCGCCGGACGGCAGGGTCTGACGCCAGCAAAACTCGTCTTTTGCGGYATCGCGCTGTCGACGCTTGCCGGAACCCTTACCTCCGCCATCCTCATTCTCAACGAGGAAACATTACAGCAGATGCGCTTCTGGCTGGTTGGCGATACGGCAGGCATTTCGATGGCAGCCGTCGCCGCCGCCCTGCCTGCCGCCATTATCGCACTTCTCCTTGCATTGGCCGTCGCGCCGCGGCTCGATCTGCTCGCTTTGGGTGAGACCACCGCCACAACGCTTGGCGTACCTGTCCGCTCGACCCGAATCTTGGCGCTTGCCGCAATATCGCTGTTCTGTGGCGCGGCCATAGCCGTCACCGGGCCTATCGGTTTCGTCGGTCTGGTGGTGCCACCACTCGTGTCGCGGCTAAGAACGGGGCGGCTTCTGCTTGCCATTCCCATAGCCGCGCTCGGCGGCGCGGTTTTACTGATCGCCGCCGATCTCGCCGCCCGCCTRATCCTTGCGCCAAAGGAACTGCCGACTGGGGCAATGACCGGCCTTGTCGGGGCGCCGGTCTTTCTCTGGTTGGTGCGCAGGGTGCTKAAATGAACCGTTACAGGGTCATCAGACTGGCGCATTTTTCAATTCGCCTCTTGCCGCAGCGGCTGGCTATTATGGTGACGCTTACCCTTTGCCTTACGCTTGTCGCCGTCTGGTCGCTTACCGCCGGCAGCCAATATATCCCGGCCTCCTCCCTGTGGTCTTTATTGACCGCTGGAAATAATCATCCCGCCTCGAATGACGCCGTGATGGTTCTCGACTTTCGCTTTTCGCGCCTGGCGCTTGCCATGGTCTCCGGCGCCATGCTGGGCGTTGCCGGTTCCATCATGCAAGCGACCACCCGCAACAGCCTTGCCGACCCGGGCCTGCTCGGCGTGCGCGAAGGCGCGTTGCTCGCGGTGCTGGGCTGCCTGTTTTTGTTGCCGTCACTGCCGGTGATATTCCGCCCCCTGGCCGGTATCGCCGGTGGGATGGCGAGTGCTGCAATCGTCTTTTCGCTTTCCGGTGTCACCTCACGGCTGCGCTTCGTTCTGACGGGCATCGGCTTCTCATGGTTTTTATCAGCTTTGCTGCTTATCCTTATGGCATCGCTTGATATCCGCAATTTGCAGACGGCGATGATCTGGATGGTAGGAAACCTGCAAGGCGCATCCTGGAGCGCCGTCTCCATCCTTTCAGCCATCCTGACCATCACCCTTTGTCTTGTTCTCCTCACCGCCCGTGCCGCCGATGTTCAGGCGCTCGGCGACAATAATGCAGCGGCACTCGGCGTTCACACACGCTGGCTATCAGCGCTGCATGTCATCCTTGCGGTCGTTCTCACCGCGTCCTGTATCTCCTTTATCGGCAGCATCGGTTTTGTCGGCCTGATCGGCCCGCATATCGCCCGACTTTTGCTGCCGGGCAGCTCCCATACCGGGCTTGTTATGGGCGCGGGTCTGGCAGGAGCGACGCTGGTTGCAATTGCCGATACGATTGCCCGAACCGCTTTTTCACCGCTGGAATTGCCGACCGGGCTCGTTCTTTCGGCCGTGGGCGCCCCCACGCTTCTTACCCTTCTTTGGTTTCACCGGCACCGACTATAGGTCTTTCATGCGCAAAACCATTCTCGCTTTCTTTTCAACCGCCGGACTTCTTCTGGGGGTATACGTTGCTCACGCGGAGGACAGCCGGACCTTTACCGACGACCTCGGCCGCACCGTGTCTGTCCCCTTACAGCCGAAACGTATCGTCGCCCTGCACGACATCGATCTCACCATCCCGCTGATAGAATTGGGTGTGATACCAGTGGGTAGCCATGGCCGCATGGGTGGAGACGGCAAACCCTACCTGCGCTCCAGCGCCATTCTGACCGGTGTCGATTTCGACAATAGCGACGTCGCCTATATCGGCTCCATCAACGCCAATCTGGAAGCGATAGTCGCCCTCAAGCCCGATCTCATCCTGACCGAACCGGACCGCCCCACCCCTATCGAAAAACTGGAACAGATTGCCCCGACCGTCGCCATCGACAATACGAAGGACGGCGCGCCGCATATCTACAGGATGCTGGCTGAACTGACCGGCACGCAGGCGCGACTTGCCGTTCTGGACCGACGCTACCGGGCGCAGATCGAAGCGCTAAAGGCCTCGGTCGATACCGGCGCGAGCACTGTCTCGGTGTTCCAGCCACTAAATGGCAAGATCAGCGTCTACCATACGTATCGTGCGCTCGGCCGGGTGCTGCGAGATGCCGGTTTTCGTTTCCCAGCCATCATCGACGATATTCCAGACGGCGAGCGCATCGAGATCAGCGCAGAGCGTTTGCCGGAGCTCGACGCCGACTTCATTTTCGATCCCTATCGTTCCGATACCGGCGCTTCTCCGCAGGCCGAAATCGACATGATGGAAGCTGTAATGCCGGGTTTCTGCAATTTTCTGCAGGCCTGCCGCAACGGTCGCTACATCCTTCTGCCGCGGGAGGAGGCAATCTCCAACTCCTACGCCGCCCTCAGCCTCATGGTCTCCGCCATCCAGTCGCATCTCACGGTAAGGCCCACGGCTGAAAAGTAGGGGGAACGATTGCCGCGACAAAAGCGCTTGCCTGCGAGCTTGGCGCACTGCTAATCCGTGAAGAAGAGTAAGAAACTCACCTTCACGGAAAGTCCCATGACGACTGGCGAAACCCGTACATCAAGGCCTAGACATACAGACCGTTTCGGTGAGCAACTTCGCAAGCGCCGCGACCGTCTTTCGCCAGGGCTGCTTGCCGTTGCCGAATATATTGACGGCCACCGCCATGCCGTTCTCGGTAAATCGGCGCTGGAGATCGGCTTTGAGACCAATACCTCCGATGCGACGGTCATTCGCGCCATTCAGGCACTTGGGTTTCAGGGGCTGGTCGACCTCAAGGAAACTCTGGAGGCCTATCTCGGCGTGACGGATTCGCCGGTTGAAAAATTGGCCGCTACCACGAAATCCATATCGGGCAACTGCGACGCGGCAATCGACTTCGTTCTCGAGAACCAGAAAAACACGCTGGAAATGCTGGCCACTGTGGAAAACCGCGACGCCATGGCCGCCGCCGTGCGTCTTCTAGCGGATGCACGCGGCATCGGCGTCCTCGGCATCGGAGCCTCCGGCATCATCGCCACCTATGCCGCCCGGCTGTTCCAGCGCTCAGGCGTTCGCTCATATGCGCTGAACGCCACCGGCATTACGCTTGCCGAACAATTGCTCGACCTTGAAAACGGCCACGTCCTCATAATGCTCCTGCACGGCCGCGCCCACCGCGAAGCCCAAACCGCAATCGCTGAGGCTGGTCGCCTCGACATCCCGATTATCATGCTGCTCGGCCAGGAAGACAGCGTGCTCAAAAAACACGCCAACGCTTATCTCCTACTGCCCCGTGCAAAGAACGAAGGGGTAGCGCTACACGCCCCATCCTTCATTGCCATGGAAACCATGGCGCTCGCCCTCTCCGCTGCCCGCACCGATCGAAGCCTTGAGACACTGGAAAGACTGGTGGAACTGAGAACGTCGATCAGGCCGCACAAGCGGACATAGTGTCGAGGCGAGGTTCGGACCGGCAAGCTATCCGTTATACTCCCTGTCAGAGACGAGATACTCTTGTGTGGTAGACTGATAAAGCGTTATTGACTGTCCGAAGCGTTGAAGTCATATCACCGTAAGCAGGCAGACCAGACAGGATCCGCGACGTGCAGGTAGAAGCATTCTCGATATCAGGCTTAAAAAAGATAACTCCGGCTCGGTTTGGAGACAGCAGGGGTTACTTCAGCGAAGTTTTCAAACGGGAATGGTTTCGCGAGAATGTCTCGGATGTCGAATTCGTGCAGGACAATGAATCTCTGTCCGCGCAGGCCGGAACTGTTCGGGGCCTTCACTTCCAGACGCAACCCTTCGCACAGGGCAAACTCGTCCGCTGCCTTCGTGGACGACTATTGGACGTTGCGGTAGATATCAGAACCGGATCACCCACGTTCGGACAATGGACCGCCGTTGAGCTTTCACCGGAAAACGGCGAGCAGCTGTGGGTTCCGGCAGGCTTTGCCCACGGTTTCATGACGCTGGTTGACGACACCGTTATCTCATACAAGGTGACAGCTCCCTATAGCGCCGTCCATGATCGCGGTGTCAAATGGGATGATCCCGCCATCGGCATCAACTGGCCAAAGATGGACAGTTGCGTGCTTTCCGACAAGGATGCCAAGCAGCCGTCTCTGTCCGAATTGCCTGAATATTTCACCTATCAAAAAACTGGAAATTGATGATGCGCGTTCTAGTCACCGGCGGCGCCGGATTTATCGGGTCGGCCCTTGTGCGCTATCTCGTAAGCGAAGTCGGCGCGGATGTYCTYACARTCGACAAGCTGACCTACGCGGGAAATCTAGCTTCACTGAAGCCTATCGAAAACGCGCCAAACCACCGCTTTCTTCAGGCTGATATATGCGACCGTGCCGCAATGAATGACGCTTTCGCGACATTTCAGCCGGACTACGTGATGCATCTGGCGGCCGAAAGCCATGTCGATCGCTCCATCACCGGCGCGGCTGATTTTATTCAGACCAATATCAATGGCACTTTCACGATGCTGGAAGCAGCGCGGCAATATTGGAACGGTCTTGCCGAAGACGCAAAATCAGCCTTCCGCATGCTTCACGTCTCGACCGACGAGGTCTACGGTTCGCTCGGAGAGCATGGCCTCTTCGAAGAAACAACGCCCTACGATCCTTCGTCGCCCTATTCCGCTTCGAAAGCCGCAAGCGACCATCTCGCCACGGCGTGGCAGCGGACCTATGGCCTTCCGGTCGTGATTTCCAACTGCTCCAACAATTACGGGCCATTCCACTTCCCGGAAAAACTCATTCCGCTGATCATCCTAAACGCCTTGGAAGGCAAGCCGCTTCCGGTCTATGGAAACGGCGCCAACATCCGCGACTGGCTCTATGTGGAAGACCACGCCCGCGCTCTGTGGCTCATTGTCCAGACGGGGCTAGCCGGCGAAAAGTACAATGTCGGCGGCAGAAACGAGCAGAAGAACATCGATGTGGTGAATTGCATCTGCTCCATCCTGGACGAACTGCGCCCGCAGTCAAAGCCTCATGCCGAGCTTATCAAATACGTCACGGATCGCCCTGGTCACGATGCCCGCTACGCTATCGACGCAACAAAGCTCGAAACGGAACTGGGTTGGAAAGCACAGGAAAATTTTGCGACTGGAATTCGCAAGACCGTTGAATGGTATCTCGACAATGAATGGTGGTGGGAGCCGCTGCGTCAAGGCGTCTACTCAGGTGAGCGCCTCGGCGTTCTGACGAAGGACTGAACCGGATGCGGCTGGCAGTCACCGGGAAAAATGGACAGGTCGTTAGTGCGCTTCAGGCACAGGCCGGACCTGGTCTGGAGATTGTTGCTCTCGGCCGGCCGGAGCTTGACCTTGCGCGACCTGACACTGTTTTCAAAGCGCTGCGGGACGCGAAACCCGATGTCGTGGTATCGGCCGCTGCCTACACCGCCGTGGATAAGGCGGAAAGCGAACCAGACATCGCTTTTGCCGTCAATCGGGACGGAGCAAAAGCCGTCGCACGAGCCGCAAATGACGTCGGTGTTCCCGTCATTCATATCTCCACCGATTATGTGTTCGATGGCACCAAGGCMACYGCTTACGTCGAGAATGATCCMACWGGACCRGCYTCCGTTTACGGYCGCTCAAAGCTCGAAGGCGAACACGCCGTTTCTGAAAACACCGAAAACTACGCCATTTTGCGAACGGCATGGGTCTATTCGGAATATGGCAGCAATTTCGTAAAAACCATGTTGCGGCTAAGCGAGAGCCGCGACGCGATCAATGTGGTTGCGGACCAGTTTGGGTGCCCCACCTCGGCAAACGACATCGCCGTCGCAATTGTGTCGATCGCAAAAAGACTTGCGACGGATCCTTCGGCGCATCTTCGCGGCGTTTTTCACATGTCAGGMACAGGTGAAACGAACTGGGCAGGTTTTGCCAAGCAGATATTCGAGTTTTCTGCGGAAAACGGCGGAAAGTCGATKATYGTCAATGACATCACGACCGCACAATACCCTACCCCGGCYCGACGCCCGGCAAACTCCCGRCTTGATTGCAGCAAGCTGGAAGAAGTTTATGGAATAAGATTGCCGGAATGGCAGACATCAACGCGCGCGGTCATGGCCGCCCTAGCGCAGAACAAAAAGGAAATGCCATGAAGGGCATCATTCTTGCCGGAGGCAGCGGAACCCGTCTGCATCCTATGACATTGGCGGTSTCRAAGCAGATCCTGCCCGTCTACGACAAGCCGATGATCTATTATCCGCTGACSACGYTGATGCTGGCSGGCATTCGYGAGATCCTCATCATCTCGACACCACATGACATGCCGCTTTTCCAGAACCTTCTGAAAGACGGTTCCCAATGGGGCCTCTCGATCGAATACGCCGTTCAGCCTAGCCCGGACGGGCTTGCCCAAGCCTACATGATCGGTGCCGACTTCATWGGTGGCTCCCCGTCCTGCCTGATCCTCGGCGACAATATCTATTACGGGCACGGACTGCCGGAGCTCTTGCAAAGCGGTACCGACGTCAATGACGGAGCCACMGTTTTCGCYTACCACGTTAATGATCCTGAACGTTATGGTGTCGTTGAATTCGATAGCGAGATGCGCGCGCTGTCCATTGAAGAAAAGCCGTTAAAGCCCAAATCCAACTGGGCCGTTACCGGTCTGTATTTTTATGACGCCGATGTCGTGGACATCGCCGCCAATCTCAAGCCTTCCGCGCGCGGCGAGTATGAGATAACGGACGTGAACCGCATCTATCTGGAACGCGGAAAGCTGAAGGTATCCATCATGGGCCGCGGTTACGCCTGGCTTGATACCGGAACGCCGGATAGCCTGCTCGAAGCCGGGGAATTTGTGCGCACCTTGGAAAAGCGTCAGGGYTTCAAGATAGCTTGCCCTGAAGAAGTTGCCTTCAGCAAGGAATTCATTACGAAGGCCCAGTTTTCAGAAATCGCCGAAAAGGCCGGCAAAGGTGATTACGGTGTTTACTTGAGAAGACTTGCGGCATCCTAGCAAGCGCTTTGATCATATGCCATTGATGTAAGATGGAGACTGAATTCGTTAGACGTCTGTTCGTCGGACAGGCTCGAGACAATAATGAATGCAGGCGCGCACTCGCTACCCACCCATTGGATACGAAATGGCAAAACTCCCACTTTCAGCCGTGACAATCGTTTCCGTTTGCTACAAGAGCGATGCGCTCATTGTTGACATGATCGCATCGATYCCCGAGGAGACGCCAATCGTTCTTGTCGACAACGGGCGRACTAACAGTTTCGCAAATCTTCCTAAAGGAAGAAACATCGACATCGTCCGGCTTGATGAAAATTTAGGCTTTGGCCGAGGCTGCAATGCAGGAGCGGAAGTCGTCCAGACACCCTGGATCCTGTTTTTGAATCCAGACGCGAGATTGAAGCCCGGCGCTCTTGAGGCACTGCTCGAGGCAATAGAGCAACATCCTTCAGCAGTCGCTTTCAATCCGCGAATCGCCAACGCGGATGGAAGTGAGTACTTCAAGCGTCGCTCGTGGCTCCTGCCGCGCAGCGACTACATGAAGAAGGGATGGCCAGACGCCGACCGCCCCGTGCCGGTCCTCAGCGGCGCCGCATTTGTTGTTTCGAAGCAAAATTTCGAAAAAGTTGGAGGCTTTGACCCCAATATTTTCCTCTATCACGAAGATGACGACCTTTCCCTGCGTCTTGCGCAACTGGGGCCACTCATGTTCGTGCGCAATTCCCTGACCGTTCATGCGGCGGGACATTCTTCAGGGCGTTCACCTCAGATCGCGCATCTGAAGGCCTTTCACATGGCTCGATCGAGGATTTACACGGGCATCAAACACAAGAGACCCTTCCCAAAAACTTCGACATTCGTTCAGGCGCTTGCGCTTCTACTTTCGCCAACCGTTCTTTTTTCAGCGCGGCGTCGGGCAAAGGCTGTCGGTTTTTTCAAGGGGGCGACCAGCAAGAATCCTATCGGCCTCTAACAGAGTTCAGCACTCGCAAGTTTTTCGCTCTCCAAGTACCTTAGGATTTTACCTGGCTTTCCTTGAGCCAAGACCACACGCCAGCAATGCCTTCCCTAAGGCCAATCTTCGGATTCCAGTCGAAATCCATCTTTGCCCGCTCCACATCCAAAACCGATACAGGAACATCCAGACTGCGATGGGGCTTGTAGATGATCGGTATGGGATTTCCGGTAATCTCCTGAACCACTTCCGCTATATGCAGGACTGACGTGCCAGTACCACTACCGCCGTTGTAGATCCCGATCTTGTCGCTTTGCAGCGCGGCGACACAAAGGCTGGCGAGGTCCTTTACGTGGATATAGTCCCTGATGGTCGAACCATCACCCCAAATTTCGATCGGTTGATGCTTGAGAGCGAGATTCAGATAAGTCCCAATGATGCCTTGCACCCCAAGATTGCCCTGATACGGGCCGTAGGGATTGGACGCACGTATCACGATCGGTTGCAAGCCGGCCTTCATCTCGTAGAGCTTGAGATAGGACTCAATTGCGACTTTCACCACACCGTATGAACATATCGGATCCAGAATGTGGCCTTCCGGAATCGGAATTTCCTGCGGTTTTCCATAAACCGTGCCACCGGACGACAAATACAATATCCGTTTTACGCCGCACGCGGCCATATCTTCCAGAAGACTGAGGGTTCCCAGCAGGTTGACTTCCACGTCTCTGCCTGGATCCTTGTCACCCGTAGACGGAACCGTGCCACTTACAAGATGAGCAACGGCATCGACATCTCGYAAGACCTTGCGCATCAGTTTGCTATCGGCCAGTTCTCCCGAGATGTACTGAACCTCAGTTGAAAGAGGACGTGAGGATAGCCGGCTTCTTCCCATAACCGTGACGGCATGCCCTGCCGCCACCAGATCTTCCACAAGATGGCAGCCTATGAAGCCGCCTCCGCCGAGAACCAATATGTTCATGAAAAGCCAATCACCTTAATTCGACTGCGGAGAGGAACGTCGCGTCAGGATCGTACGATACTCATCCAGATACTCGCCAGCCAACACATCGATGTCGTATGTCTTCCCCAAAGCTTCTGCGTTTTCCTTCAGCCCCTCACGAAGCGTTTTGTCCAAAATCTTTTCCATTGCTGCCGTCAAYTCTGCCACGAACCGGACATTATCGCTATCATTGGCGATAATGATGCCAGCTTGCCGATCGCCGATCTGAGACATGCCCCTGATCTCACCGATATCGGTTGCAACGCAGGGCACACCAACCTGCAGCGCTTGTATCAGGCAAAGAGGATAAGATTCCCCCGGAAAGCGCGTGGGTATCAGGGCGACATCACTCATGCGATAGAGACCATAAATCTCTGTCACGTAGCCGAGGAAGTGAATTGTTGAATCGGAAGCCGCCAACTGTTTTGCAGCATCGGTTGCAGGTCCTTCGCCAACCATSAGCAATGCCATCGGCACCTCTGGCCGCCGTTCACGCAGGATAAGGTAGGCCTTTACAGCTTCAGCCCAACCTTTTCCTTCCGCTCCTCTTGCGACGAGAGCAAATACCACCGCATCATCCGCGACACCGAGTTGCGCTCGATTTTTTGGAAATGAGACATCATCGACAGGCATCGCATTTTTCACTTTTAGAAATTTGTCCTGCGGAATCTGCAAGTTATTGAACGGCGTCAAATTTCGATCAGCCGTATACGCGAACCGATCAATTTTTTTACTCCAACGCGAAATCCTGGTCGTTGCAACATCCATAGCTTCGTAGGAGCCGTGCAGCGTAGAGATGAAAGGAACTGAAACGCCTACACCATCGAGCAAAAACCCCTCGACATTGGCAACGTGCGAATGGACGATGGAGATACCGGCATTTTTGATAAAGTTGTCTACGCCCATGTCACGAACCGCATTTGCCGTGTAGACGGGAATTCCCGGATTCAGCATCCGTTTGACATCTCTATGGTCATCGACATCGTGCATCTGCAGAATAGAAACCATCACGCCTTTGCGGCGAAGCGCGTTTGCGAGATGAATAGGGAATATCTCGCCGCCGCCGAAAGAAAAGCCTAAAATACCAATAAGCACATGGATGTTGTCACGCGGTATGGCGTGAAGTGCCGACGCATTCAACAGCTCGTCAAAATTTGCTCCCTGCAAGCCGGCACCTTTTGAAACACTGCGGCATACCTCGATAAAGCGCTGCAGAGTATCATCCGGAATATCCCAGCGGCCTTTCAACGCCGCCATCAGTCGCGCGTATTCCTTGTAATATTCGGGTTTAGACTGGGCACTGCTGCCGGACGTATTGCTCTCATGAATTCGGAAATAGCTTATTGCGCTCGGTTCATATGCAATCTGTCCACCACCGGCAATAACCGAGTAGAGATACCAATCTCCCATTATCTTAAAGCTGCGCGCTTCTTCCCAGACTTGGTCGGAAATGTCGAACCGGCGCCACAAGCTGCCGCCGACATTTGCAATCACGTTCTTTACTCCAAAGCCGCCACGGAACCATTCCGCCGCGGGGCGGACGGTTCGAACGTCCCAGATCCCGGGTTCACTATCTTCCCGATAGTGATCCAGTCCCGCGAAATAATTGCCATCACTGTTGGCAAACTGAATGCGGCCAAACGCTAACATCACGCTTGGATCTCGGAATGCACTTATCGTCCGCTCAACAAATGTGGGCTCGCAAAAATCGTCGCTTTCACAAATCCAGACGAGGTCACCTTTTGCCTGGGAATGGCCCTTTTGCCACTGGCGGAAAACATTGCCGGAGTTCTCGGTATTGTAAATTGCCCTGATACGCTCTGGAAAACGTTTGACGTAGGAATCGATCACCGACCGGCTGTCATCGGTGGAACAGTCGTCAAGGACCAGAATATCGATGAGAGGATAAGTCTGCGCCAAGATGCTGTCGAGGCGTTGAGGTAGATAACGGGCATGGTTGAAATTGGGAACAATAGCTGTCACCCTCACGCCGCTACGCGCACTGAGGTTTGAACGGCTAGCCGCGATAATTTTGTTTGTTGTGATCTTTTGATAATAGTCGAGGCAAAACTGATCCACCTTGCGCGACAGCAACATGGGATCGCGTTTCTCAGCAGACTTCAAAAATCTTTTCCGTCGACGCGTACTGAAAGCTTTTATTTTCGACAGTGTATAAAGCAGCCGGGCGTAAATCAGTCGCTTCAACAGTTTTGCCAAAGAAGCACTGCTCATCCAATTGCTTCGCTGAAGCGCATCTACTTGACCGGAAATATGGTCAATATCCTTCATCAACGCATCAGACCACTGTGCTTCCTCGAACTCTACGCGCTTCAAGACGGGTTCGGAAGACTGAATATCCTGCGAGAAAACCCCGCTCATGCTCACATTCTCAACGGGTCGATCTGATGCGACACCGATCATATACATCGGCGCATCGATACCGGCCGCAGTTGCGCCACTTCCAGAGTCTGTTTCAAAAAACCGCGCAGACTGGTTTTCTGATGCGATGATCGAGCCGAAACCTATCTTCTGGCCATGCATCGAGACATGAGCAAAATGTTGCCCCAAGAGTTCATTGAATTCGTTCTTAAAAAGTTCTTTTACATGAAAGGGATTTACCAGCCCCGTCGCGACGGTGTAGGCGTGTTTTTCCGGCGTCGAAATGATCAGTATTCCATCAGCCCGCAGGACGCGTTTGATCTCTTGCATAAAGCGATCATGGGCCTCAATATGTTCAAGTGTCTCAAATGAGACGACGACATCCACAGACGCCGACGGGAGCGGGATGTCTTCGCACGACCCCACCTTAAACGAAATGCTCCCGGTTTTGTACTTCACTTGCGCGTGTCGGACTGCTTCATCTGAAATATCAACGCCAATCACTGATCGGGCAGTTTCCGCCAGGAGTGCAGTGCCAAAACCCTCACCACTTGCGATATCCAGAACGTCTTTACCTCTGACAAAATTTTTTGCCAGATGATACCGATGCATATGTTCGAGATAGATATTGCCACCAATCGTCGGTAGATAGCGTTCGCCGGTGAAATCAAGATCGTCGGTCATACTGTTCCTCGGCAAAATACGCAGCTGTTATGTTTCGAGGCGGATACCCTATTCTCTGGCTCAAGTCGAGACAATGATCCCGCCCCTAWAAACAAGTGGGATTATTTGCAGCTGTTGTGCGGAAGTTCAGACACACCTCACGCTTCTCAAAACGCCGTGACGGATTCGGGAGGCGCTCAGAGGCACTATTGATACCTCCAAGCGACGGCCATCTGAGAAAGACTTACGATTTTTTTCCTCTTGAAAGGAATTTTCCCAACCACGAGGCTTCCGGCTGATGATCGCTTGCGCACGATGCACTAATTGCAATTCCCGCGGGATAGTCGAACGTGCTCAGGCAGACATCTACAAACCCAGCCTCAACGACATGCTTCCAAGCGTCAGCTCCATATTCGGTAACAACCTGAAAGTCGGATGCGTTGGAGCTTGGAGCACCATGATAGCTGTTTGGCAATCCCTTCCGATCACGCGTCAGCCTGTCTACAATTATCGGAACCGTGTAGGCTAGAAGACCGCCCGGTTTCAAAACCCGTCTGCACTCTGACAGGGCTTTCACAGGGTTTTCGACATGCTCGAGAGTATCCGAATGGACAATCAAATCGAAAGTTTGATCCGCGTATGGGAGCGAATGCATATCGACTTCCGGATATTCTCCAAGTGTTCGATCAGGCATTTGCCTCAGGTAGTTCGATAGCTGTGCGCACTCATTGAGTTCTAGAACTTTTTTTCCCTTACTACGAATAACGAAGTCCGCAAATCTACCCTTCCACGACCAATGACGCATTATAGAACGTGCAAGGGCCTGACTGCGAATATTACACCCGCAACCCAAACACTGCGTACCCTGTTGCCGATCAATATAGCCCCGTTCGAAGCTGTTTATGCCCCATTCCTCAGCGAGCTCATCCCAAATTACATTGTTATTGACGAATTCGTCGCTGCCGCAAACCACACATTGCATTTTATTTCCACCGCTTCAAAAACATGAAGATAAACCATTCCAGATCACGTCGCTCTCGAACATATCTGATTTCCCATCGTTCTGGCTCCAGCTCTAACTGGACGAAAACGTAAAGTACTTATGCAGAAAGTAACTCGTAGCGACCGGGCTTAAAACACCGATTACATGCGCCACGGCCTCAGGATGAAAACCGAACCCAGTGACTGGGAACAGCCAGGTAGCCAGCCCGACGCTCACAACCCACACCTGCACTAACGCAACCATGTTCACCAAGCCAAAGCGCAGGTACTCCACCTCAGGCCGGCGACCAGACTCCGCGAAAACGAATAGCTTCATAAGGCCATAGGCCGTCGTCATCCCGATAAGGTATGCTATCACGATGGCAACAGAGTAGCTGGTGATTGTGGACAATGCTGCTCTCGACAAAACGTTCACGCCTGCAGCTATGCCACCTGACAACACAAAACGAACGAAAGGTGATGAGATCATTTCAGAAACCGGCTTCATTTCAAAGCAGCTTCAGCCATTGATCTGCCCAGCCTTACACTTTCCGCAATGCCCCTATCCTCTGGATAATAATAGGACGTGTCGGCAATCTGCAGCCCCGAAATCGGGGTCTGTACGGGCGGTAGTTTCTCATAGAAATTTGGCTCGCAGACGGGTTGCGCATGAGCGAGACGCCCAACTTTCACATCGATAACGTCACTATCGCCAACGTCTGGATTTACTTTTTTGATATAGCCCAGAGCTTCATCGATGAACTGCTGATCGCTCCAGCTCCATTTGTGATTCGTCGTCGGCATGTAGTACGGCACGTAAACGACCGTATCCTTCACAGGACGAAGATTCGAAAATTCGATCAGTCCGGGTATTTCGATGGTGTCATCCACGATGTTGATCCAGAAATGACGGCTGATTGACTTCTTCAATTTGAAGAGAAGGCATACCACGCCGATATTGCGGATTTCATCGTATTTCTTCTTCGACGCCTCGGGTAGATCAGGCACCAAGCGGGAGACCAACGGCGTCGGCAGGGTGGAAATAACCGCATCCGCCGGCAAGAACCGCGCTTTCGTTCGTACACCCGTCACTTTGCCGTCCAGGCACTCGACGCGTTCGGCGGCTTCGCAGAGGTGCAGGCGTCCGCCTTGTTTTGTATAGGCGTCGACAAGCGCATCGACCAGAACTTGGCTTCCACCATCTATGTAGCCAAGTTCTTCCTGAAACAACGAACGCCGGGAATTGCCGATGCGGCGCACGCGCGTAGCAATCCATGAGGCCGAAATATCGTCAGCAAGTTGGTAGAACTTCAGTTCCATCAGACGCTTCCAAAGTGTATTATACACTTCTTTGCCCGAACCCTGTTCAAGCCACTGCCGGGCGGTCTTATGTTCAATCTTCGAAAAATTGCGCGCTTTCGTCGTCAGGAACATTTGAAGGCCCGTACGGAACTTCGCGATCAAACTCAGATGCGGGAACCGCAATAGGGAGATTGGATCACCCCAAGGATGAATCCGGCCTTTCATGAAGTATCCCATCGACGTTCCACGCCACTTCATGCGATCGGCGATGCCAAGCTCGCGCATCAGCGCAAATGTCGGCTCGTCGGATTTACAGACGAAGTGATAAAATCGTTCAATAGATAGCCCGCCAAACTCAAAATGGGCAGCCATTCCACCGGCTACTGCATCACTCTCGATCAGATCGACCTCGTGGCCCAAATTTACGGCACGATGTGCTGCGGCAAGCCCCATGGCCCCCGCCCCGATCACCACAATGCGGCTCATTGGTACTGTCTCCTAAAAATCCAGCACAATCTTGCTGTATGTCGGGTGCAAATAGGTCTCGGTGATTGCACTGCGCAACGGAGTTGCCTCCACTCCAAAGACTACCGGCCAATCAATTACCGGAAATGTTTCGGGTATCACAAGTGCCTCAAGTTGGCTGGTTGTAAAAGGCGGCCTTGAACTCAACTTTCCGTAGATAAAAAGAAGCCACCAAAATATTTTGTAGGGGATGTAGATGATGCGAGCCTTGGGCTTCACGGTACTGTGAATCAAGTTTATCAGGTCGCCATAATAAACCTGCTCCAACCCCGAGATATCGTAAGTCCCTGTCGGCATTTTTTCCATGGAAGAGATGATGATCGCGGCGAAATCTCCCACATACAAAGGCTGCCTGATGAACTTGCCGTCGCCCGGAATCGGAAAGACCGGTGTGCGATCCATGAAACGGCGAAGCCACCCAAGATGCTTACGATCAAACCAGCCGAACATCAGCGTTGGACGCAAAATCACATGCGGAATATCCGTCACAGTATCGATGAACTGTTCCTGAGCCGTTTTCGATCGCGTGTAGAAATCATCGGCTTTTGAATTTACCACTGAAGACGAGATATGCACAAAATAAGGTATTTTATGCATACGCATTGCAGCGACGATATTTTCTGTCGCAGTCACGTTGTTTTCGGTGAACTCGTGTTCGTCCAAGCCACCGATCTGGGCTTGATTAAGCAGAACAGCGTCGACGCCCAGGAACGCATTTTGCCATTCTCCGGGTACGGCCAGATCAGCTTCAATGACCTTGATGTCAGGGTTCAGCTGGCGCAGCAACGCTGTGTTGCTTGGATGCTTGTCGATACCGATAATTTCAAGGCCGTCGACGCCCTTGAGACGCGCAATGATATTTTGCCCCACTAGACCCGCAGCGCCGGTTATGAGAATTTTCTTCATTATATCTCCATCCGGTTGAAGATACGGCTGGGGATATTTCGGATAACCAGCATGATGTAACGCCAGAACCCGGGCGCATAAGCGACCGGCCCGCCGCGTAAAGCTGCGGCATGAACAACTGCAGCAATCTGCTCAGGCCTCGCCCAAAGAAGACCGGACCTGTTCATACCTTCCGTCATCGGAGTTATTGTCGGCCCGGGTTTCACCAAAACGGCTCGAGGCCCCTTGTTTGCAAAACGGTGCGCGATGCCTTGGACAAGTATAGCCAATCCGGACTTTGCAGCACCATAGATATAGTTGGCGCGACGCCCGCGATCACCCGCCACCGATCCAATAACCACCAAAGTGCCCCTAGCCTGTCGCTCAAGCAGATCTGCCGAAGCCAAGCACCAAGCGGCGGCAGAATTGAAATTGACCCTCAAAATCTCTTCAGCGTGTTCTATATCGCGTTCCGCCGCGTGCTGATCGCCGAGAATGCCATAGGCAAGGATAATGTGATCGACACCACCGATCTGGTCAACGAAACCCTGCAGTTGACCGGTTGCGTCATTTGGCGTTGCGAGATCGCAGATAGCAATCTCAACACGCCCTGCACCCCTGCTCTTCAGGTCAGCCGAAGTTTGCTCCAAACGGCCCATAGCGCGACCGACAAGCAAAATTGATGCGCCCTCAGCGGCATAAATCCGCGCAGTCGCCATAGCGATGGAGGAGGTTGCTCCCAAGAGAATAACTCGCAATTTTTTTCCTTTAATCCTGAGCCACCCGCGTCCAAAAACCTGAACGAAATCCCGGATCGATATGTTTTGAGAAGAGATGCCAATCCGGATAACCGTCTTGGAATATCCTGGCCGGCATCCTGCCGTCCTTGGCGGGATAGAGGCGTCCTTTAGCCTCCATCACGATAGCATCCAGACGCTCCATCAACTTCAGCGTTGTTTCTCCCCGATTGGGGAAATCCAAAGCCAAAGTCGTTCCCTGGCGTGGGAACGAGAGCATCCCAGGCGACTTGAGCGACCCAAATGTCTTAAGGACCGCAAGAAACGAGCCCTGTCCACTAGCCGAGATTGTTTTCAACATCTCATTCGTCGCGTCTTCCTGCACCGATCGAGGGACAACGGACTGGTATTGATACATTCCCCTCCGACCATACATGCGATTCCAGCGGCCGATTGAGTCCAACGGATAAAAGAACGGATAAATACCTGTTCTGGTTTTTCCGCTTTTCTTACTACCCCGGTGGAAGTACGCAGCGTTGAAGGTGCGAATGGAATAGCTGTTCATCGCAAAGCCTGGCAAACTGACGGGCATGGTAAGCGCGGTATTGCCATTATCCAACAAACGGGAGCCAGTTTTGGCGTGGTTTCCACGCGTGAAAATTCCCCGACCCAGCTTGTCGCCACCAGAAAGGCAGTCAATCCATGAAACGCTATATTCGAAACCTGCCTCGCTCTCCTCAGCCAAGCGGAAAAATTCTCGTGTATTAGCAAATGGGATGTTTTCTGCGTCAATAATAGCGCTCTGGATAGGTATGACCTCCAGTTCTGCCCACGTTATCAGCCCCGTCAGCCCCAATCCGCCAATTGTCGCAGCAAAGAGGCCGGTGCTGTCGTCCGCAGCCAATTCGACTTCCTGTCCGTCCGACCGCAACAAGCCGATACGCCTTACCCAACGGCCTATAGTGCCGGTTCTGTGATGGTTTTTACCATGCACGTCGTTCGCGATAGCGCCAGCTATCGTTACAAACCGGGTGCCGGGGGTAACCGGTATAAAGTATCCCTGATGAACGATGATCCTGAGGATGGCATCGATGGACAAACCTGCTTCTGCACGTAGAACCCTTGTTTGAGGGTCGAAGTAAACCATCCTGTCGAGAGCAGTCATGTCGATCAACCCTCCATTCGGGTTGAGGCCGCTATCGCCATAGGAACGGCGCAGACCGCACGCCAACAGCGGAATATCCTGCTGACGGGCCTCATCCATCAGTGATGACAATTCGTCTCGCCAGGTCGGACGCGACAACATATGACGCGTCCTCAGAACGCCACCCCACGAGCTAACTCCAAAGGTGGAGGCAAAACGGCTCATAGCGCGACCAGAAAAACGATTGCAATGACGACACCGAGGCCGATACTCGGATTGTCCCTGATGGCGAAACTGACGGGGTCGTCATTCATGCGGCCCCTGTGCGCCAATATCCAAATACGGCCGAGCCATATCGACAGCAGAACAGGAATGGCAGACAGGAATTCGGGACGCGCATATTCATTGCCCGCCAGCATCTCCAGCAAGATGAAAATAACGAGAACGACAAGCGAAGCCATCGCGGCGCTCACGCCAAGAGAAAGCGTCAGAGGCGCGTCTCCCACTTCATAGCCTCGGCTCTTAAGGCTGGCCGCGCCACTGGTAGACGCCCGAACTATCTCGGTATGTCGTTTCGCCACAGCGAGGGAAAAGAAAAAGAACACTGCAAATGTCAACAGCCAAGCCGGACGCGAGTGCTCAAGCAAAACAGCGCCCATCACCACACGGGATGTAAAGAGAATCCCTATTATCAACGTATCGAGTAGAGGAATACGTTTTAGCCCAAGTGAATAAGCCCCCGTGACGATAAAGTAACCTAAAAGCACAGAAGCGAACTGCAATGAAAGCAGCGCTGCAGCGACAAAACCGATAAAAATAAGCGCCAGAGCGAGTACGAAGCCAAATCTGATCGACAAACGGCCACTGGCCATAGCGCGGTTTCGTTTCGACCAGTGCTGTCGGTCGGCATGCAGATCTGCAATATCGTTCAAAAGATACGTACCGGATGTTACTGCAAGCAGACAAAGAAATGCCAAGAGCGTCTCGACGAGTAAAGCTGCATTTGCCCACTCGTGGGCAAGGATCATCGGAACGAAAATCAAAACATTTTTTGTCCAGTGATGAACGCGAATCGCCTTCAAAAACCCTTTCAAGCCGATCGGCGAGTTGGAAAACTCAGCGACAACGGGCTTATTGAGTTTTCGAGCCTTGGCGGCAACGCCGTCGCTCGCACCGGCCAAAACTATCGCATCCGCAGCGGCCCAAACCGCGAGGTCTGCGCCGCTGTCGCCCACATAGATGAAACCCTCGGGAAAACGCGAGGCCAGATAGCTTGCTTTGGCCGGACCTTTCAGGTTGCTCTCACTGGACCCTACGGCGGAATTGAATATTCCTACCTTCGCCGCAACAACATCGACGATCGTCTGGTCGGCGGCGGAACACAAATGCAGAGTATGCCCCTCACCGGCTTTCTGGCGCAACCAGTTTACAAGATCGTCACGGAAAGGCAAAACAAGTGAAGTAAGATCAACCTGTTTGGCAATCGTGGCTTTCAGCACATGGCGACCACGCGAAAGAGTTGGCAGGGCCGACATCAATGCCATAGGTTTTCGAAATAACGAGAGCGCCGCAGCTTCATAAAGCGTATCCGACAGAAGAAGCGTTCCATCCAAATCAACAATGATGGGTAATTCCGAGAGGGCGTCACTCTCTGAGGAACTTTGTCCTTCTGATGAAAGGTGGAAACTCATAGTGGCCCTTACTTCCTTGGTTCGCTATCGCCTATACGAGAATAAGTGACCTATTGCTATCCGCTCATTTTTTGAATTGAAAATTACGCCTGTGAATGACTTTCTAGTGACATTGCCTCGGGGAAGTGCGTCGTGCCCCACCTACAATCATACGGGGTCTAATCAACTTGACAATTTCCAGCCTAAACGAGATAGCTCAGCAAATTAAAGGCAGAAGGCAGCAGTTTCATAATGACAATCATCAATTCGCGCTTGGCCCTGTTAGCATTTGCTACGCTGTGCGTGTCTGCCTTTTTTACGATATATTACGTCAATCAGCCGCCGCTCGATATGTATGCGTTTCGCCAAGCTCAAACGGCTTTGACGTCTTATTGGTTTATAAAAGAGGGCTTCGCCCTCGCTTATCAAACGCCGGTCGGCGGCAGACCTTGGGCGATCCCGTTCGAATTTCCGCTCTACCAGGGTATCGTTGCCGGTATTGCGAAAACATTCAACTTGTCACTTGATGCAGTGGGACGGCTGGTAAGCTACGTGTTTTTATTGGCGTGCCTCTGGCCGATTGCCGGAATCTGCAGGATTCTCAAGCTAAACCGCGAATCATTCTACATATTTGCGGCACTGATACTATCTTCTCCCGTTTATTTGTATTGGGGCCGGTCTTTCATGATCGAGACGACCGCGCTTTTCTTTACTATCGCACTTTTATATTATTTTACGCTTGGTGTGCGTGAGGGCTTTACCGCTAGCTGCAACGCGCTTCTGCTGTTGTGCGCTACGCTCGCATTGCTGCAGAAATCGACGACAGCATTACCCGTGCTAATCGTAATGGCCTTAATATATGCTTACGTGACATTGCGTCAGGCCGAGGGATTCAAATCGCTCTTCAAATTGAGAGTCCTTGCCGTGCCGGTTTTCGGCTTTCTAATCCCGGTTGTAGTCGCTTATATCTGGATAAAATTTACCGACGATCAAAAGTCTCTGAATGTATTGGGCAAGTATCTTACATCCGCCCGATTGAGCCCTTGGAACTGGGGCACATTCGCTCAAAGATTTGAACCAGCACTCTACGAAAAAGTCATCCTGATCAGGATGTTCGTTGGAAATCTCGGCGCTGTCGTTGGGTTGGTCTTGTTCGTTTACTTTCCAATATGGTGCATTAAGCAGGGACGAAAGATCGAACTTGTGCTCTTTTGCATAGCGCTGGCGCTTGGTTTTTTACCATTTTTTATGTTTCCCAATCTTCATTTAGTGCACACTTACTATCAGACCGCAAACCTGGTTTTTCTCTTGTTCGCGGCGGCGGTCGCTCTGGGAACATTGTACGGTTTCGCACCGAAAAAGGTTATGACCCTTGTCGTTATCATCATCGCGTCTAACTACATTTATTTCTCCATCAAGTACTATCCAGCGATCTCGCAAGAATTCAACGGCTACGATCGAGATGTGGCCGTAGGGAAGTCTCTTCGCAACGCGCTTCCTGACGACCGCCAGTTTATCGCGGCGGGTAACGATTGGAGCTCGACATTTTCTTATATGGCAGAACGCAAGTCTTTCATGATTAAAGATGGCTTTGCCGATACGCAACTCGTTTTGGCAAATCCGGATCATTACATGGATGCCGGAAAGGTTGCTGCGCTCGTATCTTGCGGAAACAATAGTATTGCACCAGCCGAGTTCGCTGACTTTATTGTTCAGAGACAATGGAACACCGCAGTCGTCAACGATTGTAAAATTGGGTTTTCCGGAACAGCGTTCAACGACGAAAACGCCGTTTCTACCGAATGCCACGGCGCAATCGACGTGAGCGAAATTGTTGACGATAATGGTGTTCGCGTTGCCAAGTTGGCCGGCTGGGTTATCCCCGCAGAGGGCGACAAAAGCGTTCATGAGCGAGTCTATGTTCAGCTCGCCGCATCTGACGGCAAGCCCAAATATGTCGAGGCTTTAAGAACCCCCAGAGACGACGTAAACTCACAACTGAGAATGCCTTTGGACAACTTGAGCGGATTTTCAGCGCTAGTGCCACTTGCACAAGGCCAAGGCTCTGAAGGCGTTGCCATCGTTCGTTCGCGAGGAGACGTCAAGAACATCTGCCGGCTCCGTCATTAAACAAATGATCCGGCAGTACGTACAATCCAAAGCGTGATTTCTGACTAATTGACGGAAGCAGTAGTCAATTTGGCTGTGGCAGAGGTGCCGTTAAGACGTGGGAAGAGTTGCAGCGTCTTTTCCAAGAGACCGCGGCACGATGCGGATCCAGCCGTTGCGATCAAATGTAGCGCCTTCTCCTGTCAGCCTTGAATAACACCCGCCCGCCGGTCGCACAAAAAAACTGTCACTACAGCACTCCTAGGGCTGATCGTTGTGCGGGGCAACGTTGGTAATGGGCGCCCCAATTAGAGCGTTTCCCTGACTGATTGAATCGGATGGCTTTGCCAATCAGTCTCCTTCTGATTCAAACTATCTGCCGATGGAGGTCGGCAGATATGTCGAGAGCCCTTTCCGTTGATCTTCGCATACGTGTGCTCGCTGCCGTGAACGGCGGCGCATCGCATAGAGAGGCTGCCGAGCGTTTCGGCGTGAGCGCAGCCAGCGTGAGCCGTTGGCGTCACTTGCAAATCCAGCAGGGAAATGTTCGACCCGGCCCGCTCGGCGGCGATCGCAATTCCCACAAGACAGAAGCGCATGCCGATCTGATCATGACCTGGCTCGGCGAGCACCGTGACGGCACCCTTTTCGAGCTTTGCAAAGCCTTGGCTGACCAAGGCATTTCCATCAGCAAGTCGGCGCTGCATCGCTTTCTTGTTCGGCACGAACAAACGCGCAAAAAAAGACTGGCCACGCGGTAGAGCAAAGCCGTCCGGACGTGCTGGAAAAGCGGCAATGCTGGTTCGAGGAGCAACTCGATCTCGATCCAGAGCGGCTCGTGTTCATCGACGAAACCTGGACCGCGACCAATATGGCCCGTACTCACGAGCGATGCCGCAGGGGCGAGCGGTTGCGGATGGGTTTCCCTCACGGTCATCGCAAGACGACCACATTGGTTGCGGGCCTCCGCAACACGGGAATGGTCGCGCCACTTGTCATAGACGGACCGATCAACGGTGAGTGGTTCGAGGCGTATGTCGCTCAGGTTCTGGTTCCGACATTGAAACCAGGAGACGTTGTCATCCTCGACAATCTGTCCAGCCACAAACGACCGGCAGCAAGAGAACTGATCGAGGCGGTCGGCGCGACAATGATGTTCCTTCCGCCCTACAGCCCGGGCTTCAACCCCATTGAGAAGGCCTTCTCCAAGCTCAAGGCTCTCCTGCGAAAAGCTGCAGAGAGAACCGTCACCGGACTGTGGGATCGCATCGGCAAGCTGATTGATATGGTCGAACCGCAAGAAGCTCAGAACTACTTCAATTCCTGCGGATATGATCCAACATGAAAGGGAAACGCTCTAGAGCGCGCGTTTTACTTGAATGCATACACAGGAAGCTCCAGTGAAACTGGATTCGAGGTGCTTCACTGAAGTCTTGCAAATCAAGAGAAGCAACCATCTGGACTTGTTAAATCGGTCAAAGGCAACCTTCAAAAATGCCTCATCTCTGGCTAATCGAATACGTCGTTTCGACTTTCAAATGTTTATCGGGCTGTCTCACAGTAAGGACAAGTCGCGCCGAGGTGACACCGGCAGTGTCCGAATGGGAAAGTCCAGCGAGCAAATCCAGCTCCTCTTGCTGTGGATCGGTCACGAACCGCTGGAAAGGAGCCGCCCAACCTGGTGAAGACGTCACGGCACGATTGTAATTTTTTAGAAGATGGCGGTTATCTTCGCCAAACCTGACCACACGCTGTTGGACGCACTCATCGCCTTCTTGCGATAGTCTCGTTTGCCGCAATAGAGCGTCTAATATTACCATTCATTCGGAGCGCTCAACTAGAAGGCAGATCGCGCCTCTCCGGAGAACCAGGCCAGAACGCCGATATTGACAGACAGAATGCGGGAGACTATTTGCTAGCAGCTAATGCGGGCCACATATAGCGCTGGACAGAAGCGTCTCGTCCTGACATGCGCAAATCGTTACCGGAATATCTGGGTTCGCGCGCCGGATATCCCTAAGTAGCGGTCGACTTAAGTAAGCGCAACGTGGATTGACCAGTGTAGCAAGGTGAATACAAGTGACATGCTGACTAGGTGACACGACAATTACCTTTGCCATGGGGCGGTGAGCAGGTCTTATCTCGGAACGTTATTTATCTTGAATTCGCAAGGATATTGCAGTGATCGGATCGTTTTTGTCGCCAGACGACAAAAAGCTGCTAGCGCGGCTCTTTAAGGAAAACTTCAAAAAACACGTTGGCTGGTATTCTGCGGCGATTGCGGCAATGCTTATCGTCGCAGGTACGACCTCTCTCAGCGCGTGGATCATGCGTGATATCGTCAACAGTGTTTATCTGAAGCAGGGTTTCGACGTTGTCCTTGAGATCGCGTTTGCAGTTGCAGCCATTTTCATCGTTAAAGGCTTCGCCACCTTTGTACAGAGCTACTACCTCAGCAAAGCGGGCAACAGCATTGTTGCCGAGCAACAGCGAAAAATCTATGACCGGTTATTGAAACAGGGAGTCTCCTTTTTTCAGAACCTGCCGTCCTCCGAATTGCTTGTGCGCGTCACCTACAATGCACAAGCGGCCCGAAGCGTCATAGACACGATCGTAACGTCTTTCGTCCGTGACCTCTTTTCACTCCTTGGCCTGATTATCGTGATGTTCGCCCAGAATTTCCTTCTGAGCGCGATTTCCATGATTATCGGTCCTTTGGCGATCTTCAGCGTTCGTCTCGTTCTGCGTCGTGTTCGCAAGATCATGGAAGCGGAACTTGCTTCACTCGGAGAAATCGTCAACGTCGTGCAGGAAACCAGCATCGGCGTACGCGTCATCAAGGCGTTCTCTCTCGAAAATCTGATGCGCCAGCGCATGAACAAGGCGGTATCCGATGTCGAGCAACGCGCCAATGGCATTGCGAAGCTTGAAGCGGCAACAAGCCCGATCATGGAGACGCTGTCCGGTCTCGCCATTGCCGCTGTCATCGCCGTATCCGGTTACACCGTTCTTGAAAAAGGTGGTTCGCCGGGCGACCTGATGGCCTTCATTACTGCCCTGCTTCTCGCCTATGAGCCAGCCAAGCGTCTCGCTCGCATGCGTGTCCAGATCGAGGGCGGTATGATCGGCGTGCGTATGATGTTCGAGGTTCTGGACGCTCCGTTGACACTTGCCGAAAAGAAGGATGCCCAGCCGCTCCCCAAGGCAAGCGGCAATGTGGAACTCAAGAACGTCAGCTTCGAGTATGTTGCTAACCAGCCGGTTCTGAAGGACGTCAGTGTCCTCTTCGAGGGTGGCAAGATGACTGCGCTGGTCGGGCCTTCCGGCAGCGGCAAGTCGACGATCATCAACCTCATGATGCGTCTTTATGATCCGCAAAGCGGTTCGGTCGAGATCAACGGAATGGATTTGCGCGATGTGTCCTTCGCAAGCTTGCGCGAGCATGTTTCTTACGTGGGTCAGGAAACCTTCCTCTTCTCGGGAACGGTGAAGCACAACATTTCTGTCGGTCGTGACAACGCTACCGATGAGGAAATCATCGCTGCGGCCAAAGCGGCMAACGCACATGATTTCATCATGAGCATGCCTGATGGTTATGAMAGCAAGCTTGGCGAAAACGGYTCCGGTCTGTCCGGTGGCCAGCGTCAGCGTGTTGCCATCGCCCGCGCCATGCTGAGAGATGCGGACATATTGATCCTCGACGAAGCWACGAGCGCGCTCGATTCCGAATCCGAGGCGCTTGTTCGGGACGCGCTTGAGCGGTTGACGTTTAACAAGACGTCGATTGTCATTGCCCACCGGCTCTCCACGATCAACCGGGCCGACAAGATTGTCGTCATGGATAATGGTCAGGTTGTGGAGCAGGGAAGCCGTCGCGAGYTRCTCGCAACGGATGGTCTCTACAAGCGCTTGCACAGCATCCAGTTCGATGCGGACGTAGCCTAAGTCAAACAATTATCGGGCGGCATTGCCGCCCGATCCTTATTAAGCTTGCCTGTTACGTCAGATACCTTCGGCCGGTTATGCCGATTACAAGGCGATATCCATATCGCTCGCTTGCCCTCACCAGGAGCGGCAGAATCTGCCACGCGTTCATCGCTCAACCCTATTAGCGGCGCGGCAACGCTCATGGTGCCGACGACTTCCTTCCCCTGACGGATGGCAACCACGATTGCCGCTCCTCTTCGGCCAAAGCTTGAGCCCGCTCGACCCATGGCTTGTGAACCCGGACCAAATCGACGATCTACAAAACCTAGTGCTCTGGCTCGATGCGGCTCATGCCCGGTGACGTCGTCACAACCGGCATGCCRCCACGCGTCGGCCATGGAAGTAAGCCGCCGGTCTTCCTGAAAGCAGGAGATGTTGTCGAACTTGGCATTGATGGCCTTGGCAAGCAGCGCCAAATCGTGACAGCATTCGGCCAATAGACAGAATGAGGGATGATGACTGGAATGACGGCGATCGAAAAACTGGCCCAGCGCCTTCTGAAAGCAGGCCTGAACAGCAGCAAAATTCCGCTAGCGTCAATCGAGGTGGATGGCCTCGTTCCAGACGGCCTTGAGGAAGCCATGGCCGTTCAACGCGCTTTCGTTGAAGCTTCAGGCAAAACGGTGGGRGGCTGGAAGCTGGCGATCCGGCCGGACGGGAACGCGGTTGCTGCGCCGATGGTCGATTGTTATGGCGTCGATGAGGATAACGTCGCGTCTTTTTCGGGAGCGGACATCGAAGGCATCGAAGTAGAAATCTGCTTCACCCTCGCCTCCGATATTCCTGCCCCAACGACGTCCCCGTTCAGCAGAGCCGATATATTAAAGCATATCGACGCCGTTCACCTCGGAGTCGAGCTGCTCGGCTACCGGCTGGTGGAGAAGAACCAAGTCCCCTTCCCGCTTTTTCTGGCGGATCGCCTTGCCAATCGCGGGTTTGTTCTCGGGCCGGAAATCGACGCGGCAATCGTTGATACCTTTGCCGACAATACCGGCGATCTGCCGCATCTGACGGTGACCGAAGGCACAGATATCCGTTTCGATGCGGTGGTGAAACACCCTAATACCGACCCACTCGCCCCGCTTATCGCTTTCGCCAATTCCCCCCTCAACAGGGATGGAACGCTGAAGCGCGGACAGATCGTCACCACCGGCAGCCTTTGTGGGGCGATAACAAGCGACCTTGCCGCCGACACCTATATCGATATGAAACCGGTCGGGGCTTTCACACTTTCATGCTCTTGATCGTCGCCTTCGGCCATCGACGCGGATAGTGCTTCCGCGTCGATGGCGATTTTGGTCGAGGCGTTGCGGACCTGCAGCGTCATATCCCGAAGAACCTCTTCGGGCTGCTTCACATCCCCCGTCGGCCAATCTTCGTCCGGCGATCCTATCCGGCTTTCGTCGTCGCCGTCGTGTCCACCCGGCCCGAAAACCAGTTGGCCAGCAACGCGCCGGAGATATTGTGCCAGACGCTGAAGATGGCGCTGGGCACAGCTGCGAGAGGCGAGAAATATGCCGTCGCAAGAGCGGCACCGAGACCGGAGTTCTGCATTCCCACCTCGATGGCGATTGCCTTGCGCTTGGCGAGGGAGAGACCCGTCGCCTTCGCCGCAAAATAGCCAAGCAGATATCCAAGACCGTTATGGAGAACCACGACGGCAAATATCATCAGTCCGGACTGGGCTATCGCACCTTTCGATGCGCCGACAACCGCCGAAACAATCAGAACGATACCGATCACGCTGACAAGCGGCAACGCAGGCACAGCCGCCTTGACGACGTTCGGCAACAGCTTCTGCAAGGCGGCTCCAAGTGCCAGCGGCACCAGAACGACCTTGACGATGCTCAGGAACATTGCCCAGCCATCGACAGGCAGGAACTGGCTGGCGAACAACCACACGAGGAATGGCGTCACCAAGGGAGCAGCAAGCGTCGTCACTGACGTGCAGGCGACGGAAAGGGCGACATCGCCCTTCGAAAGATATGTCATGACATTGGACGATGTGCCGCCAGGGCAGCAGCCAACCAGGATGACACCTGCTGCCACTTCCGGTGGCATCGGGATTAGCAGGGTCAGCAGCACCGCAAGTAACGGCATGATGAGGAACTGGCCGAGCACCCCGATGGTGACATCAACAGGGCGCCTCACGACTTCACGAAAATCGTCGACCGAAAGTGTGAGCCCCATGCCGAACATGATGATCGACAGAAGCGTAACGATCCACGGCGCAATCTGCTTGAAGGTTTCTGGAAAATAAAAGCCGAGCACGGCAAACAAGATGACCCAGACCGCAAAGGTTCTTCCCACGAAAGCCGAAACGGCTGCCAGCGATTTCATGTCTATACTCCCAMAATGAACATGAGACCCCGTCTAGTCGGCATGGTCGCTGTGTCAAGGTCACGCGGGACGGTCAGTGGTCCATGCGCGGATGAGATCAGGACGAGCCCCAACAAACATCAGTGCAAAGCRCGGACGCAGCGGGYGAAGTGCATCTTCACAACCACAGGCGGGTAGACCGCACAGGGTGTGCGTCGGGCGTAAACCGTCAAAACCTATAGGTCAGCCCGACAACAGGGCCACTCAGCCGCGAATCGAAGACGTAGCCGTCATGCGAATAATCGACATCAAGCACCTTGTAGCCGGCCGAGACAGAGAGTGTATCGGTAAAGATGTAGTTCATCGTCGCCAGGGCCGACCATGTCAGATCCGATCCTGCGCCAAATCCGCCGATGTCGACCTGMCCCTGAAGTGAAAGCCGGTCCGTCACGCCAAAAAATACCCTTGCGCCGATGACTGGATCCACCCAGCCGAAGTTTTCCTTRTGGGTTGCCGACACGCTGCCGATCAATGGGTGACTGGCCGTAACCGCGACCTCGTTGGAAATATGCCAGAAGCGTGCACCCGCCAGCGCATCGAGCGTGAATCCTTCCGTATCCACGATCCGATACCCGGCCTGCAGCGTTGCCATGAATTCCTGGGTATCGACATCAGCGTTGATGGCCGCCCCCGGGGGCAGCGTCGGCAAGCCGGGAATTTGCAGGGCCGGCAACGGGCCGGTGGCCTTGCTGTCGGTCGTGTAGACATACATCAAGTCGCCGGACAGAACGAAGCGGTCGTACCGCCCCCAGATATTAACAAATCCCCCGAAGTTGAGATCATCCATGACGTCRGAAAATGATTTCTCGACGTGAAGSGTCGGCGCACGCCGGAACGGTGAAATGTTGCCGTTCAACCCGGTTGCCCACAAATAGCCCGTAACCTGAAGCGTCCAATCGGGTTGATCAACTCCCGCGGGAGTGAAACTCTGCGCATCCGCACCTAAGGCCAAGCTTGCGGAAAAAACCATAACGGTCGAAAAAATAGATAATTTTAGCAAAGGCTTACCCYCCGTCCGGCACCGAAGGTAAACCGATTTGACATCCGGCAACAAGTCCGATTTTCTATCATACGCTGCAATCGCGCCGCGAGCACCGGAGGATGCACCATGCGACCGAAGACCATTCCTTTTTTGTCTGCCTGCACCGCCACCGTTTTTTCCATTGCCACGCTTGCGACATCGGTGGCTGAAGCCTGCACACGGTTCGTTTATCTGGGTGAAAACGACCAGGTCATGACTGCCCGCTCCATGGACTGGAAAACAGATGTTGGCACGAATATCTGGGTCTTTCCGCGCGGAATGGAGCGGTCTGGCGAGGCCGGGCCGAACTCGGTCAAATGGACCTCGAAATACGGCAGCGTCATTGCCTCGGGCTACGATATTTCCACCACGGATGGCATGAACGAAGCTGGCCTTGCCGCCAACGTGCTCTGGCTGGTCGAGTCGAGTTACCCAGCCTATGATGGCAAGTCTCCGGGACTGTCCATTGCGGCATGGGCGCAATATGTACTCGACAATTTCGCCACGGTCGGCGAGGCCGTCAACGCACTCGAGAAGAACCCCTTCACGGTGGTGACGGACAGTGTGCCGGGGGAAGAACGTCTCGCAACGCTGCATCTATCGCTGTCGGATGCSAGCGGCGACAGCGCAATCGTTGAATATATCGATGGCAAACAGGTCATTCACCACAGCCGCAAATACCAGGTGATGACCAATTCCCCGACTTTCGACAAACAGCTGGCCCTCAACGAATACTGGACGCAAATCGGGGGCACGGTGATGCTTCCCGGCACGAACCGGGCATCGGACCGATTTGCCCGCGCAGCGTTTTACGCCAATGCAATCCCCAAAAGCGAAGACCCGGTCGAGGCAATCGCCAGCGTGTTCAGCGTCATCCGCAACGTCTCGGTGCCCTATGGCATAACCACCCCCGACCAGCCGAACATTTCTTCAACGCGCTGGCGCACGGTGATCGACCACAAGCGAAAGCTCTATTTCTTCGAATCCGCTTTGACGCCGAACATCTTCTGGATAGACATGACTAAGCTCGACGTCTCGAAAGAAACAGGCTCCGTGAAGAAACTCGACCTGGGGCCAAATCAGATCCACATCTACTCCGGCATGGCGAACGACAGGCTGAAAGACAGCAAGCCTTTCAAATTCCTCGGACTTTGAGAGTGCCGCGGCGACGGCGCCGCACCCTGCCCTTACCAGCCATTCAGGCAGACGACCGTCCTGTCGTCGCTGAATTCGGTGCTTGTCGAGCCTTTTACCGAAGGATAGTCGGCGAGTTTGTGAAAATCTGCCGCCTCGACGCGGTCAAATTCCGCTTCCCAGTCAGCGACATCGGTTCCAGCCGGCAGAGACAGATAGCCGTCGGAAAAGATTTCAAGGCTCACAAGCGTGTCCTTGGCGATGCTAAGATCGACCGTCCCCTCTTCTATGACCGTTCCGCCATTGACCGAGGCGTATCCCAGTACGTGTCCCTGCCTGTTTGCGAATTGCGGCTGGACGCGAATTCCTCCCATCAGGAATTCCTCGACCGCTTCGATATCGCTCTCAAGACCGCTCATGCGGGCTGCGGCAATGACAACATTCTCCGCCTCCTGCGCAGTCATGATGCCGTTTTYGACAGCGGAACGCAGGCCGGAAAAGATGGTCGCACGCGTGCGTGCCTCGGCTGCATCACCATCCCTCAGAGCGGCAAAAAGCTGTTTGAAGACAAGGATGCGCGCCGATGTACTTACCTTGTCTATAAGCTTGGCATGCTGCAGCAACCGGGAGCCGTTGATACGCACACCGGAATCGCCWGCCAGAAGCAGGCGGAAACTGTCTCCCAGGTCGGCAACGATTGCCAGGGTTGTCGACGGTGGATGGCTGGCATTGATGCGCTCGGCCTCCTGCTTCAAGATATCGCTGATGTTCTGRAARAGCTTSSGCGCGGCAATTGTTTCCAGTGTGCCATCGAGGCCCATTTTCGCCACGGCATTTGCGGCAGCAAGTGCTGCGATACGGCCCGAGCTCAAGCCGCCGTAACTTGCACCGGTCGGGTCGGTCGCACCGTCAAAAACGGCCAGAACCCGTCCCGGTATGATCAGCGCSACATCGTCCCCGGGCGTYGCGGCGTTCTTGTATTTCGATTGCGAAAAGCTCGCGATATTCATCGTCGTGTATTCCTTGCAGAGGGAGGCTGGGCAGAGGGAGGCTGGCGGCGACACGTATGTCGCCGCTCCTGCAGKCKTTTGGTGAGGGMTGRTATGGTTTCAGACGAAAGAGGCTTCTTTGTCTTCCGAGAGGCGGAACACGATGAAGACGCAAAGTCCGGTGCTGACCAGAAGGACGGTTGAAAGCGCCGCAGCCGTGCCAAACTCGCCGTCAATCACCTGAACATAGATGAGAACCGGCATGGTGATCGTTCGTGCCGTGTAGAGGATCAGCGTCGAGGACAGCTCGTTGATAGCCGTTATGAAGCTCATCAGCGAACCGATGATGAGACCKGGCAGCATCAGCGGCACCGTCACCGACACGAAGGTCTTTGCCGGCGAAGCCCCGAGATTGACCGCAGCCTCCTCGATGGACGGTTTGATCTGCCTGAGGATCGATGTCGTGGAGCGGACGCCGTAGGGCAGCCGGCGGATAAACACCAGGACGATGATGATGAGCGCCGTCCCCGTGATATCAAAGGGTGGATAGCGGAACGTCGTAACGTAGCCGATCGCCATGACAACGCCGGGAATGAGGTAAGGCACCATCAGCAGGAGATCGAGCGAGCCGGAGACCGCATTGTCGCGTCGCACCACGATGAAGGACAGCAGGCCGGAAACGATCGCAATCAGTACCACGGCAGCCAGTGCAAACGTGAAACTGTTGGCAATCGCCTGCGGTGAATCACGAAGGATACGGGCATAGCTGTCYAACCCGAAGCCGCCGGTAAAGACGGGACCGCTGGTTGCGAGGAACGAGGTGYAGATGACCGTGAGCGACGGCAGCATGGCGATGAAGACGACCAGATAGCAGAAGCCGTGCACGATGAACGACTTCAACGGGCGCATGGACTGCTTTACCGGCCTGTTGGTCAGTGAACTGGCGTAACGGCGCTTGGCAAGAATGTGCCGCTGCAACAGAAGTGCCGCCATCGAAATTGCAATCATCACCATGGAAATCGTCACCGCCATGGTCGGCGTACCGGCCATTTCGGAGGTGTATTGCGCATAGGCGATTGTCGAAAGCGTTCTGATGCCCTTGCCGAGGATTGCAGGCGTTCCGAAGTCGGCGATGGACAGCACGAAGCAGATGATCGCGCCGGTGCTGACTGCCGGAAAGACCAGCGGCAAGGTGATCTTGCGGAAACGCTCGAACGCCGTGCAGCCGAGATTTTCCGCCGCGTCCTCATAGGACTTGTTGATGGTGTTCAGCGCGTTCTCCGTCATCAGGAAGATGTARGGAAAGAACTTCAGGCTGAAGACCATCACGATGCCCGGGATYCCGTAGATCGTCGGCAATGAAATGCCGGCGAAGGACAAGAGATTGGTGACAGCACCRTTGGCACCGAACAGCATAATCCAGGCGTAAGCACCAATGAAYGGCGGTGCGCACAGAACCAGAACCGCGAAAGTSGCAATGAAAGTGCGCCCCTTGATGCGGTAACGGGACGTGCAAAAGGCAAGCGGAATACCGAGAAGGCAGGCGCCCAGCATGCCCAGCACGCCGATCAGAAGCGTATTCCAGAGTGCGACGGTGTAAAAWCGTCGCGTGAACACTTCCGCRTAGTTGCTGAGACCGAASGCMCCGGTTTTGGCATCGAAGAAACTKATGAAGAAGACGCTGAAAATCGGCAGGATCAGGAAGATCGCCAGCAGGATGACGGCAAATACCGTCACGCTTGTCCAAAAACCTGGCAGTCGCAGGCGGAAACCGCCGGGAGTTGCAGTCGCAGTCATATCCGTCATGACAGGCGCTCCCCGGTTACGCCCTCGCCGAACAGCTTCGCATCGGCCGCGCGCCAGGAGAAAGTGGTCTTCTGGTTGGGCTGCAGTGCAATGATCTCAGGCGATGGCTTGGTGATCGCCTCGATTTCCTCGCCCGACGAGAGAACGGCTGCAACGTTCATCTCACGCCCCGTGAAGCTGACCAGTCTTATGGTCACGGGCAGTTCGATGCGCTCGTCACCATCGATCGCGGCAGGACCGACAGAAATCGCCTCCGGGCGGATGGCGGCGACGATCTTCCGTTGCGGGGAAATCGCATCCGCCTGCGGCAATGCGACCTTGTGGCCGGAAATGGATGTCTGCCCGCCTGCACGATCAAGCGTCAGGAAGTTGTTTGCGCCCACGAACGACGCGACGAAGCGGTTGGCGGGATTGTTGTAGACTTCCCAGGGTGGTGCAGCCTGCTGAATGACGCCGCCATACATGACGCAAACCAGATCGGACATGGCAAGCGCCTCTTCCTGATCATGCGTGACATAGACCGTGGTGATGTTCATGGCCTGCTGGATTTCACGCAGTTCCCGGCGCAGGTCCACGCGAAGTTTGGCGTCGAGGTTGGACAGCGGCTCGTCCATCAACAGCACTTTCGGGTTGATGACGAGTGCGCGTGCAAGACCCACACGCTGCTGCTGGCCGCCGGAGAGTTCGTGAGGCATACGCTTGGCATAGGGAGCGAGCTGCACGACATCGAGAATCTTGCYGACCCGTTCGCGGATCTCGGCTGAAGACGCCTTGCGCTGTTTCAGACCGAAGGCAATGTTGTCAAATACCGAAATATGCGGAAACACCGCATAATCCTGAAAGACCATGCCGACATCGCGCTTGTGGGCGGGCACATGTTCGATCGCCTGTCTTTCGATGCTGATGCTGCCGCTATCCTGCTGGTGAAAACCGGCAATCGTGCGCAAAAGGGTCGTCTTGCCACAACCGCTGGGTCCAAGAAGCGTAAAAAACGATCCGGAGGGAATGGAGATGTTGATGTCGGAGAGGGCAACGACATCCCGGTAACTTTTCTTGATGCTGGTAATTTCTACGGCGGCCATGTGCTGCTCCATGACATATCCTGCGCGGCACGCGACCACGGTGGACGGAACGAAATGCTGTTGTGAAAGAGGTAAGCAGGGGACGGCTGCCTGACGCGCCGCCCCCGGCAATGTTCTTACTGGACGTCGAGCAGGATCTCGTTCCACTTTTCCATCAGACGCGAGCGGTTGTCCGCAGCCCACTTGAAGTCGTATTTCGCATCCGGAACATCGGACAGCGGAACGAGCGCCGAATTGGCAGGAACATCGGTTCTGACAGAGCGACGACCGGCTTTCACCACGACTTCCTGCGCTTCCTTGGAGACGATGAAATCGATGAAGGCCTTGCCGTTTTCGGCGTTCGGCGCACCCTTGACGAGCGCCATGCCGTCAGGCGCGATTGCCGTGCCTTCTTTCGGATARACGATCTCTACCGGGGCGCTGCCAAGCTTGTAGCGCAGGGCGGCGTCTTCGAGCGTGATACCKACCGCCTGCTCGCCATCATTGACGAAACGCGGAACAGCGCCTGAAGAGGTGGAAAGAACGGAGTTGCCGAGAATGCCGGTATAGACTTCCCAGCCCTTCTCCTCACTGTCGAAATCCTGCAAAACCGTCGCCATCTGGATATAGGCGGAGCCGGACTGATCGGCACGGGCCGAGGAAATCAGACCCTTGTATTCAGGCTTGGCAAGATCGGCCCAGGATGTCGGAACCGGCGCGCCTTTCAGCGCTTCCTTGTTGACGATGAAGGCAGTAACGACTGCGGTAAAAGGAACCCAGTTGGTGCTCGGCGAAAAGGCAGGGTTGATCGATGCTGCCTCGACAGGCTTGTAAGGTTCGAAGAGGTCGGCGGAAAAGTCGATGACGGTGCCATCAACGCTCCAGATCACRTCGCCCGCCGCCTTGCCGCTTTCCGCCTTGATGCGGTTCATCAGCTCGCCGGACCCGGCTTTGACAAGCTCGACCTTGGTGCCGGTCTTCTTTTCAAACATAGGCAGCAACTCATCCATGAGCTGCTGCGGCGCTGCCGAATAGACCACGACGGTACCTTCCGCATGGGCGAAAGCCGCACTGGCAAGGAAAGTTGCGCCARCAACAAGGCGCGCGAAAATAGTGCATGATTGACGCATAAAGGGTGCTCCGTTTTTTTGTTCCCTGACTGGCCAGGCAGTACGACATAATTTCTTATTGATTTTGCGTGTCGCTACCCGCCGTCTGGTATTTATTTTCTTTACGTAAATTAATTAGTCAAGCTGCAATTTATCTTGAATACAAAAATCCAATATCCGTCTGAAAAAACTCAACATTTGAAGACAGCCGCGCTTAATCTTCGAACCTGAAAAGTCAGGACGTTCCGGAAAACAAGGTGCACAGCCACTGAAATTGCGCTAATCATCCGACTTAACTTCTCGTGGGAGACTTGGTTGATCGACCTCGGCTACAATGAACGGCGTCTGCTCGAAATCCTGCGCGGCAAGGGAGGCATGTCGCGCATCGAACTGGCGCGCGAGATGGATGTTTCCGCACCGACCCTCACCCGCCTGACGGCCAATCTTCTGGAATCCGGCCTGATCCTGGAAGCCGAGGAAGCGCGCAGCGACGGCAAACGGGGGAAGCCATCCACTGCCATCGAGATCAATCCGAACGGACTTTTCACGCTCGGGGTCTATTTCAACCCGGACGATCTACGTGTCTGCCTGGCCGATCTCAACGGCACGATCAGGCAGGAAATCAGGTCCGAGCTTGAGGGGCACAGTTTCGAGCATATCATGGAGATGGCCGAGACGGCCGCCCGACAAGTGGTTGAAAAGGCAAAGATCAAAAAGAAGGATGTGCTTGGCTGCGGCATCAGCTTTCCAGGCCACTTCAAACGTGATCGAGGCCATGTCTTTCGCATCAAGCAATTCGAGAGCTGGCGCGACATCGACGTGGACAAGGACTTCCAGCCCTATTTCGATTTCCCGGTCTTTCACGAAAATGACGGCAATACCGTCATCCTCTCGGAGCTGTATTACGGAGCGGGTCGAAGCATCCGCAATTTTGCGATGATCTGGCTGACATACGGCATAGGCGGCGCCGTTGTGGTTCAGCGCCATCTCTATCGCGGCACGAACGGCAATGCCGGCGAGTTTGGCGGCCTGTTTCCCAAATCCCATCCACGTCCCTCTGGACAGGACCTTTGCGACACGCTGGCCGCCCACGGAGTGGGCATCCGGCGTTTGAARGATATTGATGAAAGCTATTGCGACCACCCCGCCGTGGTTGCCTGGCTGGAAAGGGCGACCGACCAGCTTCGTCTGCTGGCGCTGACGGTTGCCCGGACGATGGATCCCGGCGCCATCATTTTTGGCGGATCGCTACCCGACTGGGTTCTTGAACACATCGTGCAGCGCATCGGCTCGCTGGAAATGCTCGGCGAAGACTTTTTCGTCGAGCCACCTGAAATACGCAAATCGATGATGAGCGACCTGCCCCATCTCGGTGCCGCCAGCATACCGATCTACCGCGCCACAACGCCCAGCTATTATTCCGGCCGGGCGCTGAAGGGTTGGGCATAACCACCAGTCGTCAGAGGCTTTTCGATCCGATAGCCATTGGTTGGTGCCGGGTGTATGGATCTCTCACCCGGCACCGGTTTTTATGGAAATTTCAGGCAAGTTCGGCCGGGACCAATTCCGCGATCTCAGGCCAGAGCGTCTCCGTCACGGCCATCAATTCAGGCGTTGCGGCGGCAACCCAGGGAATGCCGGTTTCGCCGCGCGTTCCAATCCGCACGTCAAGACCCGCCTCCCTTGCCAGAACAACGCCACCGGCGATGTCCCACATGGTCGTCAGTTTTTGCAGATGGCCATCGAAGATACCGCGCGCTGCAAAAACCAGTGAAATCGAGGTCGAACGGATGGATTCCACCACCCAGCCCGCATGCCTCAAGCCGACATTGAGCGCCGCCACCTCCGCGGCATCGGCAGACGCGCTGTCACCGAGCGACATCACCTGCACTTCCTTAAATGGAACATCGCGCGCAAGCGGCTTGCCGTTCAGCAACAACCCTGTTCCTTCGGCAGCCGAATAGATCTCCTGGAAGACTGGCATGGCGACGACCCCGATTTCCGGGMMGCCGTTGCGCACGAAGCCCAGCGAGATGCCCCAGAGTGGTGAGCCGCGAAGGAAGTTTGCGGTGCCGTCGATGGGATCGATGATCCAATAGGCGTCATCTGCGATCCCGCCCATCTCCTCGCCGAGAACGGTTTCACCCGGAAATGCCGCCGCCAGCCGGTCGCGCACCAGCCTTTCAACCGCGGTATCCGCTTCCGAGACGAAGTCCTGAAAACCCTTGGTGCGGGTGGCGATGCTGCCGCGCGCTTCGAAAAAGCGAAGGGCAAGACCCATCGCCTCCTCKATGATGCCGGCTGCACGCTCGAGGCGCTGGTTCATCGTGTCCATGACCTGCCCGTCTCGCCTGCATCCCCCTTAAGCCAGCCCGTGAAGGCCTCGACTTCATCCGTCTGGATTGCACCGACGCCGACCTGCGCCAGTGCGCCCCACACACCTTCTGCATCGGAAAGTGCGCGCGTGTCGTTGAGATCGAGGCAATGGGAAACGTCGAGCGTGTTGATCCAGAGGCGGATATTCTGACGCTCCATTTCGGCGCGGCCTTCGACCAGATCAGCGATATCGGTAAATTTTACCTCKATCATCGGCGCGCGCAACGCTTCGATGCGGCGCAGATCCTCGGCAAACTTGCCCTTTCTCACYGGAAACATCGGCATATGCGGGATTTTGCCGAACCAGTCGGTATCCAGCACATCGAAATGCTCGGCTTCAGGATCGATATCGGTTTTCACCAGAACCTGATCCGCGACGCCGAGGCGCAGTACGGTTTCCATGACCTGAGGCAGGTCACGGGCGAACTTGGTATCGATATTGACGGTGATTTTGCCACGCGCCTCTTCCAGCAATTCTTCCAGCGTCGGTACGCATTCCTCCGTCACATCGGCTGCATCGCCGCCAGCACCTGCCTTCAGCCGTGCGGCACGGACGACATCAAAGGCCAGTTCGCTCACTGTCCCCCGCCCCGTCGTCGTGCGGTCGAGCGTCTCGTCGTGAATGACGACCAGCCGGCCATCGGCCGTCGCCTGCGTGTCGATCTCGATCATCTCCACCCCGGCAGCGACCGCTGCGCGAACCGAAGCCAGCGAATTTTCAGCGGTTGCGGTCCAGAACCCACGATGGGCGATGGTGAGGATCGCGGGATTGTCGCGCGAGCAGAGGGCGAGAACRTYRCACGGATTGGAGACTTTTCGTTGGGCTGCAAGGGTTTGAGGCATTTTTTCACTTTCGGATGTTGCGTTTACCGGAGTTGTGTTGCCCGGATCAGATTTTCCCCATGCCCGCCGCCATCAGGTCGTCACGCAGAATGCGKCCGGCGATGATGAAAACGACGAGTGCGGGAAGAAGCAGGATGAAGGAGACGATGGAGGCGAGCGGGATCTGCATCGAATAGGGGTCGAGATACATGTAGAGCTTGATCGGYAGCGTYTGCACGACAGGCGCACCGACGATGAAGGACTTGTCGAATTCCTCGAAGCTGCCGATGAAGGACATCAGGCCACCGGCCAGAAGGCCGGGCACCGCAAGCGGCAGGATGATGTGGATGACAATGCCGRCCGTTCCCGCGCCGAGCGAACGGGCGGCATGRATCAGGTCGTCGGGAATGGTTTCKAGCGTCGCCGTCATCAGCCGTATCATCAGCGGCAGCGTGCCGACGATCTGCACAAGGATGACCCCGGTCACCGAATAAGCGAGACCGAAAAGAAGAAACACCTGGCCGATGCCGACAGCGACGACCAGCCCCGGAATGATGATGGGGGCCAGAATGAAGATCTCCACCAGCCGTTTCAGCCGGAAGGGAAAACGGGCCATGGCCCACGCGGTCGGCAGTGCGATCGCGGCCGTCGAGAAAGTCACGACGATGGCGATGAGGATGCTGTTGACGGTGGCCTGGATGAGGCTTGCATCGCCAAGAATGCTCGCCCAGCGCGTGGTGGTGTAATCCTCCGGCACTACCAGAGGCGGCGTCCATCCATCGGCAATGCTCCACAGGAACATCAGCGCCAGAGGCACGGCGATAGCGAGCGCCAGCGCGGTAAAGAGCCCGATGGAGACGAAAATCCGGTCGTCCGGCGTRAAGGTGCGGCGACGWGTCATGGTGACGGGATCGAGGGCAATGGCGCTCATTATGCGTCTCCTCGGGTTTGGCCGGGGCCGATGCGGGATGTCAGGAAGTAATACAGAAGCAGGACGGAGACCGCGAAGAGGCTCAGCACCATGCCCATGGCATAGACCTGATTGAACCGCCCCTGATTGAAYTCCGYGACCATGAGAACCGAAAGCGGCCGGGCAGTGGGCGGACCGACAATATCGGGRATGGCGTAGGAGCCCATSGAGCCGATGAAGGTAAGAAGGATGGCGGCGGTGATGCCKGGCATCGCGAGCGGAACTTCGACGAACAGAAAGGTCTTCAGCCTCGAGGCGCCGAGCGTGCGCGACGCGTAACGGATGTCCTCCGGAATGGCGGCAAAGGCACTGGTGATGATCAGCGTCATGAATGGTATCTGTTTCCAGACACTGGCGAGAATGACGCCAATGCCCCAGTCGTCACGCACGAGTTTGGGCAATTCAAGCCCGAGCGGCGCGACCAGCCGGTCGAGAAAACCGCCCCTTTCGAAAACGACGATCACCATCAGGCCGACGATGATGCCCGGCACCGCCATCGGCAGCTTGTAAAGGCCGCTGAACAGCTTGCGGCCGAGAAAGCTCTTGCGGATCAGAAGCGCCAGCGGCACCGAAGCCGCAAGCGACACCATCACCGGCATGACACCGTAATAGATGGAAGTCGTCAGGCCGCGGATCATCGACGGACGTGTGAAGATCCGCTCGTAGAACATCAGCGTGAAGCTGCCATCGTCCTGCCTGAAGCTGCCGATCAGTGCCGARAGCAGCGGRCCGCCGAAGAAGATCAGCAAATAACCCACCCCCGGCGCAAGCAGGACCAGCAGCTGGGCGCGCCTGTCGCGMAGCACCCCGCGCATCACGCCGCCTCCCCTGCCTGCCCGTCATCGAGCAGATGCACCGATCCGGGAAAACGCAAGGCGACCCTGCGTCCCGCATCGATAAGATTTTCCGCACCGGACTGGCTGATCTTGATCTGGTGGCCGCCGATTTCGACCGTATAGAGCGCATTGGCGCCCATGAAGGAAACGGCAGAGACAGTGCCGGCACCCGCCTCGTCGGCGCTGATGTGGATGTTTTCCGGGCGAACCGAAATCTGTGCGGAACCGGCCGCAGTCGCATCCAGCGTTACGGACTGCCCCCAGGRCAATTGCGCCTGCCTACCCTCAGCCAAAACCGGCAAAAGGTTGGTCTGMCCCAGAAAACCGGCRGTAAAGGCGTGTTTGGGCGCACGGTAAAGTTCGAGCGGTGTTCCCACTTCAACGACGCGGCCGGCATTCATCACCACGATCCGGTCCGACATCGCCATGGCCTCGGCCTGATCATGCGTCACATAAAGGCTGGTCGCGCCGATCCGGCGGTGAAGTTCAGTCAGTTCATGACGCAGCGTGTCGCGGAGCTTGGCGTCGAGGTTCGAGAGCGGCTCGTCGAACAGCAAGAGGCTTGGCTGCATGACAATGGCGCGCGCCAGCGCCACGCGCTGCTGCTGCCCGCCGGACAATTGCCGCGGCATGCGGTCCACCAGGCCGGCAAGATTACAGATTTCAAGCGCATGGGCGATGCGGCGCGCGCGCTCGTCCTTCGGGACCTTCTTCATCTTCAGGCCGAARCCRAGRTTTTTGGCAACCGACATATGCGGGAAAAGCGCATAGGACTGAAAAACCATGGCGATGTCGCGCGCTTCCGGCGGCGCCTGATCGATACGCTTGCCGCCCAGCCGGATTTCGCCTCCCGAAGGCTGGCTGATGCCGGTGAGGATGCGCAAAAGCGTGGACTTGCCGCAGCCCGAGGGGCCGAGAATGGTGACGAATTCGCCCCGCTCGACAGTGATCGACACGGGATGAAGCGCCCGGCTCAAACCGTAATCCTTGCTGATATTGCTGATCTCGAGTTCACTCATGGCGAGGCTCCCTCATGGTTGCGACCAAKGCTCCCGGACCGTTTGGCGGTTTCCAGCCCCACGGTCCGGTCGATCCGGGCAGGTGTTACTGGTTGAGCACTTTTTCATCGAGCGCTTCGGCAAGKGCCGTCGACATGTCCCAGAACGCCGGAACCGACAGGCGSGGATAAACGCTTTGCGGCAGAACATGCTCCTGTACGGCTTTGGGCATCAGGTCGTTGGTGACATCCGCCCGCGGAGASCGCGAAGCCTTGTTCTCCAGCTTCCAGAGCTGGAACTCCTTGCTCATCGCCATATCGATRAGAAGGAGCGCGGATGCGACGTTCTTGGCATTTGCCGGCACGAAAATGGCATCGCCCGAGCCGACCTGGCCTTTTTCCAGCAGCGTGACGCGGAAGCTCTCCGGCAACTGCTTGGTGCCGAGGAAGCTCATGACCTGGTCTTCCCAGACGGTGCCCATGTAGAGCTGCTGGTTGTTGATCAGGTTGAGCGTGTCGGCGTTGCCGTTGGTCAGTTCAGCCACGGCAAGAAGACGGCGGTAATAATCCCAGACCGGCGTAAGGCACTCGGACGTCATTGCCCAGTCTTCGGCCTGCTGCAGCGTCTGATTATAGTCKGTRAGCTGCTTGCGGCAGTCGCCGGTGAGATAATTGAGCGCCACSGAATAGATGAAGCCGCCGCCSGAGCCGCCCTTGGCTGGYAGGGTGACKCCAAGGCGCTTCGGGTTCTTTTCAGCCCAGACGAGAAGATCGTCGAAGCTCTTCGGCACGTCTTCGGCTTTCACGAAGGCGGAATCGTARCCGAGKGCGGTCTGGTTGAGATGCACMAGAGGGAAACTGCCGCCATGCGCCTTGCCGAARACGGTCTCGGCCARWTCCGGATTGTAATTGGCCATGTTGGGCAAGATCTTCGTCAGCGGAATATTGCCGACGACGCCCTTGGAAGACAAAAGCGGATAGCCGCCGCCGCCRGCGAAATAGGCGTCGACGGGTGAATCCTGCCCAGCCGCCTGCACGGCGATGAGYTGCTGGTTCGCCTGATCACCCTTYACGTCGCTATAGGTGACCTTGATGCCATATTTGGCCTCGAACCGGGTGATCAGTTCTTTCCACGTATCCGCGAAACTGCCGGCGAAATTGTACATCGTCACCGTGCCTTCTGCTTTGGCAGCGGGAACGACGATGTCATAGAAATTTTCGCGCGTGACCTTCGACAGATCGAAGTCGAGGTTCTTCATGTTGGTGTCCGCCGCAAGGCAAGGCGCTACCTTCGTCGCCAGCGCAAGCGCGGCGATCGCAATAAATTTCATGCTCATTGAATGGTTCCTCCTGGGGATCCGTTATTGACCGGCTTCTTATTACTACACTCTAAGTGTATTATTTGTGACAGTCCAGTGAAAAATGCCGCCCCCGGCGCGCGGCCCGAGTTGCGAAGGCCTTGTGCAGCCGCTATCCAAGGCCATGACAACAGATAAGACACCGCGCCAGACCTTCGACCGCCAGCCGCTTGCCAGCGAGAATGAGCGCCTCATTCTCGATATCGTGCGCCGCCACGGCCCCATTGCCCGTGCAACAATCACCGGCCACACGAACCTGACGCAGCAATCCGTGCATCGGTTGATCGAAGGCCTGCTGGAACGCGGCCTTTTGCGTACCGGCGCACCGCTTAAAGGAACGCGTGGCCAGCCGAGCCCGACGATTGAACTGGTGCCTGAGGCGGCCTATTCGCTCGGAATTTCCATCAACACTGACTCCGTGGTGATCTGCATTGCCGATTTCCGCTGCATGGTGGTTGTCGAAGAAAAATTGCGGATCCTTCCCAGCGATCGCGAAATGACGCTTGCCGCACTGTCGCTCGCTCTGGAACGGTTGCTGGCGGACCACTGCATCCCGCGCGAACGCCTGCTCGGCCTCGGCTTTTCAATGTCGGGATTTTTCGTGTCGGAAGATCGGGCGTTCAACGCGCCGGAACCATTGCGCGACTGGTCGCTGATGGACCTGAAACCGATCCTTGAAGAGAAATTCCGTCTGCCGGTCTGGCTGGAAAACAACGCAACCACCGGCGCGATCGGCGAAAGCCTTCGCGGCGTGGGACTGTGGTGCCAGACCTTCGCCTATCTATCCTTCAACTATGGTTTCGGCGGCGGCCTCATTCTGGGAGGTCAGCCTTTCTACGGTTTTCACGGCAATGCCGGCGAATTCAGCGGCATCTTCAACCCGGATGAAGCCGACAGGCGGCCGGCGCTGCAATATCTGATCGCGACGCTGCAAAAACACGGGAGCGAGATAGATTCGATCGAAGCGCTCTATCAGCATTTTGACCCTGCCTGGCCGGGCGTCGAGGAATGGCTTGAGCGGACCATGCCGCAGGTGGACCGGCTGGTGGCGAGYCTGATTGCGGTTCTCGATCCACAGGYGATCGTCTTTGGTGGACAATTGCCGCGCGCACTCGGCCGGATGATGATCGAACGTGTACACATGCCCTCRCAACGCGAACACCGTTACGGCATCGGCCCGCAGGAAGCAAAACTGGTGCTCAGCGAGACAGAAGGCGATTCCTCGGCACTCGGCGCCGCCCTGCTGCCGCTCAGGGTCCGTTATTTCCTGTAACCGGGCCGGCCGGGCGCGGCGATTAGACCGCGCCCGCGAAACCTTGGCCTCGCAGCCTATTCGACCACCACGGACAGCGCCGAGCCGGTRTAAACCGGYCGCACCTTCACATTSCCCGCGTCGATCGCAGCGAAGGTRCCAGTCAGGCCGTCTGCGGCGATGACGTTGAAGCGCGTGCCGGCAGCGGGTGCGGCGCCATCGAAGGCGAGCCGCAGGGTTGCGCCATCAAGCGTCGCGTTGCCCTTGACCAGCAGCGGAGCCTTTTGCGGATCAAGCGCCAGCGTGCCGCCCGTCTGGGCATAATCGCCGCCAATGACGATGTCACTGTCGCCGTTCAGCAAAAGCGTTCCGCCGGAGACCAGAACGCCACCTGTACCAAGCGCGTTGGTGGACGATGCAACAAGCGTTCCGTCCTGCAAGACGGTGCCGCCGCTATAGCTGTTGGCGCCGGTGAGCGTGAGCGCGCCACTGCCGGATTTGACGAGACGCCCTGCCCCGGCAATATCGTTCGTCCAGCGGTCAGCCGCATTGAACCCGCCGGCTGCAGCATCCATCGTCACGTCGACATCGCCGTTAAAGGCACCATAACCGGCAGCGGCGGCCACCAGATTGATCCGGCCCCAGCCATTGCTGTCGTCAAGCAGCGGATAACCGGCCTCGATACCAGTGGAGAACAGGACGGCGCGGCGTTGCGCGGCATCGAGATAAGGCAGGCGTGTCTCCAGCAGAACCTCGGCACCCTTCGGCACCACCATGGGCGCATCGCCAACGGTTTTGTCGCGGCTGAAGGACATGGTCATACGCCGGCGATAATCAGCCTCGTTGGTCGCCGCATCCGCAAAAGGGTCTACATCCGGTTTCGCGCTATGGGCAAAGTCGATCAGGGACTGTCCCGCTGGTAAGCGTTTGGCAAAATAGGCCTGCAATTCATCATGCGCGGCCTTCTTGAGATCGGCGTTTTTCGGATCCTGCAGAATAGCGGCGGCTATCGCGGTGGCCGTAATGCGGCCGCCGATCACGTCGACTGGGGAATGCATCCCTGCAACGATACGGCTTTCGCCAAGCTCGGAAGCGGCAGTCAGCAATTCGGAAAACCGCTCCGGCACAACGTAGGCATAAGTGATGGCAGCGAGATAGGCGGCATTGGTGTGACCGCTCGGAAAGCCGCCATCCTTGCCGCGTCCACGGTTCTCGCGCGCATATTTGAGCGCGGGCACAATGACGCCGGGATCGGTTTCGTAAGTTTCAAACTTGCGGTCGCCGATGGTCTCGGTGCCTGTCTCTATCACCTCGCCCTTGGCATTCATGCGCCATGGGCGCGGCGTGGAATAGAAATATTTCGCTGGCGACGTCGTGCCTTCCGGGCCACGCATTACCTTCATGAGGGCCACGACATCCTTCAGCTCGGAATCGGCCGCTCCAGCCTCGGTGCCCTTGTCCTCTTCCTTGCGCGTGATGACCTCGTTCGGATCGAAATCCGCCAGGGTGTGGTTGATGGTCGTCGTCGCGCCCGCGCCTTCGCGATACCACGGAGCAAGCGGCCCCATGCCGTCGATCATGCTGTAACCCTGCGAGCGGCGGTCTTTCATATAGGCGTTCAAGGCCGCGGCGGGGGTGCGGTTCTCACCGGTTACGGAAAGCACGTAACGCATGTTTTCCTGCCAGACAGCGGGATTGACGGCCTTCACATGGCTGAAATCACTCGGACCGTCGCCATTGGCGCCGCCATCCGCCCATTTTTCATCGCCCAGCGTCCAGATGCGATTAAAACCCGAGAGGATTTCGATGACGGGATTGTCGCGGTCGTCATAGGCACGGACGTCTTCGCCCTTGGCATTCTTGCCAGTCTGGTTGCGATAGGTGTCGGAAAGCGGCAGCGGATATCTTGCTGCGGGTTCGGGTACCGTAATGGCATAACCCTGACCTGCGGGTTGAGTGCGCTCGAATGCCTGTGCGTTCGGGACAAGAACCAGCAATGCGACGGAGGCAAGCAAGGCCGACCGCACGAACGGAAAAGACGACATCTTCAGTTTAGCCATGACGAATCCTATGATTTCAGCGAATGACGCGTGACGAAGCGGGCACGCAGCTTCCGGCGCGCCTCGCCGTCAGCTTTTATGCCGGGCGTATTGCAGTTTTTTTTCGACTTGCTGATTAAGTCAGATCGCATATGCCACAACAGCCGGCGAACAAGCGGCGAAGTATGCCCGGAGCATAACTCCGGGCAGATCGAGAGCATCGTTATTTCGTGATGAAAGAACGGGCGCTCATCATTTCTTGACCGCAACGGCCTCATTGATCTTGGCGACATCGTCTTCCAGGACCTTGTAGGTCTGGTCGAGCGTCAGTTCGCCGACGATGAGCTGGCTCATGCGCTGGACGATCTGCTGATACATGGCAGTGCCACCCTTGGCGTGCTCGAATTCGCGGGCGGCCTGCGGCACATTCTTCTTGTTGTCCAGGAAGACCTTCATCGCCGCCTTGGCGTTTTCGCTCTTCAGCTTGTATTGCGGATCGACGATTTCGGCACCCGTCAGGATCACGTAATTTTCGGCGATTTCCCGCTGCACCTTTTCAGAGCCGAGAAATTCGACGAAATGGGCGACATCTTCGGGATATTTGGTGCGCTTGAAGCCGACAATCGCCGTGCCGCCGGGCATGGCATAGCAACCGGCATCGCCGCAGGGGGCGTTGATCGCGGTCCATTCGAAGCTGTCACCGATCTTGTTCTGGAACGGATTGACCATCCAGTTGCCGGCCAGATAGGTCACGACATTGCCGTTGACGAATTCATCGCCCATGTTCTTGTATTGCGAGCCACCCGCAGCACCCCACATTTCCTTTGGGAAGCTGCCGTTCTGCGTCCATGAATAGATGTCGGAGATGTATTTTTTCGCCGCGTCGTCGGGGAAGCTGAACTTGCCGTCCTTCACATAGGTCGCACCATAAGCGAAGGCGCCGCCGGAGAAGCGGTGGCCGGAGCGGTCCATGGTGAAGGGAATCTGCACGCCGGTCGACTTGGCAACGCGCGCGGACGCCTCGACGATCTCGCTCAATTTCGCTGTCGGCCCGGGCAAGGGTTCACCCGCCTGCTCGAACAGCGTCTTGTTGACGAAGGGCAGGTTCAGCGTCTGCGAGGCCATGTAACCGTTGATCGACTGCGGATCGTTGACACCAGGCAGACGAAGCTGGGCAAGGCTCGAACCGTGCAGTTTGGCAAAGCCATCCGCATCTTTCATGTAGGGGCGCATGTCGAGATAGTAGGAAGCGAGCTGCCAGTCGGTGATCTTGGCAACATCCGGCCCCTCGCCCACCGCTAGCTGTACCGGCAGCTGCTTGGAAACGGCATCATAACCGGAAGACACGAAGTTGATCTTCACGCCCGGATTGGCCGCCTCGAACTCCTTGCTGAGTTCAGACATGCGCTGCACATAACCCTGGTCGTCATCCGTAAAAAGGAACGTGATCGTTCTTGTCTCGGCCTCTGCGACCGAAAGGCCGGCGATAGAGGCCAATACGAGGGCGCTGACGCCCGAAAACAGTTTCAGCATGCTCATCCTCCCAATGAAAAACTTTTCACAAATCGAATTGAAGCTCCTCGTCTTAATTCGATTTCGCTTGTTTTGCGACTTGACAGAATAAACGTCAAGCTGTTTGTTTCGGCTAAATCGCACAAATCGATGCAACAAAGCGAAAATAGATTTGTGAAAATAATTTCATAAAGATCGACGGGAGGCGATCCATTATGACGGATGGACCATTGGCGACGGGCTTGTCGCAGCCCACATATACCGTACCGCAGGGCGAAACGGTTACCGCCTGGATCGTCTCGGATCTGGTGGAAACCTCATTTCCGGGAATTGCGGCACCGGCGGAAGACCGGGTCGATTATCGCTTCATCAACGGCTTTGTAGATGTTGGCGACCTGCCCTGCCGCAAGGCCTTTCAACAGACGATGATCGGCCGTGACATCGCGCCCGACTCCAGCTTTACGGTTTCGCACCTCAACCTGCCGGGTTCTAACCGACGCGTTGAATTCACCGGTTTCTGGCACATTCCGACTCATGTACAGCGCTGGCTGAAGGGCACGTTCCGCAGCGACACCACAAGACAGGCGCATTTCCGGCTGCGCACCTGCGGCGGCGTGCGCATCTGGGTGGGCGGCGTGGAGCAGGTCCGCTTTGAGCCCTTTATCCGCAATGTCGAAAGCAGCCGCGATATGACGCTCGAACTTGCGGCCGGCGATAACGAAGTGCTGCTGCTTTGCGAAGATCTGGCGGAACGTGACATCATCTGGTTCTTCGAGCTTGAGGTTACGGACGCCACGCCGCTCACCGTCGTGCTACCGGTGCCGCTCGACCGGGAAGAAACGAAACGTCTTGCCGCACTGGTGCGCGATGTTCGCCCCGCACGCGACGTTTTTTCCGGCGCGGCCCTCGAGCTGGTTTTCGGGGCAGCACCTGCCAGCGACCTTCCCGTCCACATTGCGGTGAAAAGCCACGGCCACGAGCGCGCCGCCCTTGCCGAGGTCGATACCGTGCTGAAAGCCGGGCAATCGACCCTGACGATCCCCGAGACGGCAGGCATTTCGGACGGATATCATGGCGTCAGGATCACCATCGGCTCAGGTGCCGGAACSGTRACGCGCGTCATCGACGCAGCCTTCATGKGCGATATGGCGCCACAACCGGCCGCCACCGATATTGCCGAGCGAAAGAAAGCGGCATTGTCCTTCAGCGCCCGCTTTGGTGCATGGCGCATCGGCCGCGCGCTGGCCATGGTCGCTACCGGCAGCGGTGACATGAAGACGATTTCCGGCATCGTCGACGCAACGCTGCGGTCCATCGACCGGCGCGAGGATTGCTCCGATTTCGTGCTGGTGCCGCTTCTCTGGTTGGTGCGCGCCTATGGTGACCGGCTTCCCCCTCAGATGCTTGAGCGGATCAACTCTTCTATTCTCTCCTATCGCTACTGGGTGGACGAACCCGGCAACGACGTCATGTGGTTCTGGAGCGAAAACCACGTTCTGTGCTTCCATACCAGCCAGCTGCTCGCGGGAGACTATCTGCCGGACGCCATCTTCAGCGCCTCCGGGCGCACCGGCAGGGAGCAGGCGGCGCTGGCCGCAGACCGGCTGCAACGCTGGTTCGRCAGCGTCGAGGCGCACGGTCTCGCCGAATGGAATTCGGCCGCCTATTACCCGGTGGATTTCATCGGCCTTCTCGCCATCGAACATTGGGCCGAACCGGAACTTGCCGCCCGCGCCCGCCACCAGCTCGATCTCATTTTCGAAATGATCGCTCTGCACACGCTTGGTGGCGTTCCCTCCGGTTCCCAGGGCAGRGCCTATGACAAGGAGCTGCGCGCCGGGCCGCTGACCGAACTTGCACCTTTTGCGCAAGTTGCCTTCGGTCAGGGCTGGCTCAACAATGGCGTCGCCTCGCTGCCGATGTTCTGCTGTGGAGATTACCTGCCGCCACCGCATCTTGCCGCCCTSTCGCAACTGACAGGCGGCCGCATGGTCGAGGCGCGTTATGCGCAGGGACTGGAGCCGGGCAAACTCGTGCTTTTCAAGAACGAAGCAGCCCAGCTTTCCACTGTGGTGGACCACAAGACAGGTCGCAAGGGCCACCAGCAGCACGTCATGGACATCAAGCTTGCCGGCCATCCGATGGCGCGGCTGTGGGTCAACCATCCCGGCGAAGATGATCCGTGGGGCACACAGCGCCCCTCTTWTTGGGCCGGCAGCGGCATCCTGCCGCGCGTGGCGCAGCACCGGGATATCGCCATGATGATCTTCGATACGGATGATCACCGCAATGATTGGACCCATGCCTATCTCGGTCGCGACGGGCTGGACGAGGTGGTGACGAACGGTAACTGGCTCATTACCCGCGCGGGCCGCGGCTTTGCAGCACTTTATGCGACCAATGGGCTTGAACCTGTAACAGCAGGCGCCACCGCCGACCGCGAGATCAGATCACCTGGCCGCCGCGCTGGCTGGATCGGCATTATCGGCTGCGGAGATACGAACGCATTCGCGCACTTCCGCGAAAGAATTCTCGCCACGCAGGTCATGTTCGACGCCGACAGGCGCCTGCTGTCTGTCACGCCACCCGGTGGCCCCGAACTCTCCCTCAACTGGGACGGCAACTTCACCATCGGCGGGCAAGCCATGGCCTTCGACCACGAGCAGCCACAGCCACAGATCACCTTCGACAGTGCCAAAACCGCCGCAGGCAACGGCATGGCACAGCCACTTTACTCCTAAGCGGAATGACCAGATGAACCAGCAAAGCATCGAGAAAGACACTCTCAGAACGACGATCGACAGCGTCGCCGCCGCCTTCAGCCGCCTCAAGGGCATACAGGAAGGCCTGGCAAGCGGCAGTTCCGACGGCAAGATCCAGTTCGATGAATGGGATTGGGAGGTGGGCGTTGGCCTTTACGGCTTCCTGCGCCGGGCGCTTGCCGCAAACGACCAGAAAGCTCTGGACGATCTCGTGACCTGGTACGGCTGGCAGATCGATCGTGGCCTGCCGCCACGCCAGATCAACAGTTCCGCGCCAATGCTGCCGCTCGTCATCCTCACCGAACATGTCGACCGGCCGGATTTCCGGGCGCTGGTAGAAGACTGGGCCGACTGGCTTGTGCACAAATTGCCGAAAACCGAAGATGGCGGCTTCCAGCAYGTGGTCAAGGAGCGGCTTAACGAGGGTGAACTCTGGGACGACACGCTGTTCATGGCTTGTCTGTTCCTTGCMCGCGCCGGTGTGGTCTGCAAACGTCAGGACTGGATCGATGAGGCAGTCTACCAGTTCATGATCCATGCGCGTTACCTGTCAGACCCCGTGACCGGGCTGTGGTATCACGGCTGGACCTTCATCGGACGCCACAATTTTGCGCATGCCTTCTGGGCACGCGGCAATTCGTGGATCACCGTTGCAATCCCCGAACTCTTCGAACTGGTGCCGACGCTTGCCGAAAAGGACAAACGTTTCCTCGCCAATGTGCTTGCAAGCCAGGTGCGTTCGCTGCGCCAGTATCAGCGCGAGGATGGCATGTTCCACACGCTCCTCGACGATCCGACTTCGCCGGTCGAGACGTCGGCAACCGCTGGCATCGCCTATGGCATTCTGCGCGGCATCGAGGCAGGCATTCTCGGCGAAGAAAACCGCGCCCATGCCGAGCGGGCGCTGAAGGCAGTGCTGGGCAATATCGATGACGAAGGCGTCGTGCACGGTGTGTCGGACGGGACGCCCATGGGCCACGACCTCGATTTCTACCGCCGCATTCCCAATTTGCCGACACCCTATGGGCAGGCGCTGACGATGCTGCTGCTGATCGACGTCTTTCTGAAGAGGCCGCAGGCATCATGAGTGCTCACACCAATATCACCATAGCCGCCGAGGGACGTGACGCCACTGCCGATATCCAGCAGGCAATAGATACAGCATCGGCTGCAGGCGGCGGCGTCGTGTCGCTCTTGGCCGGACGGCATGTCAGCAGCGGCCTCCATCTTAAAAGCGGCGTGGAACTTCACCTTGCACAAGACGCGGTGCTCGCGCCGATTTCCGACTACGACGCCTATGCCCATACGYCCGTTTCTGTCATCGCCGAGGATTCSGATCGCGGCATGATCGTCGCAAAGGGCGCGAGCAACATCGCCGTCACCGGCCCCGGCCGTATCGAGGCTGGCGGTGAGAACTTCATCATCGGTGACGACGAAGCCATGGGAACCTATGTGCCCGCGAAAAAGAGGCCGCGTGTCATGGTTCTGGAATCCTGCCGCGACGTTCGCCTTGAAAACCTCGTCGTCAGCGGTTCACCAATGTGGACCCTGCACATGGTCGATTGCGAAGATCTGAGTTTTCGCAACATCCGTGTCGAAAACGATCGCCGCCTGCCCAACACCGACGGCATCGTGCTGGATGCCTGCCGGCGCGCACTGATCGAGGATTGCTCCATCTCCACCGCCGATGACGGTATCTGCCTGAAGACCAGCGCCGGACCGGATGGCAAGGCTGTTGGCGCCTGCGCCGATATCACGGTTCGCCGCTGCACTGTCTCAAGCATGAGCTGCGCCTTGAAGCTCGGCACGGAATCCTTCGGCGATTTCACCGATGTGGCGTTCGAGGACTGCAAGGTCATCGCATCCAATCGCGGCATCGGCCTTTTCTCCCGCGATGGCGGCGCCATGCGCAATATCCGCTTTTCGCGGATCGAGGCGGAGTGCCACGAAACGCCGGGCGGGTTCTGGGGATCGGGCGAAGCCGTGACYGTCACCGTGGTAGACCGCCGGCCGGAACGTCAGGCCGGTAAGGTTGAAAACCTTGTGGTGGAAGACCTGARCGGCTCGATGGAAGGSGCGATAAACCTCGTCGCCACCTCGAGCGCCGGCATCCACAATGTCACGCTCGCGCGCATTTCACTGTCGCAGCAGCCCGGCAAACTCGGCACCGGCCCGCAATATGATCTTCGCCCGACCAATGCGGACATTGCGCCAAGTCCGGAGGCTGCCGGCCGCGCCAATGCCTGGACACGCAGCGCCGACGGCAGGATCGTCGGACTTGAAGATTACCCCGGCGGCATGCCTGCGGTGTATCTGTCCGGCGTTCACGGATTTTCTGCGCGCGACGTTGCCATTGGAAGAACGATGCCCTTACCCGAGGGCTGGAATGCAAAAGAGATCGTCGCAGAGACGACCTTGCCCGAAGGGAGCAGGTAATGGGAAGTCTAAAGCTGGAAAACCTCAACAAGGCATTCGGTGCCGTTCATGTCCTGCATGATATCGATCTTCAGATCGAGAACGGGGAATTCGTCGTTTTCGTCGGTCCTTCCGGCTGCGGAAAATCCACGCTGCTGCGCATCATCGCCGGCCTTGAGGATGTGACGTCAGGCACCATCGGCATTGGCGGACGCGATGTCAGCGCGCTCTCGCCGGCCGAGCGCAAGATCGCCATGGTCTTCCAGTCCTATGCGCTCTATCCGCATATGAGTGTGCGCAAGAACCTCGCCTTCGGCCTTGAAAACCTGCGTTTCAAGCGGGCGGAAATCGAAAGCCGCATCAACGAGGCGGCACGCATGCTGGCTATCGAACCCTATCTCGACCGCAAGCCGAAACAGCTTTCCGGCGGCCAGCGCCAGCGCGTCGCCATCGGCCGCGCCATCGTGCGCGAGCCTGACATTTTCCTGTTTGACGAGCCGCTGTCGAACCTCGATGCGGCGCTGCGCGTGCAGACCCGCGCCGAAATCACAAGGCTGCATCGCGATATCAAGACGACGATGATCTATGTGACCCACGATCAGGTGGAAGCCATGACCATGGCCGACAAGATYGTGGTGCTGCGTGCAGGCCGCATCGAACAGGTTGGCAGCCCGCTCGAGCTTTTCGACAATCCGCGCAACCTCTTCGTCGCCGGCTTCCTCGGTTCACCGCGCATGAACATACTAAAGGGCACATTCGTCGCCGGCAGCGACGGCGGTTTCGCAATCGACTCCGGATACGGCGTGTCCCTGCCCTGCCTCGTCGATCCCGCCGTGGCTACCCCCGGAAAGGCAGTTCTGGCGGGCATCCGCCCCTCGCATTTTGTCATCACGCAGGAAAAGGGCCTGCCCTTCGAAGTGCAGTATCACGAGAGCCTCGGCACCGAGACCTATCTCTACGGCAATCTTCAGGGCCAGAAAGAGCAGATCATCGTGCACCAGGCTGGCCACTTCGCACCCGCTTCAGGCTCAGTTCTGAACATCATGCCGGCGCGCGAAAGGGTGCATGYCTTCGACCCCGAAACCGAACTGGCGCTGCCGCGCCTTGACAGCCACGAGAGAGATTAGCATGGCCAATCCGACGCTTGCGAGACTGTCCGACCGCGTGCTCGACGCCGTGATGGCGATTGCCGAAGTGCCGCTCAACCTCATAGAGCGGCTGATCGGCAAAAGGCGCATGCCCTATATTTTCCTGATGCCGAACCTCGTTCTTTTCGGCATCTTCACCTTCCTGCCGATTGCCATTGCCGTCGGTTACGCCTTTACCGGCGGCACCGAGCTGCTGATCACCGACCGCCCCTTTGTCGGTCTGGAGAATTTCGGCAAGCTGCTCGATTGCCAGAGCTATATGGACCCTGGAAGCTGCCGGGAATCGCTGTTCTGGACAGCGATCTGGAACACGCTCTGGTTCGTCGGCTTCAACGTTGTCGCCACGCTGTTCGTCGCGCTGGTCACGGCCCTTATTCTTAACAGGGCGATTGCCGCGCGCGGCTTCTTCCGCGCCATGTTCTTTTATCCCGTGCTGCTGTCACCTGTGGTCATCGGCCTCATCTGGAAATGGTTTCTTGACCGCAACGGACTGCTGAACGCCTTCTTCCAGATGCTCGGCGTGCCGCCGGAAATCTTCCTGCTGGATGTCGGCTGGTCGCGCTTCTTCGTCGTGGTCGTATCCGTCTGGTTCCACATGGGCTTTTACACGCTCATCCTGCTGGCCGGGCTGCAGGCCATTCCCAAAGACCTTTATGAGGCAGCCGCAATCGACGCCGCTTCGCCCCGACGCACATTGCTGCGCATCACCCTGCCGCTGCTGGCTCCCAACCTTCTCGTCGTACTGATCCTTTTGATGATCCGCTCAGTGCAAATATTTGATGAAGCCTGGGTTTTGACCAATGGCGGCGGGCCGGGCACGGCCAAYACRTTCGTGGTGCAATATATCTACCAGATGGCCTTCGGCAGCGATCTCAGGCTCTTCGGCCTCGCATCCGCCGCATCGGTTCTGATGGGCCTTGTTCTTCTCGCGCTGACGCTCGTGCAACTGCGCCTCGGCAAAAAGATGGAGTCCTGATCATGTCCGGCAATATRAACGCAGTCACTTTCCTGACGCGAACCCGCCGCCCCGGCAGGATCGGTCTCACCGATATTCTCTCCTGGGTGTGGCTCATCGGCGGCACGCTCGCGGTGTTGATACCCGTCGTCTGGGCCGCCATGTCCTCGCTGAAGCCCGAAGCCGAGATCACACGGTTTCCGCCGAGCCTTCTGCCGCGCGCCGCCGTGCAGGTGGAAGTTCCAGGTTATGACAGGCCGCTCAGCCTCTGGACCGTCACCATCGACGGCATAGAGCGGGAGATGGCCATGGTCCGGCGCGTTGGCATCAAGGCGCAGATGGTGGATCCGGCCAATCCCGGCCCGCCGGTCAGCGTCGACACACGCGAAATGTCGCCCGTCCAGAAACTGACGATCGCGACGCAGAATTTCACCGATCCCTTGACCCAGTTCAACTTCCTGACTTTCCTGAAAAACTCGGTCTTCGTCACTGTTGTCGCGACGGTTTTAACCTTGATCGTCAACGCCATGGCGGCGTTTGCTCTCTCGAAATACCGCTTCCGCGGCGAGAAGGCGATTTTCGTGCTGATCATCTCCACGCTGATGATCCCACTTACCGTCGTCATGGTGCCAGCCTATCTTGTTATCGTCGGTGTCGGCCTCGTCGACAATCTCTGGGGTGTCATCATTCCCACCGTCGCGACGCCAACCGGCGTGTTCCTGCTCAGGCAATATATGCTGACGATCCCGGACGAACTGATCGAAGCCGCGCGCGTCGATGCGGCCAGCGAATTCCGCATCTTCTGGCGCATCATCCTGCCGCTGACGGCACCTGCACTAGCGGTTCTCGCAATCTTCTCGGTGCTGTGGCGCTGGAACGACTTCCTCTGGCCGTTGATCGTCCTCAGCAGCCGCGAGAACTTCACACTGCAGGTGGGCCTGAACGCCTTCCAGGGCGAGTTCTCGGTGCAATGGCACTATATTCTTGCCATGACTTTCCTCAGCCTGGCGCCGGTTACCGTCGTGTTCCTGTTCCTGCAACGCTATATCACGACAGGCATTGCTGGGACGGGCATGAAGTAAAAGCTCGGTATCACTTGGGGGGCGGTGCGATGCTGCCCCTCAGCACAAGTCGACAGCCAAGTTCCAGCCGGTGCGCAGGCCGGGTCGGGTCGGCGGCGACAAGCCGCTGCTCCAGCAGGGAAAGTGCCGCACCACCCAGCCTGTCGGCGGGCAATTGAATGGTGCTGAGCGGCGGCGCACTGAAGGCCGCCGGCATGATATCGTCAAAACCCAATACCGAAACGTCATCGGGAACCCGGACACCGGCTTCCGTCAGTGCTTTCAGACAGCCGAGCGCCAGATTGTCGGCAGCGCAGAAAATCGCCGTTGCATTTCTGAGCGGGCGCTCCTCGGCCAGCAGGCGACGAATGGCGGTTTCGCCCCATTGGGGTTCATAACTCTCCACCTCAATGACCATATCCGCAGGCACCGGAAACCCCGCCGCAAGAAATGCGTCGCTATAGCCGTCGAAACGGCGGCGGATCGTCGTGCGCCCCTTCCAGGTAATGTGCAGAATATTGCGATGCCCAAGGGAAAGCAGGTGCTCGATGCCAAGGCGGGCGCCGAAACGGTTCTCGGCCGTCACCGTATCGACGATCATGGCCGGGTCCTCGCCATTGATCAGCACCACCGGTTTGCCGAGCGCCGAAAGCGCCTGAACCAGTTGCGACCGGTCATCGTTCAACACCACGATACCATCCACATTGTCGGCATCCGCCGCCTGCGCCACCGCGACAGGGTCAAGCCGGCTTGTGGCGCTGACGAAGGGAACGATGCGAATGCCGCGCCGTTCACATTCGCGCCGGAAGCCGTTCAGCATCGTCCAGCTGACCATGTTGAGATCACTTTGCGGAGCCGCATCGTTGGTCATTGCCAGCAACACCACGCGCAGGGTCGCAATCGTCGCCTTCTGCCGGCGGTTTTCGAGATAACCGAGCGAACGGGCCGCTTCCAGCACCCGCTCGCGCACCAGCGTGGTCAAGGGGGCCGTGCCGTTAAGGGCGTGCGAAGCGGTGCTGAGCGAAACATTCGCCTGCTGCGCCACATCCTTAAGCGTCGTTTTCCTGTCTATTTTCATAAAAGGGAAATTCACCCGCTCTTTTAAGGATGGGGCGGGCAAGAAACCGGCACAAAGCAGTTGATTTCAAGAATACCCGAGCCCGATTGCTGCTCTGTTTTGTCACGCAAAGATTACAGCATCATCCGTAAAAGCGGAATTGATTTCTCTGTGTTTTCTACCAATCAGCTTGTATTCGAACGCAAGCACCGCCTGCAGCAAACCGCAGGCGGTGAGGCAGTCATAGCGTCTGGGAGATATGGTCGATACTGTCTCTGACGGCAGCAGCCGGGTCTTTCAACTCATGCACCTCAGCCGCGAAAGGCTCGAAGCTGTAAGGCCCCTTGTAGCCAGCTGCCTCCAACGTCCTGATCTGGGCAAGATTCTCCAGCCGGTCGTCGCTATCCACCAGAACGCGGTGGGCGTCCAGCATGTCGGCGACGGAGACAGCGGGGTCTGTCACGCCTGATATGTGGACGAGGCCGGTGCGTTCGGGGAAAAACACCGTCTCTCCTGCCAGATGATGATGGAAAGTGTCGTGCACCAGCCTGTAGACATCGCCCCCGCCTGCCGCGTCAATCGCCTTGACGGCCTCAGCCTTGGTGCGCAGCGACGAGACGGGGAAACCGAGCGGTTCGACAAGGCCGGTCAGCCCACGTTCCTCGAGGATGGGCTTCATGGCCTTCAGCGCGGCCACGAGATCGTCGAAGGGTACCCGTCGGCCCTCGTTGAGCGGGCACATGACAAGCGCCTTCGCGCCACTTGCGGCGGCGTAATCAGCCATCACGACTGCCCTTTTTGGCAGATCGCCCGACCAGACGTTGAATGGGTATAGCGCGTTGATGGAGAYGATSGTCACRCCGGCCTTTTCGGCCGCRGCCTTCACGGCAGCCGGGTCCACCGTGCCGACGATGTCAGGCAGGTCGTTGCGGATTTCGACTTCGCTAAGGCCAAGATTGCGCGCTGTCGCGAAGAAGTCCTCGAGGGAGAGTTTTGGTGCGGTGATGTGGTTGATGGCAAAACGCATGAGATATCCTCACTTATAAAGGGCAGGMCGCGCGGGAAGGTCGATGGCGACCGCAGCGCCACCGGTTTCCTGCGCGGYGACGCAGGCATCGGATGTGATGGCGGCCACGTAACCGTCCCAGGAATTMGGTCCGGCCGCGGTSCCCTTCGCCGCCGCATGGATGAAATCCTGCAGCTCGACATCATAGCTCGCGATAAAGCGATCCTTCCAGTCTGTCAGGATATCGTTCTGTAGCTTGGCGCCAAGGCGGGTCTGGACGGACATCGGTTCTGGCAGGCTGGCGATGCCATCCTCTCCCACCACCTGGCACTGAATATCATAGCCATAATGGCAATTGACGAAAATTTCGACGTCGATGAGCGTGCCCCTGGTGGTCTCCAGAATGACGATCTGCGGATCCTTCAGCTGCGCATGGCTTCTGGCCGCCGAGCGGGGAAAGAGAACCCGCGCCGAAACATAGTCATCGTCGAGCAGCCAGCGCAGCACGTCGATCTCGTGGATCATCGTGTCGTGGATGGCCATAGCAGTCACATATTGCTCCGGAACCGCCGGATTGCGATGGGCGGCGTGCACCATGATCGGTGCGCCGATCTTGGTGTCGACGGCCTGTTTCAACGCCACATAACCGGCGTCATAACGGCGCATGAAGCCCACCTGAACCAGCCGCTTGCCCTGCGCCACCTCGGCGTCAACGATGCGTTTTGCCCCTTCCGCCGTTGTCGCCAGCGGCTTTTCGCAAAAGCAGGGCTTGCCGGCGGCAATGGCGGCCAGCACATATTGCTCATGCGTGGCACCCCAGGATGTCACCAGAACGGCGTCCACATCCGGCGATGCAATCAGTTCCTCGCCGGTGGCGAAAATGACGGCGTCCGCAGCAATGTCGTTCTTCACCGCCTCGGCGGATGCAGGGTTGACGTCACTCAGCGCCACGACCTTTGCGCCTCCGAGGACCTTGTTGATGCGGCGGGCATGGTCACGGCCAATCGCCCCGGTGCCGATGACACCAATTCTCACAGTCATGGGAAAAACCTCACTTGCGGTATTTTTCGATATAGTTGTTGATCTCGGCGCACATGAACCTGCCCGATTCATCGGCCCTGTCCTCCCACGCGAAAACACAGGAGGTCATGATGCCGTCGAAGCCGATTTCGGAAAGCGTGCCGAAGAAGTCGTCCCACGGCACCTCACCCTGGCCGATGTTCAAGTGCTGGTGCACGCGCGCCTGCGTGCCGGGCGGGTTGAGAATGTAGCGCAGCCCTGAACTGGCCTTGTGATTGAAGGTGTCACCGACATGCACGTGGGCGAGCACATCCTTCGCTTCGCGCAGCATCGCCTTGGTGTCGTCGCCGAAATAGAAGGTGTGCGGGGCGCAATAGAGAAACTTCACATTCTTCGAATTGACGGTGCGGATGATGTCGAGCGCCGGCTGAAGTGTCTCGCACCAGTCTTCCGGATGCGGCTCGACATGCAGATTGATGCCTTCGCGCTCGAAGATCGGCACAAGTTCTTCCATTGAACGCCACCAGGCATCCTCGCAGGCCTCGATCATCGAGCCGGTATGGCAGCAATAGCAGGAACCCTTGTCGGGATGCGGTCCACGGCCAAATTCGGAGTTCATCGTGTCGACCTCCAGTTCGACGGCGATCTCGATGGCGCGTTTCCAGTGCTTCACTGCCGCCTGCCGCTCGGTCTCGTCATTGGAGGCCCAGCGATACATCGGCAGCAGCGAGGCAATCTTGACGTTTTCGGCCGCCAGCGCCTTCTTGAACGAGCGTATCCTTTCGGGAAACACGCGCGGCGCCTTGAACCATTCGAGGAAATCGGCGCGCGGGCTGAGCTCGATCCAGTCGTAGCCGAGCTCCCTAACTTTGGCGGGAAGGGCTTCGAGGCTGAGATGGCGGTGCATGAACGGGTCGATGGCGATGCGCATTTACGCTTCCTTGTCGTCGGTATCTGTTGAGGTCGTTGCGGACCGGTTAGGCCGCGGTCCGGGAGAAGAGACCGCGGCCTTGGGCCTGCTTTTCCATGAGCGGCCCCTGGTTTATTGCCGGCTTTCCCAGTGAATGCCGAAATCAGTTCTTCGCCTGATAATCCTTGAGGTTGGCGGGTGTAACGAGTTCGAAGGGCACGAAGACCTTCTTGTCGATCGTCTCGCCCTTGGCGAGTTTCAGCGCGGCATCCACCGCGCCCTTGCCCTGGCCGGCGGCATTCTGGAAAACACTGACATCCAGTTCGCCCGCCGCCATCGCGGCAAGTGCATCCTGGGTCGCGTCGATGCCAGCGATGATGACGCCATCCATCGGCCGGCCGGTCGCCTTCAACGACTGGATCGCGCCGATCGCCATCTCGTCATTGTTGGAAATCACCGCATCGAACTCAACGCCAGCCGAGAGCCAGTTGGTCATCAGGTCCGACCCCTGCGTGCGCGACCAGTTGGCKGATTGCTCCTCAACGAGCTTGATGAAGCTGCAATCCGGAGTGGCGACGACCTCCTTGATGTCCTCAGTCCGCATGCGCGCTGCCTGGTTGGAGAGTTCGCCCATCATCACCACGGCCTTGGCTTCCGTCTTGCCGGCAGCCTTCAGAAGCCGGCAGACTTCCTGCGTCTGCAACGTTCCCGACTGTTTTTCATCGGAAGCGACGAAGGCCTGCTTGTCCGGCAGGTTGTCGAGATTGACCGGCTGGCGGTTGACGTAGACAAGCGGAATGCCGGCTGCGGCAGCCGCCTGCGAAAGCGCCACCGTCGCATCCGTATCGACGGGATTGACGATGATGGCGTCGACGCCAGCCGCGACAAAGTTCTGCACCTGGCTCAATTGTTTGCCGACATCGTTCTGGGCGTCCTCGATCTGCAGCGAGACACCGTTCATGCCCTTCGAATAGTCGATCATGCCGTTACGCAGCACGGTCAGGAAATTGTCGTCGAACAGGGCCATCGAAACGCCGATGGTCTGAGCCGAAGCCGTGGTCGCCAGCATGGTGGCCAGAGCCGCAATCGCAAAATGTCTTTTCATGTCATCCTCCTCCGAAACTCTTGAAAAGAAACCGGTCGCACAGCCGCAAGTGCATCGCGCCACAGCCGATCGCCGGCAAAAGGATACCCTTCGCCGAAGATGGAAATCTGCGGCGTTTGGCAACCTTGAAACATCGTTATTGTCGTGGATCAGCCTCCTGCCCGCTCCACATGCCGGCAACATGATCCTAGTCCGGGGCCGGCGTCAACGCGTCTTCGGCGGGCAAAACCATCATGGCTGATAGAAATAGACGCGGCATTTATGATAGAATCTATCAAACGATCAAAGGCTCTCAGGAACCCATAGATGAGCGGGCACAAATCTCTGTCCCGGCGTTTCCGCCATGCCGTGTTCGATGGTGTGAACCATCGTGGCAACRAGGTCCGTGCATAGTTCGCGAAGCGGTGTCTGGAACACGCCGGTAATACGCCGCTCAAGCAGCGCCTGACGGGATTCCGGCGTCAACTCGTTGACGAGGCAGACGATGGTTTCCTGGCGGTTCTCCTGCTGCAAGGCCTCGATCACACCTTCCATGCCCCCGCCGATGCAATAGATGCCGACGAGATCTTGGTGTTTGGCGATGGTGTCCATGACAAGCTCGTAGGTCAGCCGCCGCGTTTCCAACGTGATCAGCGCRTCCATCACCTCGAAYTCCGGCGCATATTCCCTGATATAGCTSCGAAAGCCGGTTTCCCGCAGCGAATGACCGTGAAAACGGTGGCCACCGAGCAATAGCAGCACCTTGCCCTTGCTGCGCGCCAGCCGCGAGATCATCCACGCCGCCGTGCGCCCAACCTTCATGTTATTCGCGCCAAGATAGGCCTCCCGCACACCCTGCGCGAAATCGGAAAGCAGGGAAAAGGTGGGAATACCCTTCGCCTTCAGAGCCTCAACGGCCGCCGTAACGTCATGATGGTCAGGMCCGGTGGCCGCAACGGCCTGCACCCGACCTTTCATGCCGGACAGAAGGCCCGCAAGCTCGCTCGGCTCGCCCGACTGCGCAAATTCGATGCGCAGGTTCAGATGGCGATCCCTCACGTTGCGCGCCGCAAGCTCCAGCTCRTCGGCAAATGYCTGGTAAAAGGAGTGCCGTTCTTTCCGCAGAATGATTCCGAGATTATATGACGGCAGATCGGCCAGCATGCGCTGGCGGATGATGTTGGTGGCATGAAAACCGATCTTTTCCGCCGCCTCGAACACCCGCCGCGAAGTTTCCTCCCGCACCGGCAGGCGACCATTCAATACCCTGTCGACAGTCGCAACGCTGACGCCGGCGGCGTTTGCAACATCTGTGATTGTCGGACGCTTCATGAAGACACCCCTGCRCGGAAAGAATCCTGTCATACCCCGCAAAACATGTCACGGATTATGATAGAATCCAACGCATACCGAGATTTCGGCGAGGGGTGCCATAGCACGCGGCATAAATATTGATGGCTGGGGTGTCTGGTGCGAGGCCTGCTTTTCCACGTCCCTCATCTTTGYGCTTGTCACAGAGATCCAGCCAGCCCAAGTCCTTGGGCCGAAAAGACTCCCTCCGYCGCGCAGGCGCGCGTCGGCTGGATTCCTGTGACAAGCACAGGAATGAGGGGAGTTGGAATGCACCAACGCGAGAAAATCATGCGTGGAGTTCCTGAGCACYTGCCGACATATGTGARGACACGGCGGCAGCGGCATCCGGACCGTTCAACAGAACCGAATGCCGCGGTCCCGTCAGACCCGCTCGAGCGCCACGGCAATKCCCTGCCCGACGCCGATGCACATGGTCGARAGCGCATAACGCTTGCCGGTCAGAGAAAGCTCGAGTGCTGCKGTGCCGGCAATGCGCGCACCGGACATCCCAAGCGGATGCCCAAGCGCAATCGCGCCGCCATTTGCATTCACCCGCGCATCGTCATCGGCAATGCCGAGCTGGCGAAGCGTTGCGAGACCCTGGCTRGCGAAGGCTTCGTTCAGCTCGATCACGTCAAGCTCTTCCTGTTTCAGGCCGAGACGCGCCAGAAGCTTGGCTGAGGCAGGCGCGGGGCCAATGCCCATGACGCGCGGCGGAACGCCGGCAGTTGCTCCGCCGAGAATGCGGGCAATCGGCGTCAGGCCGTATTTCTTTGCGGCTTCAGCCGAAGCGATGATGAGAGCCGCCGCACCGTCATTGACGCCGGATGCATTGCCCGCCGTCACTGTCGCACCGTCGCGCTTGTTGACCGGCTTCAGCTTTGCAAGGGCTTCAAGGCTCGTCGCGCGCGGATGTTCGTCTTTAGACACCACCAGCGGATCGCCCTTGCGCTGCGGGATCGTGACCGAGACGATTTCCTTGTCGAGGCGGCCATTGGCCTGCGCGTCGGCTGCCTTTTGCTGGCTGCGAACGGCAAAGGCGTCCTGATCTTCGCGGGAGACCTGATAATCGACGGCGACGTTATCACCGGTCTCCGGCATGGAATCGACGCCATATTGCGCCTTCATCAGCGGGTTGACGAAACGCCAGCCGATGGTCGTGTCGTAGATTTCGGCGTTGCGTGAAAAAGCGCTTTCGGCCTTGGGCAGCACGAAGGGCGCGCGGCTCATGCTTTCCACGCCGCCTGCGATCATCAATTCCGCCTCGCCGGATTTGACGGCGCGGGCAGCGGCGATGACAGCGTCCATGCCCGAACCGCACAACCGGTTGATCGTGGTTCCGGTCACMGAAACTGGCAGGCCGGCCAGCAGCAGCGACATGCGGGCAACATTGCGGTTATCTTCGCCCGCYTGGTTGGCGCAGCCRAAGATCACGTCCTCGACGGCTTCCCAATCCAYGGACGGGTTACGCTCGACAAGCGCCCGCAAGGGCACAGCACCGAGATCGTCAGCCCGCACTGAAGACAATGCACCGCCGAAACGGCCGATCGGTGTGCGGATATAGTCGCAGATGAATGCATCGGTCATCGGTTGTTCCTCAAAGTTCCGGGGCGACAAGATCAGCGACTTCGCCATCGACATGGAGAGGCGCGCCGGTCATGGCCTGCAATTCATCGAAGCTCATGTCAGCCAGCTTTTCGCGCAAAACGAAACGGCCATCCACGACGTCAATCACCGCATGGCTGGTRTAGATGCGGGTGATGCAGCCGACGCCGGTCAGCGGAAAGGCGCATTTTTCGACAAGCTTCGGCTCGCCGTTCTTCGTCACRTGTTCGGTGATGACGAAAACCTGCTTGGCGCCATGCACCAAATCCATGGCGCCGCCAACGGCGGGCACGCCCTTGGAGCCAACGCGCCAATTGGCGAGATCACCATTCTGCGCCACCTGATAGGCGCCGAGGATCGCCACATCCAGATGCCCGCCGCGCACCATGGCGAAGCTGTCGGCATGGTGGAAGAAGGAGGCACCCGGCTTCAGCGTCACCGCCTTCTTGCCGGCATTGATGAGGTTCCAGTCCTCTTCACCTTCCGGCGGCGCTTCGCCGAAATTCAGGATGCCGTTTTCGGTGTGGAAGATAGCCTGACGGCCGGGCGGCTGGTAACGGGCGACCATTTCGGGAAAACCGATACCGAGATTGACGTAAGCGCCATCCTCAATGTCCTGCGCCGCGCGCCAGGCGATCTGGGCGTTGGAAAGCTTGATATCGTCGCGAGTGTTGATTGGCTGGGTCATGCGTAGGCTACTCCCGCGCGAATGAGAATTTCTTCCTGTTGCGGATCGGCGATTTCCACGACGCCGTTGACGAAAATGCCTGGCGTGACGACATGCTCGGGGTCGATCTCGCCGGCAGCGACGATCTTGGAAACCTGGGCGATGGTGGTGGCTGCCGCCATGCACATCAGCGGGTTAAAATTGCGCCCCGCCTTGTTGTAGGTGAGATTGCCGTAGGTATCGCCAAGCTCAGCCTTAACGATGGCGAAATCCGCCTTCAGCCAGCGCTCCTGCACATAGGAGCGGCCATCGAATTCGGCAATCGGCTTGCCATTGGCAAGCTCCGTACCAAAGGCAGTCGGGGTGTAGAATGCCGGGATGCCCGCGCCACCGGCACGGATACGCTCGGCAAGCGTGCCCTGCGGCACAAGTTCCAGCTCGATTTCGCCGGCCAGATATCTGTCGGTGAAAGCGCGCGGATCGGAAGAGCGCGGAAACGAGCAGATCATCTTCTTGACCATGCCCGCATCGATCATTGCGGCAATGCCGATACGCCCATTGCCCGCATTGTTGTTAATGACCGTCAGGTTCTTCGGTCCCTTGTCTATCAGGGCGTGGATCAGCTCGATGGGCGCGCCGGAGCCGCCAAAACCGCCGATCATGACAGTCGCGCCGTCACCGATACCGGAAATGGCCTCGGCTGCGCTGTTGATTGTCTTATCCATATCAATCCTCCATCCAGCCGAACGGTTGAACCCGCAAGGCCGCTTGGCGGAGAGCTAAATCCGAATCCGTCTCGACGGCAAGAATTTTGTGCGTTATATGATTTTTGTTCGTATATCGCACAAATGGAGCCGCGACATGGCCGTCAACGAAAGAGACATGATGGGCGGTCTCGCCAAGGGGCTGAAGGTGATCGAGGCGTTCAGCGCCGAGCGCCCGCGCCTGTCCATATCAGATGCCGCTGACATCGCAGGCCTTGACCGCGCCACCACGCGGCGCTGTCTGCTGACACTGTCGGAACCGAAATCGTGTATGTGGCGCGCGCCGCCCAGCAGCGGGTCATGTCCATCGCCCTCATGCCTGGCTCGCGCCTGCCCGCCTATTGCACCTCCATGGGCCGCGTTCTCCTCTCAGCCCTTACACCGGAACGGCAGCGCGAGGTCCTGGAACACTCGCGGCTGGTGGCACGGACGGAAAAGACGATGACCGGTATCGACGCCCTGCTCGACGAACTCGAGGCGACCCGCAATCGTGGTTATGCCCTGATCGATCAGGAGGTGGAGATCGGCCTTCGCTCCATCGCCGTGCCGGTGAAAACCGTGCGCGGGCAGACGGTCGCAGCACTCAATGTCGGGCTTGCCGCCTCGGTAGCGTCGATGGACGATCTGGTGGAGCGATATCTGCCGGCACTGCTTTCCGTTCAGCGTGAACTGGGAAGAATGCTTGCCTGAGGTGAGGCCGAAGCCGCGCCGTCATCTCCCATTTTCCGCCGTTCAGCCAATCGCCATGCCCGCGGTGTCATGCCTGTTTCCCGCTTGAAGAAGCGGTTGAAATAGGCCGGGTCGGCAAAACCGAGATCTTCCGCAATCATCTGCACGGTCGATACGGTGAAGATCAGTTCCTGCTGGGCGATCTCGATCTGTCGCCTGGCGACAAGCCGTTGCAGGCTGAGCCCGGAAACGGAACGGACGAGACGGTTGAGATGGGTCTCGGAAAGGCCGAGCTTCTGCGCATAAAACGCCGCCTTGCGCGGCTCGCGAATATGTCGGGCGATCAGTGACAGCAGGAGTTCGAAGCGCTGTTCCGCAGGACCTTCCCCGGTTCTCTCCAGTAGAGGCCGCGCCGCTCGCGCAAGAAGCGCAGCCACGGTAGCAAGCTGACCTTCGATCATGGCCTCCCGGCCTATCTCGTGGCTTTCATACTCCGCGGAGATATGTTCGAAATCCCTGCGCAATCGCTCGCCCTCGGAGAAATCCTGTAACGGCAACAACACGGGCTGCTGGAAATTCCGCAGCAGCAGCGCCTGYACGGATGCGGCAAGCGCGCCSGGCAGCACGGTGACGATCACCCCGCCAATATCRCGCGAAAAACGAAAGCCGTGCTCGAAACCCGGCGGYACGACAATGGCGACCGGTGGGCGGATAGCCTCGGTGCGGCCATCCAGCAATGCATCGCCCTCGCCGCCCCAAATGTACAAGATTTGCAGGAACGCGGCATGCCGGTGCAGGCCGATTTCAAAGCGATGCAGGCTGCTTCTGGAAAAAAGCGTCTCGCAATGAAAGCGGAAAGCGGTTCCTTGCGCAGTCTCCTCGCCATATAGGCCTTCATTCGCCGCAACCCGCATGTCACCCCCGGCTCCGCTCATCATGGTCGAATTGTGCAATTTACGGATCAGAAAGTCCATTGAGCTTGTCGCGCGCTTTGGTCAATTTCCTGACAGGAGACAATTCCGGGAGGAAACTAATGCGCACCAAGGTCGTCATCATCGGYTCCGGTCCYTCGGGTCTGCTGCTTGGTCAGCTGCTTGCCAATGAAGGCATCGATACCGTCATTCTCGACCGGGCCGGCAAGGACTACATCCTCGGTCGGGTCCGCGCCGGGGTGCTGGAAGAAGGYACAGTGCACCTTCTGGAAAAAGTTGGCGCCGACAAACGCCTGCACAAGGAAGGTCTGCCRCATGACGGTTTCTCGCTGACCTTTGACGGGCGCGATCACCGTATCGACCTCTTCGATCTTACCGGCGGCAAACGGGTAATGGTCTACGGTCAGACGGAGGTGACGCACGACCTGATGGATGCCCGCGAAAAAGCGGGGCTYACCACAATCTATGAAGCCTTGAATGTGGAGCCKCATGATTTCGATGGTGCCAGCCYCTATGTCACCTATGAGAAAGACGGCGTAAGCCATCGGATAGATTGTGATTTTATTGCAGGATGCGATGGGTTTCACGGCGTCAGCCGCAAATCCGTGCCTAAGCGCTCGATCAAGGAATTCGAGAAGATATACCCCTTCGGCTGGCTCGGTATTCTGGCCGAAGTGCCGCCTGTCAGCCACGAACTCATCTATGCCAACCATCCCAGTGGTTTTGCGCTCTGTTCCATGCGCTCGCACACGCGCAGCCGCTATTACCTGCAATGTTCGCTGGAAGACCGGCCGGAGGACTGGAGCGATGAGCGCTTCTGGGATGAAATCCGCCGCCGCCTGCCGGAAAACCACGCCGATGCCCTGGTGACCGGACCGTCGTTTGAAAAATCCATCGCACCGCTTCGGTCCTTCGTGTGCGAACCGATGCGCTTCGGGCGATTGTTTCTGGCGGGCGACGCCGCCCACATCGTGCCGCCGACCGGCGCCAAGGGCCTCAACCTTGCTGCCAGCGACGTGCATTATCTCAGCGAGGCGCTCATCGAATTTTATCGTGAAGGGTCGGAAGCGGGCATCGATTCCTATTCGCAGAAAGCGCTATCCCGCGTCTGGAAGGCCGTGCGCTTTTCCTGGTGGATGACGACAATGATGCACCGCTTTCCCGATACCGGCGAATTTGGCCAGCGCATCCAGGAAGCGGAGCTGGATTACCTCGTGCATTCCCGCGCTGCCTCCACGGCGCTTGCGGAAAACTATGTCGGGCTTCCCTATTAGGAAACAGTTTCGGGCTTCGGGTCGAGCAGTTCGCGCGCAGCTTCGCGAATGGCCTGTATCAGTAGCGACAGCGGCAGTGAGGGCTGCGTATCGGCCCGCACCGTCAAGCCGACCGGACCGCTGGTATCGCCGGTATCGACCGGCAGGATCGCCAGAGTTCCATCYGCCACATCGCCTGCGACCACSCCTTCCGAAATGATCCAGACGGCATCACTGGTGCGCAGGAACGCGCGACCAAACGCATCCGATACCGTTTCGATGCGGATCGGCAAGGCCGGCACCCCATTGGCGATCAGGAACTGCTCGACGATGGGACCGATTACCGACTGGCGGGTGGGGATCAATACCGGGAACTCGTGCAGGTGATCGAAAACCGAAATGCCCGGCGACAGCAGCGGATGGCCGGCGCGCACGACGAACCGCACCTTTTCGGAATAGAGATGCTCGAAGGAAAATCCCGCCATCTTTTCCGGCGCAGCCAGGCGCCCGACGACGAGATCCAGATCGCCGACGCGCAATTGCTCCAGAAGAACGGCATTGTCACCGGTGACGATCTTGACCGGGCTGCCGGTTTTTTCCGAAAGAAATCCCGCCATGGCTTTCGGCATGATCCTCACCGATACGGTCGGCAAGGCACCGACGCGAACCGGCGGGCCGGCACGCGCCGCCTCCTGCGAGACGGAATCGACCGCATGGCGAAGTGCCGTCATCGTCGCCCCGGCATGGCGCAGGAACACCTCGCCATAGCGGCTGATGCGGATGCCGCGCCCCTCGCGGTCGAACAGCGAGACGCCCAGAATCTCCTCGAGTTCGCGGATGGTTTTCGTTACCGCCGGCTGGCTGACATGCAGGATTTCCGCCGCACGAATGACGCTTTTCTGGCGCGCCACCTCCACGAAGGTCTGAAGATGCCGGAACTTTATACGCTGCTCGACCATCGAACATATAATCCATTGGTTATATTTTTCACCGATAATGTCATTTTACTTAACCGGAACGYGCTTGCAATATCGTCAACAGGAGGACGTACATCATGCATTTTCTGCGCTGTGGCGAAAACGCGATCCATTATCGTGCGCACGAACTGGAAAGCGGCAAGCCGGTCATCGCCTTTATCAATTCRCTTGGYACCGATTTCCGTATCTGGGATGCGGTGATTGCGGAACTTGGCGACAAATATGCTTTCGTCCTGCACGACAAACGTGGCCATGGCCTGTCCGATATCGGCCGCCCTGCCTATTCGATAGACGATCACGCGGACGACCTGATTGCCATCCTCGATCATCTTTCCGTYRACAATGCGGTCATCTGGGGTCTGTCRGTCGGTGGACTGGTTGCACAGGGAATTTATGCCCGGCGTCCCGATCTCGTGCGTGCCCTTGTGCTCAGCAATACCGCCCACAGGATCGGCACCGCCGAGATGTGGAACGCGCGCATCGACAAGATCGCCGCTGATGGCCTTGCCTCGCTGATCGATCCGGTGATGGAGCGCTGGTTCACACCAGCCTTTCGCCAGCCGGACAACGTGGTTTATGCGGGCGCGCGCAACATGCTTTCCCAACAGCCGGAGGCCGGTTACAGCGGCACCTGCGCCGCCATACGCGATGCCGATTTCACGCACGAAGCGGGCCGCATCGCTGTTCCGACGCTCTGCGTGGCGGGCGATGAAGACGGGTCGACACCGCCAGCACTGGTGCAATCACTGGCGGACCTCATTCCCGCAAGYCGTCTCGCCACCATTGCACGCTGCGGCCACATTCCWTGCCTTGAACAACCGCTCGCCTATGCGCAGGCGGTCGGTGATTTTCTGAAGACCTTGCCGGAGCACTGACAGATGGCGGACAATATCGACAAGAACGAGAGATTTGAGCAGGGCATGAAAACRCGCCGCGCCGTGCTCGGTGACGCGCATGTCGACCGCGCGCAGACGGTGACRACGGGGTTCGACCAGCCGTTTCAGCAGCTCATCACCGAAGCGGCCTGGGGCACGGTGTGGTCCGGTAACCACTGGACGAAGCGCGAGCGCTCGATGGTCACCATCGCCTTGCTTGCCGCACTCGGGCAGGACGAGGAACTTGCCATGCATGTGCGCGCCACCGCCAATACCGGCGCCACCGAAGCGGATATTCGCGAAGCGCTGCTGCATGTCGCAATCTATGCCGGCGTGCCCGCCGCCAACCACGCTTTCAAGACCGCCAAGCTTGCTCTGGCCGGCATGAAAGCCGATAGTTCCCGCGACGAGGAGGAGACGAAATGAGTAATACAAAGCCCGAAACCGGGCCGTTCTTCGCACGCGACCGCGACATTCATCCGCTGGCCTATGCTCCCTGGTACAAGACCTCTRTCCTGCGTTCTCCGCAGCGCGCCCTGATTTCGCTGGAAGGCACCAAAAGCGAGATCACCGGGCCGGTTTTCGGCCACAGCCTGCTGAACGAGCTGGATAACGACCTGATCCTCAATTATGCCCGCCCTGGCGAAATGCCGATTGGCCCGCGCATTCTGGTCCACGGCCGGGTGCTGGACGAGCGCGGCCGCGGCGTGGACGGTGCGCTCGTGGAATTCTGGCAGGCCAATGCCGGCGGGCGGTATCGCCACAAGAAGGAAACCTATCTCGCCGCCATCGATCCGAATTTTGGCGGCGTCGGCCGCACGATCACGGATGAGAACGGTTATTACTGGTTCAAGACCATCCAGCCTGGCGCTTACCCCTGGCCGAACGGCGTCAACGACTGGCGGCCTGCCCATATCCACTTCTCGGTCTTCGGCCACGGTTTTGCCCAGCGGCTGATAACTCAGATGTATTTCGAAGGCGATCCGCTGATCTGGAAATGTCCGATCGTCAAAACCATCCCGGACGAGGATGCGATCAAGCGGCTGATCGCGCCGCTGGATATGAATTCAAACATTCCCATGGACATGCTGGCATACAAGTTCGACATCGTGCTTCGCGGCCGCCGCTCCACGTTTTTCGAAAATCGCAAGGAAGGCAACTGATCATGGTCCAGCCGCTCGGTTATCTCAAGGAATCAGCGTCGCAGACGGCAGGTCCATATGTCCATATCGGCTGCACCCCCAATTTCGTTGGCATCGAGGGCGTGTTCGAAAAGGACCTGGGCTCCGGCGCGCTCTATAACGACAAGGCTCGCGGCGAACGCATAAGCGTGCGTGGCACGGTCTACGACGGCGCTGGCATGCCGCTTAAGGACGCCCTGATCGAAATCTGGCAGGCGGATACGGACGGTTATTACAACAGCCCCAGCGAAACACGCGGCAAGGCGGATCCGAATTTCACCGGCTGGGGCCGCTCRCCCGGCGACATGGATACCGGCGAATTCATCTTCGACACCATCAAGCCCGGCAAGGTKCCCTTCCGCGACGGCCGGTGGATGGCGCCGCACATCACTTTCTGGATCGTGGCGCGCGGTATCAATATCGGCCTGCAAACCCGCATGTATTTTCCCGAGGAGCAGGAGGCCAATGCCGCCGATCCGGTCCTTGCCCGCGTCGAGCAGAAAAGCCGCATCGCCACCCTTGTCGCCAAAAAGGAGGAAGGAAACATCTATCGTTTCGATATCCGCCTTCAGGGCGAGGGCGAAACCGTGTTTTTCGATATCTGAGCGGAGCTGTAACCTGAGATGAGCCTTTCCCCCTTCGAACATCCGTTTCTCTCCGGCCTTTTTGGCGACAGCGAAATCGTTGAGCTGTTTTCGGCCAGAGCGGATATCGATGCCATGATCCGTTTCGAGACGGCGCTGGCGCAGGCGCAAGCCGGGGCGGGCGTCATTGAAGCGGATGCGGCGGATGCGATCGTCTCGCGCCTTTCCGATTTTGCCGCCGATACCACCGCGCTTCGCCATGGCGTCGCCAAGGACGGCGTTGTGGTGCCGGAACTTGTCCGGCAGATGCGGGCGGCGGTTGCCGGTACTGCGGCGGAAAAGCTGCATTTCGGCGCCACCAGCCAGGATGTCATCGATACCAGCCTGATGCTGCGGCTGAAGGCGGCAGCGGAAATCATCGCGGCACGGCTCGGCCGCCTCATCGATACGCTGGGTGATATTGCGGCCCGCGATGGCAGCAACCCGCTGACGGGATATACCCGCATGCAGGCCGCAATCGCCATMACGGTCGGCGAYAGGGTGGCAAGCTGGATCGATCCGCTGGAACGGCATCTGGTTCGGATAGACACGTTTTTGCAGCACGGTTTTGCCGTCCAGTTCGGCGGCGCGGCCGGCACGTTGGAAAAGCTCGGCGACAATGCCGGCACTGTCCGCGCCGATCTCGCAAAGCGTCTCGGCCTTTCTGACAGGCCGCAGTGGCACAGCCAGCGCGACGGTATCGCCGAGCTTGCCAATCTGCTGTCGCTCGTCACCGGCACGCTTGGCAAGTTCGGGCAGGATATCGCGCTTCTGGCCGAAGTAGGCGCCGAAATTCGCATGAGCGGCGGGGGTGGTTCCTCGGCGATGCCGCACAAGCAGAACCCGGTCAATGCGGAAACGCTGGTGACGCTGGCACGCTTCAACGCCGTGCAGATTTCGGCATTGCACCAGTCTCTCGTTCACGAACAGGAACGTTCGGGCGCGGGCTGGATGCTCGAATGGCTGTCGCTGCCGCAAATGGTGACGGCAACGGGGTCCTCACTCCTGATCGCCGAGCGCCTCGCGGGGCAGATCGACCGGCTGGGAGCAAGCGAAGAATAAARAGGGAATGACAGATTTTCGCKAGGACTGAGCGGCCTTCGGGCGCTTTTGCCAGCGAGATGGGAATGGCGCGGGCGCGCGATGAAAACGCTTGCGACCAATCACATTAGTCGTTGATAAAAAACGACTTTCTTGAACAAGAYGAATGAAGAAAAAGTGATCTTTAAGCTGTTTCTAACCGGAGTTGGCGCTTGACACAAAATTGAACTAACTGGTACAAACATTCAGGTTAACGCTATGCTGGCACAGAAGTGTGGAGCTTCCCCGGCACGGTAAAAACAAACGGAGGGCTTTGGAGCCACAGGGTTTCCAAAGCGATGCGAACAAGGCGAAACGTCTGTTCGGACCCGAACGGGTTGGGAGGAAATATGTCTTACAGTCTCGATTTTTCGGCGGTCATAGACCGTCTGCCCGAGCTGCTTCTGGCCTGTCTTGCAACGATCGGCCTTGCAATCGCCGGCATGTCGCTTGCCACCGTCATCGGGGTTCTCGGCGTCGTGGCCCGCCGCTCGCGCTTCAAGCTGCTGCGCGGTCTGGTCATCGGGTTCGTGGAAGCCATTCGCAACACGCCGTTTCTGGTGCAGATATTCTTCATCTTCTTCGCCCTGCCGCAAATCGGCATCAAGCTTAACCCCACGGTCACGGCCATCATTGCGCTTGCGTTGAACGGCGGCGCCTATGCCATTGAAATCATTCGCGGCGGCGTCGATTCCATTCCCAAGGGTCAGGTTGAGGCGGGATTGGCGCTTGGCCTGCACCGGGCGCAGATCTTCCGGCACATCATTCTGAAGCCGGCGCTTCGGGCGGTCTATCCGTCACTCACCAGCCAGTTCATCATGCTGACGCTGACCACTTCGGTCTGTACCTCGATTGCGGCTTACGAGCTGACCTCGGTGGCCCAGCAGATCGAAGCGGACACCTTCCGCTCCTTTGAGGTCTATTTCTCGATCACGCTGCTTTATCTGGTCATTTCCTCGCTGATGATGGGGGTATTTTCCCTCATCTCCCGCACATCGTTCAGCTATCCGGTCAAGTGAGGAAAAGACAATGGCATCCATCGGTTCCAACGAATTGTTCTTCCTGCTGCAGGGCCTGAAATGGACCCTTGCGCTGACCCTGATCGGCTTCATCGGTGGCGGCATTTTCGGCCTTTGCGTCGCGCTTGGCCGCGTTGCCGAAACCCCGGCGATCCAGCGCGCCAGCACCGGCTTCATCGCGATTTTCCAGGGCACACCGCTCCTGATGCAGCTTTTCGTCGTCTATTACGGCGTGGCGCTTGCGGGCCTGAATGTCGATGCCTGGATTGCGGTCGCCATCGCATTCACCCTGCATGCCAGCGCCTTTCTGGGTGAAATCTGGCGCGGTGGCATTCAGGCTGTGCCGAAGGGTCAGACCGAAGCCGCCAACGCGCTTGGCCTGCACTACGTGTCGCGAATGAAGGACGTGGTTCTGCCGCAGGCCTTCAAGATTTCGCTGCCCGCCACCATCGGTTTTCTGGTGCAGCTCATCAAGGGCACGTCGCTTGCCGCCATTGTCGGCTTCGTCGAACTGTCCCGCGCCGGCCAGATCGTCTCCAACCAGACGTTCCGTCCGCTGACGGTCTTTGCCATCGTCGGCATCATGTATTTCCTGATCTGCTGGCCGCTTTCCCTGTGGGGCGCCAGTGTAGAAAAGCGGATGCAAGCCGCTTCCCGCTAATACCCATCAACATGTCATCAAGCTTTGTAAGGAGGAGCAAAAGATGAAATCCAACGGTAAATTCTCACGTCGCACCCTGCTCGCGCTCGCCGCAGCAACGGTCGCCCTGCCCTTTATCGCACCGGTCGACGCCTTCGCCGGCACGGTGGATGAGGCCAAGGCCAAGGGCAAGGTCGTAATCGGCATTCAGGGCGACAATTCGCCATGGGGCTTCGTCAATTCGAGCGGCGTTCAGGACGGCCTCGATGCCGATATCGGCAAGGCGTTTGCCGAATATCTCGGCGTCAAGGTCGAATTCGTACCGCTTGCCGTGGCAAACCGCATTCCGGCCCTTCTGACGGGCAAGGTCGACCTGCTGTTCGCAACCATGGGCATGACCGCCGAGCGCGCCAAGACCATCCAGTATTCCAAGCCCTATGCCGGTAACGTGCTTTCCGTCTACGGCCCCAAGGACAAGAAGATCGGCAACTATGACGATCTGACCGGCGTTTCCGTCGGCGTTCCTAAGTCCAGCGCCATGGACACGGCGATCACGGCAGGTGCAGGCTCCAAGGCCAAGATCCTGCGCTTTGACGACGATGCCGCCAACATTCAGGCGCTGATTTCCGGCCAGGTCGAGGTTGTCGGTGGCAACCAGTTTTATGGCGACCGCCTCAATCAGGCTGCCAACGGCAAATACGAGCCGAAGTTCGACCTGACGACGCTTTACAACGGCGCCGGCACCCGTCCGGGTGAAAAGGACTGGAACGAGACCGTCAACGCCTTCCTCGACAAGATCAAGTCGGATGGYCAGCTTGCCAAGATCTACGACAAGTGGATGAAGCGCGAAGTTCCCGCTTTCCCGGAAAGCCTGCCGGATATTCCTTTCACCGTGAAGTGAAGACCGGAAGAGGCTGGATTGGGAGGAGTAACCAATGGGAATCTTTAACAAACAGACGCGTTGGCGAACAGCCATCGCCGTCGGATTGGCAGCAGCTTTGCTGCCAATCCTGACACCCGCAGGCGCAGAAGCCAGAACACTTGAAGAAGCAAAGTCCAGCGGCAAGATCATCATCGGCATTCAGGGCGACAACGCGCCCTGGGGCTTCATAAATTCCTCTGGTGTTCAGGAAGGTTATGATGCGGATTTGGCCCGCGGGTTTGCGGACTATCTTGGACTGAAAGTGGAGTTCGTACCGCTTGCAGTCGCCAACCGCATCCCGTCGCTTCGCACCGGAAAGGTCGATGCCCTGTTCGCGTCGATGGGGATGACGCCGGAACGCGCGAAAAACGTACAATATGCGCAGCCTTACGCGCATAACGTCATGTCGGTCTATGCCACCAAGGACAAGAAGATCGCCAACTTCGACGATCTCACGGGAATGACCGTCGGCGCGCCGAAATCCAGTCCGATGGACACGGCGTTGACCGCAGGTGCCGGTACCAAGGCAAAAATTCTGCGTTTCGACGATGACGCCGCCACCATTCAGGCGATCCTGTCGGGCCAGATCGAGGCAATCGGCGGCAACCAGTTTTATGGTGACCGTCTCGCAGCCGCTGGCGGCAAGGATTACGAGGTGAAGTTCGACCTCGTGACCCTCTACAACAGCGCCGCCACGCGCCCCGGTGAAAAGGACTGGAACGAGGCACTCAACGCTTGGCTCGACAAAGCCAAGGCCAATGGCGAGCTCGCAAAAGTCTATGCCAAATGGATGAAGCGCCCGGTTCCGGACTTCCCGGCCTCGCTTCCTGACATTCCCTACACCGTTAACTAACGCTGCTTCCCAGCATGAAGGAAAGTTCCATGTCGCAATCCTCCGCCGCACAGGCTCCGCTGATCGCCCTTGAAGGGGTTGGAAAGTGGTATGGAGCCTTCCATGCGCTGAAAGGCGTCAACATGACGGTTCGCAAAGGCGAAAAAATCGTTCTTTGCGGCCCGTCCGGTTCAGGAAAATCCACCCTTATCCGCTGCATCAACCATTTGGAAGAAATCCAGGAGGGCAAGATCACGGTCGAAGGAACCACGCTTTCGGATTCGACCCGCGCCATCGATGCCGTTCGGCGTGAAGTGGGCATGGTGTTCCAGAGCTTCAATCTCTTCCCGCACAAGACCATCATGGAAAACTGCACCCTGGCGCCCATGCGGGTGAAGGGCCTGTCGAAAGCCGATGCGGAAGCGACCGCGCGCAAATATCTGGAGCGCGTGCGCATTCTCAATCAGGCCGATAAATATCCGGCGCAGCTTTCCGGCGGCCAGCAGCAACGCGCAGCGATTGCCCGTGCGCTCTGCATGGAGCCGAAAGCCATGCTGTTCGATGAGCCGACTTCGGCGCTTGATCCGGAAATGGTCAAGGAAGTGCTCGACACGATGATCGGTCTTGCCCGCGACGGCATGACAATGATCTGCGTGACCCATGAAATGGGCTTTGCCCGGCAGGTTGCCGACCGTGTGGTCTTCATGTCGGAAGGCGAAATCATCGAGGAAGGCCCGCCGGACGAGTTCTTCCGCGATCCCAAGCACCAGCGTACCCGCACATTCCTCGGCGAAATTCTCGCCCATCACTAAGGCTCACCCGGAGCCGACAGGCAGGCGGGGATGACCCCCGCCTCTCCCACCACGTTCGATGAGCGATGACCTGATCATGACAGACACCAAATCCTTCAAGGTCGGCCTGATTGGCGCCGACATCCAGCTTTCCAAATCTCCCGCGCTGCACATGCGCGAAGGGGCTGCCCACGGCCTCGATTATTCCTACGAGCTTGTCGATGTCGTGGCGCGCAAGCTGCCGGAAAGCGCGCTTCCCGATCTGCTCAATGAGCTGGAATCGCGCGGCTTTGCCGGCACCAACATTACCCATCCCTTCAAGCAGGCGGTCCTTCCGCACCTGCATGAATTGTCTGATGATGCCCGCATGCTCGGCGCGGTCAACACCGTCGTCTTCAAGGACGGACGTCGCATTGGGCACAATACGGACTGGTACGGATTTTACGAGAGCTTCATGCGCGGCCTGCCGGATGCGAAACGAGACCGGGCGCTGCTGGTCGGTGCTGGTGGTGCAGGCGTTGCGGTGGCCCATGCGGCGCTGAAACTCGGCATTACCCATCTCGATATCTGCGACCGCGATTTCAGCCGCGCCGAGCATCTGGCTGCCGAACTCAACGCCCGTTTTGGCGAAGGCCACGCCTTTGCCGTGAAAGACCCGGCAGATTCCCTGCCCTTCGCGGATGGGTTGATCCACGCCACACCGATGGGCATGCCCGCCCATCCCGGCATGCCGGTCAAGGCCGACCTCCTTGAACAACGGCACTGGGTGGCCGATATCGTTTATATGCCGCTGGTGACCGAGCTTCTGGCGACGGCGGCCCAAAAAGGCTGTCGCACCCTGCCCGGCGGCGGCATGACGGTGTTTCAGGCTGTTGGCGCGTTTCGGCTGTTCTGCGGCCGTGAACCTGATGCAGAGCGCATGACGGCACATTTTACCGAAATTTGCACGAAAGAGGGTGTGGCGTGAGCCTTTTCACCATACTTAACGGACCGAACCTCAACCTGCTCGGCCAACGCCAGCCGGAAATCTACGGCTACGAGACGATGGCCGATGTGGAGGCCAATTGCCGCGCGATTGCCGAGGCGGCGGGGCACGAGATATTCTTTGCCCAGAGCAACCGGGAATACGAGCTGATAGACTGGATCCATGCGGCGCGCGGCACATCGGCAGGCATCGTCATCAATCCCGGTGCCTTTACCCATACCTCGGTGGCGATCCTCGATGCACTCAATACCTTCGAGGCACCGGTGATCGAGGTTCACATTTCCAACATCCACAAACGGGAGATCTTCCGCCACCATTCCTATATCTCGACGCGCGCCGAAGGCGTGATCGCCGGTCTCGGCATCGAAGGTTACGGGGTGGCGCTCAGCCACCTCATCGGCCGTCTTTCCCGATCTTCGTGATATGGTCCGGGCTCAGCACATATCGCAACACCATGTCGCTGACGTGATGCGACAATGTTTGCTGACCCTTCTCGGTAAACAGCCCGTCGCCGAAGATGAAAGAGAAGGTTGCGACGTTCGAGACGTTGAAAAAGGACAGCGCGCTGATCTGCCAGTGCAGTTCCAGCGCATTGATGCCGTTGCGGAAAATGCCGCTCTTCTGGCCGCGCAGCAGCACGCTTTCCAGGGCATCGATGGCCGGCCGGTTGAGCTGGCGGATCGTTCCGGACGATTGCATGTGCCGGCCGTGATGAATGTTCTCGATCATCACCATGCGGATGAAAGCCGGGTTGCGGCGATGGTGATCGAAAGTGAACCGACAGAGCTTTTCGAGCGCCGCAACCGGCTCCAGACCATCCAGCTCCAGATCGCTCTCGCCGCCACGCACCTTGGCATAGGCTTCTTCAAGAACGCGCTGGTAAAGCCCTTCCTTGTCGGTAAAATAATAATAGATCATCCGCTTGGACGTGCGCGTGCGGGCGGCGATCTCGTCGATGCGCGCTCCCGACAGGCCGTTTTGCGAAAACTCCTCCATCGCAACGGAAAGAATGTCTCGGCGCACGCCTTCCGGATCGCGCTTCGCCTGCCGGGTTTCGCTGGTGCCGTTCGAAGTTGCGCTTTTTGTCATGATCCATCCATCAGCAGGGTATACGGCTTGCCGCCGCACCCCTATTATTAACCAATTAGTACATAACGCTGAAAAGGAACGCAATATGGCGAGCTATGACACAGGCAAACAGGGCGTGCCAATGCGTACTTCCATCGCCACCGTCTCCATCAGCGGCGAATTCCCGGAGAAACTGGCGGCCATTGCGAAAGCCGGTTTCACCGGCGTGGAGATTTTCGAGAACGATTTCCTGACCTACGACGCCTCGCCGCGCGAGGTTAGGGCCCTTGCGGCGGATCATGGGCTGGATATCACGCTTTTCCAGCCGTTCCGCGATTTCGAAGGCATGCCGGAACCGCACCGCGCCCGCGCCTTCGAGCGCGCAGGGCGTAAATTCGACATCATGGGCGAACTCGGGACCGATCTGATGCTGATCTGCTCGAATGTCTCGCCGGTGTCGCTGGGTGGMATAGACCGCGCCGCCGCCGATTTCCACGAGCTTGGCGAGCTTGCGGCCAGGCATGGTGTTCGCGTGGGTTACGAGGCGCTGGCCTGGGGCCGGCACATCAGCGATCATCGCGATGCGTGGGAAGTGGTGCGCCGCGCCGATCACCCCAATGTCGGTATCATCCTCGACAGCTTCCACACGCTGTCGCGCAAGATCGATCCCAACTCCATCCGCTCCATTCCCGGCGACAAGATCTTCATCGTGCAATTGGCCGACGCACCGCTGATCGACATGGACCTGTTGTACTGGAGCCGGCATTTCCGCAACATGCCCGGCGAAGGTGATCTGCCGGTGGTGGATTTCATGCGCGCTGTCGCCGCAACCGGTTATAGCGGCCCGCTGTCGCTCGAAATCTTCAACGACCAGTTCCGCGGTGGCTCGGCGCGCCTTTTGGCTGAGGACGGCCATCGTTCGCTCATCAACCTCATGGATCAGGTGCGCCGTCTGGAGCCCGACATCCGCATCGAGGCGCCCGCCATGCCTGAGCGGGTGCAGACGGAAGGCGTGGAGTTTGTCGAGTTCACAACGGCACCGGAGGAAAAGGCCAATCTGGAAGCGCTGCTCGCCACACTTGGTTTTGATAAAACCGCGAGGCACCGCAATCGCGAYGTCGATCTCTACACGCAGGGCGACATTCGCATCGTCATCAATACCGGCGGTACCGGTGAGAGTTTCGCCGGTGCATCCTACTCCATCCACGGCACCAATGCCTATGCATTCGGCCTGAAGGTCGATGATGCGCAGGCAGCGCTTGCGCGTGCGGCAGCTCTGGGCGCGCCGACATTCGCCGAACCGCGCAAATCCGGCGAAGTCGCGGTTCCAGCCATTCAGGGCGTGGGCAATGGCGTCATCTATTTCCTCGACGGGTCCACGGCGCTCGCCTCCATCTGGGACAATGAATTCGCACCGGTAGATGCGACGGCACCGGCAGGCAATACCGGACTGACCCGCATCGACCATCTTGCGCAAACCACGCATTACGATGAAATGCTGACCTGGCTTCTGTTTTACACATCGCTGTTTTCAACGCGCCGCACTCCGATGGTGGATGTGGTCGATCCCGGCGGTCTGGTGCGCAGCCAGGCCATAGAAAGCGTGCCCTCCCCGCGTTTCCGCCTGACCATGAACGGCGCCGACAACCGAAAGACCTTCGCCGGCAAATTTCTGGCGGAAGGTTTCGGCACCAGCATCCAGCACATCGCGTTCGCCACGGACGATATCTTCGCCACCGCCAAGGCTCTGCATGCGCGCGGCTTTCACGCCCTGCCGATCTCGCGCAATTATTATGACGATCTGKAGGCCCGCTTCGGGCTGGAACCGGAATTCTCCGACGCACTCCGGGAAGCAAGCATCCTCTACGACAGGGACGACAACGGCGAATATTTCCAGATCTACAGCCGCACCTTCGGCGAAGGGTTCTTCTTCGAAATCGTCGAAAGGCGCGGTGCCTACGGCGGATATGGCGCGATGAACGCCCCCTTCCGCATCGCTGCGCAGCGGCGTCTTGCGCCACCGATCGGCATGCCGAAGGAATAGGCGCAGACACCAGTCCACTGGTGCTTCAAAAATCCAAACAGGCCGCAGCCGGCAGGAATGCCGCTGCGGCCTGTCTTTATTTACGCCAGCGTCACTATCTCATAGTCCCGTGGAATGGCGGAGGTGGCCACAAACCACTTAGATGCGCGCGTGCGCTGCTGATGAAAATCGAAAGCAGCGCGGTCCACAAAAAGCTCTTCCACCCTCCAGATCAGGGGGTCTTCGGTCTGCGATACCTCAAAAGAAATACAGCCCGGCTCCGCTCTGGTCAGGCGAATGTGATCGGGTAGATGGCTTTCCACAAGTTGGACATCCTGCACCGATGCGCAACGGAGGAAGCCGGATAGCCTGACCGCACCCGTTCTATTCGTCATACCCGGTATCCTTTTTCAATGGTCTTCGTCCGGCCTGTATCACGGGCAGCGGCACCCACAACCACTGAAATCGATACATCCTCAATACAGACTAAAAACATCCCTTAATCGGGGTCCGGCCCTTCGGCACACCCGCGCCCAAAATAAATGCACTTGCGTATTTGTAGAGCAGTATACAAAAATTGTTCAACACTCTGGACATGATTGTCCTGTTTTGTTAGCTTTTTTGTAAAACAAGGGGTGGGGAATACAAGTTCATGCGCATCATCGATTCTGAGACTGGCAACAGGCATTTTACCGGCACCGGTGAGGTCGCCCGTAGCACTTCGACCAGGTCGCAATTTCCGTATCGACCGGCAGCAGCCAATCTACATCGCGCCTGAAACGCCATGCGCTTTCTTTTTGACACTCCCATCCTCCGGCACAGCGTTTCATCCCGCGCGCCTGCCCCACGCCCTTGCCCCCTCACTATTTCAGATGGCCGCGCCGGCATTGCCGCGCATGCCAAGCCGGAGACGCTGACATGACTGCCGCAAACCGCAACGCCCTCCTCTCGGTTGAAAACCTGAGCGTTGAGTTCGGCGACAGCCGCGTCGTGGACGATATTTCCTTTGCCGTGGAAGCCGGCAGGACGGTGGCGATCGTCGGCGAATCCGGATCGGGCAAATCGGTCACGTCGCTCTCGACCATGCGTCTTGCGGATATGATGGGCGCGACTTACCCCGCCGGTCGCATCATGTTCGAAGGCAAGGATCTGCTGAAGGCATCGCAGAAGGAAATGCGGTCGATCCGCGGCAAGGAGATCGCCATGATCTTCCAGGAGCCGATGACGTCGCTGAACCCGGTCTTCACCATCGGTGACCAGATCTGCGAAGTGCTTGTCCTGCACGAGAAAATGGGCAAGGCGGCGGCCATGGCCGAGGCAAAAAAGTTGCTCGACATGGTGCGATTGCCGGATGCGGCCGAGCTTCTGCACCGTTATCCGCATCAGCTTTCCGGCGGCATGCGCCAGCGCGTGATGATTGCCATGGCGCTTGCCTGTCGGCCGAAGCTGCTGATCGCCGACGAACCAACGACGGCACTTGATGTCACCATTCAGGCGCAGATCCTCAACATCATGCGCGACCTGCAAAAGAAGCTCGGCATGGGCATGGTCTTCATCACCCATGACATGGGCGTGGTGGCGGAAATGGCCGATGACGTCGTCGTGATGTGGAAAGGCAGGAAGGTTGAGGAAGGCCCGGTCAAGGACATCTTCGCCAATCCGCAGCATCCCTATACGCGGGCGCTGCTTTCCGCCGTTCCGCGCCTCGGCAGCATGACCGGCGAAGAGTTTCCCAAGCGCCTTCCGCTCACCGTCCTGCAGGATGGCCAGCCGGTCGTGGTGGGCGAGGAACGGGTGCAGAACACCGCAAAATACGATGAGAAGCCGCTGCTTTCGGTTCGCGACCTGTTCGTTCGCTTCGATATTCGCAAGAACCTGTTCGGCAAGGCGACGCACCGTTGCAGCGCCGTGCAGAAGGTCAGCTTCGACATCCACGCCGGGGAGACACTGGCGCTGGTCGGTGAATCCGGTTCGGGCAAATCCACCATCGGCCGCACAATCCAGCAGCTGCAATCGGCGGTATCAGGCGAAATATCCTTCAACGGCCGCAGCTATTCTGAGATGTCGGCGGCGGAACGTTTCCGCATGCGGCAGGAAGTGCAATATATCTTCCAGGACCCCTTCGCCTCGCTCGATCCGCGCAAGACGGTAGGCTTCTCGATCGCCGAACCAATCAACACCCACAGCCTGATCAACGATGCCAAGGCGGTGCGCCGCCGGGTGGATGAGCTGCTGGAACGGGTGGGTCTGAGTTCGGAACATGCATCGCGGTATCCGCACGAGTTTTCGGGCGGCCAGCGGCAGCGTGTCTGCATTGCCCGCGCGCTCGCCTCCGATCCTAAGCTCATTATCGCCGACGAAGCGCTGTCGGCGCTCGATGTCTCCATCCAGGCGCAGATCATCAATCTGTTCATGGATTTGCAAGCGGAACGTGGTCTTGCTTACCTGTTCATCAGCCATGACATGGCGGTGGTGGAAAAGATGAGCCACCGCGTCGCGGTGCTTTATCTCGGCCAGATCATGGAAATGGGCAGCCGCCAGCAGGTCTTCGAAACGCCCACGCATGATTATACGCGCCGGCTGCTTTCCGCAGTGCCGGTTGCCGATCCCCTGATCGAGCGCCGCATCGCCATGATCGAGGGCGAAATTCCCAATCCCGTGCGCCGCGTCGGCGATGAGCCCGCCATTCTCGCCCATGAGGAAATCAATCCAGGCCACTTCATCGCGAAGAGTGCCTGAACAATAACCAAAACCGTAACCATCTGAAGAGGAACAGGTAGATGACAAAAATCAAAAAGGGGATGACGGCAACGTTCGTCGCGCTTGCGCTGGCCGGCACGGCCTTCACCGCAGCGCCGGCTTTCGCCGCTGGCAAGATGACCATTTCCAGCCCGCAGGACCCCGGCAGCTGGGATCCGATCGACACCTTCCTGGTGCAATGGGCAGCTGTCGCCACCAACATCTTCGATGGCCTGACCTATCGCGGTCCGGACCTGAAACTTGTGCCCGGCCTTGCCGAATCCTGGGAAGAGCTGGATGAAGGCAAGCGCATCCGCTTCAAGCTGCGCCAGAACGTCAAGTTCCATAATGGCGAGCCCTTCAACGCCGCCGCCGTCAAGTTCACCTTCGAGCGCCTTCTCGGYGAACAGGGTGCCAAGGGCCCGCAGCGCTCCAACTATGTCGCCATCGAAAGCGTCGACGTCATTGACGACTACACCGTCGACATGAAGCTCAAGGCGCCCGATCCGGTGCTTCTGACCAAGCTTGCCGGTTATGGCGGCATGATCGTGCCGCCGAAATACATTCAGGAAAAGGGTGAGGATAATTTCAACCTCAACCCGGTCGGCACCGGCGCGTTCAAATTCGTCTCCTATGCGCCGAAGACCAACATCACGCTTGAAGCCAACCCGGATTACTGGGGCGGCGCACCAAAGCTCTCCGAACTGGAATTCCGCTTCATCGCCGAGCCGGCGACTGCGGTTGCCGAATTGCAGGCCGGCCGCGTCGATCTCGTCATTCCGCCCACCATCCCGATCGGCATGATCCCGGTCATCGAAGGCGATTCCAAGCTGGAGATCGTCAGCGTTCCAGGCCCGACGGTGGATGCGCTGCGTTTCAACACTCGTGACGGCATCACCGCTGATCCCAAGGTGCGCAAGGCCATCATCATGGCCGTTGATCGCGGCACGATCGTCAAGTCGATCCTTGCCGGTCAGGCCTCGGAAATCGCCAGCTTCCAGAGCGCGCTGTCCTTCGGTTACGACGCCGATCTGAAGCCGCTGCCTTATGATCCGGAAGGCGCAAAGAAGCTGCTCGCGGAAGCCGGCGTCAAGCCGGGTGCGGCACTGCAGATCGATATCAGAGGCAACGATGCGACGATGAACGAAGTCGCGCAGGTCATCTCCAGCTATCTGTCCATGGTCGGCATCACCGCCACCATCAAGCCCTATGAGACCAACGTGCTCCTGAACGACATCATCCCGCAGGGCAAGACCGGCGCCATGTTCCAGCAGAAGTGGGGCGGCTGGACCTTCGATTACGACAACACAGCCTATTCCATGTACCACTCGGGTGAAAAGTGGAATCCTTACGACAAGGACGAGAAGCTGGACAAGCTGCTGGAATCGCAGCGCCCGCTGACTGACCGAGCCGAGCGCGAAAAGATCCTCAAGCAAGTCGGCGCCTATGCCGCCGAGCGCGCGCTGGAAATTCCGCTTTACAACACCAATGCCATTTACGGCATCAACAAGCGGGTCAAGGGTTTCGTGGCACCGCCGGATAACCGCCTGAAGCTGACCGACGTCACCGTCGAATAATCAGGCTTATCCTCCCAAAAAGCGCCTTGCCCGCCATCCCGCGGGCAAGGTCGGGTCTCTCTTCAAGGTAAAAAACGTGGCCGGTTTCCTCATCAAGCGATTGCTGCAGGCGATTTTCGTCGTCATCGCCATCACCCTTCTCGTTTCCTTCGCCATCCGCCTGACGGGCGATCCGGCTGTCACCATGTTCCAGGGCGGCGGCAGCATGACGGAAGACGATCTGGCGCGCATTCGTGCGGCGCTTGGAACCGACCGGCCGTTCTTCGTGCAATATTTCAGCTTCCTGAAAGGCCTGGTTACGCTCGATTTCGGCCGCAGCTTCACCGGCAGCACGCCGGTATCGCGGCTCATCGCCGATGCCCTGCCCGCCACGCTGCTTCTCGCCTTCATCTCCATGGCGGTGTCGATTGCGCTTTCCATTCCGCTCGGCATCAAGGCCGCGACCTCGCGCGGCAAGACGGCCGATCAGGTGATCCGTATCTTCTCGCTCGTCGGCCTGTCCTTCCCCAATTTCTGGCTGGCCACCATGCTGGTGCTGCTTTTCTCCATCACGCTCGGCTGGCTGCCGCCAAGCGGCATGGGCGGCTTTGCAAGCTACATCATGCCATCGGTCACCATGGGCGTTATCCTGACGGCTACCAATGTGCGTCTGGTGCGCACGGCGATGCTCGATACGCTGCGCTCGCAATATGTCATGGTGGCGCGCGCCAAGGGCCTCAGCGAAAACAAGGTGCTTTACAAGCATGCGCTGCGTAACTGCGCCATTCCGCTGATTACCTATTTCGGCCTGCAATTCGGCGGACTTCTCGGCGGCATCGTCGTCATCGAGCGCGTCTTCAACTGGCCGGGTCTCGGCACGCTCGCCTTCGATGCGGTGGGCGCGCGCGACTATCCCGTGCTTCAGGCCGTCATCACCGTGCTGTCGCTGATGATCGTCGGCATCAACCTTCTGGTCGATATCGCCTACGGGCTGGTCGATCCGCGCATCCGCACGGAGTAATTGACGATGGCTGCCAAAACCTCGCGCCTGTCGCGCTTCAACAATCTCGAATTCATCCTCGGCGCCCTGCTTACCGTCGTCATCTGCCTTGCCGTTCTTCTTTCCGACGTGCTGTTTCCGGGCGGTGCCGAAAAGATCGACCTGATGGCGCGCCTTGCCAAGCCCTTCACTAGCGCCGCCCATCCGCTCGGCACCGATCCGCTCGGCCGTGACGTACTGGCCCGTGTCGTGGCCGGCGGCAAGATTTCGCTGCTCGTCGGTTTCACCTCGGTCATCGGGGCCGTGGTCTTCGGCGTGATCGTCGGCCTGGTCGCCGGTTATTATCGCGGCTTCTGGGACATGCTGGTCATGCGCTTTGCCGATATCCAGCTCGCCATGCCCTTCATTCTCTTGGCGATCACCTTCATCGCAATTGTTGGCGGCAGCCTCACCAACACCATCATCCTCCTGATCGTCTCGCAATGGGTACAATATGCCCGTCTGGTGCGCGGCTCGGTGCTGACGCTGCGCGAACGGGAATTCATCCTGTCCGCCCGCGCCATTGGCGTGAAGGACTGGCGCATCATCCTCCAGCACCTTCTGCCGAACCTGATCGGCCCGGTCATCGTGCTGATGACGCTCAACGTCGCCAACAACATCCTGCTGGAAAGCAGCCTCACCTTCCTCGGCCTCGGTGTCGATCCGACCATTCCGAGCTGGGGCGGCATGCTGGCGGATGGCCGCACCTATCTGCAGACGGCATGGTGGGTCAGCGTCTTCCCCGGTCTTGCCATCCTTCTGACCGTGCTTGGCCTCAACCTTCTCGGTGACTGGCTGCGCGACAGCCTCGACCCCACCGGCAGAACCTCAAGGTGATCGTGATGAGCCAGATTTTCGACCAGACCTTCAAGCGTACTCTGGATGTGCTTCTCGCCAATGCCGCGCCCGGCCAGTCCTTCGAGGCATGGACGTTCGATGACGCCAAAAGCCGCCGCGAGGCCGAAGAAAGGCTGAAGAAAAAAGGCGTCAGTGCCCGCATCCGCAGCGCCTACAAGCCACTTCTCTTCACCTTTCTGGAAGAGATCAATCTTGGTGGCGTCGATGCCATCGAGGTGCATTACCCGGTGCACGCCAATGCACCCGCCAATCGTTTCCGGCTGGAGGCCTATCCGCTGGCGGCACTAGCCGGCGACGCGAAGATCGATTTTATCGCCCGCGACGACGACGCCCTTCATTATGACGTTACGCTGAGCCGCAACGGCAAGAAGGAAACCCTGAAGGTTCTCGCTCCCAACCGGGTTCATACCGATATCGTCGGCGAAACCAATGTCTCGCCAACCGGCTGGTTCCGTCCGGCCGGTGACGCTACGGGCGAGCGGCTGGAGACGGATTACGAGCAGCTTTTCGAAGCGGCAATCAATGCCGTTGCCAATCACGGCTGGGGCGATGAAGAACCCTATTTCGAGGAATTGAACATCCGCGTCACGCACCCGTCCGAAGACATGGCGCTGCCGGTCGGGGAAGAGGTGGTCAGCCTGCGTGAAGCGCTGCATGAGGATTTCTATTTCTCCCTCCTCGAATTCTTCCAGAAGAAGTCCGGCCGGCCGCTGGGCGACCGCGGCCTGAAACCCGGCCAGATCGTTCCGGAAGTCGTCAAAAGCAACGGCGACGTTTCGGTCCGTATCGAGACCCGTGCACTCACCACCGCTTTCCTGGATGGCGGCGAACAGCGGATCGACGAGGCCCGCGAACCGGTGGCGGCGGGTCAGATCGCGCGTATGCTTGCCGAGATCGACGGCGAGGCGTTCGAGGCCCGCTCGCGGTCGGGCCGCGTTCTTGCCGCCCGTTATGTCGCGGGCAGCGATGCCGCCGTGATGATCAGCGGCGGCCAGCATCCCAATGAAACCACCGGCATCGTTGGCGCCGTCCGCGCCGCCTGCAAACTTGCGGAAAGACAGGGCGCGCATTTCACCATTTCGCCGCTGGAAAACCCCGATGGTTATGCCCTGCACCAGCGGCTGCGCGCCGACAATCCACGCCACATGCACCATGCGGCGCGGTACACGGCGCTCGGCGACGATCTCGAATATCGCACGCGGGAAAATTCGGGCGTCCATCTCAACGAGAAGGCAATCCGTTTCAGCGCGCAGGAGATGAGCGGCGCGAGCCTGCATGTGAACCTGCACGGTTATCCCTCGCACGAATGGACCCGTCCGCTTTCCGGTTATGTGCCGCGCAATTTCGCCATGTGGACCCTGCCGAAGGGTTTCTTCCTCATCATCCGCCACCATGCGGATTGGGAAAAGCAGGCGGAAGCCCTGCTCGACCGGGTTACCCGCCATCTCGGCGCCATTCCGGGCCTGCTGGATTACAACAACCGCCAGATCGCGCTTTATGAGATTCACGCCGGTGAAACCGGTTTCCGCATCATCAACGGTTTCCCGTGCCTGTCGTCCATCGACGACCGCCACACAGTGCCGATGACGCTGATTACCGAATATCCTGATGAGACGATCTACGGCGATGACTTCATCACCGGCCACACGGCGCAGATGGAAACGGTTCTTTCCGCTTACGACGCCTGGCAGGATATTTTCGTCGCGGACGTTGCCTGATTTTGAAGCGCCCCCGATTGGGGGCCTCAGAATGATGACGAAGTCCCGAAGCCCTCGTCCGTCATGCTTGGACTTGTCCGGAGCAGCTGCAACGTCTTGGTCTAGTTGGACGTGATTGGATCCTTGGGGCAATCCAGCGATGACGCCGGGTGTGAGGGAGCTTTGTCATCACCCTCAGTTGCCTTGTACGGCTTACTTCTCAGCCGTGGCGGCAAGCTTCTTTTCCTGCTGCTTCTGCAAAAGCCGCTTGCCCTTGCTCAAAATATGCAGATTGGCGGCATCGAGTTTGTTATATCCGGCCTGAATAATATCGAGATCGGCGACGTGACCGATTGCTGCCAGTTCATGCATCACGTCGCCAACAGCGACATCGACGCTCGGCTTCGGCAGGTGCACAACATCTTCCACCGCGGCGCGCATGCCATCCGCCGCGCCGCCCATGACGTGATACAGCGCCAGCGCCTTGCGGAGAAAAGCTTCGCGGCGCTCGATCTTGTTGTTGAGTATACTGTCGCCAACGCGATTCCGCATAAGATCAACGGCTTTATTCTGATATTCGCCCATCAAGACACCAAATGAAATTCAAAATATGCTTCGGGAGACTACGGACAATCCCCTTAGAACTGGTTAAGGCACCGGGATTACGTGCATATTATCGTCATTTTCCGGCCCCGTGGAGCAGGGCATTTTTCATAACGGCGGCATTTGGAAGCAGCATGCTGCAACGGGACCTTTCGTGATGGCTGCAGCGGCTGCGGCAATTGAGAATCGCCAGACTATCCCTATTGTATGATCCAATATCGGGCAGAACCGGATAAGGTAGCAATCCATAACCATCAGGTTATTTATTGCCCCCTTTTTTTTCATTTTACTTTGGCCATCGCACTTACCAGTTTGACTGGCTGGATCGGTGGAGGGAGCCACGGATCAATTGGGAGGAAATCATGAAATTACGGATCACCGCCGCAATCGCGGCCATCTGCTTCAGTTCCGTTGCCTATGCCGAGACGATCAAGGTCGGCGTGGTCGGCCCGTTCTCCGGCCCCTTCGCGCTGCAGGGCAAGAACTTCAAGGCCGGCATAGACGCCTGGTTTTCGCTTCACGGCAACAAGGTGGGCAATGACACTGTCGAAGTCGTCTACCGCGATGTGCCGCAGGCCGATCCGGCGCAATCCAAGGCGCTGGCGCAGGAGCTGGTTGTAAAGGAAGGCGTGCAATATCTCGCGGGCTTCTATTTTACGCCCGACGCCATGGCGGTTACGCCACTTCTGAAACAGGGCAATGTGCCCATGGTCATCATGAATGCGGCCACCTCGGCCATCGTTACCAAAAGCCCCTATGTGGTGCGCACCTCGTTCACGACATGGCAGACATCCACGCCCATCGCCAAGGTGGCTTTTGATGGCGGCGTCAAGAAGGTCATTTCGCTGGTCAGCGATTACGGCCCGGGCGTTGACGCGGAGAACGCCTTCAAGGCAGCCTTCACCGCCGCTGGCGGCGAAGTTGTGGAGAGCATTCGCATGCCGCTTTCCACCAATGATTTCAGCCCCATCATGCAGCGCGTGAAGGATTCCGGCGCACAAGGCGTCTTCGCCTTCCTGCCCTCCGGCCCGACGACGCTCGGCTTCGTGAAGGCCTTCAACGACAACGGCCTGAAATCATCAGGCATCAAGCTTTTCGCGCCGGGCGATCTTACACAGGAATCGGATCTGCCGGCCCTTGGCGAAGCAGCACTCGGCATGCAGACTACCTTCCACTATGCCGTCTCCCACGATTCAGCCGAAAACAAGACCTTCGTGGAGGCCGCAACCAAGGCCATTGGCAATCAGAAGGAACTGTCCTTCCCCGCGGTCGGCGCGTTTGACGGCATGTATGTCATCACCAAGATGATCGAGGCGACCGGCGGCAAACAGGATGCGGAAAAGGCTGTCGAGGCGGTGAAGGGCCTTTCCTGGACAAGCCCGCGCGGCCCTGTCAGCATCGATCCGCAGAGCCGCCACATCACGCAGAACATCTATCTGCGCGAAGTCTCCAAGGGCGATGACGGCAATTATTACAACAAGGAAGTCCAGACTTTCGAAAAACAGGGCGATCCGGGCCTTGCCGCCGCCAAGTAAGTATTGAGACGGAAATGACCGGCGCCGCCTTTTGCGGGCGGCTCCGGCACGGGCGCAAACGCATCGGGAGGAGCTTTCGAACATGCAGACGGTCTTCAGCATCCTTGTCGATGCGCTTGCCTATGGCATGGTGCTTTTCATCATCTCCATCGGCCTATCCGTGACAATGGGGCTGATGCGTGTGGTCAATCTCGCCCACGGCGCCTTCGCCATGATCGGCGGGTATCTCGCCTCCTATGCCGCCCATGGCCTCGGCCTTGGTTACGCGGCGGCAATCCTCGTTGCGATTGTCGGCACCATCGTGATCGCCATACCGCTTGAACGGTTTCTCTACCGGCGCATCTACGGCGCACCTGAACTGACGCAGGTGCTGATGACCATCGGCATCACCTTCTGCATCATCGGCATCGCCAATTTCGTGTTCGGGCCAACGCTCAAAACCATTCCGCTGCCGCAGGAACTGGCCGGTCCCACCGATCTCGGGTTTCGCACCATCGCCACCCACCGCATCTTCGCCATCGTCGCTGGCCTCGTGGTGGCGGCGGCACTTTGGTTCACGTTCGAAAAGACCGCCTTCGGCATCAAGCTGCGGGCAGCGGTGGACAATGCGGCCATGGCAGCAGCCCTCGGCGTGCGCACCGAAATCATCTATGCCGTTAGCTTCGCCATCGCCGTCGGCCTTGCGGCCATGGGCGGCGTCATCGGCGCAGAATTGCTGCCGGTCGAACCCTATTATGCGCTGCGCTACATGGTCACCTTCCTGGTGGTCGTATCAGTCGGCGGCGCAGGCTCGATCCCCGGCGCGCTGATCGCCTGTCTGCTGCTTGGCGCCATCGATACGACCGGGCGGTATCTTGCCCCCGAATATGGCGAATTCTTCTTCTATCTGGCGGTCATCGTGATCATCACGCTGTTTCCGCGCGGCCTTCTTGGAAGGGCGAAATGAGATGGCGGTGCTCATGAACGACCTCACTGAAACGGCAAAACCGCCGAAGGCCCGCTCGCCCCTGCGCGCGATTGGCGGTCCGCTGCTCATCATCATCGCCGCCATCGCCGGTTACTTCCTGTTTCCGGATAATCTGGCGCTGTTGACGCGCATCATCGCGRTAGCGCTTCTCGTGCTCTCCATCGATCTCGTTACCGGCTATTGCGGCGTGGCGACACTTGGCCATGCGGCCCTTTTCGGTGCTGGCGCCTATGCCGCCGGCATTGCCGCTGCCCACTACGGTATCACGGACCCGCTTCTCATGACCCTCATCGGCGCAGCAGTGGGCGGCATCGCGGGATTGCTGTCCGGCACCGTTCTGTTGCGCGCGCACGGCCTGCCGCAACTGGTGCTGTCCATCGCCGTCGTCCATCTTTTCCATGAGGCGGCCAACAAGGCGTCGGACTGGACGGGCGGCAGCGACGGGCTTGCCGGCGTCTCGCCCGATGCGCTGTTCGGCACCTTCGAATTCGATCTTTACGGCCGCACCGCCTATATCTACGGCGTCTGCCTGCTGCTTCTTGTTTTTCTGGCACTTCGCGTCGTCGTCAATTCGCCCTTCGGCATGCTGTGTCGCGGCGTCAAGCAGGACAGCATCCGCATTCAGGCCATGGGCGGTTCGGTCAATGGCACGATTTTGAAGATGTTCGTGATATCAGGCATCGTCGCCGGAATCGGCGGCGCGCTGAACGCCATCTCCACGCAGGTGGTCGGCCTCGACAGCCTCAGCTTCACGCTGTCTGCCGAAGCGCTAGTCATGCTGGTTCTCGGTGGCGCGGGCTCGCTTTATGGCGCGCTGATCGGCACCGTCACCTTCATGTGGTTCGAGGACGTCGTTTCCGCCGCTAACCCGTTCCACTGGCTCACAATCGTCGGCCTGCTTCTGATCGCCGTCGTGCTGTTTGCGCCACGCGGCCTTTATGGCGCGGGCGAACAGATCATCGCGCGCCTGCGGGGAGATCGCAAATGAGCGCTATTTTCGAAGTTTCCGGCCTGCAGAAAAATTTCGGCGGTCTCGTCGTTACCAACAATGTCTCGCTGTCGCTTTCGCCCGGCGATCGCACCGTGCTGATCGGCCCCAACGGCGCCGGCAAGACCACATTCGTCAACCTCGTTACCGGAAACATCAAGCCATCCGCCGGAACCGTGCGGATTGCCGGAGAAGACGTGACGGGGCTCAGCGCCAGTCAGCGTGTGAAGCGCGGACTTGTCCGCTCGTTTCAGGTGACGCGGCTGTTCCAGGACATGACGCCGGAGGAACATGTCGCACTCGCCATTCTGCAAAGGGAAGGCAGAACGGGCCGGATTTTCGGCCGTTACCGCGCCATGCCAACGGTGATGAGCGAGGCGCGCGACATTCTCGGAACGCTTGGCCTGCTTGCCATCGCCGAAACCCGCGTTCGTGAAATCGCCTATGGCCAGCAGCGGCTGATCGAGATCGCGCTTGCCATGGCGCTCAGGCCCAAAATCCTGCTGCTTGATGAACCTGCCGCCGGCGTTCCCTCGACGGAGACGGCGCGTATCGAACAGGCGCTCGATCGCCTGCCCGCCGACCTCGCCATATTGATGATCGAACACGACATGGATCTGGTCTTCCGTTTCGCCAGACGTGTGGTCGTGCTCGCCGCAGGCGCCGTCATATTCGACGGTTCGCCTGGCGAAGTCACCAGCAACGCAGAAGTCCGCCAAGCCTATCTCGGAAGTTACGCCAATGCCCGCAGCGCCGCTTGAAATCGCCAACCTGACCGCCGGTTACGGCCCCACCCGTGTCATCGAGGGTCTGTCGCTCTCCGTTCCCGCCGGTTCGCGTTTCGCGGTGCTCGGGCGTAACGGCGTTGGCAAGACGAGCCTGTTTGCCACGCTTGCCGGGCAGACGAAACGATTTGCCGGTGATATCCATCTCGGCGAGCAGGACATCACCGCCCTGCCGAGTGCTGCCCGCGCCCTCGCCGGTCTCGGTTACGTGCCGCAGACCCGCGATGTCTTTCCGACACTCACAGTCGAAGAAAACCTCTTCGTCGGCCTCAAGGGCCGGCCGAAATCAGCCATCGAGGAAGCCTACACGCTGTTTCCGCGCCTGAAGGAAAGACGCCGCAATCTCGGCTCGCAACTCTCCGGTGGCGAGCAGCAGATGCTTTCCACCGCTCGCACCATCCTCGGCCAGCCGCAGGTGCTGCTTCTCGATGAACCGCTCGAAGGTCTCGCCCCTGTTATCTGCGAGGAACTGATGGCGGCCTTCTCGAAACTCGCGCAATCGGGCGAAATGACCATTCTTCTCATCGAACAGCGCATCCAGATGGCCATCGACTTCGCCGACCACGCCATCATCATGGAACGCGGCCGCATCGTCTGGTCAGGACCGTCCGACGATCTTGCGGCGAACCCGGATATTGTTGATACGCATCTTGGTGTGGGTGGATTGCACTGACCCAAAAGCGTCAATCACCCCCTCTTCATCGTTCCGGCCTCGAGCCGGAATGATGAAAGTTAACCCGATCACACACCGCAACAAATCCCGATCCCGCTTCATGATCCGTTCGTAAAAAACACAATGGAATAAAAATTCCATTGCAGTTAAAGTGCACACGATTTCAATCTGCACAAAGGAACGACAATGACGGCAATCGATGCGCCAGACTCCGTGAAGGCTTTTGAGGAGCGGTTGCTTCAGGTCGCGGAAGGCCTGCCGAAACGATTACGTCAATGTGCGGATTATGTCGCGTCCAATCAGGATCGCATTGCCGTTTCCACCGTCGCCGAAATGGCAGAAGGTGCCGGCGTGCAGCCGTCTGCATTCATGCGCTTTTGCCAGATCATGGGTTTTTCCGGCTTTTCGGAGATGCAGCGCCTGTTTCGCGATTCCTATGTCGGCGGCTGGCCGGATTATGCGACCCGGCTGGACCACCTGCGCGAAAAGGGCGACGAGAGCGCGTCGGGCCTGTTGGCGGAGTTCGTGGAGGCTGGCCGTTCTTCATTGGAAATGCTGCTGAAATCGGTCGATACACGGCAGCTTGACGAGGCGGTCTCGGCGCTGGCACAGGCGCGCACCGTGCATATCATCGGTTTGCGGCGCTCCTTCCCCATTGCCAGTTACCTCGCTTACGCCTTCGAGAAAATGAAGGTACCTGCGGTTTTGCACAGCGCCGTCGGTGGCCTCGGCAACCTCAGCGCCATCTCCCGCGATGACGCGCTGATTGCGATCACCTTCTCCCCCTATTCGGCTGAAACGCTGGAACTGGCGGAAATGGCCCGCGCCAATGGTATTCCGGTCGTCGCCATGTCCGATTCGGCCGTCAATCCGCTGCGCAAGTCCGGCGCGACGCTACTCACGGTAACGGAAATCGATTTTGGCGCATTCCGCTCGCTTTCCGCCACGCTCTGTCTCGCCATTACACTCGCTGTCGCTGTGGGAACGCGCAAAACAGCCTGAATATTTTTATTGAAAACATAAAAAATAGAATTTATGATCCAAATTCATGAAACGGGCATTCCATAATTGTCCGTCTCGTGAATGCACCCGAAGGTGGTGAGACAGAAAGTGGGCGGAGGAGGCCCACTGACATCAGGCTCCCTCAATGCGGGGTCCGAAGGAGGAAGCTTTTGAAAAAACTTGACCTTATCACGATCGGGCGCTCGTCGGTCGACCTTTATGGTTCACAGGTCGGCGGCCGGCTGGAGGACATGGCCTCCTTTGCCAAATATATTGGCGGCTCCCCCACCAATATTGCGGCCGGCGCTGCGCGGCTCGGCCTTGCCAGTGCCGTCATCACCCGCGTTGGTGACGAGCATATGGGCCGCTTCATCCGTGAACAGCTGGTGCGCGAAGGCGTGGACGTACGCGGCGTGAAAACCGACCCGGAGCGGTTGACGGCGCTGGTGCTTCTCGGCATTCGCGACCAGAACCAGTTTCCGCTGATTTTCTATCGCGAGAACTGTGCCGACATGGCGCTCAGCGAAGACGACATCGATCCCGCCTTTATTGCCGAAGCAGGCTGTGTCTGCGCCACCGGCACGCATCTGTCGCATCCGAAGACGGAAGCGGCCGTACTGAAGGCGCTGAAACTTGCCCGCGAAAACGGTGCGAAAACAGCGCTCGACATCGACTATCGACCCAATCTCTGGGGTGTTGCCGGCCATGGCGATGGCGAAAGCCGCTTCGTGGAATCGCAGAAGGTCACCGCCAAGCTGCAATCCACCCTGCATCTCTTCGATCTGATTGTAGGCACGGAAGAAGAATTCCACATTGCCGGCGGCTCGACCGATACGCTGGCCGCACTGAACGCCGTACGCAAGGTGTCGAACGCGACGCTGGTGTGCAAGCGTGGCCCGATGGGTGCTTCGGTTTTCGCCGGCGAAATTCCGGCAAGCCTGGACGATGGCGAGACGGGCGAAGGTTTCCCGATCGAGGTCTTCAATGTTCTCGGCGCGGGCGATGGTTTCATGGCCGGGCTTTTCCGTGGCTGGCTGCGCGGCGAGGACTGGCCGACAACGCTGAAATACGCCAATGCCTGTGGCGCCTTTGCCGTTTCCCGCCACGGCTGCACGCCCGCCTATCCGAGTTGGGAAGAGCTGCAATATTTCTTCAAGGCCGGCATCCGCAACAAGGCGCTGCGCAAGGACGAGGCGCTGGAACAGGTGCATTGGTCAACCAATCGCAAGGGCGAATGGGACACAATGCGCGTCTTCGCCTTCGACCATCGCATGCAACTGGAAGCGATCGCCGACGAACTCGGCATTAAACATGAGCGCATCGGCGCCTTCAAGAAGCTCTGCCTCGAGGCCGCGCAAACGGTCGCCGGTGGCAAGGCGGGTTACGGCATTCTCTGCGATGGCCGCCTCGGACGCGATGCGCTTTTCGCAGCCAGCGGCTCCGGTCTGTGGATCGGCAGGCCGGTGGAATGGCCGGGTTCGCGCCCGCTGACGCTGGAACCGGAACTCGGCAAGGATTTCGGCGGGCTTTCCGAATGGCCGCTGGAAAATGTCGTCAAGGTTCTGTGCTTCTATCACCCGGATGATACCGACGAAATGCGCGCCGCGCAGGAGGAGACGGTGATGCGTCTGTTCCAGGCGACACGCCGCAACCGGTTGGAAATGCTGCTCGAGGTCATTCCCTCCAAGGTCGGCCCGACCGACGATCTGACCGCCGCGCGCATCATCGAACGCTTCTACGAGATCGGCGTTTATCCCGACTGGTGGAAACTGGAGCCGATGAAAACCAAAGCCGCCTGGAAAAATGCCTGCGACGCCGTGCATCGCAACGATCCTTACGTGCGCGGCATCGTCGTTCTTGGTCTCGACGCACCGCAAAGCGAGCTGGAGGAGAGCTTCCGCCTTGCCGCCGGTTTCGATCTGGTCAAAGGTTTCGCGGTTGGCCGCACGATTTTCGCCGACGCCGCGCGGGGTTGGCTCGGTGGCAAGATCACCGATGAGGAAGCGGTGAAGGACATGGCGCAGCGCTATACCAGCCTGTGCCGCATATGGGATGAGGCGCGCGCCAAAAAGGGAGAGGCAGCGTGAAGACAATCAGATTGACGGCTGCGCAGGCTATGGTTCGTTACCTCGCCGCGCAGATGAATGAGCATGGCGAGACCTATATTGCCGGTGTCTGGGCCATCTTCGGCCATGGCAATGTCGCCGGCATCGGCGAGGCGCTTTATGGCATTCGCGAGGAACTGCCGACCTATCGCGGCCAGAACGAGCAATCCATGGCGCATGCGGCGATTGCCTATTCCAAGCAGCTGCGTCGCCGGCGGGCAATGGCGGTCACCTCCTCCATCGGCCCCGGTGCTGCCAACATGGTAACGGCGGCAGCGCTCGCCCATGTCAACCGCCTGCCGGTTCTTCTCATCCCCGGCGATGTCTTCGCCAATCGCGGTCCCGACCCCGTGCTCCAGCAGCTGGAGGATTTCGGCGACGGCACGATGACGGTGAATGACTGCTTCCGCCCGGTTAGCCGTTATTTCGATCGCATCATGCGCCCGGAACAATTGCTGACCGCCCTTCCCCGCGCCATGCGCACCATGACCGACCCTGCCGATTGCGGCCCGGTAACGCTTGCCTTCTGCCAGGACGTGCAGGCGGAAGCTTATGATTATCCCGTCAGCTTCTTTGAAAAGCGCGTCTGGCGGCAACGCCGCCCGGAACCGGATGTGGTGGAATTCGAAGAGGCCGTCGCCGCGCTGAAGGCTGCGAAGAACCCCGTCATCGTTGCCGGCGGGGGTGTGCATTTTTCCGGCGCCACCGAAACGCTGAAGCGTTTTGCGGAAACCCATTCCATTCCGGTCGTCGAAACGCAGGCCGGCAAATCGGCACTGGCGTGGGATCACGATCTCAATTTCGGCCCGGTCGGCGTCACGGGTGCCGAAAGCGCCAATATCATAAGCGAGAAAGCCGATCTGGTGTTCGGCGTCGGCACCCGCTTTCAGGACTTTACCACCGGTTCCTGGGCGCTGTTCAAGAACCCGGACCGCAAGATCCTCGCCCTCAACGTGCAGCCCTATGACAGCGCCAAACACGATGCGATCAGCCTGACGGCGGATGCGAAGATCGGTCTCGAAAAACTGTCGGCCGCCCTTGGCAGCCACCGCTTCACGGCACCGGATGCCAAGCTCAAGGCGGCATGGTTCGAGAAGGCCGATGCCGATACGGCGGCACCGGGTGAGGAAAACGCCAACAGCCTGCCCACCGACATGCAGGTGATCGGCGCCGTGCAGCGCCAGTCGCGCGACAATACCGTCGTCATGTGCGCGGCGGGCACCATGCCGGGTGAGCTGCACCAGTTGTGGAAATCCAAGCTGCCGCTTTCCTATCACATGGAATACGGCTTCTCCTGCATGGGCTATGAGGTTGCCGGCGGCCTCGGCATCAAGATGGCGGAACCGGACCGGGACGTGATCGTCATGGTCGGCGACGGCTCCTATATGATGATGAATTCCGAGCTTGCGACATCGGTTGCCATGGGCGTCAAGATCACGCTCGTCATCACCGATAACAGGGGTTACGGCTGCATCAACCGGCTGCAAATGGAAACCGGCGGCGCGGAGTTCAACAACCTTTACGCCCACACCAACGTCAACCCCATCGCCATCGACTTCGTCGCCCATGCCGGCTCTATGGGCGCGGATGCGCGCAAGGTTTCCACCATCGCCGAGTTGGAAGCGGCGCTTGCGGCTGCTCGCGAATCCAGCCGCACGACTGTCATCGTCATCGATACCGACCCCTATCCGACCCCGCAGGCCGGTGGCCACTGGTGGGATGTGGCGGTACCCGAAGTTTCCGACCGGGCCGAAATCGGACCGGCGCGCGCGCGCTACGAAAACCATATCAAGGAAAGACAGTAAGATGATCCGTTACGGAACCAACCCGATTGCCTGGTCCAACGACGACGACCGCACGCTGGGCGCCCATATCAGCCTTGAACAATGCCTCGACGAAACCGCCAAGATCGGCTTCGACGGCATCGAGAAGGGCCACAAGTTCCCGACTGACCCGGAAGGCCTGAAGGGTGTGCTTGCGCCGCGTAGCCTTTCCTTCGTCTCCGGCTGGCATTCGCTGAACCTTCTGACCGACAGCATCGAATCCGAAAAGAAGGCCATGCAGCCGGCGCTCGATCTGCTGAAAGCCATGGGCTCGAAAGTCATCATCGTCTGCGAGACCTCGAACGCCGTTCACGGTGCCGACGACACGGCGCTGGTTGACCGTCCGCGCCTTGCGGCCGAGGACTGGGCGAAGTTCGGCGCGGGTGTGGAGGCGCTGGCGGCCTATGCTGCCGAACAGGGCATCACCCTCGTCTACCATCACCACATGGGAACCGTGGTCGAGAGCGAAGACGAAATCGACCTTCTGATGAAGCATACCGGGCCGAAGACCCATCTGCTCCTCGATACCGGCCATTGCCTGTTCGGCGGCGGAGATCCCGTGCGCGTCGCGCAGAAATACATGCACCGCGTCGGCCATATCCACGCCAAGAACGTGCGGCCGGTGATTGCCGATCAGGTTCGGAACGAGCGGCTTTCCTTCCTCGAAGGCGTTCGCCGCGGTGTGTTCACCGTGCCGGGTGACAGCGAGGGCGGCGTAAACTTCCCGCCGGTTCTGAAAATTGCCGCCGAGCACAATTACAGCGGCTGGCTGGTCATCGAGGCCGAACAGGACCCGGATGTGCGCAACCCCTTCGAATATCAGAGCCTCGGCCTGAAATCGCTGAAGGCTTTTGCGCGTGAGGCCGGACTGGACAAGGCTCAGGCGGCTTGAGGCCCTTTACTCCCTCATCCCTGTGACAAGCACAGGGATGAGGGAAACGCGGGAATAGCCGCCCGAAAAATTGAACGACTGACCAAAAAGGAACACCAACATGACCTCACTTCTGCGCAAGCCGGTCGCGACAAGCGGCAAGGTGCACGACATCACGCCCCAAAGCGCGGATTGGGGTTATGTCGGTTTCGGCCTTTATCGTCTGAAGCCCGGTGAAACCGCAGCCGAGAAGACTGGCGATACGGAAGTCATTCTGGTGCTTGTCGAAGGCAAGGCGAAGATTTCCGCCGGGGGCAAGGAGTTCGGTGAACTCGGCGACCGCATGAACGTGTTCGAGCGCAAGCCGCCGCACTGCGTTTATGTCCCCGCCGGCTCCGAATGGTCGCTGACAGCCACGACGGATTGCACCGTCGGTGTCTGCACCGCACCGGGTGAAAAAGGTAGCCGCGAAGCGCAACAGATCGGTCCCGATGGCGTGCAACTGACCGAGCGCGGCAAAGGCGCCAATACGCGCTACATTTTCCCCATCGCCATGGAAGAACGCGATGTCGCCGATAGTCTCCTGGTGACGGAAGTGTTCACCCCGTCGGGCAACTGGTCGTCCTATCCGCCGCACCGGCATGACGAAGACAATTACCCCGATATGACCTATCTGGAAGAGACCTATTATCACCGTCTCAACCCGGCACAGGGTTTCGGTTTCCAACGCGTTTTCACCGAGGATGGGTCGCTGGACGAGACCATGGCTGTAGCGGACGGCGATGTCGTGCTGGTTCCCAAGGGACACCACCCCTGCGGCGCGCCTTATGGCTACGAAATGTATTATCTGAACGTGATGGCCGGGCCGATGCGCAAATGGCGCTTCAAGAACCACCCCGATCACGACTGGATTTTCAAGCGCGACAATCCCTGAGGCATGCCAGCGTCCACGGCACCCTCCTCATCCCTGTGCCTGTCACAGGAATGAGGGGCGAGGAAAGTCCGCGTCGCGATTGCCGTAGAGAAAAAAGCAATCGAACGTATTGATTTCATCGTAATGATTTAGGGGAGAAGAGACCATGGCCGCTCTTGGCGTTGGCCTTATTGGCACGGGTTACATGGGCAAGTGCCACGCTTTGGCGTGGAACAACGTCACCAGCGTTTTCGGCGATGTGGAGCGTCCACGACTGGTCACACTGGCAGAGGTCAATCCCGAGCTTGCGGCGAAGAAGGCCGCCGAGTTCGGTTTCGCCCGCTCGACCGGCGACTGGCACGATCTGCTTGCCGACCCTGAAATCGATGTGATCTCGGTCACCACACCCAATGCCTTTCACCCCGAAATGGCGATTGCCGCCCTTGATGCCGGCAAACACGTCTGGTGCGAAAAGCCGATGGCGCCTGCCTTCACGGATGCCGTGAAGATGCGCGATGCGGCCCGCCGTTCGGGCAAGGCGGCGGCCATGGGCTACAACTACATCCAGAACCCTGTCATCCGCCATATGCGCCGCCTTATCGACGAAGGCGCGATCGGCAATGTCTACCATGTCCGTGCGGAAATGGATGAGGACTTCATGGCGGATGCCACCCAGCCCTTCTACTGGAAGAGCGAAGCCTCCTCCGGCTATGGCGCGCTGGATGATTTCGCTGTTCATCCGCTGTCACTTCTGTTTTCCCTTTTCGGCCATGCCGAAAGCGCGATCACCGATATGGTGAAGCCTTACGAGACGCGGCCGCTAAGTGGCGGCGGCGAGCGCGCTGTGGAAACGCATGATCTTGCCAGCGTGCTTCTGAAGCTCGAAGGCGGCATTTCGGCGGTGCTGATCGCCAACCGCTCGGCCTGGGGTCGCAAGGGCCGTATCGCCATCCAGATTTACGGCTCCACCGGCTCGATCCTTTTCGACCAGGAGCGGATGAACGAATTCCAGCTCTACACCACGGACGGGCGCCCGGAGGAGCAGGGTTTCAGAACCATTCTCGCCGCCCCTCACCACAAGCCGTATGACCGCTTCATCCCCGCACCCGGCCACGGGCTCGGCTTCAACGATCTGAAGGTCATCGAGTGCCGGGAACTGATCGCGGCCGTCGAGGGCAAGACGGCGCATATCATCGACTTCGAGGAAGGCCTGAAGATCGAGCGCAGCATTCATGCCATGGCCCGGTCCTTCGCCGAGGGACGATGGGTCGCGACGAGTGAGATTGCGGAATAGGCAGAGGCGGGGTTAGCGCGGAACTTTGCCTCTTTCGTCATGCTCGGGCCTGTCCCAAGCATCTGCAACCGATTGATTTAACGCTACGTAGTTGGATCCTCGGGACAAGCCCGAGGATGACGGCGGAGAGGTGTTATCCCTTAACCGGCGTTTCCGGCACCGGCGTCAGCACCTTGCCATCCCTAAACCAGCCGAGAATATTGTCGGCCACCAGATCGGCCATCGCATTGCGCGTCGGGATGGACGCAGAGGCGACGTGCGGCAGCAGGGAAACGTTCGGCAGTGACAGGAACGCTTCCGGCACCTTCGGTTCAGCGTAGAACACATCGAGACCGGCAGCACCCACCGCACCGCTCTTGAGGGCCTGCAAAAGCGCATCCTCATCGACGCTGGAGCCGCGTCCGACATTGATGAACACGCCCTGCGGACCAAGTGCCGAGAGGATTTCCGCGTTGATCGCCTTGTGCGTTTCAGGGGTGCCGGGCACGATGCAGATCAGCGTGTCGACAGCCTGCGCCATCTCCTTTAGCGAACCGTAATAGGTATAGGGCAGGCCGTCGCGCTTGCTGCGGGTATGATAGCCGATCTCCACCTTGAATGGCTCCAGCCGCTTGGCGATTTCCTGGCCAATGCGGCCCATGCCGAACAGGCCGACCTTGCGGCCGCGCAGGGAAAACGGCGAAAGCGCGAAGGGGCCTTCGCCAACCCATTTTCCCTCACGCAGCCAGGTTTCGGCCTGATAGAGACGGCGAACCGTGTTGATCAGCAGCGCAATCGTCGTGTCCGCAACTTCGTCGTTCAGCACATCGGGCGTATTGGTCACCACGATACCGCGCGTGGCGGCATGTTTGGCATCAACGCCATCATAACCGACGCCGAAATTGGCGATGATCTCGAGTTTCGGCAGCGCATCGATCCATTTGGCGTTGACGACGCCTGAAACGGCGATGGCATTAATGCGCTCAGCCGCACCATCAGGCAGAACCGGCTCAGCACCGGCGGGCACTGTCACGATCTCGACTTTGCCTTCGAGGCGTTCGAGCACGCGCGGGTTGATCTTGCCGGGAACGAGAACGACGGCTTGTCTGTCAGACATGGGTGGATATTCCTCCTGATTGCATTCCGATATCGTCAGAGCGGATTCATGGGCGAACCACTCGCCATCCCGCTCTTCTGGGCCGCGATCTTTTCAAACAACGGCGGCCGTGAAAAGGGCAATAAGGGGAAGCTATGGGGGCAGACGGAAGTTTCATGCCGTTTTTTTACGCGCCCGCCTCCGTCATGCCGCACTTGAGGCGCGCGTCGGCGGGGCGCAAAGAGTCTTTCCAGCTCAAGGGCTTGAGCTGGCTGGCTTTAGGCTGAAGGCCGGAATGACGAAAGAGAGGGAAACGCTGCTCAAACCCTCGGACGCACCGGCCCTGTCGACTGGCGGATGCGCATTTCCGGCTTGATGAGGTGCACGCCATCCGGCTCGTGGCTGCCCGCCAGCCTGTCCAGAAGCGCGCGCGCCGCAAGGCGCCCCACCTCGGCCTGTCCATTGGACACCGTGGTCAGCGCCGGCGTGGCGATGGCCGCCTCCTCCAGATCGTCGTAACCCGTCACGGAAATATCCACGCCCGCCACCAGTCCGGCGCGCGAAATGCCGTTCATCAGGCCGATGGCGACCAGATCGTTCCAGCAGACGGCAGCGGTGGGCTTCTGCGGCAGCGACAGGAAATGCACTGCGGCCTCGAAACCGCCCTGCTTGGAGCGTGGGCCGGGAATACGCAGGTTCGGATCGACCTCGATTCCCGCCTTGCGCAGCGCGTTGACATAACCCTGATAACGATCGCGGCCGGTCGAGGTCTGGTCGGTACCACCAACCATGGCGATGGTGCGATGGCCAAGACTGATCAGATGATTGGTCGCAAGCGAAATGCCATAGCTGTCATCGCCGCGATAGGTCGGCATGTCGACGCCCTCGAGCGAGCGGGCCACCAGAATGGCGGGCATGCCGTTTTCCTCAGCCAGCGTCATGTCCTCGATCGGCGTGCCGATGGCGGGCGACATGATGATACCATCAGAACCAAGTTGCAGCAGCGTTTCGATGAAGGTGCGCTGTTTTTCAACCGAATCATAATGGTTGGACAGAATGAAGGTCTGGCGGCTGCGATCCAGCTCGGTTTCGATGGCCTTGAGAATTTCCCCATAAAACGGGTTCATCACATCGTGGAACACCACGCCGATAATGCCGGAGCGCGAAGTGCGCAGGCTGGCGGCCCGGCGGTTGTAGATGTAACCGAGCGCCCGGGCCTGTTCCTTGATCTTGTCGCGAGTGTCAGAGGCGACCAGCGGACTGTCGCGCAATGCAAGGGAGATGGTGGCAGTCGATAGACCGAGGCTTTCGGCGATCGTCGACAGTTTGATCTTTTGTGCCACGGCATTTCTCCCCAAACCCATGTCATTGACAGACGTTTCTGTTTAAATCGCAATTAAACAATTTAAACAAAATCCGCAACCGGTTTAAGGAATATCAACAAAAAGACAGTGGTTTTTTAAAAACTCAACAAATTATTGAAGGTTGGTATCGATCACCTTGAGAAGTTTAACCACCGTCCTGATGTCCTTGGCCGAAAGCCCCTCAATCGCCCGCGCACCGCAATTTGCGATGGATACGTTGATATGTTCGACGCTTTTCAGGCCCGTCTCCGTCAGTTTCACCAGTGTTACGCGGCCATCCTCGTCATCGCCACTGCGCTCCACGAAGCCCTGGGCTTCCATGCGGCCGATGGTTCGCGTCATGGTCGGCGCCTTGACACCAAGTTTCTGGGCGATCTGCCCAGGCGTGAGGCTGCCTTCCTGCGCCAACGCCAGAATAACGCCGTCCTGCCCGGCATAAAGGCCGCTTTCGGCAAGGCTGTGGCTCAGCGCCGTGCGCATGGAACGGGCGGCCTGGGTGATGGATTGCGCCAGTTCCTCAGGGTTGAAATTCTCATCCCTCTTTTTGGCGTCCTTTACTTTCTTGGTGCCCTTGTCCTTTTTGGCGCCCTTGTCCTTATGCCCAGTTTTGTCCTTGCTCATATGCGAGTGCCTTTTACCCTGTGGCGGAACCGATATATGTTGCTGGAAATCCTTACCGAATGCACGCGCGGACTGCCAGATGCCAAACTCATACACGCATTATCACGACGAAAACGTAACAGACCCTCATCTTCGCGCAACAGGTGCAATTTCAGTGCTGCCGCTCGGTGCGCACGAACAGCACGGGCCGCACCTGCCCTTCGAGACAGACACGCTGATTGCGGCGGGCATTGTCTCCCGTTTGGCTGCTGTTTTGCCCGCCAGTCTGCCGGTCTCCTTCCTGCCGGTGGAGCCCGTTGGATATTCCATCGAGCACATGAATGTGCCGGGCACGAAGTCGTTGCGTTACGATGAGGCCGTTGAGCGCTGGCTCGGCATTGCTAAGGCCGAATATGAAAAAGGCGTGCGCAAATTCGTGATGTTGAACGCCCATGGCGGCAATTCGCCATTGATGACCATCGTCGCCACCGAGGCGCGCGCCCGCTTCGGTATGCTGGCGGTCGCCACCAGCTGGACTCGTTTCGGCGTGCCGGTGGATATCGTGAAGCCTGAAGACAAGGCGATCGATATCCATGGTGGCGATATCGAGACGTCGGTCATGCTGGCGCTTTGCCCGGAGCGGGTGGCGATGGAAAAAGCCGCCAACTTCCCCTCCCGCCAGAGCGATTTCGCCAGCCGTTTCAGGCATCTGCGTGCCTATGGTCCACACGCTTTCGGTTGGCTTATGGGCGACCTGAACCCGGATGGCGTTGCCGGAAACGCCGCCGCCGCCTCAGCCGAGAAAGGCGAAAGGATCATTTCCCATGCCGTTTCGGGCCTTGTCGAACTGCTTGAAGACGTCCACGCTTTTGACATAACGTTATTTCATAACAAAATTTGAAAAACTGCGCCGAAACCAGCCAGAATCCCTTTGAACTGCCCGAACGTCGCGCCTATATGGACGTCGACACTTATTCCTTGAGGCCTCAACCGGCCTTTCTCCACGCGAGGTTTCCATGACCGAAACAGCACCAGCCAAGCCCATTCCAGTCACCGTCCTGACGGGATATCTAGGCGCCGGCAAGACGACGCTTCTCAACCGTATCCTGTCCGAGAACCACGGTAAGAAATACGCTGTCATCGTCAACGAATTCGGCGAGATCGGCATCGACAACGATCTGATCGTCGAATCCGACGAAGAAATCTACGAAATGAACAATGGCTGCGTCTGCTGCACGGTGCGCGGCGACCTCATCCGCGTGGTCGAAGGCCTGATGCGCCGGCCCGGCCGATTCGACGGCATCATTGTCGAGACCACTGGCCTTGCCGATCCCGTTCCGGTCGCCCAGACCTTCTTCATGGATGACGACGTGCGCGCCAAGACCGAGCTTGACGCGGTGGTCGCACTTGTCGATGCCAAGCACCTGCCGCTGCGCCTGAAGGACAGCCGCGAAGCCGAAGACCAGATCGCTTTTGCCGATGTCGTTATCGTCAACAAGACCGATCTCGTTTCGCCGGAAGAAGTCGCCCGCATCGAGGATATCGTGCGTGCCATCAATCCCTCTGCGCGCATCTACAAGACCACCCGTTCCGGCGTCGATCTCGCCCGCGTTCTCGACCAGGGCGCCTTCAATCTGGAACGTGCGCTCGAAAACGATCCGCATTTCCTCGAGCACGGCCACGAGGATCACGCATGCGGTCCTGATTGCGACCACCACCACCATGATCATGGGCACGACGGCCATGACCACCATCATCACGACCATGATCACGCGCACCACGATCATGACCACGGCCACGATCACCACCACCATGGCGCCGCCTCCCCGATTCATGACGTAACGGTGCAGTCGGTGTCGCTGCGCGGCGGCGAAATGAACCCTGAGCGCTTCTTCCCGTGGATCCAGAAGGTCACCCAGACGGACGGCCCGAACATCCTGCGCCTCAAGGGCATCATCGCATTCAAGGGCGATGCGGAACGTTACGTGGTGCAGGGCGTGCACATGATCATCGAGGGCGATCACCAGCGCCCGTGGAAGGAAGGCGAAAAGCGCGAAAGCCGCCTTGTCTTCATCGGCCGCGAACTCGACCGCGAAAAGCTGGAAAAGAGCTTCAACGCCTGCCTTGCCACGGCTTGACATCCTTGACGGGGCACCGTGTCACCCTTGGTGTTTTCGGTGCCCGTCCTCACTTTCGACGTCATCCTCGGGCTTGACCCGAGGAGCCATTGCGGCCAGCATATGGATGGTCGAGTGATCCCCGGGTATGACCCGAGGACCGACCTTGACGCCACGGGTTGAAACCGCACCAACGGGTCTTCCCGACCTGGTCTGCGACCGAAATCCATCAATGACAAACACATAGACGAAAGACCGATGCCCCATGCCGACTGTTGCCCCGCTTGATATCGAAGGCCACGTGGTCTCGACCCATTTTCTCGGCGACATTCCGCTGTTTGCCACCGCCGCCGGCACCATTCACCGGCTGGATGGCGGCGAGAAGGTCACTGAGGCGCATGAGGGTCTGCTGACCTGCATCCGCGATCCCTATAGCGCCACGCTGCTTTCCGGCGGCGAGGACGGGCGCGTGCTGCGCATTGGCCATGATGGCAGCCTCAGCGAGATCGCCAATGTGCCGCGCAAATGGGTGGGCGTCGTTGCGGGCGGACCGCAGAAGGCGGTCGCTTATGGTGTCGGCAAGTCCAGCTTCGTGCGCCTCTCGGACGGCACGGTCAAGGAATTCAAGGAAGAACGCACGGTGGAGGCAATAGCCTTCGCGCCCAAGGGCCTGCGCATTGCCGTTGCACGCTATAACGGCGTGACGCTGCATTGGGTGGCGAGTGCAGGCGATCCGGTCGATCTGGAATGGAAAGGTGCCCATACCGGCGTCACCTTCTCGCCTGACGGTAAGTTCCTCGTCACCACCATGCAGGAAAACGCCCTGCATGGCTGGAAGATGGAGGCCACCAAGGGCGGCATGGAAGCCCGCCATATGCGCATGACGGGTTATCCCGCCAAGGTGAAATCCGTTTCGTGGTCGGCAAAGGGCAAGTGGCTCGCCTCATCAGGTGCCCCGGCCGCGATCGTCTGGCCGTTTTCTGGCAAGGACGGCCCGATGGGCAAGGCACCCGAAGAACTCGGCAGCCGCGCCAACATCATGGCTACCAATGTCGCTTTTCACCCGCTGGAAGATGTGCTGGCCATTGGCTTCATTGACGGCATGATCCTTGGCGTGCGGCTTGCGGATGGCAAGGAAGCCCTGCTTCGCCGCCCCGGCAAGGGCGCCATTACCGGCATGGACTGGAGCGCCACCGGCAAACTGCTCGCATTTGCCTCCGAGGCAGGCGACTGCGGCATTGTCGATATTTCGGCGTAAGGACAGCAACAGGCGCACGTCCGGTTTCGACGGATGGCTCGATACGGCTCAATATCCGCCCTCATTCCTCTGCTCGTCACGGGAATCTAGCCAGCCCAAGTCCTTGGGCTGAAAGGGGCTCTTTTCGGACGCAGACGCGCATCGACTGGATTCCTGTGACAAGCACAGGGATGAGGGCTGATAGGTGTCAGCGCCAGAAACCTCGGCGTTGTCTCGCTATTCGCTGACCTGACGCCGCGTCAGGAACAGCAGCAGCAGGGCTGCCCCTGCACCAACCGAAGCAAGTCTGATCGACGTACCGAAGCTTGCATATTGCGACACAAACCCCATAAGCGGCACCGCAAACAACCCGGCAAGGAAAATGGAATTCATGTAGAGCGCGGTCGCCCGCGCGGTGCGTCCGCGCGCAAAGCCCTGCACGAAGGTGAGGCACGTGCCGGCGCAAAGCCCGTAATAGGCCCCTTCAAGTGCTGCTCCGAACAACATGGCCGGAAGGGTCTGGACCGAGGCTATGACGTTGAAGGCGACGATTGCCATCACCGCAGAGATGCAAAGAAGGATGCGGGCGCTGACCCGGCGCATGATCCTTGGCGCAAGCAGGATCAGCAGAACCTCCATCGCGCATTTGACGCTGAGCGACAGGCCCGGCACGTAATCCGGCAGGCCCACCTCGCGCACCAGAAATACCGGCAGGGCCGAGGCGCACAGGGCGTGGGCGAAAGACATGCAGAAGCTGGCCGCTGCCGCCATCAACAATGGCAGGTTGCGCCGCGTATCGTTGTCGCCCTCTTTCCGTCGTTCCATCGGGCACGTCTGGCCGCGCGGCACGAAGGCAAGGGCAAGACCGCCCCAGATGGCCGCCATCAGCATGGCATTCATGAACACGGCCTGCGCACCGGCAAGATCGAGGATCAGATAGGCGGCGGCCGGAAGCAGCATCCATGCCAGCGACACCATTGTCCGCAGAAAGGCGTTATAGGCAGGTGCATCCAGTGCTTTTACCCGGCCATAATAGCGACCATAACTGAAAATCAGGGTACTGGCGGCGTTGGAAAGCCCCATTCCCGTTGCCGTCACCGCCACGAGCAATGCCAGATGCCCGGAGGTCGCCGCCGCCGCTGCGATAAAAGCACCAAACACAGAGAGCAGCAGCAATGGCCGCACCCGCACACCGGCATCGACACGTTCGCCATAAGTGCGGCTGGCGATGATCGAAGCAACCATTGCCGTCACGCTGTAGAGACCAAGCGTGGCCGGCGGGTGACCAAGGACCTGTATGATGTAAAAACCGATAAATGGCACAACAGCCGCATTGGTGCCGCCGGCGATGAAGACCAGCACGGCAATCATATAGGCCTGACGATCAAAAACGCCCGGCGAGGTGTTTTTCTGTAGCATGGGAGAATCGACTGGAGATCGGCAGCGGGAAGTGGATTGATGCCACCATCACACCAAAAGGGTATGCTGTTCAAGCCCGAGCGGAAGGCGATGTGTGTTTTCGTTCCTCACGAAGCACACCACCCCTGTTTCCTTAAGCACCGGGGCGTCGCAGCGCTTGCGCCGCCCCTTGTCGAAGACGGAAAAACCGTCAGAACTTCACGCCAAGGCCAACCTTGACGACATGTTCGCTGACATCGCCGGTCGAAGTGATCGGACCGGTATGGTAGGTTGCCTTGCCGAAGTCGTTGTAACGATATTCGACGCGTCCAAACAGGTTGTTGGTAAAGGCATAGTCTACACCCGCGCCGACCGTCCAGCCGTGCAGCACCTTGCTGTCCTCACCGAAGGGCGCCTTCACTTCGCTGTCCGTCGCGGTGTAGCCGGCAGCGGTGTAGATCAGCGCCCGGTCGATCGCATAACCGGCGCGCAGACGCGCGGAGCCGTTCAGGCCTGCGGAAACCTCGCTGGTGACGATGGTCTTGTCGCCCCAGGCATAACCGAGATCGCCCTCGACACCCAGAATGATGGAGGGGGCCACTTCAGCGTTATAACCAGCGAAACCGGAAAAACGGCCGCCGTCAAATTCATGCTTCGTGGTGACACCGAAAGTGGTCGACTTCACGCGGTTCCAGCCATAACCGGCGGAGGCACCGACATAAACACCGTCCCAGGAAAAGGCAGGCGCAACATCGTTGACGACCGGTGCCGCTGGAATATCGCCGACGGCGTCGGCGGCAACGGATGCGTCAGAAAGAATGCCGAGCAGGCCGAKGGCGAGAAGAGATTGTTTCAACATGCGATAGCTCCTTGAAAATACCATCCCGGCACCTGCGTGATGCGAGTTTTCGCGACCAGAAACGCAGCGTAATGACGGGGTTGACGCACCCCTAGATTGAAGAACATCGTGGTTAAAATCGAGTAAACGGCACGGACAAAAAGGCCCTTGCAGAACGTATTCCCGTTAATATTGCCAATATTTATCAAATATAAATCAGAACTCACGCGGATGATCCCGAACCGTGAGTCCCGACATATGACGACAGCGATCGCGTCACAAAACCCTCATGAGTAGTGGCCATCCCGCAGTTTTGTGTGTGCAGTCATTGGCGGCCACACAAAAAAAAGGGAGCCCGAAGGCCCCCTTGCAGTCATGCGATGCGCCGTTTGTTATTTCCGGAAGCACCGTGTGTCATACACACGTAGCTGGAGGACAGCTTCCGGCTTATATCCTGCGCGCATCGTTCACGCCGAAAATCCCTGTCGATTTTCGATCTACACCATTAGTGGCGACGCTTTTTGCCGCCATCGTTCTTGTTGTCGATGACATCGACGGAAGTCTTGTTGCCGTTGAGAAGGCCATTCAGGATACCGGTCTTGTTGCCGTTCAGAATCCCGTTATTGGACAGGATACCGCTGACACCCAGATCGATGCTTGGCGACACGACGACGAGTGCGCCGCCCTTGTTACTGTTTCCGGACAGGATACCGCCCAGCAGACCACCGGCATTGGCTTGACCAACGGAAGCGACAGTAAGAACAGCGGCTATGCAAGCAAATTTGGCAATCATTTCTCTCTCCTCTTATGTTTGATCACGCCCCATGGCGTAGTCGAACTGTATATTTAGAGGATTCTAATTCAAGCAAAGCCTAATATTACAATAAACAATTAACTTTAATACTGGTGATTTTAATCAAGTTTTACGCGATTGGCGCCGGTCTATTCTCCTGGAATTTCCGTGGAATACACCATGAATTCCGGCCTCGACAATATATCGCCCCTGAAACTTTATTAACCATCCAAATATAAGATATTGCTTAATTAGAGACCGGAGATGCAAATGCGGCTGGGAGGATACATCGCGCTTGTTCTTGGGCTTGCCTGCACCTGCGGTGCGCAGGCGGGGGAAAACGCCGATGATCACAATATCACCTATAAAACCGGCATCGGCTACGACACCAATTACTTCGGCGATACCAACCGGCTGAAGGCGATTTCGCTGCGCGCGGGCTTCGGGCTTAACGGAAAGTTCGTGCTTGATGGCACGGAACTGCGTTATTCGCTCGAGCATGAGGAGGTTCGCCTCCCCCGTTACCGTTTTGCCAATGAACACAACACCATTGCCAGCCTGGGGCTGACCAGGCGTCTGTCGGAGCGGCTGGAATGGGCCGTGGAACTGCGTGGCACACGCAGCGATGCCGGCGATATCTTCCTGCATCTGCCGGAAGAAGACATCGGTTACCGGCGACTGGACCACAAGCTGGAGGCATCGACACAGCTCGGCATCCTTGCTCTTGGCGGAAAGAACACGCTGACGGCGGGTTTTGCCAGCCTGATGAAAGGCAGGGCGCGTTTTCGTCCGGCCTATTTCGAGCCCACCCGCCTGGAGGCCAATGAAGCGCTCTTGTCGCTCAAGGCCGAACATGTGCGCCCGCTGGCCGGCGGCGAGGCCGGACTGACAATTGCTTATGACCGCATTGTCGTGCCGGAAAGCCAGCAGGAGAAATACGAGCGTTTTCCGGCCAGCACGTTGCGGGGATCACTTGCCTACGGTTACAAGTTCTCCGAACGCTTCGCCGTTCTGGCCGAAGGGGGCCTGACGACCATTTCCGGCGACGATATCAGCGACAAGGTGAAGCGCACCCGGCCCTATCTCAGGGCCGAAGCCGAGGTGAAGGCTACCGACCGCATCGCCTTCGGTGCTGGCTTCTCCCAGGATTACGCGCTTTTCGACCCTGATGATCCCATTGCCGAGTTCCACCGCCGTTGGCAGTTCGTGGTTAAAAGCAAGCTCACCGACAAGGTGGGGCTGGACCTGGCGCTGCAGCGTGTCCACAAGGACTGGATCTATTACAATTACGACACCAGCGAACGAAGGCTGGTGGCCACACTGTCCTTCGACACCGGCAAGAACAGCAAGCTGGAGGTGGAATTCAACCGCCTTCTGCATGGCGAGCGCGACACCGACCTGTCCTATAGCGGATCGAGCGTCACCTCGCGTTTCACCGGCACCTTCTGAAACATAGGGCAGCCACATCACCAAAGCGCATATCAGGTCGAAATTCGGTCCCAATTTCTGCTAGAATCCAGCTCCGAGATTCGAAGGCAGGACAGACCGGATAATGAACAGACGACTTTTGCTCCTTGCGGCTGGCCTGACCTCCATTCCCGTTGCCGCCGCGGCACATCCGCATATTTTCGCCGAAGCGCGCATGGAAATCGTCGAGGGGCCGAACGGTACCATCCAGGAGGTGCGCAACATCTGGCGTTTCGACGAGATGTTCTCGGCAAGCGTGGTGATGGATTACGACAAGAACGGCGACCTGAAGCTGGACAAGAATGAGCTGGCCGAAATCGGCAACACCGTGCGTGAATCGCTCGGCGAATATTCCTATTACACCTTCATTACCGCCAACGGAAAACAGGTGGATTTCGCAAAGCCCGACACCATTCATGTGGACTACAAGGACAAGCAGATCCTGATGTTCTTTTCCGTCAAGCCAAACACGCCGCTTTCCATCAAGGGCAAGCTCAGCTTCGGCGCGTGGGACCCGACCATGTATACGGCGATCGATTTTGCGAAAGACGGCGATCTGGCGACCGTCGGCAAGGATCTCGCCGCCTGCAAGCACCATGTCGTGCGTCCCGACCCGGACGAGGTGATCTCACAAAACCAGAGTTCGCTCACCGACGCCTTCTTCAACGACCCGACCGGCACCGACATGACCAAACTCTTCGCCACCCGGCTGGAGGTGACATGCTGAGCCGAAACGGGCGCCTTTGCGGACACCTGACCATCGTCGCGATCTGCGTGCTGGCTGTGGCAGGTGCTGCCCATGCGCAATCGCCGCTCGGCATAGGCTCGGCCGAGCCGTCCTTTGCCCCTGGCGGGCCGTTCGCGCCGCTGATGCAATGGATCAACGTGCACCAGCAGATGTTCTACCGGGCGCTGACCGGTGCCCTGAAAGCCATGCGCGAAGACAATTGGGCGATGGCATCGCTGGTTGGCCTCTCCTTTGCATACGGGGTCTTTCATGCCGCCGGTCCTGGCCACGGCAAGGCTGTCATCTCTTCCTATATGATCGCCAATGAAACGCAGCTGAAACGCGGCATTCTCATTTCCTTCATTTCAGCACTCATTCAGGGCGCAATGGCCATCGGCCTCGTTGTCGCAGCCTGGCTCGTGCTGCGCGGCACCTCCATCACCATGACGAAAGCCACGCAGGCAATGGAGATCGCCAGCTTTGCCATGGTGGCGCTGTTCGGCGCCTGGCTTCTGCTACGCAAGCTCTGGTCGCTGCGCATCCGGCGCGTACCGGTTGCAGCCTTCGCGGTTGCGGGGGAAGCAACAGCAGTCAGAACCACGGGCATGGGCACGGGCCTCAGGTTTCAGGGCAAGCCGGTTTTCGCGGACCACGCCCATAGCGGCACAGGTGATCTTTGCGTCTCCTGCGGAAAATCGCACGCGCCCGATCCGCTGCTTCTCAAAGGCAAGAATTTCAGCCTGCACGAAGCGTGGTCGGCGATCATCGCAGTTGGCCTGCGGCCATGCTCCGGTGCCATCATCGTCATGAGCTTTGCGCTCTTGAACGGGATTTTTCTCGGCGGCGTGCTTTCCGTGCTTGCCATGTCGCTGGGTACCGCCATCACCGTATCGCTGCTTGCCATCATGGCCGTCTCGGCCAAGGGGCTTGCCGTGCGCTTCGCCGGCCCCGGAAGCCGCAGGGCAGCGGGCATCAGCCACGCGATCGAGATTGCCGGTGCGCTGTTCGTGCTTTTGATGGGCCTTATGCTGCTTGGTGCGTCGCTTCAGTTCTGACTGTCGCGGCGGCGCTGGTAGCGGGCGCGCAGCCAGAACAGCAGGAAAAAGCACAGCACCACCACCGAGCCAAAAGCCGCGGCAAGAAAGGGCGAATAATCCCCCAGCCACAGCATGATTTTCGGCATCACGTAAAACACCAGCCCAAAACCAAGGATGATGCCAGCGGCGGCAAGGCCCGGCGACCAGTCTTTACGGCCAGAGCCAGCCTTCTTTTCAGGCGTGGTCATGGGCGAGCTCCGCGCGGATATCCTCAAGCTTGCGCTTCTGCGCGCCATCGGCCGTGAAATTCTCCGGCGAAAGCCAGATTTCAAACGCCTTGCCAATCAACGGCCATTCGCCGTCGATCATGGAAAACCACGCCGTATCGCGGTTGGCACCCTTGGAGATCATGTGCTGGCGGAACACACCCTCGAAGGTGAAGCCGTAACGCTTCGCCGTGATCTTGGAGGGTTCGTTTTGATTGTGGCATTTCCACTCGTAGCGGCGGTAACCCAGATCCTCGAAAACGTGTTTCGCCATCAGATAATGCGCTTCGGTCGAAAGCGGCGAGCGCTTCATCCTGGCGCCATGGGCAACCGAACCGACCTCGACCACGCCATTGGCGGGATCGGGCCGCATGTAGCTTGCCATTCCCACGACGTCACCGGTGGCATTTTCAACGAAAACCAATGTCACCCAGTTGAGTTTATCACCCGCGTTGACAAGCCAGTCACCAAAGGCTGCAGCATCGGCAAAGCCGCTTTGCGGGAAATATTTGAGAAGCGCATTGACCCCCTCACCACCAAGCGCAGTCCAGAGCCTTGCAAGATGCCTGTCGCGATCAAACGTTTCCGCCGTCACATAACGGCCCTTCAGCGTCACCGGCTGCGGCGCCGGACATCCCTTAAAATCACTCAGATCGCGCATTCTCTTCCCCGTTGTCTGGGAGAAGGATTAGGCCAAGCGGGGCTGGATGACAACAGTGCATATACGGCAGGGGGGCGTGGTTCACCCCCCTGTTCTAACCTCAAACCTTCGCCGCCACCACCGTCGACTCGATATGATCGACCAGCGCATCGGGCAATCCCAACCGCCCGGCAAGCAGATCGAGATAACCGCGCTCAGCCCGCGTATCGGCCTCTATGGCAAGACGCGAGGCGGTGTAGATTTCCACCTTCTGCTCCTCTGTGCGGGCAGCAGCCACCAGTGCGTCGATATCCAGCGGATCGGCCAGTTCCTTTTCGAGGAACCGCTCGGCTTCAGTGTCGAGGCCGGACACCTGCACCTTATCCATGATGTTGGCGCGCTCTTTTTCGTCGATATGGCCGTCTGCCTTGGCAGCGGCAATCATCGCCTGGATGAGTTTCAGCGCAAAATCGTTGGAAAGGGCGGGGGACTGCGGATGGAAGGCGGAATCGGCGGGCGGGGCGAGAAGCTCCGGCTCGGGTTTTGGAGCTACTTCAGGCGCCTGCCCGGATTTGTAATTCTTGTAGGCGAGATAACCGAGACCGGCGATGGCCGCTACGCCGCCGATGGTGGCGACATTGCCGGCGAGCTTGCGGCCGGTCTTGGTGCCTAGAATGGCGGCGGCAAGCGCACCGGCCTTCATCGGATTGTTCTTGGCGATATCGGCGGCCTGCCCGGCTCTGTCACGGACGCTTCCCGAAAGGCCCGGCACCTGTGAGCCGAGGAATTGTTCAAGAAGCTTCTTGGCGTCGAACATCAAAATCTCCTGTGAGGGTAAAGTCTACACGGGAAGATAGGGAGCCATGGCACGAATACAAATGACAAACCCGCTCACGCCTTCGTGAACGGGCTTGAAGAAGTAGTAGATCAGCCGCGCAGTGCTGCGGCTTCGGCGGCGAGCCTGGTGATGCCGGCCCAGTCAGCCGTTGCCACCAGTTCGCGCGGAGCAACCCAGGAACCGCCGACACAGACGACGTTCGGCAGGGAAAGATAGTCATTGGCATTCTTCAGCGAGACGCTGCCGGTCGGGCAGAACACCGTGCCGGCGAGCGGCGAGGACAGTGCCTTGAGGTATGGCGCGCCACCGGCCTGTTCCGCCGGGAAGAACTTCAGCACCTTGTAGCCTTCGTCGCGCAGCGCCATGACTTCGCTTGCCGTGGCGGCCCCAGGAAGAAGCGGCACGTTGGAGGCGCGCGCAGCTTCCAGCACGCTTTTGTTGATGCCTGGGCTGACGATGAAGGTGGAACCGGCTTCGGCGGCCGCCTCGAAATCTTTGGCGTTGAGGATGGTGCCGGCGCCGACATGGGCGCCCTCCACTTCCGCCGCAACCGCACGGATGGCATCGAGTGCCGCCGGCGTGCGCATGGTGATCTCGATTGCCTTCAGGCCACCTGCGACCAGAGCGCGCGCGAGCGGCACGGCGGAGGCAGCATCATCCACGATCAGCACCGGCACGACCGGCTGCAGCTTGAGGATGGAGAGCAGTTTTTCGGAGTCCTGGGCCAAGATAAGCCTCCCTTGCGCGATTGAAACGATTGAAATCCGGTTTATCGATTAGCCTGCCCCGGCCTTGATGTCGAGGCATGGCAAGACCATTTTTATCCAGATACTTCAATCTATTCGCTTCTTTATGACGTCTTCATGCGATAATCTGGCGCACCGGTTTACGGAGACAGCATGGCCAAGGAAATCGAGCGGAAGTTTCTGGTTGCAGGCGATGAATGGCGTAATGAAGTGACGCGTAGCATGGCTTTCCGGCAGGCATATGTCGCCTCGCTGGAAAATCGTTCGGTCCGGGTCAGGATCGTCAACGGGCTTGACGCGACACTGACCATCAAGATCGGCGCGAGTTCGCTCGTCCGTGATGAATATGAATATTCCATTCCACTGAATGACGCGGAAGAATTGATGGCCAGCGCCCCCGGCGTGGTGATCGAGAAGATGCGCCACACGGTTGATCACGGTGGATTCACTTGGGAAGTCGATGTTTTCGAGGGTAAATACAAGGGGCTGATCGTGGCGGAGGTAGAGATGGACGACGAGAACGCCAACCCCGATCTGCCCTCCTGGCTTGGCAAGGAGGTAACGGGCGACCGTCACTTCTCCAACCAGTCGCTCGCCATGGACTGTCCCCACGGAGACTTGGCGGATGCCCTTCAGGATTGACCCGAACAAACCGTTCGACGATGAAATCCGCCGCGCGGGACTGGAACTCATCGAAGAGGCGATAATCAGCCTTCGCGACCAGCCTTCCGGGCGCCATGAGGCGGTGCACGATGCCCGCAAGCGGTTCAAGCGGCTGCGCGCCCTCTACCGCCTCGTCGCCAGGGCAGCACCCGATTTCAGCAAAGAGGAAAACGCCCGCTTTCGCGACATCGCCCGCTCGCTCGCTTTTGCGCGGGAAGCGACGGCGCTCGTGGAGACGGTGGAGTATCTCGAGACCTTCGCGGCCTCCACGACGCAAGGAAAGGCGCTGCGATCGATCGCGACAGTCCTGCGCAAGCGCCGTGACCACGCCATCGAACATGAGGCAGGTCTCGACGAGGCCATTGCGGCCGCCATCGCCGGCTGCGAGGAAGCACGCAAGAAGCTGAAGGCAGTGTCGCTGCCGGACGAGCTTAAGGATGTGACAAGGCTGGTGAAGACCGGGTGGGCGAAGCAGAGGAAGAGGGCGCGTAAAGCACTTGCCGACTGCCATGAGCAGGCCGACGTCGAACATTTCCACGAATTACGTAAGGCGGGCCAGGCCTACTGGATGCATCTCGGCCTCCTGCGCCGCCTCTGGCCATCGGCCATGCGCGCCAAGCGGGCCGACACCAAGCGGCTGGTCGACATCCTTGGCCACGAGCACGATCTTTCGGTCCTTGCAGCCTTTGCGGACCAGGAACCGGAGCGTTTCGGCAATGGCGAGCGACTGGCTCTGCTTCTCGATGCAATCATTCAGAGGCAGCAGGCGCTGCGCGGAGATGGTCTTGAGCTGGCAAACGAAGTCTTCTCCGAATCCGCCAGAACCGAGAGCCGCATCGTCGGCCTTTTATGGCGGCGGGCGGCGAAGTAGACCGGAAAGCCCGAAGAGACTGAGAATTTGACGATTTTCAAAATACCGGCAGCGGCGGATAAATATTGATTTGCGGCCGCCGCCGCTGTATTTCAGCGCCCATGACCGACACCACCATTCTCCCCCGCCCGGAAGCCGCCCCTCACCCCACTGGCGATTTTCTTGTGGCTGCGCTTTATCATTTCGCCCGCCTGCCGCGGTTTGAAAGCCTGCGCGACGAGCTGTTTCAGCTTTGCCGGGAAAACGGCGTCAAGGGCACGCTGCTTCTGGCGGCGGAAGGCATCAATGGCACCATTGCCGGGCCCGATGCGGGTGTGCGCGCCATACTTGCCTTCCTGCGTGCGCAGCCGGAATTTACGGCGCTGGAACATAAGGAAAGCCGGGCATCGAACATGCCCTTCGTGCGCATGAAGGTGAAGCTCAAGAAAGAGATCGTCACCATGGGCGTGCCGGATATCGATCCCAACCGCATTGTCGGCACCTATGTCGATCCGCGCGACTGGAACTCGCTGATCTCCGACCCGGACACCATCGTCATCGACACCCGCAACGACTACGAGACCGCGATCGGTCTCTTCAAGGGCGCGGTGGACCCGAAGACCAAGACCTTCCGCGAGTTTCCCGACTGGGTAAAGAACAATCCCGGCCTGCACAACAAGCCGAAGATCGCCATGTATTGTACCGGCGGCATCCGCTGCGAAAAGGCGACCGCCTTCATGAAGGAACAGGGGTTCGATGAGGTCTATCACCTCAAGGGCGGCATCCTGAAATATCTGGAAGAGGTGCCGGAAGAAGAGAGCCTGTGGGAAGGCGCCTGCTTCGTGTTTGACGAGCGCGTCTCCGTCGTCCACGGTCTTGCCGAAGGCGATCACAAGCTTTGCCACGCCTGCCGCAACCCGATCACATCGCAGGTGCGCCAATCCCCGTTGTTCGAGGAAGGTGTGTCCTGCCCTAGCTGTTACGACGACCGGACAGAAGAGGACCGCCAGCGGTTCCGCGACCGGCAGCTGCAGATCGAACTGGCAAAGAAGCGCGGCGAGCGCCATCTGGGGCGCTAAAGCGGATCGGCGGCCAGCCACGGCACGTCTTCACGGTGAAAAGGCTCTTACGCGATTAACGACTTGATCGCTCTGGGCCCCGGATGAGGTCCGGAGTGACGGAGTGTGGATCACCCTTTTGCCCCTGCCCGAAGCGCAAACAGCGGCGCCGTCTGCTCCTCCAGCATGGCGGTAATCTCTTCAGCGGCGACGGGTTTTGAGAACAGGTAGCCCTGCAATTCGTCACAGCCACACAGATGCAGGATAGCCGCCTGTTCTTCTGTCTCGACGCCCTCCGCCGTGACCGGAATATCGAGAGATTTCGCAAGCGCCACGGTTGCCTGCAACATTTCCAGCGACCGCCCGCCCTGTTCCAGGGCCATGACCAGCGACCGGTCGATCTTCATGCGGTCGAAACCGAAGCGGCGCAGATATCCGACGCTGGCGAAACCGGCTCCGAAATCGTCGAGCGCTATATGCAGGCCAAGCTGTTTCAGCTTGTCGATTGCCGCACTTGCCCGCTCCGGATTCTGGATGAAATAGCCCTCGGTCATTTCCAGCCGCAGCCTTGCGGTTGGCGTCTGCGTGGCAGCGAGAATATCCGCCACGTTGCCGGAAAAGGCCGGATTGCGGAACTGAACGGGTGAAATATTCACCGAGAGCTTGATGGAGGGCCATTGACCTGCCGTCTCGCAGGCCTTGCGCAGCACCAGCAGGCCGAGCCGCTCGATAAGGCCACTGGTTTCGGCAGCGGCGATGAAGATATCCGGGGGCACGAAGCCGTATCCCGGCCTTTGCCAGCGGGCAAGCGCCTCCACCCCGGTGATACTGCGCGTGGCGGCATTGACGACCGGCTGGTAGACCACCGATATCTCGTCATTCAGGATGGCATAACGCAGATCGGCCTCAAGCTGCAGCTTTTCCTCGCGCAGCGCATCCATTTTCAGCTCGTAGGCGACATAACGCCCACGCCCGTTTTCCTTGGCCTGATACATGGCCATGTCGGCGCGGCGCAGCAGTTCCTCACCGTTGATATCACCGGCTCTGGAGACGGAAGTGCCGATGCTGCAACCGATGCTCGCCACCCGCTCGCCGATGCTGAACGGCTCGGTGAACAGTTCGAGCAGCGCCTGGCAGAGCTTGCGGCCTTCCGACCACACGTCGTTGCCCTGAATGGCGATGGCGAATTCGTCGCCGCCGAGCCGSGCGAGCACGGCATCTTCCGGCACAAGCACCCTGAGCGCCGCCGCAACGCCCTTGATCAGCCGATCGCCGGCAGCGTGACCGTAGGAATCGTTGATCTCCTTGAAACCATCAAGATCGAGGTAAAGCAGCTTGATATCGGTCTTGTCGTGGCGGGCCTTGCCCACCATGCGGTTCAGCTTGGAAAACAGCCCGGCGCGGTTGCTGAGCCCGCTCAGACGATCGCGCAGCGCCTCTTCCCTCGCCGCCGCCTCGTCGGCCTTCAGCCGGTCGAGCGTCGCCGAACCGATGATGAGAAGTACGAGAAAGAACGTTCCGGCAATGCCGAGTGCCGTGAAGACGACCGGCCGGGCCTCATGGAAGCTCACGTCCCCCGGCAGCTGGGAGCGCCAGACGAGCCGCGCCAGCACATCACCAAGCGGATTGACGACATCCACATGGTTGGTCGCCGGTCCGTCGCCATATTGCAGTTGCAGACCATCGATGACGTAATTGCGGGCCAGCTTGTCTACCGTCGCCTGTTTGAGATGACGGGCGAAAATCAGATATCGCCGCTCGGATCCAACCGGAGGCAAGACCCCGGATTTGAGCCGCACCAGCGCGACCCCCGTAGCCGCGACGCCGTCGCGGGTTTTCACGAAACCGGTGACCTGCGACGCGATGCCGGGACGCATGGAGCGCACCCGTTCGATCATCTCCTTGAGGCCTTCTGCGAAATAGTCATGGGGCTTCCAGGCAACCGGCTTGCCGTTCTGGTAGGCCATGCGGACCTTGCCGTCTTCGTCGAGGACGACGGCGGTATCGAAAAGATCGCTGTTGACCGTCATCTCGCCATAATTGCTCGCCACCCAGTCGAACCTGTCGGGGGCGTAGACATAGTCGGCRGCATCGTCCCAGGCGGCGTAGTCGTTCAGCGTCGCGCCAAGCTGGTCGCGGAAGGTGACAAGGGCGCCCGCCGTTGTCTCGCGCGAGCGGGCATTGTCGAGCGAGTTCGCCCTTTCCCTGACCTGGCTCAGAGCAGACAAGACCAGCGCGGTGACAATGAGAAGCACCAGCGCAAATGTGGACAATACGACGCCGACGGCGGTTCTACGCCCGACCGGCAAATATTCCCCAATGTTTCGCGGCGCAATCCGCATAAAATCCCCTTCGAAAGCATCATCTTGCGAAGGAAACATTCAAAAGCCGTTAAGTTGGATTGTGGCGACGCCACAAAAAACAACGGGTATAAAACGACAGTAGGGGTGAAAAAGAGAAAAATTCTCCCCACAATGGTGGGGGATTTTCATAAAAACCGCGGATGCGTTCGCCCCGCAAACAAAAAACCTCCCCCGCGAACGGGAGAGGCTGCAACTTCAATCGTGTCAGGCCTGATTACCAGGATGGAATGACCGTGCCGTTGAACTTCTCCAGAATGAAGGCCTTCACTTCCGGGCTGTGGTAGGATTCCACCAGCGTCTTCACCCACGGCTTGTCCTTGTCCTGCGCACGAACGGCGATGACGTTTGCGTAAGGGGACTTTTCGCTTTCGATGGCGATGGCGTCCTTCTTGGGGTTCAGGCCTGCTGCCGTGGCATAATTGGTGTTGATGACCGACGCGTCGGTGTCATCCAGCGAGCGCGGCAACTGCGCAGCGTCAAGTTCGACGATCTGGATGTTCTTCGGGTTTTCGGTGATGTCGGCAGGCGTTACCTTCAGACCGGCTTCTTCCTTGACCTTGAGCACACCCTTGGAAGCGAGAACGAGAAGCGCACGGCCGCCATTGGTCGGGTCGTTCGGAATACCGACCGTCGCGCCGTCCTTCAGCTCGTCAAGGCTCTTCACCTTCTTCGWATAAACGCCCATCGGGGTGGTGATGGTGGTGCCGACGCTGACGAGATCGAACTTGCGGTCAGCGATCTGGTTGTCGAGGTAAGGCTGGTGCTGGAAGGAGTTGGCCTGAAGCTCACCGTCTGCCAGTGCCTGGTTCGGCACGACGTAGTCGGAGAACTCGACGATATCGATGTCCAGTCCCTTGGCGGCGGCGATCTTCTTGACCTGTTCCATGATCTGCGCGTGCTCGGCAGGTGTAACACCAATCTTGATGGTTTCGGCCAGCGCCTGACCGGCGGTAAAGAGAGCGGCGAGCGAAGCCGCGAGGATGATTTTCTTCATGGATGTCTCCTTGGGTTTGTTGTTCTTGGGTTTGTTGTTCTTGAACGGTTTTATCAGTTCTTGCGGGTGCGCTTGTCGAAGCTGCGGGCAAGCCGGTCGCCGGCGCTCTGCACGAGTTGCACGAGCACGATCAGCACCAGCACCACGACCAGCATCACGTCAGGCATGAAGCGCTGGTAGCCGTAGCGAATGCCGAGATCACCCAGCCCGCCGCCGCCGACAGCACCGACCATGGCCGAATAACCGATGAGGCTGACGAGCGTGAGGGTAAGCGCCAGCGTGATGCCCGGCTTTGCTTCCGCAAGCAGGACCTTGGTGACGATCTGCAACGGTGTTGCGCCCATGGCGCGGGCCGCTTCGATCAGGCCCTTGTCGACTTCGCGGATCGCCGCTTCCACCAGCCGCGCGATGAAAGGCACGGTGGCAACCGTCAGCGGCACGATGGCCGCACTGGTGCCGATGGAAGTGCCAGCGACCAGCCGCGTGAAGGGAATGATCGCCACCACCAGAATGATGAAGGGCGTGGAGCGCGCCGCATTGACGACAAGGCCGAGGATGCGGTTCGTCATCGGCGCGGGGAAGAGTTCGCCTTTGCCGCTGGTGGCAAGGAAAACGCCCATCGGCACGCCGATGATGGAGCCGACGATGCCGGCGACCGCGACCATGTGCAGCGTCTGCAGAAGACCCTTCGACAGAAGGTTGAAAAGCATATCAGGCGACATAACCGAGCACCTCCGTGTGAAGACCGGTCTCAGTATAAAAGCGGCCGGCGCGGGCGGTGGTTTCCGCCGTGGCCGGATAGGACACAACCAGCGAGCCGAATGGTTCGCCGGAAATTTCCTCGATGGTGCCGGCAAGGATGTTCACGTCAGGACCGATTTCCGCAACAAGACGCGCGGTCAGCGGCTGGAATGCCGTTTCGCCGAAGAACACCAGCCGCACGAGAACGCGGTCACCCTCCTCGGCTTCCGGCTTCAACCCTGATGTAACCCAGTGCGGCAGCTTAACCCCGACCGAGGACGACAGCAGGCTGCGGGTCGTCTCGTGTTTCGGCGCGGTGAAAATATCGAAGGTGCGCCCCTCCTCCACGATCAGGCCCCTGTCGATGACGGCGACCTGCGAGGCGATGGTCTTCACCACCTCCATCTCGTGGGTGATGAGCAGCACTGTCAGCCCAAGTTCGGCATTGATGCGCTTCAGGAGTTCAAGGATGGACTGGGTCGTCTCCGGATCGAGCGCGGACGTCGCCTCGTCCGACAACAGCAGCTTGGGTTGCGTCGCAAGCGCTCGGGCGATGCCGACACGCTGCTTCTGCCCACCCGACAGTTCCGCCGGATAACGCTTCGCCTTGTCGGAAAGGCCGACGAGTTCGAGCAGCGGCGTTACCCGCGTTTCGATCTCTTTTTTACCGAGACCGGCAATTTCTAGCGGCAGCGCCACATTGTCGAAAGCGGTGCGCGACGACAGAAGRTTGAAGTGCTGGAAGATCATGCCGACGGAACGGCGAAGGGTCCTCAGACTCTTCTCATCAAGGGCGGCAACATCGACGCTGTCGACGACCACCCGGCCGGACGACGGTTTTTCAAGGCCGTTGGCGAGGCGGATGAGGGTGGATTTGCCGGCACCAGAGCGGCCGATTATGCCGGTGATGGAACCCTTCGGCACGACATAGTCAATGCCGGCGAGGGCTGCGAAGCCCGGCTTGCCATCGCTGCCGCCAAAGGTCTTGGTCACGCCTTCAAACGTTACCATCGCGTCCTTGGCAGTCTGCGGTGCGCGCGCGAGCGATGTCGCGTTGGATGAAAAACTCATTGGGAACTCTGCGAAAACTCTTGACGGATCGGGTCTCAAAAAATCCTGTTGCGGTGCTGAACCGCTCTCTTCATGCAGCCTTCCGGCACATTCGATGACAGCTGATTTTCCGGGTCATTTCGTCAGGCTTTCACTCAGAAATGCCGGGGATCGGCAATTCGATGGCGCATACTTGCCCGCAGGCGCCATCTTTTAACAGGGATGATTTTTCAATTATCTGAAATCAGAGAAAAAATCTACCGCAAAGCCGTCTGTGCGGCCCTGCGGCAGTCAAGACTTCGCGAGTGCGTGGAAATCAGACGCGGCTGACGAATTCCTCAAGCGGGCGGCGGACCTTCTTCAGGTTCACCAGCCAGTCGCCTTCCGGCTCGCGGTATCCGAGCGGCAGGATGGTGACGGAGCGCAGGCCCTTTTCACGCAGGCCGAGGATTTCATCCAGCTTGGCCGGATCGAAACCTTCCATCGGTGTGGAATCCACACCCTCGAAAGCAGCCTGCGCCACCGCCATGCCGAAACCAATATAGGCCTGACGGGCTGCGTGTTCGAAATTCACCTGCTCATCACGCTGCGGATAGGAGGAGAGAAGCTTCTGACGATACGCTTCCCAGCCCTCGTTCTTGACGCCACGCTCTTCGTTGACCAGATCGAACATATGGTTGATCCGCTCTTGCGTGTAGTTATCCCACGCCGCAAACACCAGAAGATGCGAGCCTTCAGTCACCTGCGCCTGGTTCCAGGCGATCTCGCGGATCTTTGCGCGAACTTCCGGATCGGAAACGACGATGACTTCGAACGGCTGCAACCCGCTGGAAGTCGGCGCCAGCCGGGCGGCTTCGACGATGCGCTCGACCTTGTCTTCCGCAACAGTCTTGGAAGGATCCATTTTCTTGGTGGCATAACGCCAGTTGAGTTTTTCGATAAGCATGTTCGTTTTCCCTGGGAGGACCAGCCCGCACCGCTCCGGATGAGGCAGCAGCAGGCGCTACGTCTGCGTAGCCTGCCTGACATAGGAGACAGGATGGCAGGCGCAAGCAGGCACCGCCGGGTAACTGGCAAAAAAGTTTGGAAAACTGATAGTAAGGTGGAAGAACTTTATTGGGGAGAGCGATCGTGTGCTTTCCTGGTGAGGAATACGGCAGGTAAAGTTCACACACGAGCCAGCCTTTCCACCCTCATCCCTGTGCTTGTCACAGGAATGAGGGAGAAAGCCTCACCCCTTCATCACACCGTGGTTCCCCTTCGGAAAACCCGATGCCAGCGCGCTGTACCATTTGCCGCTGTTCTTCAACGTACGAACCTGCGTTTCGTAATCCACGTGCACAAGGCCAAAGCGCATGCGGTACCCTTCCGCCCATTCGAAATTGTCCATCAGGCTCCAGGCGAAGTAACCCCGCATGGGGTAACCGTCCTTCACCAGATCAGCAACGATACCAAGATGTTCGGCGTAATAGTCAAGACGGGGTTGATCATCCACCTCGCCGTTTTCGACGCCCATATTGTAGCAGGCGCCATTTTCGGTGATGTAGCAATCGGGCAGCTCGTAGCGCTCGTAGAGCGTCTCCACCAGGGAATGCAGCGCCGGCGCATAGACTTCCCAGCCGATATCGGTTTTGACATCGCTGACGGCCGGGGCTGGTTTGGTGGCAGGGAATTCCGCACCTTCGGTGGCGTCGTCGGCAACGCGCATCGGTGTATAATAATTCAGGCCCCACCAGTCGAGCTTCTGGCTGATGATGGACAGGTCTTCCGCCTCCACCACCGGCATGCGGCTGCCCAGGGCCTCCATCATTTCGGCCGGATATTCGCCCTTGAAGACCGGATCGAAAAACGCGCCGTTGTGGAACTGGAATGCCCGTTCAGCTGCCTTCAGGTCGGCGTCGCTATTGGAGGCCGGGATGACGGAATGGGCGTTCAGCACCAGTCCGACCGGCACCTTGGGCGCAACATGGCGGGACGCCTCGACGCCGAAACCATGGGCAAGGTTGATGTGGTGCATGGCCGCAAGGGCTGCTTCCATGTTGCGCTCGCCCGGCGCATGAATGCCATAGAGATGGCTGAGCCAGACCGCACACCAGGGCTCATTGAAGGTCGCCACCGCATCCAGCCGGTCGCCCAGCCGTGCCATGACGGTCTTGGCGTAACGCTGGAAGGCATGGGCGGTGGAACGCGAGGCCCAGCCGCCGTCGCCCATCAGTGTCAGCGGCAGGTCCCAATGGTAAAGCGTCGCATAGGTCTTGATGCCGCGCGCCTTGCAGCCATCGACGAGGCGGTCGTAGAAATCCAGCCCCTTCTCGTTGATCGGGCCGAATCCATCGGGAATGATGCGCGGCCAGGCAATGGAGAAACGATAGGCCTCGACACCCATTTCCTTKATGAGATCGAGATCATCCTCCCAGCGATTATAGTGATCGCAGGCAACGTCGCCATTGTGGCGCCCGAAGACATGTCCCGGCATGTTGCAGAAGGCATCCCAGATGGATGGCTTGCGGCCGTCAACCTTGGTGGCACCCTCGATCTGGAAGGAGGCGGTCGCMACGCCGAACAGGAAATCGCCGGGGAAACGGGCTGCAAGCGCTTTGTGATCGGTCATCGGATAGGCCCTTTCGTCATCCATCGAGCGTCAAAAGATGGAGAGCGGTTTAGACCAAGTCAGCAATGAGGTACAGCCGCAGGCACGCAAAATCTGCAACGTTTCAGCAGCGCGGTTAAGATATCCAAAGCGCTTTAGGTACACGAAAGTCGCCGCAACGGTTKCCCGGCGGCGGGAGAAACGRCAGCCCGGCAAATGCGGATGGGAGTTGAGTGTGGTGGAAAGTCTTGCATCTGCCGGGCCGCGCCTTGTTTGACCGGAATGCCGGTCSATCGGTGACAGACTTTTCACGACACCTACCGGATCGGCCCTTCCCGCTGCTGGCAATTGCGGGACGCCTTTCCGGAACGCGGTTTGCCAGAACCACGCTTGTCGATGCCGGCAGCCGGTCCGCGAAAGGCGCCGCGCGTATCGCCCTTCCGTTCCGGTTGCAGGGGAATGATGCTGCAAAACGGACGGGTGGGGACATGCGGGGAAAGGTTTTGCGGTAAGTGACTGGAAAGAAAGGAGGGGTGGCGCGGAAWTGTTCTCGCCTTTGGCAGCAGACGGCGAGCATGCCCCCTAATTCGGCTATCGCAACCTTCTTAGTCTCACTTTATGGAATGTTATCTGCAGCATCAGGCCCGGAGACCGCACGGGGGCCGTACACCACAGATACGACGTCATCCTCGGGAATGTCGCGAGGATGACGGAGGAGAGGTTTTGCGGCTTTAACCAGCCTCTAGACGGGGGATGCTCCCCCGTCCTTTGTTTGTGAACGTACCAGCCCGTCAAACGTAACGATTGACGACGTTCTCCAGATATTCCTGACGACCGGACTTCGGCTCGGGGTTGATATCCTGGCGCTCGACCAGCGCTGCGATTTCTTCGAGCTTCAGCTCGCCGCGCAACATCTTCTGGGCTTCAGGTGCGTCCCACTTCGCGTAACGCTCCGAAAGCGGCTTCGACAGCGCGCCGTCCTCGATCATCTTCGCCGCCGCCTTCAGACCGCGGGCGCAGCAATCCATGCCACCGATATGGCCGATCAGCAGGTCCTGCGGATCAAGCGACTGGCGACGCAGCTTGGAATCGAAGTTGGTGCCGCCATTGGTGAAGCCGCCGCCGGCCAGCACGTGGTAATAGGCTAGCGCCATTTCAGGTACGTTGTTGGGGAACTGGTCGGTATCCCAGCCAGACTGGTAATCGTTGCGGTTCATGTCGATCGAGCCGAAAATGCCGAAGGCATTGGCCATGGCCAGTTCGTGTTCGAAGGAATGGCCGGCGAGGATGGCGTGACCCTGCTCGATATTGACCTTCACTTCCTTTTCGAGACCGTTCTTCTGCAGGAACGCATAAACGGTTGCGACGTCGTAGTCGTACTGGTGCTTGGTCGGCTCCTGCGGCTTTGGCTCGATCAGGATCGTGCCTTCGAAACCGATCTTGTATTTGTATTCCACAACCAGATTGAGGAAGCGGCCGAGCTGGTCCAGCTCGCGCGAAAGATCGGTGTTGAGCAGCGTTTCGTAACCTTCACGACCGCCCCATAGCACGTAATTGGCGCCGCCGAGCTTCTTGGTGGCATCCATGCAGGTCTTCACCGTCGCAGCCGAGAATGCGAAGACATCCGGGTCCGGATTGGTCGCGGCACCCGACATGAAGCGGCGGTTGGAGAACAGGTTCGCCGTGCCCCACAGAAGCTTTACGCCGGTATCAGCCTGCTTCTGCGCGAAGTAGTCGACGATCTCGTTGAGGTTCCTGGTGTTTTCGGCAAAGTTCCTCCCTTCCGGGCGCACATCGGCGTCGTGGAAGCAATAGAACGGCGAACCGAGCAGCGAGAAGAATTCAAAGGCGACATCGGCCTTCAGCTTGGCGGCCTGCATGGTGTCTTCAAACCACGGACGCTGGAACGTCTGCCCACCGAATGGGTCGCCGCCCGGCCAGGTGAAGGTGTGCCAGTAAGCCACGGCAAAGCGCAGGTGATCTTCCATACGCTTTCCGGCAACGATCTCGTCGGGGTTGTAGTGGCGGAAGGCGAGCGGGTTGGTGCTGTCGGGGCCTTCATATTTGATCTTGGCGATATCGCCGAAGAAGCCTGTGCTCATTGGATGGTTCCTCCTCTGGGGTGGGTTTAGGTAGTGTTCAAAAATTCGAGGTCTGCGCGGGCCGCTTACCCCCCTCTGTCCTGCCGGACATCTCCCCCACAGGAGGGAGATCAGCAAGTTGCGCTCAACCGCTTCGATCGCGACCTCACAGGAGGACGTGACCTAGCCGCTTGTCGATCTCCCCCATTGTGGGGGAGATGCACGGCAGGGCAGAGAGGGGTGAACGGCGCACGCAAAACCTCAATGCGAAAGCGACCGAATGGCGGGATAAAGCGCGTGATACCGCTGGTAAGCCTCCTCATAAGCATCGCCAAGCGCCACCACCGGCTCGATCGTCCGCGCCGTTTCCGGCTGCGTGCAGACTGCAACCGGATCTGCACCTGTTGCAGCGATGAGACCGAGTCGGGCGGCGCCGAAAGCGGCGCCGAAATCGCCCTCGGCCGGAATATCCACGGGCACACCGAGCGAAGTCGCGATCGAGGCCAGCCAATAGGCCGAGCGCGAACCGCCGCCGATGGCGGTGACGCGGGAAATGGAGGTGCCGGCCGACTTCAGCGCTTCGAGATTGTCACGGATGGCGAAAGTCACGCCTTCCAGCACGGCCTGCGTCAGCGCCCTGCGGTCACTTTCATGCGAAAGGCCAATGAAAGAGCCGCGAATGGCGGCATCGTTATGCGGCGTGCGCTCGCCGGAAAGATAGGGTGCGAAAGTGACGCCGCTCGGCGCCAGAAGCTCGTCGCCCAGTTCACCCGTCAGTTCGGCTGCGGACTTGCCGGTGAGGYGCGAATACCAGTTGAGTGCATCGGTAGCGGACAGGATGACGCCCATCTGGTGCCATGTGTTGGGAAGCGCGTGGCAGAACGCGTGTACGGCGCTTTCCGGCTTCGGCAGATAGGAGGCGTTGGCGGCAAACAACACGCCAGAAGTGCCGAGCGAAACGAACGCGTGGCCCTCTTTCACCGTGCCCATGCCGCAGGCGGAAGCGGCATTGTCACCCGCACCGCCGGCCACAACGGCCTTGCCCGCAATGCCCCATTGCGAGGCGAGCTCGGCACGCAGCACACCTGCCTCCTCGGTGCCTTCAACCAGCGACGGCATGTGTTTTTCTTCAAGGCCGGTCGCCGCCAGAAGATCGGCAGACCATTTGCGCGCACCGGTATCCAGCCACGATGTGCCGGCGGAATCCGACATTTCCGAGATATATTCACCGGTCAGCCACAGTCGCAGGTAATCCTTCGGCAGCAGTACCTTGGCCACCTTCGCGAAGATTTCAGGTTCGTTCTTCGCCACCCAAGCCAGTTTCGGTGCGGTAAAGCCTGGGAATACGATGTTGCCGGTGATCTTGCGGAAGCGCGGATCGGCATCGAGTTCGGCAGCCTCGGCATAGGAGCGCGTGTCGTTCCACAGAATGCACGGCCGCAGCACATTGCCGCTCGCGTCTATCAGCGTCGCGCCATGCATCTGGCCGGAAAGGCCAATACCTTTCACGGCAGCGAGTTCCTTCGCAAACTTCTGCTTCAGACCTTCGACTGCGGTTTTCGTGGCGGCAATCCAGTCCGCCGGGTCCTGTTCCGACCAGCCGTGATGCGGACGCGAGACCTCCAGCGAGCCGTTGGCCGAGCCGACGATCTTCTGATCGCCGTCCATCAGCAGGGCTTTGACACCGGATGTTCCAAGATCGAGACCGAGATACATGTAATTCTCCATTCCGGCGCTCCTTGCGCCACTTCAGCGGTTTTAAGGGTCACCGCATTTCCGGACGGAAAACCGGCGGCCACTTTTCCTGGAAATGCTCTCCTCAGGGCAGATTGTCCCTGAGGAATATGTCGATACGGATACGCTCCTGCGCGGCGATGACAGCGAGACCATCCGCGCGCGCTTTCAACACGCGAATGGCGCTGCGCACCTCATGACCTGCATCCTGATTGAGCACGGCATCGAGCACGCCTTCCCGCAGCGCATTGGCCGTGTTTTCGGTGAGCTCATGGGCGATGACGGATGGCGACCTTTCGCCCGATGACGCCCTGAGCGCCCGGATGAGGCCGCGATTACCGGCGCCGAGACTGTAGATGCCGGACAGCGCGTCGCTCGCAAGCGCCTTGGCGACCAGCGCCTCGACGGTGACGGGATCGTCCCGACCTTCGAGGACCGGCAATAGTCGCAAGTCCGGAAATTCGCTTTCGATGACGGAGCGGAAGCCGTCTAGGCGTTCGCGATGGTCGCGCACCAGCATGGAGCCGGCAACGACCGCAATATCGCCGCCGCGCCCGGACAGGAAGCGCCCCATGAGGCTAGCCGCCGTGCGCCCGGCCGCAACGTTGTCGACGCCGGCATAATGGTCGCGGCGCGAACCGGAGAGATCGGAAACCAGCGTGACGGTGGCGATACCATCTTCAGCCAGCCGGTCCGCGGCTTCGGCAACATCCTCAGAATCGGTGGCGACGAAGGCGACGCCCGACGGCTTTTCCCGCCGCGCGACTTCCAGCGCCTCCGTCAGCGCCGCGGCATTGAAAGGCGGCACCTCGATAACGCGGATCGCCGTGCGCTCCAGATGGGCGCGGGCGGCTGCGGCACGAACTTCGGCTCGCAGCGTCGCCATGAAGGAATTGTCGTTGCCGGGAAGGATGAAGACCAGCGAATAATTGCGACCCTTGGCCAAATTGGCGGCAGCGATATCGCGCACATAACCAAGCTCGGCAATCGCCGCCTCTACCCGCGCTCGAGTAGCGGCGTGAACGCCGGGGCGCATGTTCAGCACCCGGTCGATGGTGGCAAGGCTGACACCCGCCCGCTCGGCGATATCGTGAACTGTCGGCTTCATGTTTCCTCCCGTGCCATTTGAATATCCAGCTTTGCCGCCGTCGTAAACCGAAAAATGATGTACGTACCTCACATTTTCAGCAAGACGATGATTTCACTTTATTTCTACCTTTGAACTACGGGTGCGCGCCTTTGCCCGGCGTCATCCCTGGGCTTTTCCCAAGGATTTAGACACGTCAATAAAATCAACAGGCTGCAGATTATCAGGGCTGACCAACAACTTTCGTCATTTTAGCCTTGGATCAAGGACTTGGGCTTACTGGATACCGGCTCAAGACCGGCATGACGGAAAAGTATCGCGAAGCACACAAAAAAGGGGCCGTCATTTCCGACGGCCCCAGCTCTGCGGTGGATGGGAGGGGATTTTGTTCAGTGCGCCGCGTCTGGTGGCGGCGCTGCCTTGGGTTTCTGGATCAGCACGGTCATGAAGATCAGGCTGCCGAACAGCAGCGTCAGCGCGAAGAACACATCCGCAAAGGCGAGTATCCACGCCTGCTGCGAGACCATGCCGACCAGCTTCTTGATCGCGACGGAAGCACCGTCCAGCCCGTAGGAATCATAGTTCGCGCCGACATTGTTCAGCCACTCCAGCGCCTGTGGATTGGAATAGCTGACATGTTCCGCCAGCCGCACATAATGATCGTCGGTGCGTTGCGACAGCAGGGTGTTGATGACGGCAAGGCCAACCGCGCCGCCGAGGTTGCGGGTGAGGTTGAACAGGCCCGAGGCATTGCGGATGCGCGCGGGCGGAAGCGTGCCGAGCGCGATGTTGTTGATCGGCACCATGCACATCATCAGTCCGAAACCGCGCAGGACCTGCGGAATCAGCAGCTCGTAGAAATCCCAGTCGGTGGTCACATGCGTCATGATCCACGTGCCGCAACCGAAGCTGATGAAGCCGATGGCCATCATGATGCGCGGATCGAGCTTGGTGGACACCTTGCCGGCAATCGGCGCGGTGAAGAACATGGCAAGACCGGAAACGAACATGGTCTCGCCGATCATCAGCGCATCGTAACCGCGCACGCGACCGAGATAGAGCGGGTAGAGATAGGTCAGCCCGTAAAGCCCTATGCCCATCACGAAGGAAAACAGCGAGCCGATGGAGAAATTTCGGTCCGCAAAGGCGCGGATGTCMACAACGGGGAAGTCCACCTTGAAGGCACGCCAGAAGAACACCACCGCACCGATGACCATGGCCACCGAACCGATGACGATATGCTCGTCGTTGAACCAGTCCTTGTTGTTGCCCTCTTCCAGCACGTATTCCAGAGAGCCGAGGAAGACGGCCATGGAGATCAGCCCCCACCAGTCGAACTTCTTCCAGAGCGAGGTTTCAGGCTTGTCGAAATCGATCAGGCTCCATGTCAGGATGGTGACGATGATGCCGGGAATGATGTTGACTAGGAACAGCCAGTGCCAGGAGAAGGCATTGGAAAGATAACCGCCGACCGTGGGACCGATGGTGGGCGCAAGCGTGGCGACGAGACCGATGATCGGCGAGACGACCGAACGCTTGGAGGGCGGGAAAATGGTGAAGGCGGCCGCAAAGACCGACGGGATCATGCCGCCGCCGATAAAGCCCTGGATCGCCCGGTAGACGATCATCTGGTCGATATTGGTCGCGGTGGCGCAGAGCGCGCTCGACAGGGTGAAGCCGGCGGCGCAGGTGGCAAACAGTACGCGCGTGGACAGGATGCGCGCCAGCGTGCCCGACAGAGGGATCATGATGACTTCTGCGATCAGATAGGATGTCTGCACCCAGGCGATCTCGTCGGAGCCCGCCCCGAGACCTGCCTGGATTTCCGCAAGCGAGGCGGAGACGATCTGAATATCGAGAATGGACATGAACATGCCGAAGACCATCGCGAAGAACGCGATGAGCCTGCGCTTGTCCATGGGTGGATCGACGGGAACAGATACCCCGCCTGTGCCGACAACCGTAGCCGCCATGATCTTGCCCTCAACGACGCCCTGGTTGGCCTATGGGTTAACGTGCGCCGTTTTCGTGTTTTCCGGCGCCGTGCGGGTATCCACATCGACGACGACGCTCAGGCCCGCACGCAGATTGTGCTTGGCGAGATCTTCCTTGGAGAAGACGATACGCACCGGTACGCGCTGGATGACCTTGGTGAAGTTACCCGTGGCGTTTTCCGGCGGCAGCATCGAGAAGACCGAACCGGAACCGGGCGATATCGACTGGACCGTGCCCTCAATGGTCTCGTCGTCGAAAGCATCCACATGGACGCGGACCTTCGAACCGGGCACCACGCGGGCCAGCTGCGTTTCCTTGAAATTGGCGTCGATATAAAGCTCGTTCAACGGCACCAGCGAAGCAAGGCGCTTGCCGACCGAAACGAGATCGCCCGTCTGCACCGCCAGATTGCCGATAACGCCGTCATAAGGCGCTTTCAACACGGTGAAGGCCAGATCGCGGGCCGCCTTGTCCTTGGAAAGTTGCAGCGAACGGATGGTGCTTTCGGCTTCCTCGCGCTGGGCGCGAAGAAGCTCGACATTGGCTTTCGCGGACGAGATCGCCGCCTCGCCGGCCACGACATTCGCCCTGGCCTGATCGAGCGCGACCTGCGCGCTGTCGGAAGCGGCAACGGTGCCGACATCCTTCGCCTGCAATTCGGTGGCGCGCTTCTGGGTGATTTCCGCACCGCGAAGGGCCGCATCCAGAGCGCCCTTCTGGGCAACGGCCTGTTCCTGCGCTGCCTCGCCGCCGATGATCTGCGCATCGATGCGCTTCAGCGACAGTTCCTCGGTGCGGATCTGCGCGTCGGCCTGTTCAAGCGCGATGCGATAGTCGCCGTCATCCAGAGTAACCAGCGGATCACCCGCCTTGACTTCCTGGTTTTCGACAACGTTCACCTTGGCGATGTAACCCGAAACCTTGGGCGCGATGACCGCGATATCACCCTGAATGTAGGCGTCATCCGTCGAAACCATGAAGCGACCGTCGATCCACCAGTTATAACCGTACCAGCCGGCGCCGGCGAGAAGGGCGATCGCAAAGATCGGCAGAAGCGGCGAACGCTTCTTCTTCTTCGGTGCGGCAATTGTCTGTGGCGGCTGTTGCGGCGGGGCCTCCACCGGCTTTGCCGGAGAGGTCTCAGCCTTGGCGGAAACGTCCGCCTCTTCCGCATCGTTGACGGCGCGAACCGCGCTATTCTTCTGGGCCGACATGAGATTGTACCGTGATAAATTGAAGAAAGTTTTTCGAACTGAACCGTTCGGTTCGATTGACATAATCCCTTTCCTGACACATATCAAGTGTAATCGAACTGATTGGTTCGACGTTCGGTTAATTTTTTTACGCCATTGCAGTGCTAGGAACCGGTAACGATGGCAGGTGAAGACATGGATATGGAGACGGAAACCGAAACGGGCTGTCCGGGAAACCCCGCCGGGCGTTTTGCTGCGGGCGAAGACCCGGCCAAGCGTGAGCAGATTGTTGCCGGCGCCTGGCGCGTGTTCAAGCGCAAGGGCTTCGATGCCGCCAGCATGAACGACATCACGCGGGAAGCCGGCGTTTCCAAGGGAACGATCTATGTCTATTTCTCCAACAAGGAAGACCTGTTCGCCGCCCTTGTCGATCATCACCGCCAGGAATTCGCGACCTCCATGCGCAACATTCTGGCCGGCACCGAAGAGGTGCGCGACGGCCTGAAACAGTTCGGCAAGGCCTTCGCCAACAAGATGATCTGCTCCGAAATGATACCGGCCATGCGCTCGGTGATCGGCGTCATCGACCGCATGCCGAAGCTGGCGCAGCGTTTCTTCATCGCAGCACCCAACAACGTGCGCACCGTTCTTCAGGATTTCATCGAGCATCAGGTCTCGCTCGGCCATCTCAAGGTCGATGACGTCGAACTTGCCGCCCGGCAATATATCGAGCTTTCCACGGGCACTTTCTTCAAGCTGCGCCTGTTCGGAGAACTCGAAGGCCCGGTTCCCGAAGAGGAGCTGGACCGAGTGATCGACAGCGCCATCATGGTGTTCATGGCGGCATACGGAACTGACAAGGCCTGAAAACATTCAGCAACGGGCGACCGGACCGGCAACGGCACGGGGCCTGATACGCGGTTTGCGCGAAATTTCGATGAAATCTTGCCTATCACAGGCGCGGTCTCCTTGTTTCTCGCGTATTGCGCTATAAATTCCACGAACCGAATGTTTCGGGTGGCCTTGTTGCTGAAAGGAAAAATTCCCTGATGGAGTCCGTTCTCCCTCTTCTGTCCGACCCCGCTGCCTGGGTGGCGCTGGTCACCCTGATCGTCATGGAGGTCGTGCTTGGCATCGACAACCTGATCTTCATCTCGATCCTCACCAACAAGCTTCCGCCTGAACAGCGCGAAAAAGCCCGCAAGATCGGCATCGGGCTTGCCTTGATCATGCGTCTCGGCCTTCTCGGCACTGTGGCCTGGATCGTGCAGCTCACCACGCCGGTCTTCGAAATCTTCGGCCACGCCTTCTCGTGGAAGGACATGATCCTCATCGCCGGCGGTCTCTTCCTGATGTGGAAGGCCACCAAGGAAATCCACCACAATGTCGATCCTGAAGATCACAAGGAAGACATGGTGGGCGGCCCGGTTGCGATGAATTTCGGCGCCGCCATCGGCCAGATCCTGCTGCTCGACCTCGTGTTCTCTGTGGACAGCATCATCACCGCCGTTGGCATGACACCGCATCTGCCGATCATGATCGTGGCCGTGATCTTTGCCGTTGCCGTGATGCTGCTCGCCGCAACGCCGCTCGCCAACTTCATCGAGCGCAACCCCACCATCGTCATGCTGGCACTCGCCTTCCTGATGATGATCGGCACGACCCTGATCGCCGAAGGCATGGGCTTCCATGTTCCCAAGGGCTACGTCTATGCCGCCATGGCGTTTTCGGCGCTGGTGGAACTGCTCAACATGCTGGCGCGTAACGCCAGACAGCGCAAGAAAGCACAGGCGGCCAAACCGCACTGATTACCCTGACCGTCATGCCGGACTTGATCCGGCATCCCTTCAGCCCAAGCCCTTGGGCTGAAGGGACACTTTCCGCCGCGCCGACGCGCGGCGGCTGATACCGGCTCAAGGCCGGTATGACGCGAACGTGTGGAACGCGCCGGCCAGTCGGAACCGCATGCCCCGCCTCGCGTTCTTCGACATCCCTACCGGAAGAGTCCGTCCCGCCGTCTCTCCTTCGAAAGCATAAGCAAGCATGACGACCGACCAGATCCTCGCCTTTACCGTGATCGCCGGCATGATGGTCGCGTTCATATGGGACAGGTTCCGCTATGATGTGGTCGCGTGCAGCGCGTTGCTGGTGGCGGTGGCGGTTGGGGTCGTGCCTTTCGACAAGGCGTTCTCCGGTTTCTCGGACGATATCGTCATCATCGTCGGCAGCGCGCTGATCGTCAGTTCGGCCGTGGCGCGTTCAGGGGTCGTCGATATGACGATCAAGAAATATTTCCCGGAGATGCACTCCAAAACCCTGCAACTGGCCTTTCTGATGATCGTCGTCGCCATCATGTCGGCCTTCATCAAGAACATCGGTGCGCTTGCCATCATGATGCCGGTTGCTTTCCAGTTCGCCCGCAAATCCGGCAGCCCTGTTTCCTATTATCTGATGCCCATGGCCTTCGCTGCCCTTCTGGGCGGGCTCATGACGCAGATCGGCACCTCGCCCAACATCGTCGTTTCCAGGCTGCGTGAGGAAATGACCGGGCAGAGCTTCTCGATGTTCGATTTCACCCCGGTCGGTGCCGGGCTGACCGTGATCGGCATCATCTTCCTGACCTTCGGTTACCGCCTGCTGCCGGTGCGCAACCGCCAGCAGGCATCGATGGAGGATATTCTGGACCAGTCGGCCTATACCGCCGAGGCGACGCTTCCCGCCGACAGCACCTACGCCGACAAGCCGCTGCGGGAGCTGTTGAAACAGGCGGATGGCGACGTAATCGCCAGCACGATCCTGCGCGGACCCCGGCGTATCTCCCCCTTCCCCGATGTCAATCTGAAGCCGGGCGACACCATTCTTCTCGAAGGCAACCCGGAGGGCCTCGACCGCATCGTCTCGCAGGCCAAGCTGCTGCTGTCAGGCAAGCCGCTCACCGAGAACGGCCAGAAGACCGCTGACCTTATTTCCATGGAAGCGGTTATCAGCAACGAATCCGTTCTCAACGGGATTTCCGCGCGCGAACTGGCGCTATCCTACACCCGCGGCGTCAATCTGATTGCAGTGAGCCGTCGCGGCCAGCGCGTCAACCAGCGGCTCTCCGACCTGACCTTGCAGGCGGGCGACGTCATTCTCTTGCAGGGCAGCCGCAAGAACCTGCCACAGGTATTGCAGGAATTTTCGCTGCTGCCCCTGGCGCAGCGGGAGATCCTGCTTGGGGTGCAGCGCCGCGCGCTTTTGCCCGTCATCGTGCTTGCCGCGGCCATGATTGCCGCCGGCAGCGGGCTGGTGCCGGTATCCGTCGCCTTTTTCGCCGCCGCCTTCCTGATGATCGTCGTCGGCGCGATACCGCTGACCGAAGTCTATAAATCGATCGACGGGCCGATCCTCGTCATGCTCGCCGCCCTCATTCCCGTCAGCGACAGTCTGCGCACCAGCGGCGCCAGCGAGCTGATCGCCGCCTGGCTCGGCCATGCCGCACAAGGACTGCCGCCCTTCGCAGCACTCGGCATGATCCTGTTGACTGCCATGGCGGTAACGCCCTTCCTCAACAATGCTGCAACCGTGCTGGTCATGGCACCCATCGCCGCCGGTTTCGCCACCACGCTCGGCTTTCGGCCGGAGGCCTTTCTGATGGCGGTGGCGATTGGCGCCGGCTGCGATTTCCTCACGCCCATCGGCCACCAGTGCAACACGCTGGTCATGGGTCCGGGCGGTTATCGTTTCAGCGATTATCCGCGCCTTGGACTGCCGCTGTCGATCATGATCGTCATTGCCAGCATTCCGATGCTGCTTTATGTCTGGCCGGTGAATTAGGGGCGGTTTACGTCCGGGCGAAGACAGCGCAAGCGCCATATTTCCTTGACGCCTGCGGCATAATATGGCCTAAGCCGATGCCGAACGGAAATATGCAAAAGTGCGTTCAACACGCCTTTCCGCACCCTTTCCCGCCGCATTCAAACGAAAACTTCGTGATAGAAGGGTGAAGCCGCCCCGATGTCACCACCCCGTCACGACGAGTGAATTTCATGACCACTTCCGGCGTTCGCGTCCGCATCGCACCTTCCCCCACCGGCGAGCCGCATGTCGGCACCGCTTACATCGCGCTGTTCAACTATCTCTTCGCCAAGAAACACGGCGGTGAGTTCATCCTGCGCATCGAGGATACCGACGCCACCCGCTCGACGCTGGAATATGAGCAGAAGGTTCTGGAGGCGCTGCGCTGGACCGGCCTCACCTGGTCGGAAGGCCCTGACGTCGGTGGCCCCTACGGTCCCTACCGCCAGTCCGAGCGCAAGCCGATGTACTGGCCCTATGCCGAAGAATTGCTGGAAAAAGGCCATGCCTTCCGTTGTTTCTGCACGCCCGAGCGGCTTGAGCAGATGCGCGAAGCGCAGCGCGCCGCTGGCAAGCCGCCAAAATATGACGGTCTCTGCCTCCACCTGAAGGCTGAAGAAGTGACCACCCGCGTCGCCGCCGGCGAAGCCAACGTCGTGCGCATGAAAATCCCGACCGAAGGTTCGTGCGATTTCCATGACGGCGTTTACGGCGATGTCTCGATCCCCTGGGATTCGGTTGACATGCAGGTGCTGATCAAGGCCGACGGCATGCCGACCTATCACATGGCAAACGTCATCGACGACCATCTGATGAAGATCACCCATGTGGCGCGCGGCGAAGAGTGGCTGGCTTCAGTGCCCAAGCACATCCTGCTTTACCGTTATTTCGGCTGGGACCAGCCGACGTTCATGCATCTTTCGCTGATGCGCAACGCCGACAAGTCGAAGCTTTCCAAGCGCAAGAACCCGACGTCGATCTCCTATTATTCCGCGCTCGGCTACCTGCCGGAAGCGCTGATGAACTTCCTCGGCCTGTTCTTCATCCAAATCGCCGAAGGCGAAGAGCTGCTGACCATGGAAGAGCTGGCCGCGAAGTTCGATCCGGAAGCACTTTCCAAGGCCGGCGCCATATTCGATATCCAGAAGCTGGACTGGCTGAACGGCCGCTGGCTGCGCGAAAAGCTCACGCCTGAGGACTTCATTGCCCGCACGCTGGAATGGGCGATGGAAAATTCCCGCCTGACCGAAGGCCTGAAGCTTGCCCAGAGCCGCATTTCCAAGCTCGGCGAATTGCCAAACCTTGCCGGCTTCCTGCTTTCGAGCGACGTTGGCCTGACGCCCGCCTCCTTTGCCGGTCTCAAAAGCAAGCCCGAGGAAATCCACGAAATCCTCACCACGGTTGCCACCGATCTGGAAAAAATGCCTGATTGGAACGTTGAAGCCATCGAGGCCGAGCTGCGCGACATTGCCGAACGCACGGGCAAGAAACTGCGCGTCGTCACGCCGCCGCTCTTCGTCGCCGTCTCCGGCTCCTCGCGCTCGCTGCCGCTGTTTGACTCGATGGCGCTGCTCGGCCGCTCCGTGGTGCGCCAGCGCCTGAAGGTCGCTATTGCCGTTGTGGCCACGATGGTTGGCAGCGGTGCTTGATGCCTGCCGGGGCGGGTTTTAAATCCACCCCTCATTCCTGCGCTTGTCACAGGAATCCAGCCACGGCGCGTCGGCGCCGTGAAAGAATGAATTGAGGTCTCCCGCGCCAAGGACTTGGGCGCACTGGATTCCTGTGACAAGCACAGGAATGAGGGATACGGGAGGCAATTGTCGCCGCGGCAACGCCGCAACAGGATTGAACAATGAACGACAAGACAACCGAAACCACCGCCCTCTCCTCCGACGCCACCGAAGTGCGCCGCCAGAAACTTGCGCTGCTGCGCGAGCAGATCGGCGATGTCTATCCGGCGCATTTCCATCGCACGCTGACCAATGCGGAGCTGGCGGAAAAATATGCCGATATCGAACCGGACACGGAAACCGGCGACACGGTAACGGTGGCGGGCCGCGTTTATTCGTCGCGCAATTCCGGCATGTTCATGGATATCCATGACGCCTCGGGCAAGGTGCAGATCTTCTCTCACAAAGATACGACGCCGGAAACAGCGCGCAATCTTCTGCCGATGATCGACATTGGCGACATCATCGGCGTAACCGGCAAGGTGCGCCGCACCAAGCGCGGCGAGCTGACGATCAACGCCGAAGAAATCACCATGCTCACCAAGTCGCTGCTGCCGATGCCGGAAAAATGGCACGGTGTCTCCGATATTGAGCTGCGTTACCGCAAGCGCCATCTCGATATTCTCGCCAACGAGGACTCCAAGCTGCGCTTTTTGCAGCGCTCGAAGATTCTGTCCGGCATTCGCCGTTTCATGGAGGCCGAAGGCTTCCTCGAAGTGGAAACGCCGATGCTGCAGACAGTTTATGGCGGTGCGACGGCCGATCCGTTCAAGACCTTCCACAACACGCTGAAGATGGACATGTATCTGCGCATCGCGCCGGAACTGTTCCTGAAGCGCACGCTGGTATCAGGCCTTTCCGACAAGGTGTTCGAAATCAACCGCAACTTCCGCAACGAAGGCGTCTCCACAAGGCACAATCCTGAATTCACCATGATGGAGTGCTATTGGGCCTATGCCGACTACGAAGACATCATGGGTCTGGTGGAACGGCTGTTCGAGACGCTGGCGATTGCCCTGCACGGCACAACCGAGGTGGAATTCCAGGGCCAGACAATTTCCTTCAAGGGTCCGTTCAAGCGCGTGCCCATGCCTGATGCGGTGAAGGAAGCGACCGGCATTGACTTCCTTGCGATCAAGACTGACGAGGAAGCCCGCGCCGCCGCCAAGGCTGCCGGTTTCGCCGTCGAGAAGGACTGGACCTGGGGCGAATGCCTTGCCTTCATCTTCGAAGAGAAGGTCGAAGGTACGCTTATCCAGCCGAGCCACGTCACGCATTTCCCGAAGGATATCTCGCCCTTCGCCAAGGAAGTGCCGGGCGAACCGCGCCTCGTTGAGCGTTTTGAGAGCTATTGCAACGCCTGGGAAGTGGGCAATGCCTTCTCCGAACTCAACGATCCCGAAGAGCAGCGCCGCCGCATGGTGGAGCAGCTTGAGCAGGCCCATGCCCGCGGTGAAAAGGACAAGCAGCTGGACGACGAATTCCTCGACGCCATCGATCAGGGCATGCCACCCGCCGGCGGCCTCGGCATCGGTGTTGATCGCCTGATCATGCTCCTGACCAACGCCCCCTCGATCCGCGACGTCATCCTCTTCCCGGCMCGCCGCAACAAGGCGGACTAAGGACAATCAAGCGAAGGCGGCCGCATGGCCGCCCTTGCCCCCATGCGCTCGACCTTTACCGACCATTGTGGTCCCTGTGGCAAAATTTCCTGCTAGATCGTCTCATGGCGCAGACGCGCAAAGGCTGGATGCCGGATCAGGTCCGGCATCACGAAAGAAGGCGCTGCGACGATATTTTAAAAACGTCGGCACAGCCGTATCAATTTTTCAGATGGTTTTAATTCCGAGGTGTCAGCAAGAGCTCAAACGCTCCTAATGCCCCGCCTTCGCCTTTGCCACGCCCGGCTCTTCCGCAGGCGCAACCTCGCCTTCAGCAAGCTTTTCCTCTGCGGCCTGCGCGGTCGTAGTGCCTTTTCCGAAGATCAGTGATTTCAGATAGCTGATGCTGAAGATACTGCCGCCATCGGCTTCCGGGGTCGAGGTCAGAAGTTCTTCGTCGGCTACGGGTTCGCCGTGGGCTTCCGCACCGGGTCCGCCCTCATGCGTTTGCGCCGGCGCAGCGTCGTGGCCGCCGCCGCCTTCGCCCTTGGTTTCGCCGTGTCCGCCCGCGCCTTTTGCGGCTTTTCCGCCATGCCCTTCGGGTGCGGCGTCCGAAGCGGGGGTTGCGCAGTCGGCGGCATCGTTCAGGCTTGCGGCCATTGCTTCGGCATCTTCCAGCGGCAGATCGATGCGCAGCCCGTAAAACTGGCCGCTGCCGTTTGATGCACCATCGTAATAAAAGGCGGAATAACGCTGGGCATCGGCGCCTTCGGGAATTTTCGCCGGGTCGGCAATGAAGACCACCTGGGCCGCGATGGCGCGGCCGCGCATTTCCGAGCGCAATTGCGGGCCGTTTTTATCCAGCACGGAAACCTGGACCAGATCGGGCTTCTGTTTGTCGTAAACTGCCCTGGCGACACGCAGCGCCGTTTTCAACCGGTCCGTGCCGTTGCCGCCGTCAGTACGAATGAATTTGCGGACCCACAGGGAACCGTTCTTGCGGATGTTGACTGTCTGGACTGCGTCACAGGAAAGCCCGTTCGCGGAGGCATAGGTGGACCCGAGCAGCCGCTCGCTGCCGATAAACACGGCAGCAGAACCGGTCGCACCCGCCAAAAGCAGGATCCCGCCTCCGATCATAACGAGTTTGCGCGAAAACCGCATTCGTCCGAATACAGCCTTCACGCGCAAAATCCTGACATTCAGTACCCCGCCTATCGCCCTCACCCCGGAACGTGGCTCGAAGGATGAGGAACACACGCGGGATAAGCTCGGGACCTCGTTGTCCGAGCCTTGCGATAGTGCCGCTTTCTCATTGAAAAAAGTTTAATCCCCCCGGCGCCGAGCGGGCAAAAGCGCACCATTTTCAGACATTTTTGAAATCCGCTAAATTGCGAATGATTTGCAATAGCGTTGACAAGTGTGTTTCCATGACGGATGGTGTTGCGAGTTGATCGCAACAAAAATCGGTGACAGACGTGAATCTCCATAAAATCCGCCATGCCCTTTTTGCTTTTTCGCTTTTCCTGCCTGCTGCGGCTGTCGCGCAGGAAAAACCGAAGGTGGTGACCACCTTCACGATCATTGCCGATATGGCGCGCAATGTGGCGGGCGATGCGGCAGAGGTGGAGAGCATCACCAAGCCAGGCGCTGAAATTCACAACTACCAGCCGACGCCTCGCGACATTCTCAAGGCCCGCAAGGCTGATCTGGTGCTGCGCAACGGCCTCAATCTGGAATTGTGGTTCGAGAAGTTTCTGGCCAATCTTTCAGGCGTGCCTGATGTGACTGTAAGCGACGGCATCGAACCGATGGCGATCAATGGCGGGGCGTATCAGGGGAAACCCAACCCGCACGCCTGGATGTCACCCGATAACGCCTTGATCTATGTGGAAAATATCCGCAAGGGACTCGCTGGAATAGATCCCGCCCACGCCGAGATTTACGCCGCCAATGCCAAGGCCTATTCCGACAAGATCCGTGCCACCGTGCAGCCCATCCGCGATGAGCTTTCCGCGCTTCCTGAGAACAAGCGCTGGTTGGTAACGAGCGAAGGGGCGTTCTCCTATCTCGCCCGGGATTTCGGGCTGAAGGAACTGTTCCTGTGGCCGGTCAATGCCGACAGCCAGGGTACGCCGCAACAGGTGCGCGGCGTGATCGACGCCATGCGCGAACATAATATTCAGGTAATCTTCAGCGAAAGCACGGTTTCCGCCGATCCCGCCCGGCAGGTGGCCAAGGAAACCGGAGCGGCCTATGGCGGCATACTCTACGTGGATTCGCTGAGCGAGGCCGACGGCCCTGTTCCGACCTATCTCGACCTGCTGCGCGTGACGAGCAGCACCATCGCCAAAGGACTGTCTTCATGAGAATGGGCAGCAAAAAAAGCGGCGGCGGCCTGGCGGTTCAAAATGCGACAGTGACTTATCGCAACGGCCACACCGCATTAAGAAATGCCAGCTTTTCCATTCCACGCGGTACGATCACTGCACTTGTCGGCGTCAACGGCGCCGGCAAGTCCACGATTTTCAAGGCAATCATGGGTTTTGTGCCGTTGGCCACCGGTTCTGTCTCTATTTTCGACCTACCCGTGAAGGATGCACTCAGAAAAAACCTCGTCGCCTATGTGCCGCAAGCTGAAGAGGTGGACTGGAGTTTTCCCGTACTGGTTGAGGATGTGGTGATGATGGGCCGTTACGGCCACATGAACTTCTTCCGTATTCCGTCGAAACACGATCACGAGATGGTCGAGAGAGCGCTGACGCGCGTCAATATGCTTGATTATCGCAAGCGGCAGATCGGCGAGCTTTCCGGCGGACAGAAGAAGCGGGTGTTTCTGGCCCGCGCGCTGGCGCAGGAAGGTCAGGTTATCCTGCTGGATGAACCCTTCACCGGCGTCGACGTGACGACGGAAGAACAGATCGTCGCGCTGTTGAAGGCACTGCGTGAGGAGGGCCGCGTCATGCTGGTTTCCACCCATAATCTCGGTAGCGTACCGGAATTCTGCGATCGCGCCGTCTTCGTCAAGGGTACCGTTCTGGCGTCGGGCAAAACAGCGGACACCTTTAACGAAGAGAACCTGCAAAAAGCCTTTGGCGGCAGCTTGCGCCACTTCGTTCTCGGCGGGGCCGAACTGCATGATGATGCCGATCCTCGCCGGGTGAAGGTGATTACCGACGATGAGCGGCCTTTCGTGATCTACGGAAAGAACGGCCAGAACGGACAAAATCCGCAGGCTCCGAAGGAAAAAGCCGATGATAAACAGCCTTCTTGAGCCTTTCACCTATGGCTACATGCTGAACGCCATCTGGGTCAGCGCACTTGTGGGCGGCGTCTGCGGCTTTCTGTCCGCTTATCTTATGCTAAAGGGCTGGTCGCTGATCGGCGACGCGCTCTCGCACGCCATCGTTCCCGGCGTTGCGGGCGCTTATATGCTGGGGCTGCCCTTTTCGCTCGGCGCCTTTCTTTCCGGCGGGCTTGCGGCTGGCTCGATGCTGTTCCTCAATCAGAAAACCCGGCTCAAGGAAGACGCAATCATCGGCCTGATCTTCACCTCGTTCTTCGGGCTGGGGCTGTTCATGGTGTCGCTGTCGCCCACCTCGATCAATATCCAGACCATCGTGCTTGGCAATATTCTGGCAATTACCACCGAAGACACGATCCAGCTTGCCCTGATCGGCGGCATCAGCCTCATAGTACTGGCGTTGAAATGGCGCGACTTCATGGTGGTGTTCTTCGATGAGAACCATGCGCGCACAGTGGGGCTGAAACCGGAAGTGCTGAAAGTGATCTTCTTCACCCTGCTTGCCGCCTCCACGGTTGCAGCCCTTCAAACCGTCGGCGCCTTCCTTGTCGTTGCCATGGTGGTGACACCAGGCGCGACCGCCTATCTTCTGACCGACCGTTTCGAGCGGCTGATCCTGATGAGCCTCGTGATCGGCGCGACCACCAGCTTCGTCGGCGCTTATCTCAGCTACTTCCTCGACGGCGCCACCGGCGGCGTTATCGTCGTGCTGCAAACAGCGATCTTCCTTTCCGCTTTCGTGTTTGCACCCAAACACGGGCTGCTCGCTTCGCGCGCCAAAGCCCGCAAGGCACTGGGAGAAGCGCAATGAGCGAATATCTCGAACTCGCCATCCTGCCGTTTCAGCTGCCCTTCATGCAATATGCCTTCATCATCACCCTGATGATTGCCGTGCCGATGGCCATGCTCTCGTGTTTTCTGGTGCTGAAGGGCTGGTCGCTGATGGGGGACGCGGTTTCGCACGCCGTGCTGCCCGGCGTGGTGATTGCCTACATTGTCGGAATTCCCCTTTCCATCGGCGCCTTCACCGCCGGTATGATCTGCGCTCTCGGAACCGGGTTCATCAAGGAAAACAGCCGCATCAAGGAAGACACGGTGCTTGGCATCGTCTTTTCCGGCATGTTCGGGCTGGGGCTGGTGCTTTACGTGAAGGTGCAGAGCGACATGCATCTGGATCACATCCTCTTCGGCGACATGCTGGGCATTGCGCCTTCAGACATGCTGGAGACCGGGCTGATCGCGCTTTTTGCCACCCTGTTTCTCGGGGTGCTGCGCAAAGACCTGCTGGTCAATGCCTTCGATCCGCAGCATGCCAAGGCAATTGGCCTGCCCGTTCGCATCCTGCATTACGGTTTGCTGATGGTTTTGTCGCTTGCCGTGGTCGGCGCGCTGAAGGCTGTGGGTATCATCCTCTCCGTCGCAATGCTGGTCACCCCCGGCGCCATCGCCTTCCTGCTGGCGCGGCGCTTTTCCGCCATGCTCCTGGTCGCCATCTCGGTTGCGGTTCTCTCTTCGCTTGCAGGAATATGGCTAAGCTTTCTGATCGACAGCGCGCCAGCCCCGACCATTGTACTGTTCATGAGCCTGGCATTCGTCGCGACATTCATTCGCACCAGCCTCAAGGCCCGCCGGATCGACGCCGCCAATGAAACGGTGGTGTAAAAGAACGATTTTTGCGGGCGCGTGGAACATTTTCCCCTTTTGCGCGTCATTTTCATGAGCTTGCCCTCAAGCGGCAAACTCATGAAAATTAAGCGAAAGGGGAAGCTCCATGCTGAAATGGGCTCTTATTTTCTTTGTTATTTCGTTGATCGCGGGCGTATTCGGCTTTACCGGCATTTCGGCAGCGGCGTCGGGCATTGCCCGTATCCTGTTCTTTATCGCCGTCGTGATCTTCCTGGTCTTCCTCGTGCTTGCACTGATCGCTGGAAGCGTGGTGGCGTAATAAAAAAGGCGACCGGCTTTTGGGCCGGTCGCCTTCTCCTCTCTCCCGTATAGAATTATCAGCCTGTCCAGCCACCGTCGATCACATGGATCTGGCCAGTGGTGAAACCTGCCTCATCAGAAGCGAGATAGGTGACGAGTGCGGCGATTTCTTCCGGCGTGGCAATGCGGCCCATAGGCTGGCGGGCAATGAAGTCGGCCAGGGCCTGTTCGTAATTGCCAGTGGCGCGCAGGCGGTCGTGCAAGGACGGGCTATCCACTGTGCCTGGGCAAATGGCGTTGCAGCGAATACCCTTGGTGACGAAATCAGCAGCAATTGCCTTGGTCAGACCGACAACCGCCGCCTTGGAGGCGGTGTAGGCGAAACGGTTCGGCACGCCCTTCACGCTGGATGCGACGGAGGACATGTTGACGATTGCGCCCTTACCCTTTTCCAGCATGCCTGGCAGAAAGGCGCGGCAGGTGCGGTACATGGCCTTGGCATTGAGGTCGAAGGAGAAATCCCAGTCCTTTTCCTCGCAATCGAGAATGGTGCCGGAATGAACGAAACCGGCACAGTTGAACAGAACATCCGCATGGCCGATATCGGCAGCAAAAGCCTTCACACCGTCGCCATCCAGCACGTTCAGAACCCGCGTTTCCGCACCTTTCAGGGTCGAGAGCGCCTGCTCGTTGATATCAGTGGCGATGACGCGCGCACCGAGCGATATGAATCGCTCCGCCGTCGCACGGCCGATACCCTGGCCGGCTGCGGTGATCACCACTGTCCGCCCGTTAAAATCCTGCACCATGAATAGCCTCCCGCTACGGCGCACCCGCCCGCTGGGGCCGAGCCGCTGAATTTCGCCAGTGAATTTCATTGATCTCAAATATGGATCGACAATTCATATGTAAACGCGGTATTCATGTAACGTCAAGCAGGCTTGCGCAAAAGGGCAGCGTGCGGCAACGGTATTTAAAAAGTGCATTTCCCGCCAGGCAATCCTGCAAAACGCCACCGAGGCAAGATGACCGAAGACGACAGCGAAAGATATCGTGCCCCCGCCCTCGACAAGGGTCTGGACATTCTGGAGCTTCTCGCCCGCACGGATGGCGGGCTGACGCAGATCGAGATTGCCAAGGCCATAGGCAAAACCCCGAACGAGCTTTACCGCATGCTGGACCGCCTGGTGCGCCGTGGTTACGTACAGCGGCTGGAGGGTGACCGGTTTTCGCTGACGCTGAAAATGTTCGGGCTCGCACATTTYCACGCGCCGGTGCGCCGGCTGGTCTCTTTYGCAGCCCCGGTGATGCGCGATTTTTCCGCAAGCGCCGAGCAGGCCTGTCATCTGGCCGTTTACGACCGCGGCAGTGTTGTCGTCATCGCCCAACAGGAGTCCTCCACCTATTGGGCGATGTCCATGCGGGTGGGCGCGCAGATGAGCCTCTTCCAGACCGGCTCCGGTCATGTGCTGCTGGCCTTCCAGAACGAGGTACAGCGCAAGATCATGATCACCGAGCAGGTGCGCGGTGGCGGGGAAACCGAGCCTTCAGACCTTGAGGAGCGGCTGGCGGAAGTTCGCAGGAATGGTTTCGAATCTATGGACAGCATGCAGACCGCAGGCGTGCGCAATATCTCCGCCCCCGTGCTGACACTTGATGGTACCGCACTTGCCGTCATCACCTGCCCCTATATCACCCCGCTTGGCGGCAAGGCCCCGACGCGCGAGGCCTGCGAGGTACTGATCCGCGATGCGGCAAGGCGCATTTCCGAAGTGGCGACGGGTCAGGGAACCATCTGAGACGCACAAAAAAACGCGACCGGCAGGGACCGATCGCGTTTAAAGTGACTGGAGATTTCTGTATCTTAAACGCAAAGGGGACCGGGATGGTTCCCCTTTTTGTTATCAGGCGGCAGCCAGCGTCAGTTCCTTGCGGACCATTTCGCGCAGCGTTACCAGATCCTTGGCGAACAGGCGGATGCCTTCCGAGAGCTTCTCGGTTGCCATCGCGTCTTCGTTCATTGCCCAGCGGAACGCCTTTTCATCAAGCGACTGCAGCGGCTCGGCCTTCACATTGTCGGGCGAAAGCTTGCGCTCAAGCGTGCCGGTGTCCTTGTCCAGCTCTTCCAGCAGCGCCGGGCTGATCGTCAGGCGGTCGCAACCGGCAAGCGCTTCGATCTCGCCGACATTACGGAACGATGCGCCCATGACGACGGTGCCGATGCCATTGGCCTTGTAATAATTGTAGATGCTGCGCACCGAAACGACGCCCGGATCGGTSTCGGCAGTGTAGGTCTCGCCGGTCGACTTCTTGTACCAGTCGAGGATGCGGCCGACGAAGGGCGAGATGAGGAAAGCTTTSGCTTCCGCGCAGGCGATGGCCTGTGCCTGCGAGAACAGCAGAGTCAGGTTGCAGTCGATGCCCTCGGACTGCAGGACTTCCGCAGCCTTGATGCCTTCCCATGTGGAAGCCAGCTTGATGAGGATGCGTTCACGCTCGATACCGCGCTCCTTGTAGGAGGCGATGATGTGGCGTGCCTTGGTAATGGAGGCCTGTGTGTCGAAGGACAGGTCGGCATCGACTTCCGTCGATACGCGGCCGGGAACCAGACCTGCAAGGGCCGCACCGACGGAAATGGCAAGACGGTCGGCAACGGCSGCAACGACAGCGTCAGACTGGCCGCCCTGTTTCTTGCCCCAGGCAACGGCTTCCTTCACCGCATCCGCGAAAGCGGGGGTGCCGAGCGCCTTCAGAACGATGGTGGGGTTGGTGGTGCAATCCACCGGCTTCAGGCGCGCAACCGCCTCGATGTCGCCGGTATCGGCAACGACCGTGGTAATAGCGCGAAGTTGTTCGAGTTTGGACGTCATGGCGAATGATCCTTCATGATCTCTTGTAAACTTGCACAGCCGTCTTTTCGTTCCCGCACCATGGTGCGCCCAAGGCCGAAATCACGGTTTTGTCCGGCTCCGACTATCGCAAGCGGCAAGGTCGAAAGTCAAGACATTTGCGCATCGCAATTGACATAAGTTTCATGCCTGCGATACTCCGCCCCATAAAGAGAGTGACAAAAACCGTGGCGAAACTGAGAAGAGAAACCCATACGGCCTATTCGGAAGCGGCTTCGCTGAGGCTGCGTGCCGCATGGCTCTACTATAATCAGGGTTTGACGCAGAAAGATGTCGCCGAGAAGCTCGGCATCAGCCGCTCCACCGTCATACGCCTTCTGGACGAGGCGATGAAACGCTCCGAAGTACAGATCTGGATCAACGAGGGCATCGAGGATTTCGTCGAACTGGCCGGCAGGCTGGAGGCAGCTTATGGGCTGGATGAGGCGGTGATCATTCCCTCCCCCGGCCCATCTCCCGGCAAGGCGAATGCCGAAGGCACAGCCAAGGCCGTTGGCCTGGCGCTCGGGCAATTCCTTTCCGAAGCGGTGCCGAACGACGCCACCATCGGCGTCGGCTGGGGCCGCACCATGACCGCCTCGCTATCCAGCTTTCGCCCGCCGCGCCGGGAAAACTGCAAGGTCGTCTCGCTGCTCGGCGGTATCGTCGCCGTGCACCAGACAAACCCGCTTGATTACACCTGGCGGCTGGCAAGCGCGCTTGGGGCGGAATGTTACATGTTCCTTGCACCGCTGCTGGTGGACTCCGTCGAGACCAAACGGGCGCTGATTGAGAAATGCGGACTTGCCACGCTTTATGATCTGGCCGAAACGCTCGACCTCGCCATCGTATCCTGCGGCGATATCGGCCCGCATTCCACTTCGCTTTCGGAAGGTTTCATTTCGAAGGAAACGCTTCAGGAACTCATCGATGCCGGCTGCGTCTGCGACACCATGTTCAACTTCATCGACGCGGAAGGCCGCTCCGTCGATCACCCGATCAACGAGCGCGCCATGGCGATCGATCTAGACACGCTGCGCAAGGCCAAACACATCGTGCTCGCCTCCGGCGGGGCCCACCGCGCCATCGCCATCCGCGCCACCATCAAGCGCATCGGGTGCAATACGCTGATTACAGACGAGGCGGCGGCCAGAGCGTTGATGGAACTGGTTTAGGCCTCGACAGGCGACCCAGGCAGTTCCTCATTCATGCGCTTGTCACAGGGATGAGGGAGAGCTGCCTCACACCTTCCCCGTTTCCCATCCTAACATCGCCCGTTTGCGGGTAAGGCCCCAGTGATAACCCGTGAGCGCCCCGCTTTTTCCCACAGCGCGATGGCAAGGAACGACGAAGGAGACCGGGTTCGCGCCAACGGCTGCACCGACCGCACGRGAGGCAGTTGGCTGGCCGATATCGCAGGCGATGTGCGAATAGGTAACGGCGCGGCCCATGGGAATTTTCAGAAGGCTTTCCCATACCCGCACCTGAAAATCCGTGCCGAGCAGCACGACCCGCAATGGCCGGTCCGCCGACCACAGCGTCGGTTCGAAAATACGTGCGGCATAGGGCGCGGTGGCTTCACGATCCTCGACATAATCCGCATTCGGCCAGCGACCTGCCATGTCCTCGAAACAGGCTCTTTCCTCGCCGGGATCGGCGAAAGCGCAGCCGGCAAGACCGCGATCGGTCACCATGACCAATGCAAGACCGAAGGGTGAAACATGGAAACCGTACCGGATCGTCAACCCACCGCCCTTGGCCTTCCATTCGCCTGGAGACATGGCCTCGTGGGTGACGAACAGATCGTGCAGGCGGCCGGGCCCAGACATGCCGACCTCGATCGAGGTTTCCAGCAGCGGCAGATCCTCTTCGCGCAACAGCCTTTTGGCATGATCGAGCGTTACGGCCTGCAAAAACGCCTTGGGGGAAAGACCGGCCCAGCGGGTGAAGGTCTTCTGCAATTGCGTCGGCGACTGGCCGAGCCTTGCGGCGATGGCTTCAAGGGAGGGCTGGTCGCGATAATCCAGCGTCAAAAGCTCGATAACCCCGCGCACAGTATCGTAATCCGAACCGATGGGGGTGATGTCTTCATTCAGCATGATATTGGCGTTCATCGCATGTCTCCTAACGCCTCACAGAAAACCATCAAAGCGCGTCGGTCTCCACCCGTTTCTTGCGCCGTACTCAGTTTCTGCCGAGATACCGGCCTCGAGCCGATTGACGGGTTTTAAGCGGAATTATCCGCTCACATCCGCCGCACCGTCGCCAACGCACCGCCGAAAGCCTTGGCGAAGCTTTCCCGGTCATCCGGATTGAGAAACGAGCCGATATCCGTTGCCTTGCCTTCACCCGTTACATGCATGGAGACGATGCCGATTTCCTCGTGCCGCTGAACCCTGAAGCGGGCCCAGAAGGGGTTGAAACGATGCTCGACGACGCGGCCAGTCGGGGAGAATTTGCGGATAGACAGGCTGGTGCGCGAGACGCTCACCTCTTCCCGCGCCTTCGCTGCCCGGTAATTGGCGCGAAAGGCGACATAAAGCAGCAGAAAATCCAGCCCGAGGAACAGGCCGACGGGCCATGCGCCAGTGGTGAGGAAAAAGCCGCCATGGAGGAAGCAGGCAAGCCCGGACAAGGCGAGAAGCAGCCGGAAACCCCTTCTTCCGAGCGAACGGTGCGGAACGAGTTCCGCCGCAAAAATCGGCTGATCGTTGAGCGTATCCACGTTGATTTCCTCAGGGCGGGCTGGCTATAGATAGGTCATGACAGTCGCCAAAAAACGATCCAGCACCCAAACATTGAAAAAGTCAAATGCGACATCCGCCCGCAGACCGGCGCGTGTGAAGACGATCTATTCGAAGAACGAGTTGAACGAGATCTTCCGCCGTTTCTCCATTCAGCGGCCGGAGCCGAATGGCGAGCTGGAACATACCAACCCCTTTACCCTGCTGGTGGCCGTGGCGCTTTCGGCGCAGGCGACCGATGTGGGCGTAAACCGGGCGACGCGGGCGCTGTTCAAGGTGGCCGATACGCCGGAAAAAATGCTGGCACTTGGCGAGGAGGAGCTGATCGGCCATATCAAGACCATCGGGCTTTACCGCAACAAGGCCAAGAACGTTATCGCTTTGTCACAGATGCTGATCGACAATTTCGGCGGYGAGGTGCCGAGGACGCGCGAGGAGCTGGTGACCCTGCCCGGCGTSGGCCGCAAGACGGCCAATGTGGTGATGTCGATGGCCTTCGGTGTGCCCACACTCGCCGTGGACACCCATGTTTTTCGTATTGCCAACCGGCTCTGTCTTGCGCCGGGGAAAACCCCGGATGAAGTGGAAGACCGGCTCGTCCGCATCATTCCCGAAGAATATCTGTTCCATGCCCATCACTGGCTGATCCTGCACGGGCGTTATTGCTGCAAGGCGCGCAAACCGGAATGCGAGCGCTGCGTGATTGCCGATATTTGCAAGTCACCGGAAAAGACCTTCGATATTCCAGCTCCGCTGGTGGAACTACCCGCGCAATTGTTCGGTGCGGCCAGCGGCGAATGACGGATCGCGCCGGCTGACGGCCTTGTGCAGATGCACCATCATCGAAGCCGCAAAAAGCGGCGTCAGAAGGTTGAGGAAGGGGATTGCAAGGAACGCTGCAATCACCAGCCCGGCCATGAACACGGTTGTGCGGTGTTTCAGCCGGAACAGCCGCGCGTCAGCGGGCGAGCGGAAACGCATGGCCGCAAATTCGAAGAACTCCCGGCCCAGCAGATAACCGTTCACCAGAAAAAAGGCGATGAGGTTGACGCCCGGCACCAGCAGCAACAAAAGCGCAATCAGGTTGCCGGCAATGACGACGCCAAAGAACTTGATCGATGACACCACGGCCTCACCGATGGGCATCGCCTTGCCCGGCGGATCATCGGGATAGGTCTTTTTCTCCACGACTTCGGCGACATCGTCGAGAAACAATCCGGCAATAACGGCAGTGACCGGCGAGATCAGCAAGGCCAACGCCAARGCCAGCCCGATYCCGGCGAARATGGCGAAAACGAAAGTCAGCCATCCCGCCCAGTCAGGCACGCTGGGGATCAGCGTATCCACCCACGGCAAGGCGAAATAGATGAAGACAGAGCGGATGGCGAACCACAGCGCTGCCAGCACCAGAAGCGTCAGCCCCAAAACCTTCCAGAACACCGACCGGGTCTCGGTGGCAAAAAGATTGCTGAAGGCAAGCCTCGCCGCATTAAAAATCATTCGGAACTCCTGTGACGCCTCTCGCGTTTTAAACYGGCGTTCAGGAGAGATAGGCGCCGCCCATCCGCTCCGCAAGACAGGAATGAAGACGTCGCTGTTRGGAATTAAACCGCTGATGGAATTTCCCTTGAATAAAAGACGTCTCTAAAATATAATAATCTATCTATTAGAATTCGCATTCCGGTCCGGTGGAGGACAAGGCCGGAAAAGCTCGCCCCCACCGACAAGTCGCGGTTCGCACGCTCGCCCGGGCGCGCGGATGCATCATCGTTCATAAATATAAAAGAATGAGGCGTTGGTGGAACAGCTACTGTTGAATCTGACCCGTGCCATGAAGGCCGGTACGCCTTCAGAGCGCAAGATCGCCAAATATCTGATCGAGCATCTGGACGAATTGCCGTTTGAGACGGCGCAGACACTGGCTGCCAAGCTCAGTCTCAGTCCGATGACGGTTGGCCGTTTTCTGCGCTCGCTCGGATACAGGCAATTCAGCGATATTCGCATCGATCTGCGCCACGCCGAAGAGACCGCGGGCGTGGACCAGCCCGCTATTGTTGAAAGCGGCGATCAGAAGTCCAATCCGTTTTCGCAACTCCTTTCCCAACAGATCCAGGCCATTCAGGCTGCTTTCGAAATGACGGACCAGCCGATATGGCGCGTCGCCATGAGCGAGATCGCTTCGGCGGCAGATGTGTTTCTGGCAACGTCACCGGAGGGCCTTGGCACCGGAAGGCACTTTCACGGGCGGTTGCTGGAGTATCGCAGACGCGTGCACTTCCTCGGCAGCGACAGCGCCGCCTATATCGCCCTTTGGGACTTCGATCCCGCAGAAGCGCTTCTCATCCTCATGGATTGCGGCGGCAGCATCACGCCCTTGCAGAGCCTTTCTGCGACGGCGCGAAAGAGCGGCTACAGAACCCTGTTGATCACCACCCGGTTCTATGAATGGGGACCGGAAAGCGCCGATATCTGTCTTGCCATGCCGCACACCCAGACCGGCGGACAAGGCCTGCTGCAGCTCGTTGCGCTGATGGAATTCACCCTCTGCAGCCTGATTGCCGGAGCCGACGAGCAGCGCACGGCACGCATGAAAAACCTRACCGGCCTGAAACGCTCGCTTGGCATCTGACCCTCGGCGGGAGGAAACGGATCGCGCCCGTCCGCCACGACCTTACCTGCCGTTGTAGGCAAAGATCAGAGGCTTTCCAGCTCCTGGCGATGGCGGTGCATGGCGAGAAAACGGCGATAATCCCGCTCGTAAAGCGGTGTGAGCGCCGGATTGCCTGGGATTTCCGTATTGCCCGGATACATGGCGGCACCCGCCGCTGCAAGGCCCGCATGCACACCGCCGGCGGCTGCCGCCGTCATTGCCGTGCCGAGAAGAACGGCGTCGGCTGTGGCAGGCACGACGATGCGCTTGCCGGTCACATCAGCGTAAAGCTCCATCAACAGCGGGTTCTTCACATGGCCGCCGGTAACGTGCAGGCTTTCGACGGCATAACCGAAACGCTCCATCGCATCGAGCACATGGCGCGCGCCAAGCGCAATCGCCACGGCAGTGCGCCAGTAGAGCCGGCAGAGACTGTCGAAGGATGTATCGAGCGTCAGCCCGCTGATGACGCCCACCGCATGCGGATCGGCGAGCGGTGAGCGGTTGCCGTGGAAATCCGGCAGTACATGCAGCCGTTCGGCAAAGGCCGCGCCCTCGAGCGCGCGCAATTCGGTAACCCGCGCAACGATGCGGGCGTGCAGCGCCGTATCCGGCTCTCCGCCCGCCGCGTGCATGCGCACGATATGATCAAGCAGCGCGCCGGTGGCAGATTGCCCGCCCTCCACCAGCCAGTGGCCGGGCAGCACCGCCTGCCAATAGGGACCCCACAGGCTGTGGCCTGGCATCTGCCGCTCGGACATGGCGACAAGGCAGCTGGAGGTGCCGGCGATCAGCGCCACATGTTTACCCACATCATCAGAAAGGCATCCGCCAAGCGCACCCAGCGTGCCGGCGTAAGCATCGATCATGCCCGCCGCCACCTGACAGCCGGTGTCRAGGCCGAGTTCGGCGGCAGCCTCGGGCGAAAGCGGGCCGATGGCTGTGCCCGGCATCACGGTCGTTTCAGGCAGGCCTGCCCGCTGTTTCAGATCGCCAAGCCCGGCAAGATTGAGATAATCCGCCTGCCAGCCGGGATTTTCCTGCGCCAGAAAATTCCACTTCGCCGTCTGCGTGCAATTTGAACGCTTGGTGGAACCGGTTGCCTTCCATGTCAGAAAATCCGCCAGATCGAAGGCGAAAGACATGCGCGCCCAGCTTGCCGGCAAATTCGCCTTCAGCCACATCAGCTTCGGCATCTGCATTTCCGGTGACACGCTTTTACCGGCGAAATCCAGCACGCGGTGGCCGGATGCCGTCAGCCGGTCGGCCTCGCCGATTGCCCGATGGTCCAGCCAGACTATGGTGTCGAACCGGTCTTTGCCCGTGACGGAGACAGAAACCGGTTCCCCACGCTCATCACGGATAACGAGCGAGCAGGTAGCATCAAAACCAATGGCGGCTATGCTGTCGGGTGACACACCCGCGTCGGCAAGCGCTGCTCTCACCGCAAGGCAGACGGCGTTCCATATATCGGTGGAATCGTGTTCGGCATGGTTTTCCTGCGGCCTTTGCATCAGGATGGGATGGGTTGAGCGGGCGAGAAGCCTGCCGGTCGGGTCGAAAATCCCGGCGCGGGCGCTCGCCGTTCCGACATCGACAGCGACGAGATTTTGACGCATCAAGACTTCAGTTCCATCCCTCGCGTAACGACCTCCGGGCGGTGGCAGGCATGGTTTCCTTCAGCCTGCGTCACGTTCCACCTGGCTGTCAAAACCGCCCTTCCCCATATAATCGCCGACAAGTTGAACCAAATCTTCCATGGCGTCAAACGTGGCATTGGCCCCGAGCTCCGCGATCTTTTCGCGAAATGCCGGAAACCGCGCATGCGAGCCGCCGGTGAAGGCAAAAACCGCCATGCCGGCTGCCTTCGCCGCCGCAATGCCCGCCGGGCTGTCCTCGATCACGATGCACTGACGCGCATCAGTGCCCATCAGCCTCGCCGCATGCAGGAAAAGGTCGGGTGCCGGCTTGCCGTTCTTCACCATGGTGGCGCTGAAAACATGCGGCTCAAATTTATCGATGAGACCGGTCAGCCCCAGCGAGTAACGGATGCGTTCCGGTTGACTTGAGGAGGCAACGCAGCGTTTGAAGGCCACCAGCCTGTCCAGCGTTTCGGCAATGCCGKCGATGGGACGCAACTCGGTGCGGAAACGCTCAAACAGCGTCGCGCGCATATGCTCGAGAAAATCGATGTCGGTCTCGATACCGTATTCCTCAAACAAAGTCGTCGTCATGCTGGCAACGCTGCGACCGAGAAAGCGGTTGTAGGCCTCTTCCTCCCCCATCTCCACGCCAAGATGGGAGAGCATGTCGAGAAGAACCGAGATGGAGACCGGCTCGCTGTCGACCAGAACGCCGTCGCAGTCGAAAATCAGAAGAGGTCCGGTTCCGTCTCGCATCTCACGTCACTTTTCAGCCAGCTTGTCATCCAGATAAAGCTGCAAGGTCTTCGCCGTGCCTTCGTGCCACAGTGTCGTCAATGCATGAGAGAAGCGTTTACGGAAAAGCTCCGATTCGGCAACCTCCCCGAAGATATCGTCAAGTGAAAGGAAGGCCATCGGGTCGTCCTTGGCCTTTGTGGCTGCCGCCTGTAGCCTCTCGGCGCTGGCGTCGTTGAAGGTGATTTGCCTGCCGCTGTCGGAGGTGCCGTAGAAATAACGGCACCACAGTGCTGAAACCAGCGACAGACCGACAATATCTTCACCGCGCGCCAGACGGTCGGCGGTGGAGGGCAGGATGAATTTCGGCTGGCGGTTGGAGCCATCCTGCGCGAGGCGCGGAATGGTATCGCCGATTTTCGGGTTGAGGAAACGCCGTTCGATCAGGCCGAAATATTCGCCAAGATCGGTATCGGGTACGGGCGGAATGACCGGGATGATCTCTTCCTTTTCGAGCTTTGCCAGAAACGCCCGGATCAGCGGATGCTCCATCGCCTCATGCACGAAATGGATGTCGAGCAGCGCTGCCGGATAGGCGATCGCCGCATGGCCGCCATTGAGGATGCGGATCTTCATGTGCTCGTAAGGCGCAACATCCTTGACGAACTGAACGCCCGCCGTTTCGAGCGCCGGGCGGCCCGCCGGGAAATTATCCTCCATCACCCATTGCTTGAACTCTTCGCAGAAGACCGGCCAATTGTCCTCGATGCCGAAATCGTCACGGGCGATATTGCGTTCGCGCTCTCCCGTGGCGGGGGTGATGCGGTCGACCATCGAATTGGGGAAAGCGACGTTGTCGCCGATCCAGTTGGCGAAGGCCGGATCGAACAAGGCGGCGAGACCGACCACCGCGTTTTTGGTGACCTTGCCATTATGGGGAATGTTGTCGCAGGACATGACGGTGAAGGGTGAAAGCCCCTTGTCGCGCCGCGCCTTCAGCCCGGCAACGATAAGGCCGAACACGGTTTTCGGGGAAGACGGGTTCCTGCCATCCTCGGCAATCGCGGGATGCTGCGGATTGAAGGAGCCGGAAGCATCGATGAAATAACCGCCTTCGGTAATCGTCATCGAAACAATTCGGATTTTCGGATCTGCGAGCGTGTCGATAATGCCTTGGGTATCGCCAACCTTCAGAATGTCGATCATTGGCCCGGTGACGCGCGCACCGGTGCGATTATTGTCCTGCTCTACCACCGTGGTCAGGAAATCCTGTGCGGCAAGTTTTTCGCGCATTACCGCGTCCGATGGCAGTACACCCGCACCAATGATGGCGAAGTCGTGGTCCGCGCCGGTGTTGAACAGGTCGTCCAGATAGACCGCCTGATGGGCGCGGTGGAAATTGCCGACGCCGAAATGCACGATTCCGGCGGAAAGATCGGCCCGGGAATAGGACGGAATCGCCGCGGTTTTTTTGGCTTCATCAAGCGTGGCGAGGGAGAGTTTGCATGTCATGTCACGATCCTCGAAGGGGAAACGTTGTTTGTGCCAGGACCGGATGACAGRTACCCGGCACGCAGCGCGGATTTGCCTTCCGGTCTTCGCGTCATATCGCGATGCCCTTGTCATCGAACCTGTGGATTTTGGCATCATCTGGTGTGATGAAGACGGTATCGCCGTGTTTGCATTCGAATTCACCGTCGGTTCTGGCGGTGATGGGGCCGATGCCGGGGACGTCGAGGTGGAGGAAGG